>VAYS01000032.1 GCA_005883215.1 Actinomycetota bacterium
GGGTTGGAGGACTTCCCCTGCGCCCGGCCGGGGTCGCCCCCACGGTATTCTCTGGCGTCCCTCGGCGCCGATCGCCGGCCCCGGGCGCCGCCCAGATGGACGACCCCAAGCACAAGTCCAAGTACGCAGCCGACCGCCACATCCCCGGTGCGTTTCCGGGGGAGACGGTCACCAGGCGGCGGTTCATGACCGGCAGCGTCCACGCGGCCGGCGCCGTCGCGGCGGGGGCATTCACCCTGCCGGCGCTCGGCTTCGCCCTGGGCCCCGTCTTCCAGGGTCACCGTCCCCATTGGGAGGACGCCGGCACGGTGGGCGACTTTCCCATCGACACCTATGTGCCCAAGGTGATCACGCTGACGCCGGGGATCGGCGAGGTGGGCAAGACGACCATCTATATGCGCAAGCGCAACCCGGCCATCGACGCCGAGCCGTCGCGCTGGTTCAACCAGATCGTCGCCATCTCCACGCGCTGCATGCACGCCGGCTGTCCCGTGCGCTTCGTGCCCGCCTCCCGGCGCTTCATCTGCCCCTGTCACGGCGGCGTCTATGACTTCCGCGGTCAGCGCACTGGGGGTCCGCCGGTGCGGCCGCTGGACCGCTTCTACACGCGCATCGTCGGCGACCGCGTCGAGGTCGGCCCCCGGTTCAGCGTCAACAGTCACCTGCGCATCTTCTCCCCCCGTGACCCGGGTGAGCCCCTGGACGGGATCGGCCAGTACCTGTATCCGTCGCGCCCCACGACCAGGAAGCTGAAGGGAACGTGAGGCTGCCCAAGCTGCCCGCCCCGCCGCTGCCCGCCGCCCTGCGGCCCAAGCCACCTCGCCCGGGGACTGCAAACGGCCCGGTGGGCCGAATCGACGCCGCCCGTGAGGCGGGCACCACGGCCGTGGACTGGGTCGACGAGCGCACATCGCTTAGCGGCGGCATGCGCTGGCTGATGTTCCGCAAGGTGCCCAAGGGCACCAACTGGTTCTACACGCTGGGGTCGGCGACGATGTTCGCCTTCCTCTCCCAGGCGGTGACCGGGGTGTTCCTGGCGATGTACTACGACCCCTCGCCCACCCACGCCTACGAGTCCGCGCGCTACATCACCAACGAGGCGTTCCTCGGGGCCTTTGTCCGGGGCATGCACAAGTGGGGCTCGTCGATGATGCTGATCCTGATCTTCCTGCACATGGGGAGGACGTTCTTCTTCGGCGCCTACAAGTACCCGCGCGAGCTCAACTGGGTGATCGGCGTGGTGCTGCTGGTGCTGACGCTGATGATGGCCCTCACCGGCTACCTGCTGCCGTTTGATCAGCGCTCCTACTGGGCCTCGGTGGTGGCGGTCAACATCAACGGCTCGGGGCCCCTGGTCGGCCCCTACCTAGCCGACTTCCTCCGGGCCGGCCCGGACTTCACCGCCACCACGCTGTCGCGCTTCTATGCGATTCACATGCTCTTGATACCGGGGGCGATCGCCGCCCTGATCGGCGCCCACCTCTACCTGGTGGCCAAGCTGGGGACGACCGCGCCCCCGTGGCTGAAGGCCGAGCCCGAGTCCGACCTGCGCACCACCGAGGCCTAGCGGCGTGCCAGTTACCGCCGCCGCCGGCCACCCGCGCTCATGAACCAGGGCGAGAAGGAGGAGTACCTCCGCGACTACGCGGTCCTGAAGTCCCAGGGCAAGCCGTTCTTCCCCTACGCCGTGGCCAAGGACGCGGCGATGGCCGCGGTGGTGATGGTGGTGATCATCTCGCTGTCGCTGGTGCTGGGGGCCGAGCTCGGGCCCAAGGCCAACCCCACCACCACCACCTACACCCCTCGCCCGGAGTGGTACTTCTTCTTCCTGTTCGAGCTGCTGCGGGTGATCAAGCCGCCGTCGTTCACCGGGCTGGCGATGATCGGGATCCCGACGGTCTGCCTGATCCTGCTCATCCTCCTGCCCTTCTATGACCGCGGGCCCGAACGTCGCCCCGAGCGCCGGCCAATCGCCACCCTGACCGGCATCTTCGTGATCGCGGCCATGGCCTACCTCACCTACCAGGGGGCCAACGCCGGGTCGCCGACGTCGATCGACCTCAAGACGCCGCCGGCGGTCATGCAACAGGGGCCCGCCGTGGTCGCCCAGTTCAACGCCGGGCGCCAGGTGGCGGCCCAGTCGGGCTGCCTGGCCTGCCACAAGATCGGCGACAACGGCAACGACGGCCCCGGGCCGCCGCTGAAGGACATCGGCACGCGGCTCCCGGCCCAGGCGATCGCGCGCACGTTGACCAACCCCACCTCGCCGATGCCGCCGTTTCAGGAGTGCGGGACCCAGGGGCCCGGCCAGAGCGCGGTCTCGTGCCTGCCGCCGCAGAAGTTCAACGCGCTGGTGTACTTCCTGTCGCACCTGAAGTCCAAGTAGCGCAATCGGGTGGCGCGCGCCGCCTCCCCATGAGCCCATCCCCTTCCCCCACCGGCACGCTAGAAGCGGCGCAGGTGCGGGCGATGTTCGACCGCATCGCCTCGGTCTACGACGTCATGAACTCGGTCATGACCGCCGGGCTTCACCATCGCTGGCGCCGTCGCGCCGCCGACCTTGCCGCGCTGGGGCCGGGGGACCGAGCGCTCGACGTGGCCACCGGCACGGGCGACCTGGCGATCGAGCTGGCCCGGCGCGTGGGACCCCAGGGCGAGGTGGTGGGGGTGGACTTCTCCGAGTCGATGCTCGAGCGGGCCCGGGCCAAGGCCCCAGGAGCGCGCTTCGAGTGGGCCGACGCGCTGGCGCTGTCCTTTCCCGACGGGGCCTTTGACGCCGCCACCGTCGGCTTCGGGGCCCGCAACTTCTCCGATCTGCTAAGGGGTCTGGCCGAGATGGCGCGCGTGGTCAGACCCGGGGGACGCGTGGTCGTGCTCGAGATCACGACACCGACCAAGCCTCCGCTGTCATGGTTTCACCAGGTGTGGTTCGACCGACTCATCCCGGCGCTGGGAAAGCTGACCGGCGACTCGGACGCCTACCACTACTTGCCCGCGTCGGTGCAGCGCTTTCCCGCCCCCCGCCAGCTGGCGGCGACGATGGAGCGGGCGGGGCTCGAGCAGATCCGCTGGTTGATCACCGCTGGGGGCATAATCGCCCTTCACGTGGGGACGGTCTCGTGAGCCAGGCGGCGACGCAAACCGGGGCAGAGGTCGACGGGGTCCTGCGCGCGGGCGGCACCTGGCTGCGCGATGGCTTGGCCGCCGTCGAGTCGCGCCTGCGGGAGCTGGCCGCCGCGCCCGCCGGTCCGCTGGCCGAGCCCGCGGCGATGACGATCGCCGCTGGCGGCAAGCGCCTGCGACCGCTGCTGGTATTGATCGCCGCCGCCCCGGATCACCCGGAGGCGACAGACGGCGCCAAGCGTCCGTCCGCGGAGATCGTGCGCGCTGCGGTAGCCGTCGAGCTCATCCATAGCGCCACGCTGGTCCACGACGACATCCTCGACGGGGCCGATTTGCGGCGCGGGAACCCGACAGTGGTGGCTACCCAGGGCCGGGAGATGGCCGCGGCCACCGGCGACCTGCTGTTTGCCCGGGCGTTTGCCGAGCTGGCCGCCAACGCCAACGACGGGCAGCTGCGCGCCCTGTCGCGTGCGAGCTCGGATCTGGCCCGGGGCGAGCTGCTCCAGCGCGAGGACGCCTGGCGGGAGGACATCACGGTCGAGCGCTACCTCGAGCGCTGCACGCTCAAGACCGCCAGCCTGTTCGAAGCTGCCTGTCGCCTGGGCATGCTGGCATCCGAGGCGGGGCGCGCCCCGCGTGAGGCGATCACCCGGCTGGCCGGTTTCGGGGCGCGCGTGGGCTTGGCCTTCCAGCTGCTCGACGACGTACTCGACATCACCGGACCGCCCGAGCGCACGGGCAAGCCCCGCGGGGCCGACCTGCTCGACGGCACGGTGACGCTGCCGCTGATCTTGGCCCGGGAATGTGATCCGGACGTCGCCGGACGGGGGCTGCGCGATCTCACTCCCCCCGAGGCCGAGGTGCTGTGCGGGCGCATCGAGGCCTGCGGCGCCCTGGCGCAGACGCGCCAGCGGGCGCTTGACCTGGTGGCCGATGCCAAGCGCGGCCTGGACGGTGGCGCCGACGGCGGGCGGCGGACCCTGCTCGAGCTGGTGGCCCAGGGCGTGGTCGAGCGCTACGCGTGATCTGACCCCGAGCCGGCCTGCTCGGGTCGGTCCCCGAGGTCTAGAAGTCGGTCGGGAGGATGTGGTCGCCGTGCAGCGCAGTGATGAAGCGCTCGACATCCTCTTCCATGTTGGCCCGCGTCAGGTGCTGGAGGTCGGAGACCAGGACCTCGGTGCCGTGATCGAGCTCGAGGTCAAAGCGCTCGACGACCTCCTGCTCGAAGACGCCGGTGCCCGTCCACTCGCAGTTGGGGCAACGCAACACGACGCGCCAGTGGGTCGAGCCCTCCTCTTCCCAGTCGACCGGGTAGACGAGCTCGGAGCCGCAGGTACCGCACAGATGCAGGTCGACCTGCTCGTCGGCGGGGCGTCCATGCGCCTCCGTCCGCTCGGCGAAGTACACGACCTCGATCGTGCGTCCGCTGGGCAGAACGACGTGCCGGACCTTGTTCTCTGACTCGGGCTGGGGCGCCATCTTGGACCTCTGGGAGCACTCATCGGACACTGGTGCACAGAACTTGAGCCTCCACCGCGGATGTGCTACGCACGCGCATAGAGCCCCAATTGGCGGGCCGGCGCCCCGGTACCCTTGAAGCTCGCATGGCGAGCGCCCTCCGGGTCATCGGCCACGAGGACCGACTAAGCCTCGTCGATCATCTCGACGAGCTGCGCACCCGCCTGATCGTCGCCGTCGCGGCGTTGGTGGTGGCGTTCGGGGTGTGCCTGTGGCAGAACGGCCCGCTCCTGCACGTGGTCAACAAGCCCCTGGACCGCCAGACCCAGAAGGCGATTCAGAAGGGCCGGGGGCCGCTGGGAGAGATCGCGATCACCCAGCAGGCGGTACGCGCGCTGGCCCAGGCCTCGGCCGCGCGTGACGCCGTGCTCAGTCGACCCGACAGCGGGCTGGCGCCCGCGGTGCGCCGCCAGCTGCAGGCCAGCGAGGCCCAGCTGCAGTCCGCCGTGGCCCGCTTACCCCGCACGCCGAGCGGGAACAAGCCGGTGACCCTGGGCGTGGGGGAGCCGTTCAGCTCGACGGTCACCGTAGCGCTGTACTTCGCGGTGCTGTTCGCGGCGCCGGTGATCCTGTTTCAGCTCTACGCGTTCATCCTGCCCGCGTTTAGCCCGCGCGAGCGCAAGGTCGCGTTTCCCCTGATGCTGAGCATCCCGGTCCTGTTCATAGCCGGGGTGGTGTTCGGGTACTTCATTGTCCTGCCCGCGGCGGTGAAGTTCCTGCAGAACTTCAACAGCGACTCGTTCAACGTGCTGGTCCAGGCTCGTGACTACTACCGCTTCGTGGCCCTCACGCTGGTGGTGCTGGGCCTGGTCTTCCAGGTGCCGGTCGGAATCCTGGCCGCCGTTCAGTCCGGTGTGGTGACCCCCAAGCAGCTGCGGGCCAACCGGCGCTACGCGATCGTCCTGGCCGCCGTGGTGGCGGCCATCGCCCCGGGCGATCTGATCACGATGATCCTCGAGATGCTCCCGATTCTGGTCCTCTATGAGCTGAGTATCCTTGTGGCCTCGGTGATCGTCCGCCGCGCCGAGCGTGCTCATGCCACAGAGGCGGGCGGGGCGAGCGCGTCTCCCTAGACCATGCTCTTCGACCTCAGAGGCCGCGGCCGGCGGCGCACGATACAGGCCATCTACCTGCTGCTTGCCATCCTGATGGGCGGCGGGTTGGTGTTCTTCGGCATCGGCGGCAATACCTCGGGGGGCCTCCTGGATGCCTTCAAGGGGGGCGGGGGCTCGTCGAGCAATGGCTTTGACAGCCGCGTGAAGGCGGCCGAGCAGCAGGCGACGCGCACCCCTAACAATCCCGCGGTGTGGGCGCAGCTGGCACATCTGCGCTTCCAGCTGGCGGGAACCGGAGACAACTACAGCCAGACGCAGGGCACGTTCACCCCCAAGGGCCGCAGCGAGCTCGGCCAGGTCAAGACGGCGTGGGATCGCTACCTGGCGCTCAACCCTCCTCGTCCCGACGCGAACCTGGCCAACGAAATGCTCCAGGCCCTGGGGGGCCAGGGCGCTCTGGGCGACTATGCGGGGGCGGCCCGGGCCGCGGAGATCGTCTCCGCCGCGCGACCCAGCTACGCCGTCTACGCCCAGCTCGCCGCCTTCTCCTACCTGGCCGGCCAGAGCCGCAAGGGCGACCTGGCCTCGGCCAAGGCGGTGAGCCTCGCTCCGTCCGCCCAGCGCAGTTCGCTCAAGCAGCAGCTGGACCAGGCCAAGAAGCAGGGCACCAGCGGCGCGTCGGCAGCCAACCAGCCGACGGGCTGAGCCACCGCCCGCGAGCGGGGCGGGGGGCCGGGCTACACTGCCCTGCGAGCGCCTGCGCTCCTCGCCGCTCTAGCTCAACTGGTCAGAGCAGGGGCCTCTTAAGCCCAAGGTTCTGGGTTCGAGTCCCAGGGGCGGCATCGATCGATTGACCGCCAGCGGCGGTCGGCAGCAGCATCGCACCGGCCAGTCGCCGCCGCGACCGACGGCGCTGGCCAGGTCGATCGCGGAGACGCTAGCGCGAGCTACGCCCGGGCGCGCGCGGTACCCGAGGAGCGCGCACCCGAGGTGCGCCGCGAGCGGCTCGTGGTGCGTCGTCCGGTCGATCGCGAAGAGCGCGTACGGCGCCGTCGGCCGCCGTTGCGCTGCGCCGCCGGGATCTGCGCCTGGGCGACCGATTTGGTGAGGCGCGGGATCTCCTTTTCCAGGAACGCCGCCATGCGCTGCTCGTCGCGCAGGATCGTGCGCGCCAGCTGCTGCGTGTCGCGATCGCCCACCACGTCGGCGAGGGCCTCGATGGCGCGGTAGGTGGCGATCTCCCGAGCCTCCTCGGCGTACTCGGTCCTCGCGTTCCTGAGCATCCTCTCCCGGTCCTCGGCTCCGCGTAGGGCGTGTATCGGCCCCTGGGCCAGCGCCATGCCCTTCTGGGCCACGGTCACCCCGCGTAGAACCACCTCTGAGGCGAGCTCAGACACGCGGTCGGGAACGGGGATGTTGAGGCCGTCGACCGCGCCCCCGAGCGCCTTGATGCGCCGCTCGACCTCGCGAGCGTGCTGCTTGGTCTCCTTGAGGTGGTCTTGCAGCCGTCGCCTGTAGGAGGCCTTGTTGGTCAGCCCGATGTGCGCCTCGAGCGCCGTCTCGAGCTGCCTTTCCTTTCCGTAGGCCTCGGTGAGGTACTGGATCAGCTTGGCGTTGCGCGCCGAGACTTCAGCCATGGGGTCGGTCTCCTTCGAGGTTGGGGTCCTGCGGGATTACCCGGCTAATCGCGGGCCACACACGCCACCCGAGCACGCGCCCATCCCACCTCCATACAGAGAGTATGTAACATACAGGCTGGATGTAGGCTCGGAATCAAGCGCGGGCCCGCGGGCCGGCAGGAGGCATCAGACATGGATCCACAAGGGCAACTGGGAGACGTACATCAGATCGAGCTGGCGGGGGGGCCGATCCGGTATCGGGAGGTGGGGCGAGGATCCCCGCTGGTCTTCGTCCACGGGCTGCTCGTCAACGGGAGCCTGTGGCAATCGGTGGTGCCGCGCCTGAGCGACCGCTACCGGTGCATCACCCCCGACTGGCCCTTGGGCGCCCACGCGGTGCCCATGCGGTCCGACGCCGACCTGTCCCCCGCCGGATGCGCTGATCTGATCGGCGACTTTCTCGCCGGGCTCGAGCTCGAGGAGGCGACGCTGGTGGCCAACGACACCGGTGGCGCGCTCACCCAGATTGCCGCGGTACGCCGGCCGGAGCGGATCGGACGGCTCGTGCTCACATCGTGTGACGCCTTTGAGCGTTTCTTCCCGCCCGCCTTCCGCTACCTGCAATGGCTGGCACGTCTGCCCGGCTCGGGCACGGCGATCATTCGGACCATGAACGTGCGTGCGATGCGCCGTCTTCCGCTCGCCTTGGGCTGGCTGAGCAAGCGCGGCGTGCCCGACGAAGTGGTCGACGCCGCCCTGGCGCCGGCGCTAGGCGACGCGGATATCCGCCGCGACCTACGCAAGTTCCTGCGCGGGGTGGATAGCCGCTACACGGTGGAAGCGGCGGCGGGCCTGGGCGGCTTCCAGCGCCCGGTGCTGCTCGCCTGGGCCGTCGAAGACCGCTTCTTCCCGCTCAGCCTGGCCGAGCGGCTCGCCCAGGTCCTCCCCGACGCCCGCGTTGAGCCGATCGCCGACTCCTACACGTTCGTGCCGGTGGATCAGCCCGCGCGGCTCGCCGAGCTGATCCGTGAATTCGTGCCCGTCGGCGAGGGGGCGATCGCGGGTTAGGGCCCGGGCCCACCCGGCCGCGGTGGCGGCGCCCGGCGGCGGCGCCGGGGAGGTCGGCCCCTAGACTGCGCGCATCGACGCCGCGCTGGACAGGGCCAGTCTGGACGGGCGCCTTGTCGCCCTGCCCGAAGCGTGCATCCCGGTCACCGACGAGGGCTTGCTGCGCGGCGACGGCGTGTTCGAGGTCATCCGGGTCTATGGCGGTCGCGCGCTTGATCTCGGGCCCCACCTGGAGCGCATGACGGGCTCGGCGGCCAACCTGCGCCTCGGGTTCGACGCCGCCGCAATGCGGGCCGACGTCGCGTTGCTGCTCGAGGGGGCCGGCCCGGTGGAGGCACTGCTGCGTCTGGTGGTCACCCGGGGGGGTCGGCGCATCGCGTTGCTCGAGCCCTTGCCCGAGCTGCCCGGCGCGCTGTCGCTGGGCTTGGTCGCCTACGCCCCGACGCGCGTGCTCGACGGGGTCAAGTCCCTGTCCTATGCGGCCAACATGCTGGCCACGCGGCTGGCCCGCGAGCGGGGCTTCGACGAGGCGCTCCTGCACACCCCGCATGGGCGCGTGCTGGAGGCTCCCACCGCGTCGTTCTACTGGGTTAGGGAGGGACGGATCCTGACCCCGCCCTTGAGCGAGCATCTGCTCGACTCGATCACCCGCCGCCGGCTGATCGCCGCGGCCGGCGTCGAGGAGACCCCCCTCGCCGTCGAGGAGCTCGGCGCGATCGAGGAAGCGTTCGTCGCCTCGACGGTCCGGGAGGTCCTGCCGGTGAGCCGGATCGAGGACCACACGCTACCGTCCGAGGGACCGGTGACCGCGCGAGCACGGTCCCGCCTGGGCGAGAGCATCCAGGCCGAGCTCGCATCCGGCTGAGCCTCCGGATGCGCGTCGCCACGGTCATCGGCAACCGGCCGCAGTTCGTCAAGGCCGCCGCGGTCTCGGGGCCCCTGCGCCGCGAACACGAGGAGGTCCTGATCCATACCGGCCAGCACTACGACGACGAGCTGTCGGGGATCTTCGTCCGCGAGCTGGCCGTGCCACCGCCCGACCGCGAGCTCGGCCTGGGCGGGGGCTCCAACACGGCGCAGACGGCGGCCATGCTTGGCGCCCTCGAGCTCCTGCTGGCCGAGATCGCCCCCGACGTCGTGCTCGTCTACGGCGACACCAACTCCACGCTGGCCGGCGCCCTGGCCGGGGCCCAGCTGCTGATGCGTGTGGCCCACGTCGAGGCGGGTATGCGGTCCTTCGATCGCACGATGCCCGAGGAGCTCAACCGACTGGTCGCCGATCACGTGTCCGACCTGCTGCTGTGCTCCTCGGAGGCGGCGCTGGCCAACGCTCGGGCCGAGAAGGTTGCCGGGGTGATCGAGGTGGTGGGCGACGTCATGGTGGACGTCGCGGTGCTGCTCCAGCCGCGGGCGCGCGAGCGGGTGGAGGTGCTCGAGCGCTTCGGGGTGCGCTCGGGCGAGTTCCTGCTCGCCACGCTTCACCGGGCCGGCAACGTCGATGACCCCAACCGCCTGCGCGCCGCCGTCGAGCTGCTGGGAGGCGTGCACGAGCCGCTGGTGCTGCCCCTGCACCCGCGCACCCGGGTGCGCCTCGACGCCGCCGGACTGCTCGATCGCCTGGCCGGGGCACCGGGGATACGCCTGTGCGAGCCGCTCGGCTACCTCGACTTCACCTCGCTGTTGTGCCACTGCCGGGCCGTGCTCACCGACTCGGGCGGGGTGCAGAAGGAGGCCTACCTGGCGGGGGTGCCGTGCGTGACGCTGCGCGACCGCACCGAATGGGAGGAGACGGTTCGCCTAGGCTGGAACACGCTCGTGGATCTCGATGCCCAGGCGGCGCGGGCCGCTCTGCGGCTGCCGGCACCGGCGATTCGTCCGGAGCTCTACGGCGACGGGCGCGCGGGCGAGCGCGTGGTCCAGGCATTGACGCGGCTGGCCGCCGGCCCCCCGCGGGGAGGGCGTCGGCGCCGGTGAAGGGCTGGACGATCCTCGCCGTGCTCCTGGGGGCTAGCGCCGCCGCGCTGGCCGGGGCCCCGGGGGCCGCGTCTCAGTCATCGCCGGACTGCCTGGGCGAGCCCCCCGGCGCCATGGTCGCCCGGCTTCCGGGACCGCCGATGCGCTTTGGCATCACCCCGGGCGCGGTCGCCGGGCAGGTGGGCATGCCCGCCTCGGCCAAGCCCGAAGACCAGAACGCCACGCTGTCCGCCCTCGGGCACCTGGCTCCCGCCGGCGCCCCCTTCGTCCTCCGGCTTCACCGCTTCTTCTGGTCAGACGGTGAGGCGGGAATCGAACGCTTCCTGGCGCTCGCCCACCGCTACACGGTCCGCGGCTTTCAGGTCGAGTTGCAGCTGCGCTACCACCCGGCCAGCGGGCAGGAGGGCGACATACCCGGCTGGGTGGCGTTCGTGCGCGAGGCCGTGCGCCGATTCGGTTCGGACCCCGGCGTGGTGGGCGTCCAGGTCACCAACGAGGTCAACTTCACCGCGTCGCAGGACTCCTCCGACGGGGCCTACCGCGGCGCGCGCGACGCGCTCGTTCAGGGGGTGATCGCCGCCCACGACGAGGCCGACCGCGACGGCTATCGCCAGCTGCGAGTCGGCTTTAACTGGTTTTACCGGACCGATCCGGCCGACGAGCAGTCGTTCTGGACCTACCTCAAAACCAGCGGAGGCCCGGCGTTCGCGGCGGCCGTCGACTGGGTCGGGCTCGACGTATATCCCGGCACCTTCTTCCCGCCTCTCGATACCCCCGGGGGCGAGCGCGACGCGATCGTAAACGCGCTCAGCTCGCTGCGTTGCTACATGGGCGTCGCCGGCCTGGGGGCGCCGACGCCGATCTACGTGGAGGAGAACGGCTGGCCCACCAGCCCCAGCCGGAGCGAGGCGATGCAGCGGACCGTGCTGCAGACGATGGTCAGCGCGTTCGACGACTTCCGGGGCACCTACAACGTCTCTGACTATCGCTGGTTTGACCTCCGCGACGCCGACAGCAGCTCCCCCAACTTCCAGCAGCAGTTCGGGCTGCTCCACGACGACTACTCGCCCAAGGCCGCGTTCGACGCCTACCGCGACCTGGTCGACCGCCTGTCGATCCGGCTGGCGCCGACCCCGGCGCGCCCGGGAGGTCAACCGCCCGGGAGACATCGCCGCCGCCACGGCCACCGGATCGCCCTCCGCCTGTCGTTCCGGCGCGGTCGGGGCTGCGCGCGCGGGCCGGTGGTGGCGTCTCTCTCCGGGCGGCCGGCCGGCCGCCCGGTGCGGGTGCGCTACCGCGTGAACGGGCGACCGGCGGGCACGGCACGGCGGGCGCCCTACCGCCTGCGACTGCCGGCCGACCTGCTCCCGAGCGGCCGGCGATTGGTCAGCGCCGTCGTGCTGGGACGCGGGACGCCGCACCTGACCCTGCGTGCGCGGTTGCGCATGTGCCCGCGCACCGGGAGCAGATGAGGCGCTCGCCGTGGAGTCGACCGCGGGCGGCGCGGCTGCGGCTCGAGCGGCGGACCCTGGCCCTCGGCGTCGTCGCCCTCGGTGGCACCGCTGCCGTGGTGGTCGGCGAGCTCGCCCGCGTCTGGCGCCGGGGCTCGGCGCCGCTGCCGGCCGAAGCCGACGACGTAATCGACGCCGCCGAGGAGGCGGCGCGTCAGACCGTCGAGGTGGCGGTCGCCGGCTACCGCGAGGGCCCCCGGGGCGAGACGGCCCTGCTCAACCTGGTGGCCTCGTTCACCATCACCTTCGGGCTGGTGCGGGCGCTCACCTATGCCCTGCGCGGCCGCGGGCGCCTGGGCCCGATGGGCGACGTGGTCCTCGGCAAGCGCCACATCCACCACTTCGTACCCGGCATCGTCATCGCCCTGGTCGCGGGCGGCTCCTCGATCCTCTCCCGCGATCAGCGTCTGGACGCCTGGCTGGCGATCCCGTTCGGGGTCGGCTCGGCGCTCACTCTGGACGAGTCGGCGCTGCTGCTCGAGCTCGACGACGTCTACTGGACCGAACAGGGGCTGCTCAGCGTGCAGATCACGCTCACCACGCTGGCGCTGCTCTCGAGCGTCGGGCTGGCGCTGCGTCTTCTACGTCGCGGCGAGCGACGGGTACTCGAGGTCTCTGCCGGAGCAGAGGGTCAGGATGAGCCCGAGCGAGCCGGCGGCCTTGACCGGACCGCCACGTGAGCGGCGGTTCTTGCCGACGCGGCAGGCTCAGGCCGCCGCCCGGCCCGAGGGCCGAGCCGGCATCCTCTCCGTGCCCGCGGCGCCCGGTGAAGCGCCGAGGCGTGAGCGCTGGCCGTGCTCGGTCCAGATCACCTGGTCGCGGCCCGGGCCGACGCCGATCAGGGCGATGGGAACCCCGGTGAACTCGGCGACAAAGCGCAGGTAGTCGCGCGCGGCCGGCGGGAGGTCGGCTTCGCGGCGGCACTCGCCGATGTCCTCCTCCCAGCCGGGTAGGCGCTCGGTCTCGCCCACGGCGTGGTGCAGCACCGACTGGTGATAGGGGAAGTGGTCGAACTGGGCGTCCTCGGCTCCCCGGTAGCGCACGCAGACGTCGATGGTCTCGAGCCCCGACAGCACGTCGAGCTTGGTCACCGTCAGCGCGGTCAGCGTGTTGAGCCGCGCCGCGTAGCGCAGCGCAACGAGGTCCAGCCACCCCACCCGCCGGGCGCGGCCGGTGGTGGTCCCGAACTCGCCGCCCCGCTGACGCAGCACGTCGCCTAGCTCATCGTGGATCTCGGTGGGGAACGGCCCGGCTCCCACGCGCGTGGTGTAGGCCTTGGACACGCCCCACACCTCGTCGATGTCGCGGGGCCCGACCCCCGCCCCGACACACGCCGCTCCGGCGACCGGGTTAGACGAGGTCACGAACGGATACGTGCCGTGGTCGATGTCCAGCATCGCGCCCTGGGCGCCCTCGAACAGGACGGTCCGCCCTTGGTCCAGCAGCTCCCAGGCCGTGCGGGCGGTGTCGGCGATGTGCTGCTCGAGGCGGTGGCCGTAGGTCACGTACTCCTCGGTCATGGCGTGCAGGTCCAGCGAGGGGTCCTTGGCGAAGGGACGCAGGGACAGGCGCTTGGGCTCGAGCGCGGCGGTGATCTTCTTCTTGAGGATCGTCTCGTCGAGGAGGTCCTGGACACGGATGCCCAGGCGCGCCGCCTTGTCGGCGTAGCAGGGCCCGATCCCGCGCCGGGTAGTGCCGATCTGAAGCTTTCCCAGCCGGGCCTCGCCCGCCGAGTCCAGGAGCAGGTGGTAGGGCATGATCAGATGGGCGTTGGCGGAGATCTTCAGGCTTCCGACGTCGACGCGGCGAGCGCGCAGATGGTCGATCTCCTCTATGAGCACGCGCGGATCGAGGACCACGCCGTTGCCGATCACGCACAGCTTGCGGGGATAGAGGATCCCCGACGGGACCAGGTGAAGCTTCCACTCCTCGGTGCCGCGGACGATCGTGTGCCCGGCGTTGTTTCCGCCCTGAAAGCGGATCACGGCATCGGCCTGCTCGGCGAGCAGATCGGTCACCTTGCCCTTGCCTTCATCGCCCCACTGGGCGCCTACTATCACGATGCCAGGCACAGGGGGAGTGTATGGGGTGGGGTTTGCCTATCCCCGGGGCCCCGGGCCCCCCTAGCCGACTCGGCGCGCTACGCGCCCGGCAGCTCGGAGGCGAACGAATCCCCGAGCGCGTCGGCCCCCAGACGCAGCTCCCGGCGCCGGTCGGGACCGAACAGGGGAAGCGGATCGCCGCACATCTCGATCAGGCGCGAGACCGTGCGCGCGCCGATCTGCTCGCGCAGCTCGTCAGGGGCAAGGTTGGTGGTGACCACGACCGAGCGCTCATCCTCATAGCGCGAGTTGACGATCGAGTAGAGCTGCTCGAGCACCCACTCCGTGCGGTTCTCGGCGCCGAGATCGTCTAGGTGGAGCAGGTCGACGGCCCCCAGCCGGTCGAGGAGCTCGGCTTTGGACCCGGCCGAGTCCATCGAGTCGCGGATCAGGTTCAGCAGGCGTGGCATCGAGTAGATCGCCACCGAGCGGCCGGCATCGAGCGCGGCGCGGGAGACGAGCATGGCCAGCGTGGTCTTGCCCGTGCCCACCTCGCCCAACATCCACAGCCCGCGTCCCTCGTCCAGGCGCTCCTCGATGTGCTGGGAAAAGCGCCGCACCTCGGCCACCACCGGGGCGGCGAGGTGGGTGACCGGGGGGCGGTCAAACGCGACGTGGCGATAGCGCCGGGGGATCACCGCCGACAGCGTCCGGGCCCGGGCCCGGGCCACCCGCGAGGCGCGGCAGCGGCAGTCGCGGGCGAGGTTGGCCTCCTCGTCGATGAGGAAGCCGCTGCCGTCGCACTGGCCGTAGGGACAGCTCACGCGACGCGCTCGGGCGGGATGTAGCCCATGAACCGCGGATAGTCGCTCTGGAAGGTGAGCCGGACGGTGCCCAGGGCGCCGTTGCGGTGCTTGGAGATGATCAGGTCGGCTTCGCCCGGACGCTCTGAGTCGTCGGGGTTGTAGTAGTCGTCGCGGTAGATGAACACGACGACGTCCGAGTCCTGCTCGATTGAACCGCTTTCCCTGAGGTCCGACAGGATCGGCCGCTTGTCGGTGCGGGCCTCGACCGAGCGGTTGAGCTGGGAAAGGGCAATGACCGGGGTGTCGAGCTCCCGCGCCAGCAGCTTGAGCCCGCGCGACATCTGGCCGATCTGCTCGACGCGGTTCTCGACGCCCCGCTCGGCGCGCATGAGCTGCAGGTAGTCGACGATGATCAGCTTCAGGCCGCCCGGATGCTGGCTGTGCAGGCGCCGCGCCTTGGCCCGGATCTCGAGCAGGCCGAGGTCGCTTGAGTCGTCGATCCACAGCGGCGCCTGGGCCAGACGGGAGCTGGCCTCCACGATCTTGGGCCAGCGCTGCTCGGCCACCTTGCCCTTGCGCAGCTCGTCGCCCTTGATCCGCGCCTGGGAGGAGATGAACCGCTGGGCGAGCTCGGCCTCGGACATCTCCAGCGAGAACAGGGCCACCGACCGGCCGTGGTCCAGGGAGGCGTTCTCGGCGATGTTGGCGACCAGCGCCGACTTGCCCATCGACGGGCGCGCCGCGATCACGACCAGGTTCCCGGGCTGAAACCCGCCGGTGATGTCGTCGAGGTCCTTGAAGCCCGAGGGCGTTCCGGTGAGCGCCGTGCCCTCGAGCGATAGCCGCTCGAGCTTCTTGAGCTCGTCGGCCAGGACGTCGTGGACCTTGCGAAAGTCGCCGTGGTGGTCGTCCTGGGCCACCTCGAGGATCGCCCGCTCGGCCCGCTCCACCAGCCCGCGCGGGCTGTCGCGATGCTCGAAGACGCCCGACTGGATCTCATAGGAGGCGGTCAGCAGGCGTCGCAGCAGCGCGTACTCGTGGACGATGCGCGCGTACTTGGGGGCGTTGGCGGCGTCGGGCACGGGCCCGGCGAGCGCGTCGATCGCCGCCTTGCCCCCCACCCCCTCGAGCTCGCCGCCCTGGCGCAGGCGGTCGGTGAGCGTGAGCACGTCGATCGGCTCGCTGGCGTCGTAGAGCTCGAGCATCGCCCGGTAGACGACCCGGTGGCGCTCGCGGTAGAAGTCCTCCGGCCGCAGCCGCTCGTCGATGACCAGCGGGTGCATGGCCCGCTCGGAGAGCAGGATCGCCCCGAGCACCGACTGCTCGGCGTCGAGGTTGTGGGGCGGGGCCAGTCCCCCGGCCTCGCCGCTGCCGTTGCCCGCGATTCGATCAGAGGAGGCGGCGGGCACGCTCATCGTCGGGCGAGTGTAGGTCGCGCTTCGGCCCCCGCCGGGAGGGGATGCCGCATTGACCAGACGTTTTCCTCGGCACGAACGGATGTTCGCGCACGGGGAGGACGGATAGCGGAGCTACTTGGCGGCCACGACCATGGTCTTGACCGAGGTGGACACGCCCTCCGTGACCTCGATCTCGACCATGTGGGTGCCCACCGCGCGGATGGGCTCGGCGAGCTGCACCCGCCGACGGTCGACCTTGACCCCGCGCGCTTCGCGGATCGCGTCGACCACATCCTGGCTGGTCACCGATCCGAACAGGCGCCCGTCCTCGCCCGCGGCCTGGGTGATGGTCAGGACGGTGCGGCTCAGCAGCGCGGCCGTCTCCTGCGCCCGCTCGGCCGCCTCGCGCCGGGCGCGCTCGAGCGCCTCCTGGCGGCGCTGGGCGGCGGCGACCGACGCCCGCGTGGCCGGCTGGGCCATGCGGCGCGGGATCAGGTAGTTGCGCAGGTAGCCCTTGGAGACGTCGACGACGGCTCCCCGCTCGCCGAGGTTCTCGACGTCCTGCAGGAGGATGGCCTCGGGCACGACCTGCGGCTAGCCGCCGCGGCGCCCCTCTTCACGGCCGTCGTGCACGTAGGGCAGCAGCGCCAGCTCGCGGGCGCGCTTGACCGCGCGCGAGAGCTGACTCTGGTGTCGCCGGCAAGCGCCGGTGATGCGCCGCGAGCGGATCTTGCCCTTGTCCGAGACGAACCGGCGCAGCATCGCCACGTCCTTGTAGTCGACCTGGTCGATCTTGTCGCGGCAGTGCTGGCACGGCTTGCGCCGACCGGACCCGCCCGCCCCCTTGCGGTCGCGGCGGCGCGGTGGCTTGCCTCGGCTTCGCTGCTTGGCCATCGGTCCTCTTGCTGGGCGGTCGTCTAGAAGGGAATGTCGTCGTCGCCGGTGCCGGACGGGGACGCGGCGGGCTGGAAGTCGCGCTGATCGACGGGGATGTCGCTGCCCGACCCCGCACCCTTGGCGGCCGTGAACCCGTTGCCCGAGGACGCCTCGTCGCGCCCACCGAGAAACTGCACCGAGTCGGCGATGATATCGACTGCCTGACGCTTGGCCCCCTCGGGGGTCTCCCACTCGCGCCATTCCAGACGCCCGTCGAGGGCCACCGGGCGGCCCTTGGACAGAAAGCGCGCGCAGTTCTCGCCCTGTGCCCCCCACACGGTGACGTCGAAGTAGTTGGGCTTGTCCTCCCACTCGCCGCTCTGCGAGTTCTTGCGCCGCGTGTTGCACGCCACGCGCAGCTTGCACACCGAGGTGCCGCTGGGCAGCGACCGCAGCTCGGGATCGGTGGTCAGGTTTCCGGTCATGACGACGCGGTTGATGTTGGTGGCGGCCACAGTGCTCCTTTCGCGGCTGGCTGGTTCGGCCTGAGGGTCGCCCGCGAGTCTAGTCCGGGGCCCGGCGGGGGCCACGGCGACCGCAAGAGGCCCACTGGCCGACCCCGCTAAGTGGCCCAAAAACGCGCCTGTCGGCGCGTGGCTTCAGGACGCGGGCGCCGGTTCGGGCGGGGTCTCCGGGGCCTCGGCCGCCTCGCGCGCGGGGGGCCGCGCCTCGGGGGCGCGGGGCTCGGGCGGAGGGGGCGTGCCCGGCGCCAGCTTGACGATCCGGTAGCGGATCACGCCGTCGGTGATCCGCAGGGTGCGGTTGAGGGTCTCCAGCAGCTCGGGCGGTCCCTGGAGCTGGAACAGGCGGTAGTCGGCGTCGGCGCGATGGCCGATCTCATACGCCGTGCGGCGCACCCCCCAGTCGTGGCGGCCGACGATCGACCCGCCCTGCTCGATGAGGCGCTGGACCTCCTCGGTGATCCCGGTGCGCATCTCCTCGGGCGCCTCGGCGTCGAGCATCACCAGCAGGTCATAGGTGGGCGGGGCAACGGCCATCGGCGGCCGAGGACTATAGCCGGCGCTCAGCTCGAGGCGGTCGCCTGGCGCTCGTCGGCCCCCGCCTTCTCACGCATGTCGGCGAGCTGGTCGTCCACCCAGTTGCCGGGATCGCGCTGGGTGACGATCGCCTTCAGGCCCCGCATCCGCCGGGCCCGTTCGGCCGCCGACATGGTCAGCGCCGCGTGGATCGAGTCGGCGAGCTCCTGGATGTCGAACGGGTTGACCGACAGCGCGAACTCGCCCAGCTCCTCGTGGGCGCCGGTGTTCTCGGACAGGATCGACACGCCGTCGCGCTCGTTGACCAGCGGCCCCTCCTTGGCCACCAGGTTCATGCCGTCGAACATGGCGTTGACCAGCAGCACGTCGTAGTGCTTGTAGGCCGCCACCGCCTCCTCGAGGTCGTCGCGCAGCTTGAGCTGGATCGGCATCCAGTCCGGGGTCCCGTGGCGGTGGTTGACCACGGCGACCAGCGCCTCGATGCGCTGCAGGTACTCGGCGTACTCGGGGACGTCGGTCCGCGACGGCATGAGCTGGGAGACGAAGGTCACCCGCTCGATGAACTCCGGGTGCTGCTCGAGGAAGAGGTCGAAGGCGGAGAACCCCCGCAGCACGTTCTTGGACAGGTCGGCTCGGTCCACGCGGAGGATCAAAAAGTCGCGCCGGCGTTGGAGCAGGTCGCGCTCGAACTCGGCGACGCGGGCGCTGGCGGCCACCGCCCGCGCGGAGTCGGCGTCGATCGGCAGCGGGTAGGAGCGCACCCATACCTCGCGGTCCTCGCAGAGCACGACGCCCCGCTCGTAGTCGACCTCGAGGTCGAGCAGATCGCTGCAGCACTGCAGGAAGTTGCGCCGGTAAGAGCGGGTGTGAAAGCCCACGATGTCATTGGCCAGCAACCCGGAGTAGATGTCCTCGCGGATGTTGGCGGGCAGGACGCGCCAGGCGTCGGACTGGGTCCAGGGGATGTGGACGAAGTGCTGCAAAAAGGCGTCGGGCCGGGCCCGCCTCACCAGCCCGGGCAGCGTGTAGAGGTGGTAGTCGTGGACCATCACCACCGGGTCGGGGTCCTGGGCGATCTCCTCGACTACGGCCCGGGCGAGGTCCTCGTTGACCGCGTTGTAGCCGAACTCGAACGCCTCGATCTCCTCCCGGCGTATGTCGGGCGCGTTGGAAAGGTCCCACAGGTAGTGCTGGATGAACCACAGCAACGGGTTGGCGAACACGTTGTAGAAGCGGTCATAGGCCTCGGGGTCGGAGACCACCAGGCGCACCATGTACTCGCCGCCCGCCGGCGAGCGCACGGCGAACGGGCGGCCCCCGTGCTCCTCGGACTTGGCCGCGTCGTGCTCGTTCATGGCTGAGGCGATCCAGATCACCTCGCGGTGGGAGGCCAGCCCGGTCAACGCGGTCACCAGCCCCCCCGAGCCGCGGACCACCCGGCCCTCGGCCTCGAAGATCACCGGCCCCCGGTTGGAGACCAGGACCAGTGGAAGCTCGCGCGCGGGGGTGGGGCTCATGTCGCGCTCATGTCGCCGATTGAAGCTCGGTGAAGATACGTAGATAGTCGCGCAGGTAGCGCGGGGCGAGAAAGTGCGCCCGCACATACTCCTTGCCCTTGCGCCCCAGCACCCGGCCCAGCTCGGGGTCACCCAGGATCGCCAGCGAGCGCTGGGCGCACTCCTGCACGCTGCTGACCAGGTAGCCGGTCTCCCCGTCCTGGACCTGGAGCGGGATCCCTCCCACCTTGCCCCCGATGAACGGCCGTCCCTTCCAGATCCCCTCGGAGACGGTCAGCCCGAACCCCTCCCGCGTCGATTTCTGGATCAGCAGGTTGGCGTGGGACTGGAAGGCGTTTACCTCGATCGCGCCCACGTTGTTGAAGTTGTTGAGGATGTGGATGTCCTGGTCGCCGTCGGCGTGGGCGATCGTCTCGGTGAAGAAATCCCATCCCTCGGGATCGTCGCTGGCCATCGACCCCACCAGGGCCAGCTGGACCTCGGGAATCTCCTCCTTGACTATCCGGTAGGCGTCGATCACCCCCAGGGGGTCCTTCCAGGGATCAAAGCGCGACACCTGGCACATCAGCGGGCGCTCGACGTCGATGCCGAACTGCTCGCACACGTAGGCGGCGTCGGCGGGGGCCAGCGCCATGTTCTTGGGCGCCAGGGGGTCGATCGCCGGCGGCACGGCGTGCACCTTGCCGTCCATCCCGTTGGGCACGTAGTCGCGTAGATGAAAGATCGAGTGCGGATACTCCCGGATGTAGGGAAGCAGGTGCTCGATCGTGGCGGCATTGGGCGTGGACAGATCGATGTGGCAGCGCCACACCCAGCCCCGGGCCTTGTCGGGCACGAGCCGGTACAGGGCGGCGGGCTGGGGATCGTGGACCACGCACACGTCCCAGCCACCGGCCAGCTCGCGCCCGTTCATCTCGTTGTACAGGCGCCAGCAGCGCCACTCGTCTTCGGTCAGGTCGTGGGGGGCTCCCTGGAGCGCGTTGTGCAGGAGCTTGGTGGCGTGGAAGAACTCCTCGCGCCCGTAGATCACCTGCCAGTCGCAGTCCAGCCCGAGGTCGCGCATCAGCGGCACCTGCGTATAGAGGATCTCCGAAACCCCCCCTCCGAACGCGGTGGCCGAGACGTGCAGCACCCGCAGTCCCTGAAGCGGGCGGGCCAGCTCCCTCACCTCCTCGATCAGGGCGCGGCCGGATATGTGGGTGTAGTCGGCAAGGGACTTGCTGCCGACCGCGACGGACTGGAGCAAGCGAGGGCCGTCCTATTTCTTCTCAAGGTCCGGCCGCCCCACCAGCTCGGCCCGGAGGTTTGGGCACGATACCTAAGCGTCAGGGCAGCGAGCTCGGGCTGGTGTCGCGGGGCCGCTCGCCCAGCTTGACCTTCACCGTGCGGCGCTGGCCCCCGCGCCAGACCTCGAGCGTGATCTGCTGGCCCGGGGAGTAGCTCTCCAGCACCTGGCCGAGGTCGTCGGCCTTGTCGATCGGATGGGAGTCGAGCCGGCTGACCACGTCGCCGCCGGTGCGGTACTTCTCGGCCTGAAATTCGGACGAGCTCGAGCCCCCCTGCAATCCCGCCGCCTGGGCGGGCCCCCCGGACACGGTCCGCTGGATCCACGCCCCGTGCGCCACCCCGATGCCGAACCGGCGCGCCAGCTGGGGGTAGACGGTGGCCGAGCTGATCCCCAGGTAGGCGTACTTCACGCCGCCGGTGCGCCGGAGCTGATCGAGCGAGCGGCGCACCACGTCGACCGGCACGGCGAACCCCACGCCCTGTCCCCCGCTGCTGGAGGGAGCGATCTCCGAGTTGATGCCCACCACCGCTCCGCGGGCGTCGATCAGGGGGCCACCCGAGTTGCCGTGGTTGATGGCCGCGTCGGTCTGGATCGCCCCCTCGATCTGAAACCCGGTCAGCGAGTCGATCGCCCGCCCGGTCGCCGAGATCGCCCCCACCGACAGCGACCCGGCCTCCCCGAACGGGCTGCCGATCGCGGCCACCGGCGAGCCCACCACCAGCGAGGCGCTCGAGCCCAGCGGCAGGCTGCGCAGGGTCAGCCCGGCCGGGCTGACCCGCAGCAGGGCCACGTCGGAGTCGGCGTCGAAGCCCACGATGTGGGCCGGGACCTCGTTTCCGTCCTGGAACTGCACGTAGACCTCGGGCACCGGGTGAATCGAGGGCCCGGTGCCGTCGGTGACCACGTGGGCGTTGGTGGCCACCTCCCCCGAGCCCGAGATCACGAACCCCGATCCCTCGGCCCCCTGGCGACGCCCGGGGGGCCCGCCTCCCAGCACGCTGAGGATGGTGACCACACCCGGCGCCTCACGCCGGTAGATCGCGGCGGGGTCAAAGCGCCCGGTCCGGACGGGCGAGATCGCCTCCACCCGCGTGGTCTGGCTCGGCGGCGCCGCCGACGGCGCCGAGGACGTCTTGGAGCTCGACGAGCCGCAGCCGGCGAGAGCGCCGGCGCCCAGGCCGCCGGCCGCCGCGGCCAGGGTCGCGGCCAGCAGCGCTCGCGCCGGGGGGCGCGTCCGTGCGCGCGCGGCCGGCGCGCGCACGGCCAGTAGGGGTCGGTGGGGGCTCATGGCCCCAGGTCGAGGGTGAAGGTCGTGGCCCCGGAGCGCGACTCGACCTGCAGCGTTCCCTTCATGCGTTCGGCCAGCTCGCGCGCGATCGTCAGGCCCAGACCCGATCCCTGGACCCCGTCGGTGCTGTAGAAGGGCTCGAAGATCCGGCCCAGCGCCCCCGGCTTGAGGCCGGGGCCGAAGTCGCGCACGGCCATGCGCACCGCGCCGTTCTGGCGGCTGGCGATGACCTGGATGTCCGTGCCCTCGGGGGTGTGGGTGAGGGCGTTGTCGATCAGGATGCGCATGATCTGGGCCACCCGCTCAGGATCGCAGACCGTCGAGATCGGCCCCCGGGGCAGCTGAAGCCGCAGGTGGGAGGAATGCCGGGAGAGCGCGGGGATGAACTCCGACGCCACCGCCTTGGCCAGCTCCGAGAGGTCGGTTCGCTCCGGGCGAAGCTCCAGCGAGCCGGCCTCCAGCCGGCTCAGGTCCAGCAGGCCGGTGGCCAGCTGACCCAGGCGATCGACCTGCTGGCGCACCTGGCCGACGAACTGGCGGCGGGTCTCGTCGTCGAGCTCCTCGTCCTGGATCAGCTCCAGGAACCCGCCCAGGGAGAAGATCGGCGTGCGCAGCTCGTGCGAGGCGGTGGCGATGAACTGCTTGCGGGCGTTGTCGAGCTCGGCGAGCTGGTGCTGCATGTCGTCCAGCGCGCGGGCGAGCTGGCCCAGCTCGTCCTCGGAGTCGACGGGGAAGCGCGCGCTGAAGTCGCCGGCGGCGACCCGTCCGGCGGTCTGCTCCAGGCGCTTGACCCGCAGGCTGAGAGCGCGCGAGACGGCGTAACCGGCCAGGATCGCCAGCAGCAGGGCGATCGCCCCCGCCTCCTGGATGCGTCGGCGGATCAGCGCGCCGTTGGAGGCGACATCGGTCAGGGGGGCGGAGAAGACGGCCACCCGGGCCGGCTTGTTGCGGAAGAACAGGGGCTGGGCGGCCTCGCCCACCTGACCCCCGGGGCCGGCCTCGGTGCCGGTCGCGCTGTGGCTGGTGCGCGCCGCCGCCTCCGCCACGCCGAAGCGCAGCTTGGAGACGCCCCCCACCGCCTGGGAGTCGGCGATCGTGTAGGTGGCGAGGCCCAGCGTGCCGCGGCTGATGCCCAGCAGGGTGACGCGCAGGCTCGCGCGATCGGCGGCCTGGCGCACCTGCCGGTCGACGACGGGCTTGGACACGCTCGAGCCGAGCGCGTGCTGCAAGGGCCCGGAGAACTGGGCCGCCGAGACGGCCAGCGCGCTCAGCCGCTGGTTGCGCAGGTTGGTCTCCAGCGAGGGCGCCACGTAGAAGTAGACCACTCCCACGGCGGCCAGGGTGATGGAGAAGAACAGGAGCGTGAGCCGGCTCTGAATCGAGCGCATCGGGCCCGACCTCGCGTTAGCCCTCGGAGTCCCGGAAGCGGTAGCCGACCCCGCGCACCGTGAACAGGTAGTCGGGATCCTTTGAGTCCGCCTCGAGCTTCTCGCGCAGGTGACGGATGTGCACGTCGACGGTCCGGGGGTCGCGGTAGGCCGAGTCGCCCCACACTCGGGCCAGCAGCATGTCGCGGGTGAACACCCGGCCGGGGCTGCTGGCCAGGGCGGCCAGGATCTCGAACTCCACGTAGGTGGTCTGCACCGGCTCCTCGCGCACCCGCACGCTGCGCTTGGCGAAGTCGATGCGCAGGTCGCCGACCTCGAGCGGCTCCTCGGCCTCGTCGCCGTCCGGTACCTGGCGCTGCATCCCCGCCCGGCGCAGGGCCGCCTTGACCCGACTGCGGAACTCGCGCATCGAGAAGGGCTTGGTGATGTAGTCGTCGGCTCCGAGCTCGAGCCCCAGGACCTTGTCGATCTCCTCGGTCTTGGCCGTGAGCATGATGATCGGAACCGAGCTCTTGGCCCGCAGGCGGCGACAGACCTCGAGACCGTCGAGGTTGGGCATCATCACGTCGAGCACGACCAGATCGAAGCTCGCCTCGGCAAACCGCGCCAGCGCCTCGCGTCCGTCGGCGGCGCGCACCACGTCATAGCCCTCCTTGCGCAGCGGGTAGGAGAGGAGCGTGAGAATCGACTGCTCGTCGTCGGCGAGCAGGATTCGTGCAGGACGATCGACCATCTCCTGTCGTCTGCCATCAAGCTTGCTCGCCAATCCGCCGCGTCCCCTGGTGGGTACGCTCGCTCCCGACGCGTTCGACGGCACCCGCGCCTTCGGCACGCTGCGGGACCTGGCCGCGCGCTATCCCTCCCGGCGACCGGGGTCGGCGGGGGACCTGGCCCTGGCCCGGGTGGTGCGCCAGTCGCTGGCCGCCCGGGCCGGCTCGGGCCGCCGATCCCCGTATGACATCACCGAGCGCCGCTTCCGCGCCCAGACGATCGACGGCGAGCGCGAGCTGACGACGGTGATCGGCCGGCGGGTGGGCAGCTCGAGCGGCCAGATCGTGGTGGTCGCCCACCGCGACGCCGCCGGGCGGGGCTCGGCCGCCGCGCTCTCGGGGACCGCCGCCCTGCTCGAGCTGGCCCACGTCGCCTCCGAGCGCGTGATGACGCACACCCTCACCCTGGTCTCGACCTCGGGCGGAAGCGGGGGCGACGCCGGGGCGGCCGACTTCGCCCAGGCCACCGGCGGACCGGTGGACGCGGTGCTGGTGCTGGGCGACCTGGCCGGCAGCTCGGTCCGCCGCCCGCAGCTCGTGCCCTTCTCCGATGGGGCGCAGCTCGCCCCGCTGGCCCTCCGGCGGACACTGGAGACGGCCGTGAACACCGAGGTGGGCCACGGTCCGGGGGCGCCGAGCGTGGCGGTGCAGTTCGCGCACCTGGCCCTTCCCCTCACGGTCGGCGAGCAGGGTCCGCTGCTCGCCGCCGGCCTGCCGGCCGCGCTGCTGTCGGTCAGCGGCGAGCGGGGACCCTCGGCGACGGAGCGGGTGGATCAGAACACGCTTCAGCAGTGGGGCCGGGCCGCCCTGCGCGCGGTGGCCGCGCTGGACTCAGCGCCGGACCTGACCGCTGCTCCCTCGCGCGACCTGGACCTGGCGCCCAAGGTGCTTCCAGGCTGGACGATCGCCGTTCTGCTCGGCTCCCTGATCATCGGTCCCCTGCTGGTGTCGATCGACGGCGTCGCCCGGGCCCGCCGCCGGCGCGAGCCGGTCGCGCGCGGGTTGCGCTGGGCGCTGACGCTCGTGTTCCCCTTCTTGGCCGCCGGCCTGTTTTCCGTCGTCGCCGGCCGGCTGGGCCTGCTCGGCGCCGCCCCGCCGCATCCGCCCCTCCCCAGCGCCCTGCCCGCCAAGGGCCTCGCCCTGGGCGCGGTGGGGCTGGTCTTCGCCCTCTGCTGGCTGGCCCGACGCCCCCTGCTCGCCCGCCTGGGTGAGGGCTCGGCGGGGGCCGCGGCGCGCGCGCCGGGCACCGGCCCGGTGCTGTTGCTGATGCTGTCCTTGCTCGCCGTGCTGGTGTGGGCGCTCAACCCGTTCGCCGCGATCCTGGTGGTCCCCGCCCTGCACCTGTGGCTGGCCGCCGCCGCCCCCGAGGTGCGCCTTCGCCGCGGGCTGGCGGTGGCGCTGATGGTGGCCGGGCTCGTTCCGCTGGCGCTGCTGGTCGCCGGCTACGGCGTCCAGTTGGCTCTCGACCCGCTCCAAATGGTGTGGGAGGGGCTGGTGCTGGTCGCCGGCGGGCACCTGGGTCTGGGGGCGGTCGTGCTGTGGTCGCTGGGGCTGGGCGGGGCGGCGGCGTTCTTCACGATCGCCGCGCGCGGCGATCGGCCCACCGCCCCCGCCTCGACGATCGGACTGCGCACCCCGGTGATCTCTGCCGGGGAGAGGACGGGCGTCGGCGGCGCTGGCCTGCGAGGCTGAACCCTGGCGCTCGACCGCCGATCGGCTCTGCGGGCGCTGTCCAGCGTGCTGGTGGTGGCCGGGATCGTGCTGCTCGCCGATGCCGCCGCCACCCTGGCCTGGCAGGAGCCGCTGTCCGCGCTCTACACGCGCCTGCGCCAGGACAGCCTGGCCGGCGACCTGCGCGCGCTCGAGCGCGAGGCGCCCTCGCCCCTTCAGCTGGGGGCGCTCTCGCACCTGGACGCCCAGCAGCGGATCGCCTTTCTCGCCCGCGCGCTGCGGGCGCGGGCCAGGCCCGGCTCGGCGGTCGGGCGCATCCGCATTCCCCACCTGGGCACCGACTTCGTGCTGGTGGCCGGCACCGACACCGACGCCCTGCGCGACGGCCCGGGGATCTACTCGGACACCCCCTTTCCCGGCGCCCCCGGGACGGTGGGCGTCGCCGGGCACCGCACCACCTACCTGGCCCCGTTTCGCCACATCGACTCGCTGCGCCGCGGCGATCGCATCGAGCTCGAGATGCCATACGCCCGTCTGATCTACACGGTGCAGGACCGGCGGATCGTGGCCCCCACCGACGTGGCGGTGGTCGATCCCGTCGGCTATGACCGCCTCGTGCTCTCGGCCTGCCACCCCCTCTACAGCGCCGCCCAGCGGATCGTGGTCTTCGCCGCGCTGGTCAGGGAGGTGCCCCGGGGCGCCGCCACCCAGGGACCGGGCCCGGAGGCGGTGCCGCTGGCCCCGGTGCCCCTCGGCCCCCCCGGAGGGGTGCCCACCGTGACCCCCGAGCCCCAACGTGCGTCCAGCTAGGCCCAGCGGATCTCAGCGCCCCCGGGGAGCGGCCGATAATTTTCCTGCGAGCGGCGCCAGCCTTGGTAGTGAGGCGAATCACTCGGCGGTACGGCGGGCGGGCCCAGACCCGACCGGCGAGGCTATGAGGCAAGATCGGATGATAAGAGTGCAGGCACTCAAGCGGCGGTTGCAGACCCAGACCTACGAGGTGAATGCCACGGCGGTCGCCGCCGCGATCCTCAAGCGCCCCGCCGCGCGGCGACTGATCCTGCCCCAGCTGCGCTGGCCTACAGACGATGCTCAAAGCCGCGGCACGTCTGCTCGCCGCGCCGATCGCTGAGCCCCAACTCCGGGCCTCCGGGCCCCACGCTCCCCACCCAGGTGACCGGCGCCGCCGCCTCGACCGCCGCGCGGCGATCGGGCGGCGCGCAGAAGCACAGCTCGTAGTCCTCACCCGCGCAGGCGGCCAGTCGCCAGGGCTCCCATCCCAACGCCTCGGCCACCTCGACCACGCCGGCGTCCAGGGGCAGCGCCTCGAGGTCGACGTCGAGGCGTACGCCGCCCGCCCGGGCCAGATGCCCGGCATCGGCGGCCAGGCCGTCGGAGAGATCGATCATCGCGTGCACGCCCGCCGCCGCCAGCGCGCGTCCCTCGCCCAGGCGCGGACGGGGTCGCAGCACCCGCCCGGCGGGGTTTGACCCGGCGGGCGCCGGCGCCCGCCCCTCGAGCACCGCCAGCCCGGCCCCGGCGCCGCCCAGGGCCCCGGTAACGCCCACCAGGTCCCCGGGCAGCGCCCCCTCGCGCCCCACCAACTCGGCCGCCGAGGGCGACCAGCCCACCACGGTGACGGCCACGAACAGGCTGGCCGCGGCCGAGATGTCGCCCCCGCAGACGGCGGCCCCGGCCTCGGTGGCCGCCGCCACGGCGCCGTCAAACAGCGCCCGGGCCCCCGCCGCCCCCATCGGCGGCGAGATGCCCGCGGCCAGGTACACCTCCCCGGGCCCGGCGCCCATCGCGGCCAGGTCCGACAGGGCCGCCGCGGTGGCCCGCCAGCCGACGTCGGCGGGCTCGGCCCACCCCGGCGGCGCGTCGGGAGCCTCTGTGTGCGCCGCGTCGCGCAGGCGGAAATGGACCCCTTCGACCATCGCGTCGACCGAGGTGACGCACACTCCCTGGGCCGCCACCACGGCGGCGTCGTCTCCCGGCCCGCGCAGCACGCGCGGCGGGGGTTCGGGCAGGCGCGCGTGGAGCCGCTCGAGCAGCTGCCACTCTCCGGTAGGTGGCTCGCGCTGGGGTGAATCGTCCGGGGGGGCGTCCGGTCTCATTTAGGCCCCCCCTGGACCGCGCGCCTGACCCGCCGCTCAGCGGTGGCGGTAGACGATCCGGGCGCGGTCGAGGTCGTAGGGCGACAGCTCGCAGCGCACCCGGTCGCCGGGGAGGATCCTGATCCGAAACCGGCGCATCTTGCCGGCCACGTGGCCGAGGACGACGTGGTCGTTGTCGAGGCGTACCTTGAACATCGCGTTGGGCAGCGCCTCGATCACCTCGCCCTCGAACTCGACCTTCTCTTCCTTGGCCACGGGCCCAAGGTACCAATCCCGGGGGCGCCTGCCGCGGCGATCGGGGCTAGCCGGGGGCCGTGCCTCCGCCCGGGCCGGCGGTGCCCCCACCCCCGCCGGTACCACCGCCGGTTCGACCCCCGCCGCCCCCGCCACCGTGGCCGCCGCCCGCGCCGGGGTGCCCGCCGCCCCGGCCACCGCCGCCCGGCGTAGGCTGGGGTGGAGACTCATACAGGCGCCGGTTGTTGTAGCTGCCACCGCCGGTCGAGCCACCGCCCCCCCCTGAACCGCCGTGGCCGCCGCCCGAGCCGCCGCTGCCCGAGCCCCCGCCGCCCGAGACGCTGGTGTGGCTGCCCACCCCGGGCGACAGGCTGGCCTGGTCCTGGGCCTGAGGGAAGTCCGAGCAGTCGTTGCCGTGGGCCACCGACATGTAGGCGTGCCAGATGTCGGCGGGCAGCGAACCCCCTTGGACCTCGATCCCGTGGACATCGGTCATCGGGACCTTGCGGTTGGGGTAGCCGACCCACACCGAGGTCGACATGTGGGGGGTAAAGCCCACCAGCCAGGCGTCGGTGAAGTTGTCCACCGTCCCGGTCTTGCCCGCGTCCGGGCAGCCGATGTCGGCGTGGGTGGCCGTGCCCGAGTGCATGTTCTGCTCCAGGATGTTGGTCACCGTCGAGGTCACCGCGTCGGAGAAGACCTTGACCCGGTGGGGGCGTCCGAGGTCGTCGGAATGCCCGTCGGGAAACTGCACGCGGGTGATGGCGATCGGCGTGTTGCGCCAGCCGCCCGAGGCGATCGTCGCGTAGGCGTTGGCCATCTCCAGCGGCGAGACGCCGACCTTCAGGCCCCCCAGCCCCTCGGCGGGCAGGCTTTCAAGCGGCGAGGTGATGCCCATGTCGTGAGCGGTCTTGGTCACGTTCTTGGGCCCGACGTCGAGGTCTAGCTGCTGGTAGACGGTGTTATCGGACTTCAGCGTGGCCTGGACGAGGTTGATGTCCCCCTCGTAGGAGTGGGAGTAGGTCTGGACGTGGATGCGGCCCCAGCGGGGATCGACGAAGTCCAGCTCGTGGGAGTTGTACGTGGTGCTGTTGGGGTCGATCCCCTGGCGCACCGCGGTCATCAGGACCATCACCTTGAACGACGAGCCGGCCTGGCGGTGGCCCTGGGCGGCGAGGTTGAACTGCGAGTTGCCGTAGGCGGCGGTGGAGGCCATGGTCAGGATGTGACCGTTGCGGGGATCGATCGAGACGATCGCCGAGGAGGGGTCGCCGGACTCGTTGAGCACGCCCGTCATCGCCTGGCGCGCCTGGTCCTGGAGCTTTAGGTCGATCGTCGTATAGATCTTCAGCCCGCCCTGGCGCACCCGGTTGATCCCGTAGGTGTCGATCAGCTGCTGCTTGACGTAGTCGAAGAAGTAGCTCTCCCGGTGGGCCGTGTAGTAGGTGCTGTGGTGGACCCCCAGCGGCGCGGTCATCGCCGCCTGCGCCTGCTCGGGGGTGACGTAGTGCTGGGCGGTCATCTTGGAGAGCACGTCGTTTCGCCGGGCCAGGGCCGCCTCGGGGTTGATGAACGGGTTGTACTCGCTCGGGGCCTGGGGCAGGCCGGCGAGCAGCGCCAGCTGGGGCAGCGTCAGCTTGGACACCGGCTTGTTGAAGAAGATGCGCGACGCCGCCTGGACCCCGATCGCGGTCTGTCCCCCCACCGTCCCGTAGGGCACGCTGTTGAGGTACTGGGTGAGGATCCACAGCTTGCCGTCGTGGCCGGGATGGGCCTGCTCGAGCTGTTCGGCGAGCTTGGCCTCCCAGATCTTCAGCTTGAGGTTGCGGTGCTGGGTGGGCAGGTAGAGGTTGCGCACCAGCTGCATGGTCAGGGTCGAGCCACCCTGCACCGTGTGCCCGGTGCCCAGGTTCTTCACCGCGGCGCGGATGATGCCCTCCAGGTCCACGCCGCTGTGCTGGAAGTAGCGCTGGTCCTCGATCGCCACGGTGGCGTCGCGTAGGGGCTGGGGCATCTGGGTCATGGTCACCGGCTGGCGCAGCTCGTCGGACTGGATGAAGCCCAGCCGCTGACCGTCCTTGGCGAACACCTGCGAGGAGGCGCCCTTGTCGACCGACCTGAGCGAATTCAGCGACGGCGCGCTGGCCGCGGTCCCGATCACCCAGACGATGAACCCGACCACCCCGATCACCGCCAGCGTGGCGGTCGCCCCCAGGGCGATGAACATGATGCGGGCCGGTCCGCGGTTTCGGCGGCGCCGGCGCTGACGTTCGCGGCGGGACATCGAGTGTGCGTCGAGCGGCGGCAGGGCGGCGCCTCGACGGCGCCCAATTCTGGCACAAGGCGCCGGCTTCCCAGCCGGTTTTCGGCCTCCCCCGGACCATCCCTGCACCCCCCGGCCGCCAAGCGCCAGCCCCGCCTGGCAACATCGCGCCTTCACGTGTCCACCGACGAGTTCCAGATCGCCGTTCCGGGCGCCGCCGGCGCGCCCGCCGGCGCGCCCGCCGCCGCGCTGCGCCCCCGCCTGCGCCTTCGCCTGAGCGCCGAGGCGCGGGAGGCGGTCCGCACGGCTCTGGGAGCCCTGGTCGGGACCCGCCTGCTGGTGTGGGGAGTGGGGGTGGTCGCCCTGCTGGTGTGGGGCAACACCAACCACGGCCGCACCTTCGATCCGCCGGGGCTGACCCACGGCCTGGGGCGGGTGGCCGACGTGCTCGTCGGCCCCGCGGCCCGCTGGGACGCGGCGTGGTACCTGAGCATCGCCGACATCGGCTACACCCCCCACGCCCTGTTCGCCGATGGGCGCAGCGCGTTCTTCCCCCTGTACCCGCTGCTGAGCTCGGTGCTCGGGAGCGTCACCGGCATCATCGCCGCCGGCGTGCTGGTGTCGATGGGCGCCTTCGCGGTGGCCCTGTACCTCACCCACCGCCTGGCCGCGCTCGAGCTCGGCGGCCAGGCGCCGCGCCTGGCCGTGATGGCCACCGCGCTGTTTCCGATGTCGTTCTTCTTCTCGGCGATCTACAGCGAGTCCCTGTACCTGGCCCTGTCGCTGGGGGCCTTCTGGCTCGCCCGGCGGGGCCGCTGGGCCCCGGCCGCCGCCGCGGTCGCGCTCGCGTCGGCCACCCGCTCGAGCGGGATCCTGCTCGGGGTGGGGCTGGCCGTGCTCTACCTCTACGGTCCGCGCGCCGATCGTCCGCCCGACCATCCCCACGGGCGGCGGCTCACCCCCCGCTACCGGCTGCGCGCCGATGCGCTGTGGCTCGGGCTGGTGCCCGTAGGGCTGGTCGCCTTCATGGCCTATCTGGCCCTGATCGGCGGGGACGCCTTCGCCCCCTTCCACGCCCAGACCGTCTGGTACCGGCACTTCGCCGGCCCCTTCCTGGGCGTCTGGGACGGCGCCGTGGCCGCCTTCGACGGCGCCCGGCAGCTGTGGGCGGGGACCCAGAGCCCGGTGTACTTCACCGACGCCGGCGGCGACCCGCTGGTCGTGGCCCAGCACAACGTGATGCTGTTCTGCTTCCTTATCGCCGCCGTCCCGGCGGTGCTCGGCGTGCTGCGCCGGCTGCCGGCCGCCTACGGGGTCTACCTGCTCGCCGCGCTCGCCCTGCCCCTGTCCTACCCGGTCGGCCCTCAGCCGCTCATGTCGCTGCCGCGCTTTCTGGCCGCGCTGTTTCCCCTGCACCTGTGGAGCGGAGACTGGCTGGCACGCCATCCGCGCGCGCGTTGGCCCGCGGCGCTCCTCAGCGGGGGGCTGCTGGTGTTCTTCACCGGTGCGTTCTCCACCTGGCACTGGGTGGCCTAGGCGCGCCATGCGCGGGGTGCTTCTCGACGCGCTGGGCACCCTCCTCGAGCTACGCGACCCGGCGAGCGCCCTGACCGCCGCGCTTCGCGAAGACCACGGCCTGGAGATCACCGAGACCCAGGCGTGGGCCGCGCTGGGGGCCGAGATGACCTACTACCGGCGCCACAACCACCGGGCGTCAGACCCGGAGCGCCTGGCCGACCTGCGCCGCCGCTGCGCGGTGGTGCTGGCCGAGCAGCTGCCCGCGCCCGCGGGCGAGATCCCGCTGGCCGAGCTCGAGCACACGCTACTGCGCTCGCTGCGCTTTGCCCCCTACCCCGACGTGCGTCCCGCCCTGCTTGGCCTGCGCCAGGCCGGCCTGGCCCTGGTCGTGGTCTCCAACTGGGACATCTCGCTGCACGACCAGCTGCGCGAGACGGGCATCGCCGAGCTGGTCGACGGCGCGGTGTCCTCCGCCGAGGTCGGCGCCGATAAGTCCTCGCCCGAGCTCTTCCGGGCCGGCCTGCGCCTGGCCGGCGTCGGGCCCCAGGACGCCGTGCACGTCGGCGACAGCCTGGCCGACGACGTCGGCGGCGCACACGCCGCCGGTCTGGCCGCGGTGCTGATCGACCGGCTCGGGACCCAGGCGCTGGACGCCGACCCCCAGGCCCCCGCCCCGGCGGCGGTGATCGGCTCGCTAGGCGAGCTGCCCGAGCTGATCCGCGCCTGGGAGGGCACGCCGCCCGACCCCTCGCCGGCCGGCGGGCCGGCCGACCCCTCGCCCGCCGGCGCGGGCCGCCCCGGCGCCCCGGGCTCATAAGCTGGAGCGGGCCATGGTGTCCGCCCTGCTCGACGGCTCGGCCCCCGGTGCGCCCGAGGGCCCCGATGCTCGCGGATCGGGCCCGTCCACGGTCCCTCCGCCGGGCGCGGCGGCGCGCGCGTGGCCGCCGTGGACGGCGCCGCTGTCGCTGATCGGCGGGCTGGCCGCCGGGGTGATCGGCGGGGGTGTCGTACTGGCCGTGGTGGCGGCGGTGGCCGGCGCCAACCTCGCCCACCCGCCGCCCGCGCTCAATATCGGCGGGCTCGTGGTCCAGGACCTCGGGCTGGTGGCGGCGGCGATCGTGTTCGCCGGCCGGGTGGGCCGGCGCCCGCTGGCCCCCGACTTCGGGCTACGCCGCTCGCGCTGGAGGCTGGGCATCGGCCTGGCCGTCGGCGGGCTGGCGGCCACGCTGCTGTTCACGCTCCTGTGGACCAACCTGCTCGGCGCCCACCAGCCCGAGCACCTGCCCCGCGACCTAGGGGCCGATCGCAGCCTGGCGGCCCGGCTGGCGGTGGCCGGCGCGGTGGCGCTGGTGGCGCCGGTGTGCGAGGAGCTGTTCTTCCGCGGCTACTTCTACGCCGCGCTTCGCAATTGGCGCGGGCCGCTGACGGCCGCGCTGCTCACCGGGGTCACCTTCGGCCTGGTGCACGGCACCAGCACTCCGGCGGTCTACCTGGTCCCGCTGTCCTTCTTCGGCGTGGTGCTGTGCCTGATGTACCAGCGCACCGGATCCCTGTATCCCGGGATCGTCCTGCACTCGATCAACAACTCGCTCGCCTTCGGAGTCGACGAGCACTGGGGGTGGGAGATCCCGACCCTGATGGCGGTCGCCCTGGCGGTGATCTGGCTGCTGGCCCGGGGGCTCGCTCACGCCACCGCCCGGGCCGAGGCCGCCGCCCGGGCCCAGGCCGCCGCCCGGGCCCCGGCCCTGCCGTGAGCGAGAACAACGCCGCCGTGCACGCCCACGGCCTGCGCAAGCACTACGGCGAGCTCGTGGCCGTCGACGGGATCGACTTCGACGTGCGCGTCGGCGAGTGCTTCGGCCTGCTCGGACCCAACGGGGCGGGCAAGACCACGACCATGAAGATGATCTACGGCCTGGCCGAGGTCGAGGAGGGCCAGCTCCAGGTCCTGGGCATGGACGTCTCCAGCCATCGCCGGGAGGTAAAGGCGCGGCTGGGCGTCGTGCCCCAGGCCGAGAACCTCGACCGCGAGCTGACCGTGCGCGAGAACCTGCTCGTCCAGGCCGGCTTCTTCGGCCTGCCGGACGAGTGGGCCCAGCGCCGCGCCGACGAGCTGCTCGGCCTGGCCGGCCTCAGCGCCCGCGCCGGTGCCCGGCCGATCGAGCTCTCCGGGGGCATGCGCCGGCGCCTGCTGATCGCCCGCGCGCTGATCAACGACCCGGCGCTGGTGGTCCTCGACGAGCCGACCACCGGCCTCGATCCCCAGGCCCGCCAATCGGTGTGGGAGCGCCTGGAGGCCCTGCGTGGCCGGGGGGTGACCTTGCTGCTGAGCACCCACTACATGGAGGAGGCCACGCGCCTGTGCGACCGTCTGGTGGTCATGGACACCGGTCGGATCGTCGCCCACGGCTCGCCGGCCGAGCTGATGGAGCGCTTCGGAGCGCCCAACCTGGAGGCCGTCTTCCTCCAGCTCACCGGCCGGGAGCTCGACGCGTGAGCGCCGCCGCCCCGAGCGCCGGGGCAAGCGCCAGAGCCTGGGTGCACATACCCCACCCGTCCAGCGCGCTCGCCGTCTGGCGGCGCAACGCGCGCGTGTTCTCCAAGGTGTGGAAGGGCGCGCTGCTGCCCCAGTTCTTCGATCCGCTCTTCTACCTGCTGGCCCTGGGATTTGGCCTGGGCGCCTACGTGGCCCACGTCCACGGGCTGGCCTACCGCGACTTCATCGCCCCCGGCCTGTGCGCATCGGCGGTCATGTGGGCGGCGATCTTCGAGACGACGTGGAACGTGTTCTTTCGCATGGAGGAGTCGCGCCTGTACGACGCCGTCCTGGCCACCCCGGTGGAGGTCGAGGACCTGGTCACCGGCGAGCTGCTGTGGGCGGCCACGCGCTCGCTGATCTACGGCACCAGCTTTCTCGTCGTGATCGCGGCCCTGGGGTTCGTGGGCTCGCCGTGGGCGATCGCCCTGCCCCCGTTCCTCGCCCTGGGCGGCGCCTGCTTTGCCGCCATCGGGCTGACCTACACCTCGCTGATCCCCAAGATGGACTACTACACGTTCTTCTTCACCCTGTTCGTGACCCCGATGTTCCTGCTCGGGGGGATCTTCTTTCCCTACGACCGGCTGCCCGACTGGGCCCAGGTGCTGGGGTGGCTGACGCCGCTGTATCACCTGGTGGCCATCGCCCGCAGCCTGGCCACCAGCCCCGACGCGCTCACCGTCCTGGGCCACGCCGCCTGGCTGGCCGCGGTCACCGCCGCGCTGTGGCTGGTGCCGGTGCGCGCCATGCGCCGGCGCCTGGTGGCCTGAGAAGAAGGCAATAGGCCGGCTATCGCCGGCGGGCTCTAGGACGCCGCGCGGGTGCGACCCGACGGGCGGGGCCGACCGGGCGCCGCCGCCGTCCAGCGCGCCAAGAAGCCCAGACCGAGCCCGTACACCAGCAACCCCAGCAGCGTCCGCAGGCCGCGGTCGGCCCAGGCGTTGGAGGAGTGCGCGCCGAGCGCCTGAAACGGCGACAGGACGGCGTCGTTGGCGGAGTCGATGTCATGGCGGATGCCCGACTCCCGCCGCGGCGCGGGCGCGTACTGGCCCGACTGGTCGGCGCTGGTGATCCCGGCCACGCCGTTCTGGGAGGCGCGCGAGGCGGTCGAGGCCTGGTCCACGGCGAACAGCGCGAAGCTGAGGATCATCAGCGCGCTGAGCGCCAGCGCCGCCGCCCTTATCGCTCGCGCCACCACGGAACTAGATTAGGAGCGCGCATGCGAGCCCTGGCCGAATGGACGATCCCCGCCGCCGCCTGATCACCGAGCTGCGTGAGCACGCCCTGGTGCTGGGCGAGGTGGTGCTGACCAGCGGAGCGCGCGCCCAGTACTACGTCGACGCCAAGCGCGCGATCCTGCGCCCCGCCGCCTTTGCCGCCCTGGGCGAGCTGGTGCTCGAGCGCGCCCGGCGCTGGGAGGCCACGGCGGTGGGGGGGATGACGATGGGGGCCGATCCGGTGGCCTGCGCGGCGCTGGCCGCCGGCGCCGGGGCGAAGGCGTTCTTCGTGCGCCAGGAGACCAAGGCCCACGGCCTGCAGCGACGCATCGAGGGCCCGCCGCTCGAACCCCAAGACCGCTGCCTGGTGGTCGAGGACGTCGTCACCACCGGGGGGTCGACGCTTGCGGCGATCGCCGCGCTACGCGACGCGGGCCGCACGATCTGCGGCGTGGTCAGCGTGCTCGACCGCCTGGCCGGCGGCTCGGCGGCGATCGAAGCGGCCGCCGCCGCTCCCTACGAGGCGCTGACCACGATCGACGATGTCTACCCCGAGCGCCCCGACCGCGCCTGACCCTCAGCCGCCGCCGGCCCGGGCGCTCACCACGCGCCGGGCGCTGCGCCGGGGCCGTTGGGCCCGACGACGATCAGCCAGGTGGCGAACACGACGACGGCGGTGGTCACCGACAGCGCCATGCTCACCTCGATCAGCGGGCGCGGGCGCTGGCCGCGGCGCTCAGCGCTCAGCGACTTCAGCCACGCCGAGCCCCCGCGCGGCGCCCCTATGCCGGTGAGGCGCACGTAGCGGGCGTTGAGCCGATAGACGGCAAATCCCCACAGCCCCATGGTCACCGGGCAGCCGACGATCGCCAGCGCATAGAAGGTGGGATACGACGGCTCGGCGAGCGCGGTGGCCCACAGCCAGGCGGTGGGGATCCCCACCCACATCCCCAGGCTGCCCAGCACGATCCCCGCGCCCAGCGCCAGCCGCCGAGCGCCGGGGGCCGCCCCGGGCTCCGGGCCGGGCCGGCGCTCGGGCCGGGACCCCGACCGGGCGGCTCGATGGAGGGCAAACGTCGACAACTCCTGCTCCTAGTTCTTGGCGTCAGTAGTACCCGGTCCACGCCACGCGCAGCGGCCCGCGCGCGCTGCGCGCGGTGGAGGAGCCGGTGGCGGGGCGCACCCGGGTCGGACGCGGTGAGGCGTGGCGCTGGGCTTCGGCCGCGTACTCGGCGTTCTCGCGCTCGATCTCCCGGCGCCGTTGGGCGATCGAGCGCCGCATCCGGTCCTCGTAGGCCTCCGCCGCCCGCACCCGCGCCCGCAGCTCGTCGCGCGCGGCGCGCAGCTCCTCGGCGCTGAGCAGGCGCCCGGCGGCGGGCGGCCGGCGCGAGGCCGGCGCGTCGTCCAGCTCGGCCGCGCCGGGCAGCTCGGGCAGGCGCGCCAGGTCCTTGTCGAGCGCGATGATCTCGGCGCGCAGCGCCGCCCGCTCGCGCCCGCGCCGGCGCGCCTCCTCGGACTGGCCCGCGACCTCTCCGGACGCCTGGCCCGCGGCGGCTGCGGGCGGCTGGCCCGCGGCGGGTCCGAGCGGCCGCTGCCCGACCGCTGCGGGCGCGGGGCCGGCGCCCAGATCGCCGCCCAGGTACAGGGCCGCCGCCAGCTCCCGCGGCTCGATCCCGTGGGCCCGGGCCCGGGCCTCGGTGGCGGCGGCCAGCGCGGCCAGCTCGGGGCTGGTGGCCGCCCCCTCGGACACGAAGGTGCCGCTGCCCTGGCGGGAGACCACCAGGCCCTGGTCCTCGAGCTTCTGGTAGGCGGCGCGGACGGTGTTGGGATTGACGCCGGCGCGCTGGGCGAGCTCGCGCACGGGCGGGAGGCGCTCGCCCGGGCGCACGCCCCCGGTGGCGATCAGCGTGCGCAGGCGCCACACCAGCTGGGTGGCAATCGGCAGGTCTCCTTCCCTCTCCAGCGTCGACGTCCGTGACATAGCCAGAAAACTAGCACATTTGGTTGACGGACCCACAATCTGTGGTACATTGCGCTAGCACACTAGCTCTCCCTTCTCGGGGAGCCGTTGAAACCGCCGCAGGAGCAGGAGGAAGATGGTTCGCAGCGTCGCCGACCGGGCGTTTCTCCCCACCAAGGGCCTGCTGGAGGAGGTGGGGGACATGATGATCCTCACCGGCAAGACGCTGATGTCGGCGCTGCGCCCGCCCTATCCCTACGGAGAGGAGTTCGTCTCCCAGTTCCTGTTCGCCCTGCGCCTGTGCTGGCTGCCACTGACCATCACGATGATCGCCATCGACTACGGCGCGCCGGGGCTGCAGGCGGGCAACTTCCTCGTGCTGTTCGGCGCCCTGGACCGCCTGGGCGGCTTCTTCGTGCTGGCCACGATCCGGGAGTTCGCCCCCAACGTCTGCGCGATCATCATGGCCGGGGTGGCGGGCACGGCGATCACCGCCGACCTGGGCGCGCGCAAGATCCGCGAGGAGCTCGACGCCCTGCAGGTGCTGGGCGTGGACCCGGTCAAGAACATCGTCGTGCCGCGCTTTTTGGCGCTGATGCTGGTGACCGGGCTGTTCGACGTCTACGCCATCATCTTCGGGCTGTTCGGGGGCGTGCTGGCCAGCCTCCAGTTCCAGGCCCCGTTGGGCCCGTTCTTCGCCACCCTGCTCACCAACGCCTCGACCACCGACCTGTGGGGGTCGGTGCTCAAGACGACCATGTTCGGCGCGATCGTGGCGATCGTGTGCTGCTACAAGGGGATGACCGCCTCGGGCGGCGCCGAGGGGGTGGGCCGGGCGGTCAACCAGGCGGTGGTGATCGCGTTCTTGGGCGTGTTCGCGTTCAACTACGTGTTCACCCAGACGCTGCTGGCCACCCACCCCGAGATCCTGGTGATCAAGTGATGGTGCGTTCGTGGTTGGTGG
>VAYS01000051.1 GCA_005883215.1 Actinomycetota bacterium
TGAAGCTCAACTACACCAGCCTCCAGCACGCCGTGGCTCCGGTCGAGGGCGAGGCGCTCGCGCTCCCTTTGGCGGCGCCGGCCGCGGTGTGCGGACTGCACGGCCAGCTGGCTCCCCTTGCCTGGGCCTTCGCCGCCGCCGCGCCCGCGCGGGCCCGGCTGGGATACATCCAGACCGCGGGCGGGGCGCTGCCCGGGTCGCGCTCGCGCGACGTGGACGAGCTACGCGGTCGCGGCCTGCTCGCCGGGCACCTGACCGCGGGCCCCGCCTACGGCGGAGAGGGCGAGGCGATCAGCACACCGGGGGCCCTGCACCACGCCGTCGCCGAGCTCGGCTGGGACGCCGCCGTCCTCGGCCCGGGACCGGGGATCGTCGGCTCGGCCTCGGCGCTGGGCCACGGCGGCATGGCGGCGCTGGACAACGCCCACGCGGCGCTGGCGCTCGGCTGCCCGACGCTGCTCGTCGCGCGCGCGTCCTCGGCCGATCCCCGGCCGCGGCACCGCGGGATCTCCCACCACACCATGACCGTGCTCGAGCTGCTGCTGGGAGCGGTCACCGTCGCGCTGCCCCCGGACGTCGCCGCGCCGGTGGGCCACGAGCCCCACCGCTGGCAGACCGCGGCCGTCGACCTGGACGGCTATCGCGCCAGCGGGCTGCCGTCCATCACCATGGGGCGGACGATCGACGAGGACCCGGCGTTCTTCGGCGCGGCGCTCGCCGCCGGGGCCGCGCTGGCTGGGATGATCGCCCGATGAGCGAGCGCCGGTTCGAGCCGCTGGGGGCAGAGCTCGTCTACCACGGACGCCTGTTCCAGGTGCGGGTCGAGCGCTTCCGCTATCCCGACGGAGAGGAGGTCACCCGCGACGTGGTGCGCCACGGCGGCGCCGTCGCGGTGGTGGCCCACGACGACAGCCACCTATGGCTCGTGCGCCAGCCGCGCGAGTCGGTCGGCGACCCGGACCTGCTCGAGCTGCCCGCCGGGCGCCTCGACGTCCCAGGCGAGGAGCCGCTGCACACCGCCCAGCGCGAGCTGTCCGAGGAGATCGGCAAGGCGGCGGGCAGCTGGGAGCCGCTGGTGGCCTACTACTCGAGCGTGGGGTTCACCGACGAGCTCGTCCACCTGTTCCTGGCCACCCAGCTGAGCGACGACACGAGCGCCGAGTCAGAGGAGAACGAGCGCATCGAGGTGGTGCGCTGGCCCCTCGCCGAGCTCGACGGGGCGCTCGAGGCCACCCGCGACGCCAAGACGCTGATCGGCCTGCTGATGCTCGCGCGCCGACGGGCCGCGCGCTGAAGGCGAGCTTGCACCGGCAAGGAGCCTCGCCCGGGGCGAGGAACACCCCGCCATGGCCACCGCCGCCGCGCCCCCCGGCCCGCCCCCGACCGGTCCCCCCGAGGCCGCCGGGGCCGAGTTCGAGCACCTGGTGCTCGACTTCCTCGCCTACCTTGAGTTCGAGCGCGGCCTGTCGCGCAACACCCTGGAGGCCTACCGCAGCGACCTGCTCCAGCTCGGCGCCTACCTGAGCGCCCGCGGGGTGAGCGCGCTGGCGGCCGAGCACGGCGACCTGGCCGCCTTCCTGTCCGAGCTGGCCGAGGGCGGGGATGACCGCCCGGCCGCCTCGCCGGCGACCCTGCAGCGCAAGGCCGCCTGCCTGCGCTCGTTCTACCGCCATCTGCGCCGAGAGCAGGTGATGGATCGCGACCCCACCGCCGATCTGCGCGGACCGCGCCGCAGCCAGCGCCTGCCCCACGTCCTCACCCGCGACGAGGTCGCCCGCCTGCTGCGCACGCCCCGGGGGACCGAGCCCGCCGCCCTGCGCGACCGGGCGCTGCTCGAGCTCATGTACGCGTGCGGGCTGCGGGCGTCGGAGGCGATCGGGCTCGAGCTGGCCGACCTGGACCTCCAGGAGGCGGTCCTGCGGGCGCGGGGCAAGGGATCGAAGGAGCGCGTGGTCCCCGTGGGCCGCCCGGCGGTCTCGGCCCTGCGGGCCTACCTGGCGCGCGGTCGGCCGCGGCTCGCCGGGCACGGCGCCGAGCACAAGCTGTTCTTGAACCTGCGGGGCGGCCCCCTGAGCCGCCAGGGCCTGTACAAGATCATCCAGGGACACGCTCGGGCCGTGGGGCTCGACGGCCGCATGAGCCCGCACACCCTGCGCCACACCTTCGCCACCCACCTGCTGGCCGGAGGGTGCGACCTGCGCACGCTCCAGGAGATGCTCGGCCACGCCGACATCGCCACCACCCAGATCTACACCCACCTGTCGGCCGACCGGCTGCGCGAGGTGTACTTCGACGCCCACCCGCGCGGCCGGCGCGGACGCCGCAGCGCGGCCTGAGCGCCGCCGAGCGGCGGGGGCGGCGCCGATAGCATCGGCTCCGATGCGCGTCCCCGCCCGGCCCGCCCTGGTCCTGATGCTCGCCGCCGGCCTGGCGGGCTGCGGGAGCTCGCGCAACCGCCCGCCGAGCGTCACCGGGACGGCCAAGGCCGGCCGGGCGCTGGAGCGCGCGGTACGCGAGCGCGACCCGACCTTCGCACTGAGCGCGCGCAAGCTGACGCGGGTGGACGGTCATCCCGGGGTAGAGCTGGTGGGGCAGGAGACGATCGCGGGCGTGCGGCGCAAGGTGCGCTCGCTGCACGTGTACTTCGCCGAGGCCGAGACCGTGTTCGACGCCTACGCGCCCCCGGATGCCTTCCGGGACATCAACCGCACGACGTTCATTCCGCTGCTGAAGTCGATCCGCCTCTCGAGGCCCGCTTGAGCCGTCGGGCCACGGTCGTGGTGCTCGACGCCTGCGGGGTCGGGGCCCTGCCCGACGCCTACCGCTACGGCGACGAGGGCGCCGACACGCTCGGCCACCTGGCCGCCACCGTGGGAGGCGGGCTGCGCCTGCCCGTGCTCGAGCGACTAGGGCTGGGGTCGATCGTGGCCCTGGAGGGCGTGGCGCCCAGCCCCCGTCCGGTGCTCCACGGGCGCCTGCGCCCGCTGGGCGCGGGCAAGGACTCCACCGCCGGCCACTGGGAGCTGATGGGCGTCGTATCGGAGGCAGCGCCGCCCACCTATCCCCAGGGCGTCCCGGCCGAGCTCGTGGCCGAGCTCGAGCGGGCGATGGGTCATCGGGTGACGTGCAACGCCGCCTACAACGGGGTGGCGGCGATCGAGCACTACGGCACGGAACATCTGCGCAGTGGCCGGCTGATCCTCTACACGTCGGTGGACTCGGTACTCCAGCTCGCCGCCCACACCGACCGGGTCCCCCCCGAGCAGCTGTATGGCGCCTGCCGGGCGGCGCGCGCGGTGATGCGCGGCGAACACGCGGTGGGGCGGGTGATCGCGCGCCCGTTCACCGGCGAGCCGGGTCGCTTTCACCGCACGCTCGGGCGCCGCGACTACGCGCTGGCCCCGCCCGCGCGCAGCTACCTGCAGGAGCTCGACGACGCCGGCGTGGCGGTGCACAGCGTGGGTAAGATCGCCGATCTGTTCGCCGGGGTGGGTACCGGAGCCCACCACCCCGCCGCCAACAACGCCCAGGCGATCGCGGCGATCGACTCCCTCCTGCAAGCCCAGGACGACGGCCTGATCTTCGCCAACCTGGTGGAGACCGACCAGGTCTACGGCCACCGCCAGGACATCCCGGGCTTTGCCCGTGCGCTCGAGCTGATCGACGCCGCCGTGGGTGGCTGGCTAGGGCGCCTGCACGAAGGCGACCTGCTCGTGATCACCGCCGACCACGGCTGTGATCCGACTACGCCGGGGACCGACCACACCCGCGAGTACGCGCCCCTGCTGGCGGTGTTCGGCGAGCGCCAGTCCAACCGCCACGATGGGGCCCTGGCCGACGTGGGGGCCTCGGCGCTGCGCTGGCTGGCGCCCCGCGTCTCCAGCCCGCTTCCGGGACGGCCGTTTCTAAGCTGAGGGGTCGATGCCCGAGCTGCCCGAGGTGGAGACCATCCGCAGCCAGCTGGCGCCCAGCATCGAGGGTGGCGTGCTCGCCGAGCTCACCGTGCTCGATCCCCGCTGGTGCGCGCCGCTGGCGCCGGTCGACTTGGCCGCCGCCGTCGAGGACCGCCGCGTGCACGCGCTCGGCCGACGGGGCAAGTACCTGGTGTGGGAGCTGGCCGGGGAGCTGTTCCTGATCTGCCATCTGCGCATGACCGGGACCTTGCTGCTCGACCCCCATACCGTCCCCGCCCACACGCGCGTGCGGATGCGCCTCGCCTCGGGGCGCACGGTGCTGTTCGTGGATCCCCGCCGCTTCGGCACCGGCCAGCTGGCCTCCGGGCGCGCCGATCTGGAGGCGTTCATGGCCGCGCGGCTGGGGGTCGAGCCGCTGGGGTCGGACTTCACCGCCGAGCGGCTGGGCGCCCAGGCGCGCGGGCGCAGGGCGCCGGTCAAGGCGTTCTTGCTCGACCAGCGCCGGCTGGCCGGGGTGGGCAACATCTACGCCGACGAGGCGCTGTTTCGCGCCCGCATCCATCCGCTGCGCCCGGCGGGAAGCCTCACCGCGCGCCAGTGGGCGCGGCTGCGCGACGCGGTGGTGGCCGTGCTGCGCGCCGGGGTGCGGGCGGGCGGGGCGACGATCGACGACTTCCGCGGGGTCGACGGCGTGCGGGGGTCCTTTCAGAACGAGTTCCTGGTCCACCGCCGCGCCGGCGAGCCGTGCCCCGCGTGTGGCGCTTCGATCGTCAAGTTCCTCGCCGCGGGGCGCGGCACCTACGCGTGCGAGCGCTGCCAGCCGCGCCCGCGGGCCCGGCCGCGGCCGCGTTCCGGACGCCTGGGCGCTCGCTGACCCACCGTAGACCGGGGCCGCCCGGCGGCTCGAGCGGGCATCTAGGCGGCCAGCAGAGTCTCGAGGCGTCCGTCCTGGGCCGCCTGCAGCGTCTCGCGATAGCCCCCCAGTAGCTCGTCGCCCACCACCACCTGGGGAAAGCTCATCATGCCGGTGCGCAGCACCAGCTCCCGTCTTCCGGCCGGGTCCTTTGACAGATTGACCTCGGAGAAATCGAGCCCGTGCTGGCCCAGCAGGTCCTTGACCCGCACGCAGAACGAGCACGGTTCGGTCGTATAGACGGTGATGGAGCTCATTACTTCAAAAAGTGTAGCCGTGGCCTGGCTGCCGCCGGGGTGGTCGGGGTGCCGGCGCCGCTGAAGACCCAGGGCATCGTCCTGCGCTCCCTGCGCTACGCCGAGGCCGACCGCATCCTGCACCTGTATACCCCGGATCTGGGTCGGGTAGGGGCGATCGCCAAGGGCGTGCGCAAGCCGCGCAGCCGCTTCGGCGGAAGGCTAGAGCCGTTCTTTCACCTGCACCTCCTGCTCCACCGGGGCCGGGGCGAGCTGATGACCGTGACCGGGGCCGAGACGGTAGCCGGACACCCCGCCCTGCGCCAGGACGCGGGCGCGCTCGACGCCGCCGCGCGCGCCTGCGACGCCGTCGCGCGCCTGTTCGAGACGTCCGAGCCCCATCCCCAGGTGTTCTGGCTGCTGGCCAACGAGCTGGGGCTGCTCGACCGCGAGCCCGGCCGGGCGGGGCACGCCAACGCGCTCGCCTTCCGCCTGAAGCTGCTGGTGGCGGCGGGGATCGCCCCCCAGCTCTCCGGCTGCGCCTCGTGCGGTGACGCCGAGCACCTGATCGGCTTCTCCGGCGCCGCCGGCGGCGTGGTGTGCGCGGCGTGCGAGGCCTCGGGCTTTGCCCTGGAGCGCGACGCCCACGCGTTCATGGCCGACTCCCTGGGCCGCCCGCTGGCCGAGGCTCCCGACGCCCCCGAGCGGGCCCTGCGCCAGGCCGAGCGGGCGATCATCGAGACGGCCGAGCACCACGCCCACGTGCGGCTGCGCCCCGCCCTGGCCGCCTGAGCGCCGCGGCTAGGATGGGCCGCGCCGTCGGGGAGGAGCCATCAGCACCGCGGTCGCCACCAAGTACGTCTACGACTTCGCCGAAGGCTCGCGCGAGATGCGCGAGCTGCTCGGCGGCAAGGGCGCCAACGTCGCCGAGATGACCCGCATCCTTGGCCCGGAGCGAGTGCCGGCCGGGTTCACCATCACCACCGAGGCGTGCGTGGCCTACATGCAGGCCGAGCGCTCGGCGGGCCCGCCGCTGGGCGCGGTGGAGGGGCTGGCCGACCAGGTCGGCGAGGCGCTGGGGCGCCTGGAGCGGGCGGTGGGGCGGTCGCTGGGAGACCCCGACGATCCCCTGCTCGTCTCGGTGCGCTCCGGCGCCCGCGAGTCGATGCCCGGGATGCTCGACACCGTGCTCAACCTGGGCCTGACCGACGCCTCGGTGCGGGGGCTGGCCCGCGGGACCGGCAACGAGCGCTTCGCCTGGGACTCCTACCGGCGCTTCGTGCAGATGTTCGCCAACGTCGTGCACGGGATCGCCGGCGAGCGGCTCGAGGCGGAGATCGAGGCGCTCAAGGAGAGGCGGGGGGTGGACCTGGACACCGAGCTTTCGGCCGACGACCTGCGCGAGCTGACCGCCACGTTCAAGGGCCTGTTCGCCCAGGAGACCGGCGGGGAGTTCCCCCACCATCCCCGGGCCCAGCTCGAGCAGGCGATCGGCGCGGTGTTCGACTCGTGGACGGGCGAGCGCGCGGTCTCCTACCGGCGCATCAACCGCATTCCCGACGACTGGGGCACCGCGGTCAACGTCCAGCAGATGGTGTTCGGCAACCGCGGGCAGACGTCGGGCTCGGGGGTGGCGTTCAGCCGCGACGAGGTCACCGGTCGCCCCGAGCCGTCCGGGGACTTCCTGGTAAACGCCCAGGGCGAGGACGTGGTCTCTGGCGTGCGCAACACCCAGGAGCTGGCCGAACTGGCCCAGGTGATGCCCGACGCCCACGCCGAGCTGCTGGACATCCTGCGCACGCTCGAGCGCCACTACGGCGACATGCAGGACACCGAGTTCACGATCGAGGAGGGGCGCCTGTACATGCTGCAGACGCGCGCCGCCAAGCGCCCGGCCCAGGCGGCCATGCGCTTCGCGGTCGACGCCGTCTGTGAGGGTCTGCTGTCGCGGGCGCAGGCGCTGCTCACCGTCGACGCCGCCAGCCTGGAGTCGCTGCTCCATCCCACCTTTGACCCGGGCGCCTCCTACGAGGTGCTGGCCCGCGGCGTGAGCGCGTCGCCCGGCGCCGCCCGCGGCGAGGTCGTGTTCACCGCCGACGCCGCGGTGGCGGCCGCGGCCCAGGGCCGCGACGTGATCCTGGTGCGCAGGTTCACCGAAGCCGACGACGTGGCCGGCTTCTACGCCGCCCGGGGCATCCTCACCAGCGAGGGGGGCAAGGCCTCACACGCCGCGCTGGTGGCGCGGGGGATGGGGCGTCCGTGCGTGGCCGGCGCCTCGGCGCTGGAGGTCGACCCGGGGGCGGGGGAGGTCCGCGTGGATGGCAAGGTGATCCGCGAGGGACAGACCATCGCCATCGACGGCAGCAGCGGGGCGATCACCACCGACGACGTGCCGCTGGTCGAGGCGACCGTGAGCGAGGAGTTCGAGCAGGTCCTGGGGTGGGCCGACGAGCTGCGCTCGCTCGCCGTGCGCACCAACGCCGATACGCCCGCCGACGCGCGCCGGGCTCGCGAGTTCGGCGCCCAGGGCATCGGGCTGTGCCGGACCGAGCACATGTTCATGGCCTCGGACCGGGTGCCCAAGATGCGGGCGATGATCCTGGCCGGCTCGGCCGAGGACCGGCGCGCCGCGCTGGCCGAGCTGCTGCCCCTGCAGCAGCGCGACTTCGAGGGCCTGTTCGAGGCGATGGAGGGGCTGCCGGTCACCATCCGCCTGCTCGACCCGCCGCTGCACGAGTTCCTCCCCGACCGGGCCGAGGTGCAGGCCGCGCTCGAGCGCGCCCGGGCCGAAGCGTCGCCCGAGGTGGGAGACCTGGAGCGCACGCTTGACCGGGTGGAGGCGCTGGCCGAGGTCAACCCGATGCTGGGCACCCGCGGCTGCCGGCTGGGAATCCTGTACCCGGAGATCTACGAGACCCAGGTGCAGGCGATGATGCGGGCCGCCCGCGCGGTGCGCGAGCGCACCGGCCGCGCGCCGCGCCTGGAGGTGATGATCCCCCTGGTCGACTACGAGCGCGAGCTGGAGCTGATCCGCGACCTGGTGGTGAGAACCGGCCGGGCCGAGGGGATGAGCGAAGGCCACGACTTCGCGGTGGGGACGATGATCGAGCTGCCGCGGGCGTGCATCGTCGCCGACCGCATCGCCCGCCACGCGGACTTCTTCTCCTTCGGCACCAACGACCTCACCCAGACCGGGTTGGGTTTCTCGCGCGACGACATCGAGGCGCGCGTGCTTTCCCGCTACATCGAGACCAAGATCGTCGACCGCTCGCCATTTGAGACCGTCGACGTGCCCGGGGTCGGCCAGCTCGTGCGCATGGGCGCCTGGCTGGGGCGCTCCGAGAAGCCCGAGCTCGAGCTGGGGGTGTGCGGCGAACACGGGGGAGACCCCGACTCGATCGCCTTCTTTGCCGGCTCGGGCATCGACTACGTGTCGTGCTCGCCCTATCGCGTGCCGGTGGCCCGGGTGGCCGCCGCCCAGGCGGCGATCCGCCAGGGGGACGGCGGCTCGGGCTGAGCGGTTGACATGTGACCATTTGGTCACGTATGATCGGGGCATGGACGCGGTGTTCAGGGCGCTGGCCGACCCGACCCGCCGGAGGCTGCTCGACGAGCTGTTCCGGCAGGACGGGCAGCCGCTGGGGGCGCTCGAGCGGCGGCTGCCGATGACGCGCTTCGGCGTGATGAAGCACCTCAAGGTGCTCGAGGAAGCCCGCCTGGTGGTCACCAAGCGGCGCGGGCGCGAGAAGCTCCACTTCCTGAACCCCGTCCCGATCCGGCTCGTCCACGACCGCTGGGTGAGCAAATACGCCGAGCCCTGGGCCGCGAGCCTCACCGGGCTCAAGCACCGACTGGAGGACACGACGATGGAGAAGGTGTTCGAGATCTACATCAAGACGACGCCCGAGCGACTGTGGGAGGCGATCACCGACGGCGAGGCCCGGGCCAAGTACAGCTTCGGGGTAAAGACCAACTCCGAGTGGACGGCCGGCTCGGGCTATGACTCCTCGGTCCCCGGGGTGATCGACATCGCCCGGGGAGAGAACCTCGAGGTCGATCCCCCGCGTCGCCTGGTCCAGAGCTTCACCGCGCTGTGGAGCGACGACGTCCAGGCGGCGGGGACGTCGAGGATCACCTGGGAGATCGAGCCGGTCGGCAGCTCGTGCCGGCTGACCGTGACCCACGACGAGCTGCCCGAGGGCGCCAACCCCGAGCTCTACGGCGGCTGGCCGATGATCCTCTCCGGCCTGAAGACCCTGCTCGAGACGGGAGAGCTGCTCGACACGCCGGGGTCGCTTCGCTACTCGCAGGTCTCAGGGCCCGCCGCCTGAGCGGTCGGGCCCAGCCCCGGGGCGTAAGCTGCGCCACATGGAGCTGGGCCATCCGCTATGTCATCGCTGTGGCCGGCCGCGGCCGAGCGAGCTCGACGCCTCCGAGCTCGGCCGCGCCGGCTGGAGCGTGGGGCCGCCGCCGGAGTTTCGGCTCACCTGTCCCGGCTGCCTGACCGCCGCCGACTTCAACCTCGACGCGGTGCAGTTCGCCCGCGAGGTGCTTCAGTCGGTCGCCCGCCGGGCCTCGGAGGGCAAGCCGATCGACGCCGAGCTGGCCCGGCTGGTGGACAAGGCGATCGAGTTCACCGGTACGACGGTGAGCTCGATGCGGGGCACCAGCGATTCGATCCGCTCGGGGCAGTGGAACCCCTGAGGCGGGTGGGCCCGCCGCCCGGCTGATTCGCGCCCCCTCCTGGGGGCGTCTTGCCCCCCGCCCCGCCGCGCGCGGGCTCAAGTTCTGCGGGCGAGCGACCGATGAGCGCACGCAGGAAGAAAACCCGCAGCTTGCGTGGGCGGCGGTAGCTTGCGCAGGACATCAGAGGTCGAGTGACGGAGGGACACAGGTTGGCTGGGTCAAGCACGAAGGCTAAGGAGACCCCGACCCCCAAGGCAGCGCGCTCTTCCCGACGTCGATCGACCGCCGAGCCCCGCGCATCGCGGGGCGCCCGGGCGACGGCGCGGTCCGCCAAGGCCCGTAGCGTCGCCGAGCCCAACGGCAACGGTCGCGCCCCCAACGAGGAAGCGCTGCTGGACCTCCTCGACGCCCTCATCGCCGCCCGCAACGGCGACTTCTCCGTGCGCCTGTCCACGCGCGGCGGCGAGCGGCTGATGCGCGAGATCGCCTCGGCCTACAACGAGCTCATCGCCACCAACGAGCGCCTGTCCAAGGAGTTCATCCGCGTGGGGCACGTGATCGGCCGCGAGGGGCGGATGAACGAGCGCGCGGCGCTGGCGGGGGCCGACGGCGACTGGGCGACGACGCTCGACTCGGTCAACGAGCTCATCGACGACCTGGTGCGCCCGACCACTGAGGTCGCGCGCGTGATCGTCGCCGTCGCCGAGGGGGACCTGTCGCAGAAGATGGCCCTGAAGATCGAGGGCCAGCCGGTCAAGGGCGAGTACCTGCGCATCGGCACCACCGTCAACGCGATGGTCGACCAGCTCAGCTCGTTCGCGGCCGAGGTCAGCCGGGTGGCCAAGGAGGTGGGCACCGACGGAAAGCTGGGCGGCCAGGCTGAGGTCAAGGGCGTCTCCGGGGTGTGGAAGGACCTCACCGAGAACGTCAACTTCATGGCCTCGAACCTGACCGACCAGGTGCGAAACATCGCCCAGGTGGCCACCGCGGTGGCCAGGGGCGATCTCTCCCAGCAGATCACGGTGGACGTGAAGGGGGAGATCCTC
>VAYS01000052.1 GCA_005883215.1 Actinomycetota bacterium
TACTTCGCCGCCTCCATCGTCACCTGGGTGGACGACGAGGCCCGCGAGAAGGACCTCAAGAAGCTCGAGAAGGAGGTCAACAAGGTCCTCGACTCCTACGCCGCCGAGAAGGAGGAGCGCATCCTCGAGCTGCGCGAGTCCCTCGAGCGCCGCGAGGAGTTCCTGAAGTCCGGCAAGCAGACCGGCTTCAGCGAGGAGGACCAGCTGTGGGCCGACGCCCTTGACGTCAACGTCAAGAAGCTCTCCGACGAGGAGCGCGAGAAGCTCGGCAAGGAGCTGCGCAAGACCTTCGACTCCGACATCGCCGACACCGAGGCCTACATCGAGGACGCCATGCAGCGCATGCGCGACGTCTGGGAGCTGTTCCAGGCCATGGGCCCCAAGCAGGTGGTCAACGACGAGACCACGTTCCGCGAGCTCAAGGACCGCTTCGGCTCGCCCTACGGCTTCGGCGAGTACTTCCGGGGCGGGATGGGCGCCGAGTCGGTGCGCGACCTGCTCCAGCAGGTCGATCTCGACGCCGAGCGCCAGGAGCTCGAGGACACGATCAAGTCCTCCAAGGGCCAGAAGCAGGCCCGCGCGGTCAAGCGCCTGAAGGTCGTCTCCGCCTTCATCCACTCCGGCAACCGCCCGGAGATGATGGTCCTGGAGGCGGTCCCGGTGATCCCGCCCGAGCTGCGTCCCATGGTCCAGCTCGACGGCGGGCGCTTCGCCACCTCCGACCTCAACGACCTCTACCGCCGGGTCATCAACCGCAACAACCGGCTCAAGCGCCTGCTCGACCTCGGCGCGCCGGAGATCATCGTCAACAACGAGAAGCGCATGCTCCAGGAGGCCGTCGACGCCCTGTTTGACAACGGCCGCCGCGGCCGGCCGGTCACCGGCCCGGGCAACCGCCCGCTGAAGTCGCTCTCGGACATGCTCAAGGGCAAGCAGGGGCGCTTCCGCCAGAACCTGCTGGGCAAGCGCGTCGACTACTCGGGTCGCTCGGTGATCGTCGCCGGGCCCTACCTGAAGCTGCACCAGTGCGGGCTGCCCAAGCTAATGGCCCTGGAGCTGTTCAAGCCGTTCATCATGGCCCGGCTGGTCGAGCGCAAGGCCGCCCAGAACATCAAGGCGGCCAAGAAGATGGTCGACTCGATGATCCCCGAGGTGTGGGACGTGCTCGAGGAGGTCATCCACGAGCACCCGGTGCTGCTCAACCGCGCGCCCACCCTGCACCGCCTGGGCATCCAGGCGTTCGAGCCGCTGCTCGTCGAGGGCAAGGCGATCCAGGTCCACCCGCTGGTCTGCCATGCGTTCAACGCCGACTTCGACGGCGACCAGATGGCGGTGCACCTGCCCCTGTCCGCCGAGGCCCAGGCCGAGGCCCGCATCCTGATGCTGTCGTCCAACAACATCCTCTCGCCGGCCCACGGCGCGCCCCTGGCCACCCCCACCCAGGACATGATCCTGGGCGCCTACTACCTCACCTACGGCCCCGTGCCCGAGGAGCTGGCCGAGCGCCAGGAGGCGCTCACCGTCGGCAAGTGGCCTCGGGGCGAGACCCGCCCGCACGTGTTCCGCACCGCCCAGGAGGCCGAGCTCTCCTACGAGGCGGGCGTGGTGCGCATGCACGACCTGGCCGAGTTCCGGCCCTTCGGGCGCGAGGGCGGTCACGTGCTCACCACGGTGGGACGGATCATCTACAACGACCGCATCGAGCGGGCCCTGGCCGAGGCGCTGGGCGACGGGTTCGACGCGTCCAAGTATTCGTTCGTCAACCAGTCGATGAAGAAGCGCGACACCACGCGTCTGATCGAGGCGCTGGTGCAGACCTACGGGGCGACGACGATCTCGATGGTGCTGGACGCCTTCAAGGACCTGGGGTTCACCTACGCCACCCAGGCGGGGATCACGATCTCCAAGAACGACCTGGTGGTCCCGCCGGTCAAGGACGAGATCCTCGGCAACTACGAGGGCGAGGTCTCCGAGATCCACGACCAGTACGACCAGGGCCTGATCACCCAGGAGGAGCGCCACGAGGCGGTGGTGGAGCGCTGGAACGCCGCCACCGACGACGTCGCCGAAGCGATGGTCGACAACCTCGATCCGCTCAACCCCATCTTCATGATGGCCAACTCCGGGGCGCGCGGCTCGTTCAAGCAGATCCGCCAGCTGGCGGGCATGCGCGGGCTGATGGCCAACCCCAAGGGCGAGATCATCGAGCGGCCGATCAAGTCCAACTTCGTCGAGGGCCTGTCGGTGCTCGAGTACTTCATCTCCACCCACGGCGCCCGCAAGGGTCTGGCCGACACCGCGCTGCGTACCGCCGACTCGGGCTATCTGACCCGGCGCCTGGTGGACGTCGCCCAGGACGTGATCATCCGTGAGGTCGACTGCGGCACCAAGGAGTCGATCGACATGGCCGTCTACGCCGCCGACGGGCGCCCCAACGAGAACCTGCTCGGGCGTGTGGCGGCCCAGAAGATCGCCACCAAGCGCGGGCGGGCGCTGGTCGACAAGGGCGCCGACATCGACCGGGCCGAGCTGGCGGAGATCGCCACCGCCTACGCCGAAGACCGCGCGAAGGGCAACCCGGTCACCGTGCCGGTGCGCTCGGTGCTCAAGTGCCAGGCGACGACCGGCGTGTGCCAGTCCTGCTACGGGCGGGCGATGGCCACCGGCCAGAAGGCGCAGATCGGCGACGCGGTGGGGATCATCGCCGCCCAGTCGATCGGCGAGCCCGGCACGCAGCTGACCATGCGCACCTTCCACACCGGCGGCGTCGCCGGGGCCGACATCACCCACGGTCTGCCGCGGGTGGTCGAGCTGTTCGAGGCGCGCAAGCCCAAGGGGCTGGCCAAGATCGCCGAGCAGGACGGCAAGATCTCGATCGAGGAGGCCGAGAAGACGGTCACCGTGGTGATCACCGACGGCTCGGGCGAGGAGCACCGCCACTCGTTCCCCCGGCGGACCCGGCTGTTCGTCTCCGCGGGCGACAAGATCGAGGCCGGCACCCAGCTCAACGAGGGGTCGCTGTACCCGCACGAGCTGCTGGCCATCCGCGGTCGCACCGAGACCGAGCAGTACCTGGTGCGCGAGGTCCAGGAGGTCTACAAGTCCCAGGGCGTCGACATCAACGACAAGCACATCGAGCTGATCGTGCGCCAGATGCTCAAGAAGGTGCGGGTCGAGCAGAAGGGCGATACCGACTACCTGCCGGGCCAGTTCGTCGACCGCTTCGAGTTCGCCCGGGTCAACGGCGAGGTCAAGAAGGCCAAGGGCGAGCAGGCCCAGTTCGAGGACCTGATCCTGGGGATCACCAAGGCGTCGCTGAACACCGACTCGTTCCTGTCGGCGGCCTCCTTCCAGGAGACCACCAAGGTGCTCACCGACGCCGCGCTCGAGGGCAAGATCGACCGGCTCAACGGGCTCAAGGAGAACGTGATCATCGGCAAGCTGATCCCGGCCGCCACCGGGCTCAAGCGCTACCGGCGCATCGAGATCGAGCCGTCTGAACCGCTGCCCCGGGCGATCGACGACGTCGGTCTGCTCGACCGCGACGACCTGGCCGCCGAACTGGGGCTGGGCGACGGCGAAGGCATGTCGGGGTTTGGCCAGGCCTTCGACGAGGACCTGGCCTCACTCGAGGAGATCGGCGCCGGCGGCAGCGGGCGCGGATTTGCCGACGAGCTGGCCGACCTCGACGTGCCCGAGCCCGAGGAGTCCGAGACCACGGACGACAAGAAATAGGGCCGTCGCGCCGGCCGGCGCGGGTGAGGTCGTCGGCCAGCAACTCCTCGATGACGCGGCGATCGCCGGACTCCTAGGCGCCGTAGGCGGCGCGCACGAGCTCTAAACGGTCATGTCAGACACGATCGTCCTGCCTGGTTTCGCGGCGGCGAGCCGGGGTTGCCCGTCGCCCGCGTACAGCGGTTAGCGTCGTCCCTACCCCATCCACCCGCGCAGGAGGCCGCATGTCCGCCGAAAACGAAGCAGTGGTGCGCCGATCCTTTGAAGAGCTCTGCAACGGCCGGCACGCCGAGGCCGGACCTCGCTGACGGGCTGATCTGGTGGACCTGCTCGCCCGCGGCCGGGCGGCCGACGTCTACGCCGTCGGCCCCGGGCGAGTGCTGCGCCGCTACCGGCCGGGGGAGCGCGAGGACACGACCGTCGAGGCGGCGGTCATGGAGCAGGCGCGGCGCCATGGCTTTCCTGTGCCCGCGGTGTACCAGTCCTCGGGCCGGGACCTGGTGCTGGAGCGGATCGACGGGCCGACGATGATGGCCGACGTCGCCGACCGGCCGTGGCGAGTGCGCCGCCACGGCCGCACGCTGGCCGCGCTGCACCGCCAGCTGCATCGCATCCCGGCGCCCTCCGGGGCCGACGCGCCGTTGGGGCGCGGCGACCGGCTCGTGCACCTCGACCTTCACCCCGAGAACGTGCTGCTCTCGAGCCGGGGACCCGTGGTGATCGACTGGTCCAACGGCTCGCGCGGCGATCCGGCCGACGACGTGGCGCTGACCTGGGCGATCCTCGCCACCTCGGCGATCCCCGGCCCGCTGCCGTTCCGCGTGCTCGCGCGCGCCGGCCGCGGACTGCTCCTGGGGGCGTTCCTGGGCGGCGTGGACGCCGACGCCGCCAGGGAGCGCCTGGCCGAGGTGGCTGGGCGCCGCCTGCGGATCGATCCCCACCTGCACGAGCCCGAGCGGCGGGCGCTTGAGCGGCTGGTGGCCCGCTCGAGACCCGGTCACTCCCACCGCACGGGCGGGCCGTGATCCCCACACCAGGCCAGGTGGCGCTCGGGCTCGCGCGGGCTCAGGCGCACCGACAGCTGCATGTTGGCGAGGTGGTCATCCCCGGGCTCCATGCTCAGCCACACGATTGGCGCCCGCGGGGAGGCCCGAGCGCTGCGGGCGTAGATCGCCTCGAGCTCGGTCCACCGATCGGGGCCGACGTACTGGCGAAACACCGAGTGCCAGACCACGGTCAGGACGTCGGCGGGGCGGTCGGCGAGCTTGGCGGGCAGCCACGTATCGGCGGGCGCGGCGGCGATCGGGGGCGGGTCGTGTGCCGCGAGCTCCAGCGCGGCGCGGATGCGATCCATCCGCTCGGGCTCGTCGGGCCAGATGTATGACAGCGCCAGCAGACGATCCTCGGGGCTCGCGGGATCGAGCGGGGCGACGTCACAGCCGCTTCGCTCGGCGATCTGGAGGCTCCGGGCGGCGTCGAGCAAGTCGATATCGGGCGGGGGCGACCACGGCTCGAGGAACCTGACCGGGGAGGTCGGATCGCCGAGCGCCCGGTCGCCGACCAGGTAACAGAACCGGTCTACGAGCAGGTTCAGCCCCGCGCTGGCCCCAACCTCCAGCAGGCGGATGGGCATCCGGTAGCGATCGGTGAGCCACAGCAGGGCCGAGAACAGCGCCGCGGCGCGGCCCGGCTCGTTGGTTTGCACGGTGCGCCCCACCCGGCCGCGGACCCAGTCGAAGTGCTCGCGCAGGGCGGCGTCGGCCACCGGCCACACCCCCGCTGGCGGCCGGGTGCCCCCGGCGCTGGGATAGAACTCGGCCAGCGCCCGGGCGCGGCCGGCGAGGACCAGGTAGTGCAGGGCGCCCAGCAGCCGGAGCGCGGGTACCGACCCCGCCGGGACGCTGACCCCGTCGTAGAGCTCGGCGACGACGCCCCGGGCGTCTATGTTCCGGGCGGCGTCGTGCATTAGCCGCACGCAGAGAGGGGAGCGCCCCGCCCGCTCCAGAGAGTCGGCCTGGCGGCGAAAGCGCTCGGGCAGCGAGCGCCCCGTGACGCGGGCGGCGGCGGCGCGGGGAAGCGCGGAGGACTCGGTCACCGGCACAGCCTGGCAGCCTCGGCGAAAACGGCTTGCCGGCGCACCCTCGGATCGGAGAGGATCGACCTCCGTCCCTTCTCTCGATCGGAGGCACCGTGCCCCTCTACCTGGGTCGCTTCAGCTACACCGCCGACGCCGTCAAGGCGATGGTGGATAGCCCGTCGGACCGCGCCGCCGCCGCCAAGGAGGCAGCGGAGTCCCTGGGAGCCAAGATCGTCGGCTTCTGGTTTTCGTTTGGCGAGTTCGATGGCGCCTTTCTCACCGAGGCGCCCGACAACGCGACCGTCGCCGCCCTGGTCATGGCCATCGGCTCGAGCGGCGCGCTGTCGAAGGTCGAGACCACGGTCCTGCTGGACATGGACGAAGCCCAAGGGGCCATGCGCAAGGCCGGCGGGGCGACTTATCGGCCGCCCAGCTGAGCCGGTGGACTACCACAACCTTAAGTACGAGCAGGACGACCACGTCGTCCTGCTCACCTACGACCGGCCGGCACAGCGCAACGCCATCAGCCGGGAGATGAACGCCGAGCTCCACCACGCCTGGCAGCGCTTCCGCGACGACGACGACGCCTTCGTGCTGGTCATCACCGGCGCCGGCGACGCGTTCTGCGCGGGCTGGGATCTGGGCGATGTCAGCGAGTGGCCGGAGCCCGACTGGGAGGAGTTTCGCCGCCACATCTTCAACTCGCCGGGGGCCTGCGGCTACAGCCGCCGGGTCGACGTGTTCAAGCCCGTGATCGCCGCCGTCAACGGCTGGGCGGTGGCCGCCGGGCTCGAGAATGCCCTGCTGGCCGACATCCGGATCGCCGCCGAGAATGCGGTCTTCGGCGCGCTTGAGCGGCGCTGGAACATCGTCGCCGGCGACGGCATGACCGTACGCCTGCCGCTGACGGTTGGTTACGCGCGCGCGATGGAGATGATCATCACCGGGCGCCCGGTCGATGCGGCAGAGGCCTTGCGGATCGGGCTGGCCAACGAGGTGGTGCCCGAGGGCAAGGCCTTCGAGCGGGCGCTGGAGCTCGCCCGCCAGATCGCCCGGTTGCCCCAGGGGGCGATTCGCAGCGACAAGGAGGCCCTGGTCCGCAACGTAGGGCGCACCTACGAGGAGCAGCTGCGCCAGGAGGCGGAGCTGACCATCTCGATGTTCATGCGCCGGGACTCGATGCGCGAGGGGGCGCGCGCGTTCAAGGGACGACGCCAGCCCGACTGGCCGCACCACGGCCTCTGAGCGGCGACGCTCGCGGCGCGCGCCCTCCGGCGTCGCGCCCGCCTTCGGGCTGGGGGGCCGCTATCCGGCGCGCTGGTAGGTAGCGCAGCGCGGATGGGCCAGCGCGCCGCCGCCCAGGCGCACGGCGGCCTGGGGGCGCGTAATCGGCTTGCCGCAGCGCAGGCACGGCGGTCGGTGCGCCAGCGGGCGGGGGGAAGGGGGCAGTCGCCGGCGCGGGCGCGGCAGGCGAATCAGATCTTTGAGCGCGAACACCAGCGCACCGTAGGCCGCTCACCGGCGGATCCTGTTGCCTGGGCGTCAACTTGCGGGCCCCGGCGCGCCAGCTCGGACCCGAGCCAGGGTCAGAGCAACAAGAGGCCGCACCGGTCAGCTGCCGCGCGCCAGCTGCCGCGCCCACGTCCGCAGCTGCTCGACGTGCTCGGCGCCCAACCCGCTGGCCGGGTCGGTCGGCACGAGCAGCGTCGGCGCCGAGCGTTGCGCCGCCCAGCGGTGACACTCGGCGTTAAAGCCGTCGTCGACCCAGGCCAGCGGGCGGACGCCGGCGTGCTCCTCGATCGCCTCGAGCTTCCAGTGGCCGCGGGGCGCCTCGGCCGGGTCCGGGAAGCGCAGATAGGGCAGCGGGCCCGCGAGCCCCAGCAGTGGGCGCAGGTATTCGTTGGCTTTCTCCTCCCAGCCGCTGCACCAGATTGGCTGATAGTCATCGGCCAGCGCGAGCAGGTGCTCCCCCGCGGTGGCCGAAATCAGGTGCACGATTCCGTCGACGGACAGGTACGTCCCGGGAGGCTGGGCGTCCAGGTCGAACCTAAACAGCGAGATGACCCCGTCGATGTCGATAAAGAGCAGCGGTTTGTCCATGGTTTGCGGGGCCTTTATCAAGATTTACCTGGACCGTCTCGTAACCGCGAAAGCCCCGGTAGGGTATTTCGCGCTAGGTAGGGGTAAAGGCTTTGGGGCCGGCCGTCGATCCAATGCTCATCGGCGGGGGGCCGCGGGAGGCCGGCTACCCGCCTTTCTCTTTTTCGTGCCATGACCGTCCAATTGGGCATCCTGCTCGCGCTCCTGTGCGCC
>VAYS01000033.1 GCA_005883215.1 Actinomycetota bacterium
CGGCGTCGCCTTCAGCGTGGCCTGGATCGAGGCGCCGCGGGCGCTGGTGGCGGGCTGCTACATCGCGATCGGCTGGGTGGCCGTGGTCGCCCTGCCCCAGCTGAGCGGACGGCTCGGCCTCGGGCCGGTGCTCCTGATCCTGGCCGGCGGCGTGCTCTACTCGCTGGGGGCGCTGGCCTACGCGCTCCAGCGCCCCAACCCCTGGCCGCGCTGGTTCGGCTACCACGAGGTCTTCCACGGACTGGTGATCGCCGCTGCCGTGTTGCACTTCGTGGCCATCGCCGAGGTTGTCTTGCGGCCGGTGAGCGCTCATGCTTAAGCCATGCCCCGCCGCGAACCGCGCATGGTCTCCCTCGGCTACGGCAAGTGGGTCCGCGCCGACCGAGTGTTCGCCGTGGTGCCGCTGGAGCGCGAGGAGCGCGGCGAGGGCCGCCGCACCTACGTTCACGTAGAGGGCCTCGCCGAGCCGCTGGTCGCCTCGCGCTCGGAGCGTGCGATCCTGACCGACGTGGAGACCGCGCTGACCGAGGCGGCGGGCATCCCGCGCTCGCGCCGACGCGCCGCGGCCGACCAGGGCCCGCTGTTCTGAACGGCGTGCCCCTGCGCCGAGCCTGAGTGCGCCTCCGCGGGCTGGCCGCGCTTGCCCTCGCCGGCGCGCTCGCGCCGGCGACCGTCCCCGCCGGCGCCACCCCGCGCGGGCCCGGTCGCGCCGACCCCGCCGGGCGGGCGCTCGTCACGGGGCCGGCTCGCTCAGTGCCCGTTCTCCGCGACGGGCCGTTCGGGACGCCCGCGCGCCGCCTGCTGGGCGACGCCGGGGGGTCGCTGCTCGCCCGCCACGTCTCCTCCCGGGGCGGGTGGGCATGGCGGTCGGCGATCCAGGGCGGCCGCCTGCAGACCGACCGCGACGTGGGAGCGGCCGGGGTGATCGTCGGCCTGCTCGCGCTGCGCGAGGTGACCGGCGACCCCGCGTATCTGACCGCGGCCCGCCGGGCGGGCGACTGGCTGCTGGCCGTCGCCCGGCGCGCCCGCGGCGGCCTGCGGTGGCCGGATAGCGCGGCGATGCGCGGCCCGGTCCGGCTGCGCGACCGCTTTACCTCCTTTGACGACGGGGCGCCGGGGATCGCCGACGCGTTGTGGCGGCTGTGGGCGGTCACCGGCGATCGCCGCTACCGCCGAGCAGCGCTCGCCGGGATGCGCGCCGAGGAGCGTCTGGCCGAGGCGCCAGCGGGCGCGCGCTGTCCGCGCCGCTACTGCCGCTGGCCCTATGACCCCGGCGCCGGCGACGAGACGATCAGAACCGGAATCGGGGAGGGCAACGCAGGAATTGCCTATGCCTACGACGTCTTCGCACAGCGCTCGGGGGATCGCCGCTTCGAGCGCTACGCGACCTCCAGCGCCGCCTACCTCGAGCGCTTGATCACCCGCCAGGGGGCGATGCCCTGGGCGGTCGGGCGCCGCCACTACATCCTCGGCTTCCTGGGCGGGGCCGCCGGCGACGCCTTCATGTTCCTGCGCCTGTACCGCCACACCGGCCAGCGGCGCTGGCTCCGAGATGCCCGACGGCTGTTGGGCTGGGTGGCGCGCCGGGCGCGGTCGCGGCGGGCGGGTATCGACTGGCCGATCTTCCTGGACGCCCGCCGTCCCGGCCCGGCGGGCCGGCGGGCGGCCACCGGAATCGAGGAGGGCGCCGCGGGCATCGGCTGGGTCGCGCTGCAGGCGTTTGATCTCACGCGCCGGGCCGCCTACCTGCGGATGGCGCGCCGCGCCGGCGACCGGCTGCTGGCCGTCGCCGTGGCCGCAACCAGCCCCACCGGGCCGGCTTGGCTCTGGCCCGAGGACGTCGGCGTGCGCCTGTTTCACACCAGCCTGGACAACGGCGCGCCGGGGATCGCATGGTTCCTGGACGACCTCTGGCGCGAGACCGCCGACCGCCGCTACCGGGACGCCGCGCTGGCCGCCGCGCGCTGGCTGGCGCTGGTAGCGCGCCGCGATGCCTGGGGCGCCTACTGGCTCGAGTATCTCGACCCGCGGGGATGGCACCTGGCGGCCGATCCCTCCTGGCACTGGGGCACCGCGGGCATCGCCGGGTTCCTCGCTCGCCTGTCCGGGTGGCGCACCGACATCCCCGGAGAGGAGCCCGGCCTGCTCGGCGCCGAGTAGTCGTGGTGGACGTTTATCCGACTCAAACGATCGCGGCTAAGGGCCGATAGTTCGCCTGCAAGCTCGCTGGATCGCTCCTTTGGGACGAGGGTCCGCGAGGCGCCTGGCAGCCGTCGCGGCCGTCCAGATTCACGTGCGGTGCTTTGGGCAACCCCCGACCGATCGGAGCTAATTCGTGCGCAGCGACCCCCCGTCGGCTCGTCGTGGAAACCGCCGCCCTCGAGGTTGGCGTGTGTGGACGCTGGCTTCGCTGCTCGCGCTGTTGGGGCTTTGCATAGCGGCTTCTTCTGCCCTGGCGTACGACCCGATCGAGGGCTACTGGGCCAGCCAGGCCAGCAGCAGCGGACGCATCAAGGTGCAGCGGACCAGCGGCAACAACTTCACCGGCACCATTACCGGGGGTCCTGGCAGCTGCACCCCGGACTCCGACGGCTTTTACTACTACCCGCCTGGGTCCAAAGCGTTCGACGTGACCGCCGGCTCCGACAGCTATACCGGGACCGAGTACTCGGTCAATCCTGGGGACTGCTCGCCCGCAATCAGCCAGGAGGTCAACCTGCGCCTGAGCGCCGACGGGAACACCATGCGCCACTGCACGGGATCTGGCCAATGCACCACTCTGATCAAGCTGGCTCCCCCGGACTGGCCGGATTCCACGGGACCGGCGCCGTCGCCCCCGACACCGGGGGCGCCAGCCGTGGGCTCAGACCCGGGCTCGGGCTCGGGGGGCATTCCGTCGAGCTGGGCATACAGCTACACGTTCAAGTACGTGGCAGTTCTCCCCAGCCAGAAGGCCCGCTGCCGCAGCCGCCGGCACTTCTACGTCCACCTGCGCAGCCCCATCGGCACCTATATCCGCTCGGCGGTACTCCGGGTCGCCGGCCGGGTGCGCTCGACGTTCGGACGGACCCTGGTCGTCGACCTGCGTGGATTGCCCCGCGGGCGCTTCGTGGTAGCGATCGTCGCCAGGACGGCCAACGGGCATACCATCCGCGGCAGCCGGGTGTACCGCACGTGCGTGCATCGGCGCCGAGCCCGGTCAAAGCACCGGCTCTAGGCGCCGATCCCGCACCTAGCGAGCCTCCGCGAGCTCGCCGCTGGTGTCTTCCAGCTCACGCCGGGCGGTCTCGGGGAACGCCAGCGACACCACGGCCAGCGCCACCAGGGGGAGCACGGCGAGCACCGCGATCGAGGGTCCCAGCCCGAGCGAGCCGGAGAGCAGGGCGACCACCCCCAGGCCGCTGGCCGAGCCGGTGACCGTCATCACCAGGGCCAGGGTCTGGGCTTCTGAGCGGATGCGGGTGGGAAACAGCTCAGAGCCATAGGGCGCCAGGGCGGCGCCCCCGGCCGAGCCGAGCATGGCTCCCGCCAGGGCCAGCGGCCAGATCAGGGCGCCCGAGGCCAGGTAGAACCCGGCGTAGGCCAACGCCGAGGCGCCCACCAGCGGGATCCCCACTGCCTTGCGGCCGATCACGTCGGCGAGCCGACCGCCGAGGATCAGCATGGGAAAGCTGGGAAGGCCGGTGACGGCCAGGAAGACGACGATCTCAAACGAGTCGAATCCGTGCGTCCGGTGGAGGTAGCGGGTGGTGAACTCGAGCGTGGGGGCGGTGAAGGCGGCGGCGAGGAAGCTCGTGCCCCCCAACAGCAGCAGTCGGCGGCGGTAAAGCCCGGTGAGCACCTCCCGGTAGCGGTGGGGCTCGCCGGCGTGGCGCAGGTACCGGGGCGACTCGGCGATGTGCCCGGCGGCGTGCAGGATGAGCGGGATCGCCAGCAGCTGGAGCAGATAGACCGCGGCGAACCCCGCCCGCCCGGCGGCGGCCAGTGGCAGCGACGTGACGGCCAGCACGATCCCCCCGCCCCCGGCGAGCCCCACCAGGCTGAGCGCCACCGCGCGCGAGCCGGCGGGGACGATCTCGGCGACCAGCACGCCGACGGCGATCCCCAGGGCGGTGTCGACGCAGCGCAACAGGACGTGCCCGGAGATGTAGAGTTCGAAGCTCGGCGCCAGCCCCAAGGCGCCGGCCAGTACGCAGTGCGCGCACGCCGCCGCCACCACCAGCCGGCGCCGGCCGAAGCGATCGGCGAGCGGCCCGAGCAGGAGCGCCAGCAGCACCCCCGCGCGGACCACGGCCAGGCCGGTGGCCAGGCCGCGGTTGCCGACCGAGTAGACGTCTGCGGCGTAGGGCAGCGTCAAGGAGAGCAGGCTGAGCGCGCCGCCCCCGTAGCTCCAGAGGAGCGAGATCAGGCACAGCGCGGCCAGGGACTCGCTGGCGCGAGCATCGATCGGCGCCGGCGGCGCCCACCACGGCGTGTCGCTGGGCAGCGGCTCGCCGGCGTCGGCGGCCCGCTCGACCTGGCGCGCCCGGCGGGCGACCCACGGCGCCCACAGCAAGCCGAAGTACGGCACCGGCAGCCGGTAGCCGACGCGATGAGCGCCGTCCGCCTTGCGCAGCACGGCGTCGGCCGCCACGGGCAGGGCACGGGCGGTCAGCGGCGCGCCGTCCCCGGGCCGTCCGGTCTCCGACGCAGCGGTCGATGAGCGATCGCGCATGCTCGCCGCCCATCTTCCCGCCCCGCGTGCCGGTGCGCTGACCAGCGCGTTGCCGGGTCATCGTGGGCGCCCGATGAAGCCCGAGCGCGGCGCGAGGCTGGCGGCGCATCGGTCCCGAGCGCGGTTCTAGGATGGCCGCTCGGTAGCGGTCCTGGGATGGCCGCTCGGTAGGGGAGGAGGAGAGCCGATTGCCCACGACCGGCGGCCGGACCGCCCTGGCCCGGATCCTGACCATGGCGGCGCTTGTGGCCGCCGCCGGCGGCGTCGCGCTGCTGGTCCTCGGGGGCTCGCGCGCCTACCGGGTCCACGCCATCCTTCAGAACGCCGGTCAGCTCGTGCGGGGCAACCTGGTCACCGTGGGCGGCGTCTCGGTGGGCTCGGTGACCGACATCGAGCTCGATTCGCGCAACCAGGCCGACATCACCCTGCGGATCGATGATCACCGCTTCGTCCCCCTTCACCGGGGAACCACGGCCACGGTGCGGGTGGGCTCGCTGTCCAGCGTGGCCGGGCGCGACGTGGCCCTGAGCCCCGGGCCCAACGACGCATCCCCGCTGCCCGACGGCGCCCAGATCGACGTCGATCGCACCCAGTCGGTGGTCGAGCTGGACTCGGTGATCGACACCGTCGACGCCCAGACCCGGTCGGCGCTGCAGGACATCATTCACGGCTCGGCCGCCAGCTATGCCGATCGCACCGCCCAGGCCAACCAGGCCCTGCTGGCGCTCGATCCGGCGCTCAGCCAGACGGCGGTCACCACGTCGGAGCTGCTGCGCGACCAGGGGGCATTCGAGCGGGTGATCATCGCCGGGGCGGGCGTGGCGCAGGCGCTCGCGTCGCGTCGGGGGGACCTCGAGGGCACGATCGCCAACGGCGCCATCACCGCGCAGGCGCTGGCCTCCCGGAGCAACGACCTCGACGCGATCCTGCGTCGATCGCCGGCCCTGCTCAGGCGGGCCAACACCACCCTGGTCGACCTGCGCTTCGCCCTCGCCGACCTGCGGCCGACCCTGCGCCTGGCCCGACCGGTGGCTCCGCGCCTGGCCCGGGGGCTGCGCGACGCGGCGCCGGTGGTGCGGCGCGCCGTGCCGGTGGTGGACCAGCTCGCCGCGCTGCTCCCCGACGCGGCCAGGGCGATCGCCGGGCTGCCCACCCTCCAGCAACGGGCGCTCCCGGCGTTCTCCAACGCCACCGGCTCGCTCGCGGGCACCGCCCCGATCCTGGCCGCGCTTCGCCCCTACGTGCCCGACGTGGTGGCCGGATTCTTCAACGGCTTCGGCGGCACGGTGGCCGGCTACTACGACGCCAACGGCCACTACGCCCGCATCTCGCTCCAGGGCAATGGCTATTCGCTGGCCGGGGGCACCTCGCTCGTGCCCCTGCCCCCGGGCAATGGGGGGGCGTTTAGCGGCTATCGCACCGGGCTGCTCGCGCGCTGCCCGGGCGCCGCCGCTCAGCCCGCGCCCGATCGATCCAACCCGTTCGTGACCCCCGAGGCGCCCTGCACGCCCTCGGACACCCCGTGAGCCGGCGCCGGGATCGGTCGCGATGAGGCGGGTGGCCGGGATCGTGGGCTCGCTGGCGGCGGTGGCGGTCGGCCTGGCGCTGACCGGGGCCGGCGGCACCTCCGGGGGCTACCGCGTCGACGCGATCTTCGACAACGCGTCGTTTCTGATCCCCGGTCAGGACGTAAAGATCGCCGGGGCCCGCGTGGGCGCGGTCAAGGACGTCGTGCTGACATCGGACCGCCGCGCACGGGTGGAGATGGAGATAGATGGGCGCTTCGCGCCCTTTCGCTCGGACGCCGATTGCACGATCCAACCCCAGTCGCTGATCGGCGAGCGCTTCATCCAATGCACGCCGGGGACCCCGCGCGGGGCGATGCTCCGCGGCGCCGGGGGGCACGCCCCGACCGTCCCCCTGGCCAACACCCACGCGCCGATCGACCTCGACCTGGTGCTGTCCACCTTCCGTCTGCCCTACCGGGAGCGGCTGCGCATCATCTTCAACGAGTTCGGCGCCGGCCTGGCCGGCCGCGGCGGCGACCTAAACGACGCCATCCGCCGCGGCAACCCGGCGCTGCAGGAGACCGACCGGGTGCTGGCGATCCTCGATGGCGACCGCGCACGCCTGCACGACCTGATCGACTCCTCCCAGCGCGTCCTCTCTCGGCTCAGCGCGCGCCGGGACCGCGTGGCCGCCTTCATCTCCGGCGGCGCGGGGGCGGCCGAGGCGACGGCGTCGCGCCGCGCCGATCTCGCCCGCTCGGTGGCCGAGCTCCCGTCCGCGCTTGACCAGTCGCGGCCCGCCTTCGAGCAGCTGGCCGCGTTCGCCCGGGCGGCGCGGCCCGTGCTGGCCGAGCTCGGCCAGGCGGCTCCATCGCTCACCCGCCTGAGCCGTGACGTCGGGCCGGTGAGCGACGCTGGACGGCCCGCCCTGGACCGCCTGGGGGCGGCGGCCGGGATCGGCGCTCCCGCCCTCGCCGCCGCCGCGCCCGTGACGGCCCAGCTGCGCCAGTTCACGGTCAAGGCGCTGCCCACCAGCGACCTGCTCGTGGCCCTGCTCGACAATCTCCGCGCCCGCGGGGTGGTCGAGGGGCTAAATGAGTTTCCCTACCAGGCCGCGCTCTCGACGGCGCGGTTTGACCGCTACTCGCACATCCTGCCCTCGCAGCTGATGATCGGCGAGTGCGGCAACTACGCCACCACCACGCTGCCGGAATGCGACGCTCACTTCGCGGGCGGACAGACGAGCGCCGCCCGCGGCGCGCGGCGGGGGAGGGGCCGCCCTCGCGCGTCGGGTGCGGCGGCGCCTAACCCCACCCCCGCGCCCGGTGCGCAGCGGCCCGCGGCGGGGGCGATCGGCAAGCTGCTCGCGCCCCCCGCGTCTGGTGACGGCCCGCCGCCCCCCGCGGCGGCGGGTGTCCCCGTCCCCGCGCCCAACGTGCCGGCGGCGCCCTCGGCGGGCCCCGCCGTCAAATCGCTCCTGGACTACCTGTTGCGATGAGGCGCGGAGCGGTTCCCGACGTCGTGGCAAACCCGATCCTGGTCGGGGCGGCCACGCTGCTGGTGGCGGTGGTGGGCGTGTTTCTCGCCTACAACGCCAACAGCGGGCTGCCCTTCGTTCCCGTCTATCGGCTCACCGCCGTGGTGCCCGACGCGGCCGAGCTCGTGCCCGGCAACGACGTGCGCATCGGCGGAAAGCGCGTGGGCGAGGTGACCTCGATCGAGGCCCAGGAGGCCCCGGGGGGACGGGTCAGCGCGCGGGTTCACCTGCTGCTGGAGAAGACCGTCCAGCCCCTACCGGTCGACACCGGGGTTGCCGTGCGGCCCCGCTCTCCGCTCGGGCTGAAGTACCTCGACCTCAAACCCGGACGCTCCCATACCGGGGTCCCCTCCGACGGCACGCTGCCCGTGACCAACGCCAGCAACCCGGTCGAGCTCCAAGACCTGTTCAACACCTTCGATCGCCCCACGCGCCGCGGCCTGCGGGGGGTCATCGACGGCCTGGGGACCGGCCTCGCCGGGCGGGGGGAGAACCTCAACCAGGCGATCGGCCACTTCGCCCCCCTGACCGCCCACCTGCGGCGGGTGGCCCGGACCCTGCGTCTGCCGGGCACCGACCTGCGCGGCTTCGTCAACGGCCTCGACACGGCCGCGGCGGCCGTGGCGCCGGTGGCCGCCGCCCTGGCCGGGCTCTTCGACGGGGCGGCCACCACCCTGTCGGCGGTGGCCGCCGCCCGAGCCGGGGTCCAGGCCACCCTCGAGCAGGCGCCGGCGACCGAGCAGACGACGACCCAGGCGCTTCCCCAGGTGACCCCCGTGCTGCGCGACGGCGCCCGCCTGCTGCACGCCCTGCAACCGGGCGTGCGCCTGCTGGGACCCAGCTCACGCCGCCTGGCCGACGCGATCGAGACCGGCGTGCCCGTGCTGCGCCGCGCCACCGAGCTGTCCGACCGCCTGGGCGAGACGCTGGGGGCGGTGGGCGAGCTGGCCCGGGCTCCCTCCACCGGCGGCGCGCTGCGCGAGCTGACCGGCGCGCTGGCCTCGCTAGCCGACACGCTGCGCTACGACAACCCGTTCCAGGTCCGCTGCAACTACCTGGGGCTGTGGACCCGCAACGCGGACTCGACGATCTCGGAAGGGGATGAGAACGGCAACTGGTTCCGCACCGTGGTGATCAACCAGCCCGCGGAGTCCTTCCAGTCGGCCACCCCGGCGCCCCAGCTGCACGTCGTGCCCTATCCCCGCACGGGCCAGGACGGCCAGTGTGAGGCGGGCAACGAGCCCTACCTGCCCGGACAACGCATCGGCAACCTGGCCGGACCGCTGCCGGGCAAGACCCAGGACACGGCGCCGCCTCCCGGAGTGGGACCGTGAGAGGTCGCGGCCAGCACCCGGTTCGGTTCGGGCTGATCGCGCTCGTGGTCACCGCCTGCGCCGTCTACATGGGCTTCGCCAAGCGCCTGCCCTGGGCCCACGAGTACACGCTCAAGGCGGTAGTGACCTCGGTCAACTACCTGCACCGGGGGTCGCCGGTGCGCATAGCGGGCGTCAACGTCGGCCGCGTCACCGCGGTCAGGCGGGGGCCGGGCACCACCGGCCTGGTGACCATGGCCATCTCCGATGCCGGCCGCCCGGTGCACTCGGACGCCACGCTGAAGATCCGCCCGCGCCTGTTCCTGGAGGGCAACTTCTTCGTCGACCTGGAACCGGGCACCCCCGCGGCGCCCGAGCTCCCCGACGGGGGAACGATCCCGCTGGGCCAGACGGCCACCCCGGTGCAGCTCGACGAGGTGCTCTCGATGCTGGCCCAGACCACGCGCGTCCAGCTGCGCAGCCTGCTCGCCGAGTACGCCCGCGCGCTTGATCGCGGCGGCGCCGAAGGCGTGCGCCGCTCGTTCGGGCCGGCCGCCCCGGCGTTTGCCGGCATCGCTCGGCTGGCCGAGGACAGCCGGGGCGTCGAGGCCCACGATCTCTCCCAGCTGCTGGGCGACCAGGCGCAGCTGTTCGGGACGCTCAACGACCACGCGCCCGCCCTGCAGGGGCTGGTCGGCAACCTCAACCGCACGCTGGCGGCGCTGGCCCACCGCTCGAGCGCCCTGACGGACACCCTGGCCCAGCTGGACGCGCTGACCCGCGAGGCCTATCCGGCGCTGGGCGCGATCAACGCCTCGCTACCGGCGCTGCGCGCCTTCTCGCGCGAGAGTCAGCCGGCGCTGCGTGCCGCCCCCCGCACCCTCGACGACAGCCACCCCTTCCTGGTGGAGGCGCGCCGCCTGCTCGCCCCCTCGGTGCTGCCCCCGGTGGTTCGCCAACTGCGCCCGGCGACGCGCTCGCTGCTCGCCCTGGAGCCCGCGCTCGGTGACCTGTTCGGCCTCGTCTCTCCGGTAAGCGCCTGCGTGCGCGATCACGTGTTGCCCGTCCTCAACGCCCAGCTCGACGACGGATCGCTGTCATCGGGCCAGCCGGTGTGGCAGGAGCTCCTGCACTCGATGGTCGGGCTGGCCAGCGCGGCCCAGGACTTCGACGGCAACGGCACCGCCGTGCGCTACCTGGCCGCCGGGGGCGACCAGCTGGTATCCGCCGGGCAGCTGCCCTCGGGCACGCGCCTGTTCGGCCTGGCGCCGGCGCCCATCGAGGGGTCGCGACCCGCCCGTCCGCCCGGCCCTCCGCCCTTCGTTCCTTCGGCTCCGTGCGAGCGTCAGCCCCCGCTCGACCTGGGCGCCCGCGCCGCCCCCGCCCCGGCGGCGGCCCGGGGCCAGGCGCTGGCCCCCGCGCCGTCGCTGCTGCGACGGCTGCGCCGCCAGGCGATTCGCGTCGCGGCCGCCGACCGCCGCGCGGCGCGCCGGTCGCGCGCTCGGGCGAGGAGGGCGGGGTGAACGCGCGCCTGATCCTGCGTCGGCACGCGGGCGAGATGGCGGCCGTGGTGGGCATGGTGGCGATCGCCCTCGCCGTGGGGGGCTACATCCTCGCCCACCAGCGGCTGCACTTCCCCTGGCAGCCGGTCTACCACCTCTCGGCCGAGTTCTCGGCCGCCCAGGCGGTCACGCCCGGGCAGGGTCAGGCGGTAACCGTCGCCGGCGTCAAGGTGGGGGAGGTCTCCCGAGTGAGCTTGCGCGGGGGGCACGCGGTGGTGCAGATGGAGATCCAACAGCACCGCCTGCCCGCCGTCTACCGCGACGCCCGCGCCGACCTGCGCCCCAAGACCGGCCTCCAGGACATGGTCATCCAGCTCGACCCCGGCAGCCCATCCGCCGCCCGCCTGCGCGACGGCGACACGCTGCCGCTGGCCAGCACCCAGGTGCCGGTCACCAGCGACGAGCTGCTGGCGTCGCTCGACGCCGACACACGGTCCTACGTCACCGCGCTCATCAACGCCGGGGGCGAGGGCCTGCACGGTCGGGGAGCCGACCTCCGCGCGATCCTGCGCGCCGGCGCCCCCACCCTCGCCCGCACGCACCGGATCACCGCCGCTCTGGTCGATCGCCGGCGGCTGCTGCGCAGCGTGGTCTCCGAGCTCCGGCTCCTGTCCGACGCGGCCGTGACCCAGCGGGCCCAGCTCGGTCCGCTGGTGGAGGCCACCAACCAGACCTTCGGCGCGCTGGCCAGCGAAGACCGGGCGCTGGCCGCCGCGCTCGACCGCCTGCCGGGCACGCTGAGCGCCGCGCGCCGGGCTCTGTCGGCCGCCCAGCCGCTGGCCGCCGAGCTGCCGTCCGCGCTCGGCGCGTTGCGGCCCACGGTGCGCGCGCTGGCGCCGGCGCTGGTCAAGGCCCGTCCCCTGCTGCGCCATGGGACCCCGGCCCTGCGTCAGGTGCGAGCGCTGGCCCTGCAGGCGCGCCCCGTCCTGGGTGATCTGAACCCCGCGCTCACCAACCTGCGCACGATCACCCCCGAGCTCACCGAGTCGTTTCGCGTGCTGCGCTACGTGACCAACGAGCTCGTCTACGTCCCCGCCGCCCCCGGCCACTCCTATTTGTACTGGCTGGCCTGGTTCGCCCACAACGGGGACTCGATTCTGAGCGTCGAGGACGCCCACGGGGTGGCCTGGCGCGGGCTGGTGCTGGCCTCTTGTTCCACCTACGCGCTGCTCCCCCAGCTCAACCCGCTGCTGGCGGCGGTCACCGCCTCCCCGGCCTGCCCCGCGGGCCCCGCGTCCACCGGTCGCTGAGCATGGAGACCCAGGCACCCACCCGCGGCCGGCTCGCCCTGATGGCGGTGTTCGCGCTGTCCTGCTTTGCCCTGCTCCTGTACCTATGGAGCTCGTTCGGGGGTCCCTATCCGCTCAAGCCCAAGGGGTATCGCTTCGCCGCCAGCTTCGAGCAGGCGCCTCAGCTCGCCGAGCAGGCGGACGTGCGCATCTCCGGGGTCCCGGTGGGCAAGGTGATCAAGGTCACCGAGGGCAGCGGCCGCGCCCAGGCGCTGATCGAGATGCGCCCGCGCTACGCCCCGATCCCCGTCGACACCCGGGCGATCCTGCGCCAGAAGACGTTGCTGGGCGAGACCTTCGTCGAGCTCACCCCGGGATCTCCGACGGCGGCCAAGGTCCCCGAGGGGGGGACGCTCGCCAACACGCAGGTGGAGTCTGCCGTGCAGCTGGACCAGCTCCTGGCCACGTTCGACCGCCCCACGCGGACGGCCCTCCAGCTCTGGATGCAGCGCTGGTCGGCGGCGCTGCGCGGACGGGGCGCCGAGCTCTCGGACGTGATCGGCGAGCTGGACCCGGTGACCAGACAGGGCAACGATCTGCTGGCCATCCTCGATTCCCAGCGCGCCGCCCTGTCGCGCCTGATCCGCGACACCGGCGTGACCTTCGACGCGCTGGGGCGCAACGCGGCTTTGACGCAAGGGCTGATCACCGCCGGTCGGCGCGTCGCCGCCACCACCGCCGCGCGCGCCCAGGACCTACGCCAGGTGCTGGGCATCCTGCCCACCTTCCTGCACGAGCTTCGCCCCACCCTGCTGGCCGCCCAGGCCACCAGCCAGGACGCGGCGCCGGTCATCCGCGCCCTCGGGCCGGCGGCGCCGCTGCTGCGGCCCGTGCTCGCCGGCACGGCAGCCCTGTCCCCCCACCTGCGCGAGCTGTTCGTGCGGCTGGACCCGGTGATCACGGCGGCGCGCGAGGGCCTGCCCGCCCTGACCCGCATCGTGCGCGCCAGCCATCCCCTGCTCGACGTCCTCTATCCGATCGGGCGTGACCTTCTCCCGATCGTCCAGTACCTGTACCTGTACCGCCAGGAGCTGGTGACTTCCTACGCCAACATCTCCGCCGCCACGCAGGGCTCGATCCAGGAGCCGGGCGACAGCCAGCCCCGTCACTACCTGCGGGTGATCGTCCCGGTCGGCCCCGAGGGCTTCGTCACCCAGGGCCAGCGGCTGGCGTCCAACCGCCACAATCCGTACTTCGCTCCCCGGGCGCTGGACAAGCTGGCCACGGGCCTGGAGGCCTTCGACTGCCAGAACGTCAACAACCCCCAGACGATCCCCCTGCTGCCCGGCAGCGGCCCCCCGCCCTGTCGCGTGCAGAGCCCCCTCCCGTTCCAGGGCAGGAGCACGGCCTTCCCCCACCTGCTGCGCGCCGCGCCGTGACCTGACCGCCGGCTGTAGGGCCGTTCTCATCGAGACGCTCAGCCGGCGCGCCCGCGAGCCGGGCCGCGCTCGATCCCGGCGCGGTAGCTTCTTCTCAGAGCGCAAATGGTCTTCCGCCAGGTCACTCACGACGATCTGGGCTGTGCCTCCTACCTGATCGGCGACGAGCGGGCGGGCCTGGCCGCCGTAGTGGACCCCCGCTTCGAGGTCGACGATTACCTCGAGCTGGCGCGCTACATGGGCGTGAGCATCGAGCACGTGCTCGAGACCCACAACCACGCCGACCACGTTTCCGGCCACGGGCGCCTCGCCGCCGCGACCGGGGCCACCATCCACGTGCACCGCGAGGCCCGCCCCGACTACGAGCACGAGCCGTTCGACGATGGCTGGGAGCTCGCTCTCGGGAGTCTGACCGTGCGGGCCCTGCATACGCCGGGGCACCGGCCCGAGCACACGGCGTTCGCCCTGATCGACCACGCCCGGGGGCCCGAGCCCTGGGCGGTGCTGACCGGCGACAGCCTGTTCGTGGGCGACATCGCGCGACCCGACCTGGCGATCGAGCGGACCGAGGGGGCCCGGGGCATCTTCCGCTCGCTGCACGAGAAGCTGTTGACGCTGCCCGACGATTGCGAGGTGTGGCCCGGGCACCTGGGGGGGTCGATGTGCGGGGGGCCAGGCATGGACCTCAAGATCGCCTCCACGATCGGCTTCGAGAAGGCGCACAACGAAGCGCTGGGCATCGACGACGAGGAGGCCTTCGTAAAGCACGCCCTGGCCGGCCTGGGACCACAGCCGCCGAACTTCGAGGCGATCGTGGGACTCAACCGCGGGCCGCTGCTCACCCAGGGCGTCGAGCTGATGCCGCTGTCGCCGCGGCAGCTCGACCAGCAGGAAGCGCTGATCGTCGACGTGCGCACCGACCTGCAATACGACGACGCGCACGTGCGCGCATCGCTGTGCATCCCGATGCTGCGCGCCGGGTTCGGCTCCAAGCTCGCGTGGCTGGCCGACCGCGACCAGCCGATCGTGTTCGTGGGGCGAGATGATCACGATGGGCGTCTGGCCGGCTGCCTGGCGGTGGCGGTGGGCCTGCGCGAGCTGGCCGGCTATCTCCACGGCGGCATGACGGCCTGGCGCCAGGACAAGCGGCCGGTGCAGCGCACCGAGCGCCTCGAGCTCTCCGATCTGCCCGCGCGGGTCGAGGCCGATCGGCGCATCCAGATCCTCGACGTGCGCGAGCAGGCCGAACGGTCAAGGCAACGGATACCGGGATCGTCGTTCTGTCCCTGGCACGACATCCGGGCCATACCCCAAGGGCTCGATCCGGCGCGGCCGATCGCCGCTGTCTGTGCCTCGGGCGAGCGGGCGGCCACCGCCGCCAGCCTGCTCGAGCACCGCGGCGCCGCGCGCGTCATCCACGTGGTGGGAGGCGGGGTCCCCGACTGGGAGGATGCCGGCGGGAGGCTCGAGCGCTAGCTGGATCGCCCTATACGATTGCCCCGCTTGTCCCCGATCGGGGCGCGGCGGCATCGCTCAGGGGATCCATCCGCGCCCAAATCCACGTCTGCGGAGGGCATATGCGTCGAATGATCAACCGGGCGGGAGTCGTGGTGGCGCTAGGCGTGAGCGTCGGTGCCGCCACGGGGTGTCAAACCACCATCGATCAGGGCAAGGCGGAGAACCTGGTCAAGAAGCTCGACGCCCAGGTCCCCGGTCCTAGGGCCCAGAAGGTGACCTGTCCGAGCGGCGTCAAGGCCAAGGCCGGCGGGACGTTTACCTGCACCCTGACCTACGCAAACGGCGAGGAGGCCCAGGCCAGCGTGCACATGACCGACTCGAGCGGGCACGTCACGCTGAATGCCTCGGACGTCCACCAGACCAAGGCCCCGGGCGCCGCCGGCGGCAAAGCAGCGCCCTAGCGGGGGTCCGCTCGGTCCACGTTCCAGTACCTGCTCACCTGGGCCTCATAGCCCCCGCCCGGGTCGGCGGGCGAGATCCCGAAGCGGGCGATCGTGCGCTGACCGCCTTCGTGGTCGCCGTAGAGCAGGTCGACCATTACCCAAGCCCCGGACCCAGCCGCCGCGCACATGCTCTCGTATGAGCGATCGTCGTGATCCCGGATCGCTCCCTGCCAGAAGCCGCTGTCCCCGGCGGGGATGTATAGGTCGCGCTGCTGGCGGCGGAAATCGGTGACCTCGGGCACATCCATGCCGGCCGAGCCGGGGACCTCCCTGGGCTCTACCCGCCACCCGTGGATCACCGCCAGCCCGGCGCCGCCGTTGCGCAGGCCGATGGCCAGGTAGATGTTGCCGTTGGCCACCTCGAATGAGGCTCCGTGCCCGGGCACCTCGAGCACCTGGCCGTCGACGAACCGGATCCGCTCGACCGGGTCATCGGCCCTGGAGGGGATGAGCACCGGCCGCAGCCCGGTGAGCAGCGAGAGCTCGGCCAAGCGCGCCGAGCGGTTGGCCGACCTCACCGAGGCGAACGTGGCGACGGCGAGCACGAGCGTTCCGCCCGCGGTGGCCAGCGAGGAGATCGTCGCCCAGTCGGCCATTGAGGCGATGCTACGGAATCGGCGAGCTGAGCTTCTCGCCTCTGCGCGCGTGCGGGCCTGCCGGCCGGAGGCCGGCAGGCGCACGATCTCGCGCTAGACGAGCTGGACGTTGACTGCCTTGGGACCCTTGTCGCCCGACTCGGCGTCGTAGGAGACCTTGGCCCCCTCGGCGAGCGAGCGATAGCCGTCGCCGGCTATCCCCGAATGGTGGACGAAGAGATCCTTGGACTGGTCATCGGGAGTGATGAACCCGAAGCCCTTGTCGTCGCTAAACCACTTCACGGTTCCTGTAGCCATTGTTTTACCTCCGGCGTTGGTGCGTGCTGCGAACGCGGAGATGCTTTTGAAGCAAGGCTACGAGCGCGGGCACTGAAGAAGGTCGGGCTATAGCCCGACCACGTAGCCCGACTATAGCGCTCTCGGCCGGCGCACCCGGCTTGCCGCCATCCCCGGGGCCCCAGCGGCCCGACGGCGCGGCCGGTGGCGATCCCCGCCCCACGGCGGCGTCAGCCCGGCGGGATCACATAGACGCGCTGGTCGCGCAGATCGCGCCCCTGATCCGACGGCGAGTCGGGCGGCGGCCGGTAGACGTCGATGTGGCGGGCCTTGATCGCCCCGCCGGTGTCCTGGGCGACGAACCAACCGCCGTTGACCGCGCGATAGGCGGGGATCAACACCCGGCTCCCGCGCGGAATCAGACGGGGGTCGGTGGCGATGCTGTGGTAGTAGCGCAGGGGCAGCGACGGTCCCGGGCTGAACGACACGCCGCGGTAGGAGAGCTTGCGGCGGGGCGCTCCGTTTGACCACTTCCCGCCGCGCAGCGGGTAGGTGACGGCGCCGTGGCCGTTGCGCCAACCGCCCGCGCGCCAGTAGGGCGGCCCGGCACTCCAGATCCCCGGACAGAGCGGATGGGTGGGGTGACCCGCGGGGTTGACCCACCCCTCATCCCCCAGCGAGGAGATGTGGACTTGGTGCCCGCGCGAGTCGATGCCGTCGCCTTCCATCGACACCCCGCGGGCCGAGTACAGCCAGTCGACGGCATGGCGACCGGTGAGGCCCGGCGTGTGGACGGGCAGACCCGCGGACCAGCGCTCGGGCACCGGGTAGTACTCGGTGATCGCCACGCCCGAGATCCACTCCCGGCGGCTGATCGGGTGCGCGGGCTCGGGCGGAGCGGGTGGGCAGCGGCGCGACCTGGCGTCGGTCGCGGTGGCCGCGGGGGGCGGCGCGGACACCGCCCGCGGCGGCGGCGCTGAGGCGGTCCGCTCGGCCGCGGGGGCCACGAGCAGGGTGGCCGTGAGGGCGATCGCGACGATCGCGCTCACCGGGCCGACCGGCGGGGACGCTTGCGCTTGCGGTGCTTGGGCTTTTTGCGCTTGGGGCGGGTGCAGGCGCGCGCCGGCTTGCGGCGGCCCTTCTTGCCGCCCGCGGCGTGCTTGCGTCGCGCCGCCTGGCGGGCGCCTGCGCCGGGGCGCTTGCGCCCCCGCGCCCGCCGGGGCTTCTTGCGCTTGGGCTTCTTCTTGGCGCCACACGCGCGGCGCTTGGGCTTGGTGTGCTTGCCGGCGGGCGGCCTGGGCACCAGCACTTTGGCCCCGGGCGTCTCGCCGGCCGGGATCAGCGAGGACCCGGGCGCCAGGGCGCGCAGGAAGTCCAAGCCCGCCGGGCTGCCCAGCCCGGTGGCGTCGTCATAGCCGGCACGCACGTGCAGCGTGTCGACCTGGTTGAAGGTCTTCAGGCTGGTGGTGGTCCCGCCGCTGCCGTCGCGCGCGTTGTTGTAGTCGTTGCGCACCACCGACACGGTGGAGGGGGGCGAGACGACGTCGCGGTAGGCGGGTTGGCGGGCGGCCAGGTACAGAGCCGGGTTGAGGAAGCCGTGGGGTCGGCCGGCCGCCTGGTCGGCCAGGGCCATGATCCCCGCGAACAGGGGGGTCGACAGGCTGGTGCCGCCGACCCGGAACTCGCCGTAGTGGTCGTCGTCGGTGGGCAGCCCGGTGGGCGGGTCGGAGAAGTCCTCGGTCAGCCCCTCGAGGAAGCCGGTGTTGGCGTCGGCGTCGAGCGCCACGTCGGGGACCGCGCGGCCCGGCACATGGATCTGGCCGTTGGCGTCGCCGGCGTTGGCCTCGGCCGGCTTGCCCTGCCAGTAGCTGGCCAGGTCAGAAGGCACGACGTCGCGCTGCCAATCGGGTTGACCGTAGGTCTGGCTGGTGCCCCCGCCGCCGCCGTACTGCCAGTTGCCGGGCGGAGCCGGCGACCAGGCGCCGCCCGAGAGGCTGGACTGGTAGGTGCCCCAGCCGGTCTCGAACAGGTACTCGCCGCTGGCGCCCACCCCCAGGCTGGTGCCGCCGACCGCGGTGACCATCGGGTCGTTGCCCGGGGAGTCGACCTCGCGGTCGTGGGGCCCGTTGGGGTCCTTGGTCTCGTCGCCGGCGTCGCCGCTGGCGAAGTAGATCCCCATGCCCTCGGCCGCCGCCTGGGCGAAGATCGGGTCCAGATCGCTCTGTTGGTTGACGTCGCCGGCGCTGCCGTAGGAGTTGGTGACGATCTGCGCCCGGTGGTTGGCGACGACGTCGTTCAGGGCCTGGGTGAGCGACACGTTGAGCGAGGAGTCGCCGCCCTCGTAGACGATGCGCGCGCCCGGGGCCATCGCGTGAACCGCCTCGATGTCGAGCGTCTCCTCGCCCGCCCAGCCCTGGGGATCGACCTGGGTACCCGGGACCTGGGGGGTGGAGGAGGCGACCGCGCTACGCACCTGCTGGAGGCTGGCGTGGGGCAGCCCGTGGCGATCGGAGTAGGTGTCTACGTCCTGCTGGATGGTGGACGAGCTGTAGGCGTCGATCACCGCCACCGTCTGGCCGCGGCCGTCGAGACCGGCCGCGACCGCCGGCGCGATGCCGTAGGCCCCCTGGACCTGCTGGGGGGTGTAGCCGCACGGGGCCCAGGGCGCCACCCCGCCGTAGGCGGGCGGCGTTCCCGTCCCCGCCAGCTGGCCCCAGTAACCGGAGCACGGGCTGGCCTCGACGCTGGCCGGCGGCGGGGAGGCCAACGGGTGCATCTGGGCGCTCGTGTCGAGCCCGCGCACGGCGCTGACGTAGGGCGCCAGCGAGGCGGGCACCGACGGCGGCCGGGTGGGCGTGTGCGCCACCGCGCCGTTGGCCACGCGCAAGTCGACCAGGCGCGTGTCGAACAGGGTCTCCATCTGCTCCACGGTCCCGGTCGCCGCCACGTAGCGGCGGTTGCGCGGGACCTCGGCGATCCGCAGGCCGGCGGCGCGCAGAGAGCCGGCCACCGCGGCGGCGGCGGCGGTGGAAGGGGCAAAGCGGGACTCGAACTGGGAGGGGGTGAGGTAGTGGCCGTGGCTCTTCTGGCCCGGGTCTGAGACGGCGCGCACGAAGGTGGCCAGCGCCCGCGCCCGGGGCGCCTTGAGCTCGACCAACGCGGTCACCGCCTGGTGAGCGGGCGTGGACCGCAGCGCCCGCTGGTGGCCCAGCAGCGGGGAGACCTCGCCGGGCAGCCCCACCCGCACCGAGGCCGGGGATCCCCCGGAGCCCGCGGCGGGGGAGGGACTTACCGGCGCCACGGCGAGCGTCACGAGCGCCAACGCGAGGAGCACCGCCAGCCGGTCGAGCGCCCCTGAGCTACCCCCTGGGTCCCTCACCCCGCCAGGGTGCCACATCGGCTACGGGGCCGCGGCGGTGGCCCCGGGGGCCGGGTGTGCAGATGGCCCGGTGCTCGCGCGCGAGCTAGCCGGGTGGGTAGCCGGGGACCGGTGGCAGATGGGGTCGGCCCTGCGGCGCGGGGCCGGGGACGCCGGCGACGCCCGGATCGAGCACCAGCGGCTGGCGCGGGGGACGGCTGAAGTCGAAGTCGGCCCGCAGGTCGCCGAGGATGCCCGCCTTCTCGCGCACGTCGGGGCGCGGATCCGGGCGTCCGTCGCTGTGGGGGTCCAGACGCTGGCCGCCGAGGAAGTCGTCCTCGATGAACTTCAGGTAGGCGTCGTGGCTGAGCATCTGGTGGTCGATGTAGCCGGGCCGGGCGTAGGGACTGATCACCAGGGCCGGCACTCGGAGCCCGTACCCCTGGCCGTCGACGGTCGGCGGCGCGACGTGGTCGTAAAAGCCGCCCCAGTCGTCCCAGGACAGGAAGATCGCGGTCGAGCTCCAGTCGGGGCTCTGCATGATCGCGTTGATCACCCGCGTGACGTGGTTCTGCCCCGAGCTGACCGTCGCGAACGGGTGCTCGGAGTTGTCGCCGCTGGGGATCACCCAGGAGACCGCCGGCAGCTGCCCCCGGGCGGCGTCGGTGAAGAGCTGGGTGTCGTTGACGACGTTGCCGACCTGGTTGTCGTCGTGCACGGTCTGGAAGTCGGGCAGCGGGTTCCAGATCTCCGGCGTGTTGACGACCTGGGCCTGGGGGGCGCACGTCATCGCTCCGCTCGGGCAGTCGGGCTCGGTGCCCTGGGCCAGGTAGTAGCGCCAGCCGACTCCGGCGCGGTGCAGGAGGTAGGTGATGTCGGTCCACGCGTAGTCGGGCTGGGGCGATCCCTGGGCGTCGTCGGCATCGACGGCGGTGAAGATCCCCGCCGCGGCGCCGTTGATCTGCTGGATCTGGCTGACGCTGGACTGGGGCTCGCGCTCGCTGTCGGGAAATTCGAGGTCGGTGGCGCAGCTGAAGGGGTCGGTCGAGCTCTGGCAGATCGCCGACCAGCCGGAAACCATGTACAGGTGCGCGGGCAGGCTCCAGGTGTCGGTCGGCTCGAACATCCGGTCCTGGAGGACGAAGTTCTGCGCATAGGTCCAGTAGTTGGGGATCTCGCGCTGGTCGTGGTAGCCCATCACGTCGACGCACCCCGGCGCCTGGCCAGCCACCACGCAGCTGGTCTTGTCGGTGTCGAGGTCCTGCGCCTGCTCGACGGTCTTGACGAAGCCGTCCATCTTGCCGCCGTCGATGTCGGCCACCGCGCTCTGGTTGTAGTGCGGCCCGCCGGCATTGACGTCGCGCGTGTTGTGGAACGGCCGTTGGCAGCCGCCCGCGTTGGGATCCGGGACGCAGACCGTGAAGTTGCCGCTCGCGTCGCGCGGTAGCCCGTCGGCGCCCGGATAGGTGCCGAAGTAGGTGTCAAACGAGCGGTTCTCCTGCATGACGACGACCACGTGCTTGATCTTGTGGATGCCGTCGGCACCCGGGGGCCCCTTGTGGGACGGACGGTTGGGGCGCGGTTCGCGCAGGCGCCGCAGCCGGCAGCGGCGGGCCAGACGCCGCTCCTGCCGTCCCACTCGCCGGCTCTCGCGCCGCTCGGCGCGCCGGCTCTCGCGCCGCTCCTGGGCGGCGAAGCGCCGACAGTTGCGCGACGGGTGCGAGACCCGCCGGTGCCCGGGCCGGTGCGCTCGCACCGCCGCCGCCGCCACCGGCCCCGCCCCCAGGTCGCCGACCGCGCACGCGAGCAGGAGCCCCACCGCCACGGCGAGGGGCGCGCGGCCCCGGTGTGTCACCTTCAACCGCATCCTCCCCGCCGGGACTCTACTCCCGCCGTGCGCACCCCGAGCCGGATAGACCGCGCTCGGCGGGGGGCCCCGCCGCTAGCGTGAGGTGGGCCACACCCGCCCGCGCTCCAGCTGACCGAGCCCCGACCAGACCACGGTCATCAGCCGGGCGACCATCAGCTCCCGGCTGTCGCGCGGGCGCTGGCGCAGCCACCAGTTGGCCAACGACTCGCCGGCCCCGACCACGGCGTAGGCCAGCGCGTCGGGATCGCCGACCGCGGAGCCCTCCAGCTCTCCGCTGCTCGCCAGCCCCCGCAGCAGGGCGGCCACCGTGCGGGCGATCTGCTCGCTGCACGCCGGCCAGGTACAGACCCTGCTTGGAGCCGAAGTAGTTGTAGAGCATCGGCTTGGTCACCCCCACGCGACGGGCGATGTCGTCCATGGACGCGCCGTGGTAGCCGCGCTCGGCGAACACCGCGTCGGCTACGTCGAGCATCTGGCGCTCGCGTTCGGGGCGCGGGACGCGGCGGCGGGCCCGGCCCGAGAGCGCGGTCGTCGCCGGCGGTCGACCACCGCCCCGGCCGGGGCCTCGGCGCGGGCGGGGAGTTTGGTTTCTGACCGCCATGGTTCCACCAGCTTACTTGAGGGTAACGATACTCCTAAGTAAGGTTACTGATGCGTAACACCCCGGCGGTGCCCCGCCGGCGCGGAGCGCCGCACACCGGCCCAGCGCGAACCGAAAGCGACTCAAACATGCCACCCACCGACTCTCCCGCCCGCCTCCAGACCGCCCGCGGCGCGCCTCGGCCCCGCGCCGGGGCCTCCCGCGCCCGCCGCCCGCCGCCCGGATCGGGACGCCGGTCGGTGACCGTCGACCAGCACGAGATCGTCCTGCACGGGCGCCGCGTCGTCTACCGGGCCGGCGGGTCCGGGCCCGGGCTGCTGCTGGTTCACGGCATCACCTCCAGCTCCGATACCTGGCTCGAGGTCCTCGAGCCGCTGGCCCGGCACTTCACCGTCCTGGCCCCCGATCTGCCCGGGCATGGCCATTCCGAGGCGCCGGCCGGCGACTACTCGATGGGCGCCTATGCCAACGGGCTGCGCGATCTGCTGGTGGCGCTGGAGCACGAGCGCGCCACGCTGGTGGGCCATTCGCTCGGCGGTGGCGTGGTCATGCAGCTGGCCTACCAATTCCCGGAGCTGTGCGAGCGCCTGGTGCTGGTCTCCAGCGGAGGCCTGGGCCCCGAGGTCCATGGGCTGCTACGGGCGGCGACGCTGCCCCTGGCCGAACACGTGCTGCCCTGGATCGCGGCCGACTGGATTCGCGGCGGGACGGCCAGGCTGACCAGCCTCGCCCAGCGCCTGGGGCTCGAACAGGGAGCCGACATGCGCGAGGCGCTCCGGGGCCACGCCTCGCTGGCCACCCCGACGGCGCGCGCCGCCTTCGTGCACACCCTGCGCGCCGCCGTGGATCCGGGCGGCCAGCGGGTGGATGCCCGCGACCGTCTGTACCTGGCCGAGGACGTGCCGACCCTGATCCTGTGGGGAGAGAGCGACTGGATCATCCCCGCGCGCCACGGCCACGAGGCCCACGCGGCGATTCCCGGTAGTCGCCTGGAGATCCTGGGCGCCGGCGGTCACTTCCCCCACGTGCAGGAGCCGGCTTGGTTCGTGGAGGCACTCGAGCGCTTCATCGAGGAGACCGACCCGGCCCGGCCGCCCGGTCCCGACCAGCTGCGCGCGCGCCTGCGCCAGCGTGCCCGGTTGGGCAACTCCAAGTAACCGATCTACCATCACCGCAAAAGAAAGGAAGGCCGATGGCCACCGACGCCGAGGAGCTCATCGCCCAGTCGACGCCCGAGGACGCGCCGCCGTTCTCGATGGAGCTGTCCCAGGACCAGCAGGACATCCGCGACTGGGTGCACGGCTTCGCCGAGGGTGTGGTGCGTCCGGCCGCCTCCGAGTGGGACGAGCGCGAGGAGACGCCGTGGCCGATCATCTCCGAAGCGGCCAAGATCGGGCTGTACGGATTTGAGTCTCTCGCCCAGTTCTGGGCCGACCCCAGCGGGCTGACGCTCCCGATCGCCAGCGAAGAGCTGTTCTGGGGGGACGCCGGGATCGGGATGGCAATCATGGGCACCATGCTGGCGGTGGCGGGGATCTTCGCCTCGGGCACGCCCGAGCAGCTGGGCGAGTGGGTTCCCCAGTGCTACGGCACCGTCGAGGACCCAAAGGTGGGCGCGTTCTGCGTCTCGGAGCCCGACGCCGGCTCGGACGTCTCGGCGCTGCGCACCCGCGCCAAGTACGACGAAGCCAAGGACGAGTGGGTGCTCAACGGCCAGAAGGCATGGGCCACCAACGGCGGCATCGCCAACGTCCACGTCGTCGTCGCGTCGGTCGATCCCGAGCTCAAGGCGCGGGGCCAGGCGGCGTTCGTGATCCCCCCGGGCACCAAGGGCCTGGAGATGGGGACCAAGGTCAAAAAGCACGGGCTGCGCGCCTCCCACACCGCCGACGTGTTCCTCGACGACTGCCGCGTCCCGGGCAGCTGCCTGCTGGGGGGCAAGGACAAGCTCGACGAGCGCATGGCCCGGGCGCGCGAGGGTCAGGCGGCCAAGAGCCAGGCCGCGATGCGGACGTTCGAGGTCAGCCGCCCCACGGTCGGGGCCCAGGCGCTGGGCATAGCCCGGGCGGCCTACGAGTACGCGCTCGACTACGCCAAGGAGCGCAGGCAGTTCGGTCGGGCGATCATCGAGAACCAGGCGATCGCCTTTGCCCTGGCCGACATGAAGCTCGAGATCGACGCCGCCCGTCTGCTCGTGTGGCGAGCCTCGTGGATGGGCCGGGCCGACCATCCGTTCACCAACGCCGAGGGGTCGATGTCAAAGCTCAAGGCCGGCGAGGTCGCCGTGTGGGCGACCGAGCGCGCGATCCAGATCCTGGGCGGCAACGGCTACACGCGCGAGTACCCGGTCGAGCGCATGCACCGCGACGCCAAGATCTACACGATCTTCGAGGGCACCTCCGAGATCCAGCGCCTGGTGATCGCGCGCGCGATCTCGGGCGTGCACATCCCCTAGCGGATCCCTCCGAACTCCCGGCGGGCGCGGTCGTGATGGCCGGATCGACGCTGCGCCCGCCACCGCGGCCCGGGGTGTGGAAGCATCGTCTGATGGACGACCGCCAGCGTCTGTTTCGCCGACTGCGCGCCGCCGGCCACAGCCGGGCCGACATCGAGGGCGCCGAGGCCCGGGGGCGCCTGCCCACGCTGGCGGTCGAGGCGGCGCTGGGCGGCCCCGGGCGACACACGCTCACGGCGGTCTCGCGAGCCTCGGGGCTGTCCTTGCCCTACCTGCGCGATCTGCTGCGGGCGATCGGCCGCCCCAGCCCCGGCCGCGGGCAGCGGGCCCTGAGCGACGAGGACATGAAGCTGGCCAAGCTGGTGGCCCGCCTGCTGAAGGCCGGCGTGCCCGATGACGACCTGCTCGAGGTGGCGCGCGTCATCAGCCAGGGCACCGCTCAGACCGCCGAGGCGGTGCGGAGCACGGTGGGCGACGCCCTGCTCCAGCCGGGGGACTCGGAGGAGACCGCCGGGCTGCGGTTCGCCGAGGCGGCGGACCAGCTCACCCCGCTGCTGCCGCCGATCTTCGACTATGCCTTTCGCACCCACCTGCGTGACGCGATCCGTCGCGCCCTGCTCACCGAGGCCGAGCGGCGCACCGGACGCCTGGCCGACACCCGGGACGTGGCGGTCGGCTTCGCCGACCTGGTCGACTACACCCGGCTGGGCGAGCGCGTGCCCCCCGAGGACGTGGGTCGCATCGCCAGTCGCTTGGCCGAGCTGTCCGTCCGGGCGGTGGAGCCGCCCGCCCAGCTGATAAAGACGATCGGCGACGCAGCCATGTTCGTCTCGCCCGACGTTCCGGCGCTGGTGCGCACGGTGCTGACCCTGCGCGAGAGCATCGGCTCGGCCCCCCAGGACATGCCGGGGGTGCGGGTGGGGATCGCCTTCGGTCCGGCGACCACCCGCGGAGGGGACTGGTTCGGCGCGACGGTCAACCTGGCCTCCCGGCTCACCGAGGCGGCCAAGCAGGGACAGGTGCTGGCCACCGAGGAGGTGGCGCAGCGAGCCGAAGGCTTCGAGTGGAAGCGCCGCCGGCGACGCCACCTCAAGGGGATCGAGGGCTGGGTGCGCACGTTCTCCTTAGAGGCGCCGAAGAAGGCCACCGCCCGCCGACGGCCGGCGCGAACGCCGGGCCGCGGTCCCCAGAGGCGCTCCTCGCCGGGCCCCCCGCGGGGCGGGCGCCCGCGCCCGCACCTCCCCCGCCCCAAGTCGGCGAAGGGCAAGCGCTGAGTCAGCGCTCGAGCTCGCGGCGAAAGCTGCCCGCCCCCTGCACGCGCGCCCCCAGGCTCCGCACCCGGCCGGCCAGCTCGGCGTCGGAGGTGACCACCAAGATCTCCGCCGGATGTGCGCTGTCGGCCACCAGCTGGGCGATGTCGGCGTCGGCGGCGTGGGGACCGCCGCGGGTGGCGAAGCGCACCTCCAGCGGAGCGGGCAGCCCTGCCGGCATGGCGAAGGGCCGCCCGTCGAACACCACCGTGGTCGGGGTGGGCTGGCGCGCCACGCGGAGGGCCAGCCGATCGACCAGGACCTCGATCGCCCCGCGCCGGTCGCGCCACCATCCGTCGGGACGCGAGCCGATCACGTTCATGCCGTCGACCACCACCCGCCCAGGAGGCTGATCGGGCACCTCTCAGCCGCAGTCGGTCAGGCCCAGATCGCGCGTGAGCTGGTCGTCCTGATGTGGGTTGAGCGCATTGGCGGCGGCTAGGTCGTGGCGGGCGATGGCCTGCTCGGCGCGCCGGTAGTAGTCCGCCTCGTTGGCGAGGTAGGTGCGGAACTTCTCCCGCAGCTCGGGCGGCGGGGTCAGGCTCCCCAAGCGCCGCACCTCTTCGCGGCCGAGCGACAGCTTCTGAGCGCCCGACGCGGTGGCCAGCTGCATGTTGATGTCGCGGCAGATCTGACGCGCCTGGCTGCGAAACCGCTGCTGGGCGCTATCGGAGCTTCCGCCACAGCCGCCCGCGCCGATGGTCAGGCAGGCCGCCGCCATCACCGTCCTCCACCTTGGCACGAGCGCGAGGCTAGCGCAGGGCGATGGTCAGGTGGCGCAGCCGGCGGGGACCGGTGCGGCTGTCGCCTTGGATCAGGAGCACCAGCTTGGGCGGCGCGCCGGCGCTGGACTTGGCCTTTCTCACCTGGGTGACCGCCTGGCGCAGGCGGCTGGTGAGCGGGATCGCCACCCGCGTGCGCTGGCGCGGGGTCAGGGCCAGCTTCAGGCGTCCCACGGGGGCGGCCGCTCGCCCCGCCTTTAGCTGCTCGCTGATGGTCACCTGACAGCCCATGTTGCAGGTCAGCGGCAGCCTGATCTGCTTCTTGTTCAGTGACACCCGCTTGGGCGTGCCGCGCAGGAACACCTTGAGCTTGGGCGGGTTGACCGGACCGGGGTTCAGCGGCAGGATCAGGGGCGGCTGGGGATCCTGGCGAAAGTCGAAGTCCTTGACCAAATCGCCCGCCGTGGGCAGGTCCTCGCGCACGTCGGGCCGCGGGTCGGGGCGGTTGTCGGTCGAGGGGTCGATCCGCTGGCCGCCGAGGAACAGGTCCTCGATGAACTTCAAATAGGCATCCTGGCTGTAGACGCCGTGGTCGATGAAGCCCTTGCGGGCCCAGGGGCTGATGACCATCCCCGGCACGCGCAGCCCGTAGCCGTTGGGGTCGACGTGCGGCGGCACGACGTGGTCGTAGAAGCCGCCCCAGTCGTCCCAGTTGAGGAAGACCGCCGTGCTCTTCCACTCCGGGCCCTGCATCAGCGTGTTGATCAGGTCGGTGACGTAGGTCTGTCCCTCGTGCACGCTCTGGGGCGGGTGCTCGGAGACGCGGTTGTTGGGCGCGACCCAGGAGACGGCGGGCAGGTGGCCCGAGCGCGCCGCCATGTACAGGTTCTGGACCGACTGGATGTTCGACAGCTCGCCGTCCTGGCGCACCGTGTCGAAGTAGGGCAGTGGGTTCCAGATCCCCGGCGTCTGGGCGTTCTGGGTCGCCGGCGGGCACACCGCGGCGTCGTTTTCGCAATCCGGTTCGTCGCCGGCGAACACGTAGTAGGCCCAGCTCACGCCGGCGCCGTGCAACAGCCAGGTGATGTCCGTCCAGGGGTAGTCGGGCGGGCTGGTGTTGTGACCGAACCCCACCGGGTTGGCCGGCGACTGAGCCGCGTTGGTGCAGCTCATCGGGTCGCCCGGGGTGGCGCACAGCGCCGACCAGCCCGAGACCGTGAACAGCCGCTGGGGCAGGCTCCACGAGGCGATCGACTCGAACATGTGGTCCTGGAGGACGAAGTTCTTGGCGTAGGCCCAGTAGTTGGGGATCTCGCGCGAGTCGTGATAGCCCATCACGTCGGTCTGCGATCCCTCGGTACACGCCGGGTCGTTCGGTTCCGTGCAGCCCCGCGCGCCGTTCTCGCCCTGGGCCACGAAGCCGTCCATACGCCCCCCGTGGATGTCGCGCCGCGCCGCGGCCACGCCGTGCGGCCCGCCCCCGTTGTCGTCGGTGGGGTTGTGAAACGGCTGCTGGCACCCGCCGTTGTCGGGGTCGGGCACGCACACCAGCGGGACGCCGTCGCGCATCGGGATCCCGGCCGCGTCGGGATAGGTGCCGAAGTAGTGATCGAAGGAGCGGTTCTCCTGCTCAATGAGCACCACGTGCTGGATCTTGCTCACGTCCGAGCCCTGGGCCGACAGGGCGGTCGGCGCCGCGGTCGGCTCCGCGGTTCGCGCCGAGTGCCAGTCGATCAGCGGGCCCCAGCCCAGGGCGGGAGCGGCCACGATCGCCGACGTCAGGGCGGCGACGGGCGCGGCAAGGGCCAGGATCCTGGTGATCGGTCGCATCGGTGAAGCGGTCTCGGTGATACGTGCGGCTGCCTCGAAAATAGCCCCCCCCGGGCCGAATTGCGGCCCGCATCCGGCTAACACGGCAACCGCGTTCTCGGAGCGGCGATCAGGATGACGGATGCGTCGGGCGCTAGGGTCCTGGCGCGCGCCGGCCGGGGCGCTGACCAACACCACCAGCCGCGCCCGCCGGCCCGCCCGCAGGCGTCGCGGTGAGACCGCCACCGACAGGGGGGGCGCCAGCGCCGGCGGGGCGACCGCGGACACCACCCCGGCGGCGGGCCGGAACACGGGCGCCCCCGGCTCGCCGGCCCACACGTCGAACAGCACCATGTGCGACGTGTTGCCCGAGAAGTAGGCCAGGTTGGTGACGATCATCCGCTGGCCGTCGAACTGGACGCTCGAGGGCTCGTCGTAGGGCACGGTCAGCGACGAGTTGGTCGCTGCGTCGGGGTAGCGCGCCAGCTCCTGCCCCAGCGGCGAGACCTCGACGAGCTGGTTGGCGCCCGGGCCGACCAGGGCGACATAGACGTTGCCCGAGGCCGCCAGGGCCAACCCGTCGGGCGCCTCCCGCGGCTGGCTCGTCCACAGCCGGCTGAGCGTGCCCGGCTTGCCGTCGGGCTTGATCGGCAGGGTGAAGACCTTGCCCGACGTGAAGTCCGGCCCGGTGCTCGTCGCCGAGGCGGCGGTGTCGAGCAGCAGCGTGTGGTGGTCGGGCATCAGCACGATCCCCGCCGCGTCGAACATCGTCCCGTCCAGGAGCGGGTCGCTGAACCACACGTGGGCGGCGCTGCCCCCGGGCGGGACCCTCCAGATCAGCCCCTGCTGGTAGTCGGTGACATACATCGCCCCGTCGGGCCCCCAGGCGGCGTAGTCGGGCTCGGGCGGGTTGTCCATAACCGTCTGCGAGCACTCGGCGCCCGCCGGCGCGCCCGCGCACGGCGGCACGTCGGAGAACGTGGCCCACACCTCCTGGACGCCGGTGCGCGGATCCAGCCGCAGCACCCGCGGCGGCGACTGGTCCATCAGGTACAGGCGCCCCGAGCCGTCCTCGGCCGCCACCTGCACCCCGTGGGGCTTGGATAAGTCCTGACCGAAGATCGCGTAGGAGGTCTCCAGCGCCCCGTCGGGCCCGTAGCGGAACACCTTTGAGGGCAGGCTGTCGCCTGCCGGGTTCTCGAACGATCCCACGTAGATCCGCCGGTCGGAGGCCACCAGCGACAGGGCGGGGTAGCCGGGGGAGGGCACGGCGGCCAGCACCCGGGTGTCGAATTTGGCGCGGGGGGCGTCGGCGGCGGCAGGGGCGGCCAGGGCGGCGAGGAGCGCGGCGGCGGCGAGCAGCGCGCGCCCCGGACCGCTGGCCGAGCGCGCGCTCACAGCTCGGCCAGCACCTCGCGGGCCGCGCGCTCGCCCGAGCGCACCGCGCCGTCCATGTAGCCCATCCAGTACGTCGAGGTCTCGGTGCCCGCCCAGTGGATCGGTCCCACCGGTGGGCGCAGGAAGGGGCCGTACTCGAGCAGCTGACCGGGCCCGAACAGCCCCACCGGGCAGCCCCGGGTCCACAGCTCGCTGGACCAGTTCATCTCGAAGTAGTCGCGCGGCGAGCGGGCGGCGTCGCCGTAGTAGGTGGCGAAGTTGGCCAGCACGGCGTTCTTGCGGTCGGTGTCGGAGACCTGCGTCCACTTGCGCGCCGCATCGCCGCCGATGAAGCAGAACAGGATCCCCGGCGTTCCCGACGGCGGCGTGTTGTCGAAGGTGACGTTGGCCGGATCGGTGTCTGAGACCGTGGTGCCGTTAAAGCCGGCGTCGCGCCAGAAGGGCCGGTCATAGACCGCCTCGGCCTTGATCAGGATGCCCTGCGGCACCCGCTGGGTGAGCTGATCGCGCAGGGGCGGCAGCTGGGGCTGGTAGTCGATCCGCCCGGCCAGCGTGGGCGGGATCGCCACCACCGCCCGCTTGGCGTTGACCGTCACCCCGTCGCCCTGCACCTGCACTCCGCCCGAGGTCTGGACGACGCGGCGCACCGGATGACCGAGCAGCACGCGGTCGCCCAGCGCCGCCGCCACCCGCAGGGAGATCTGCTGGGACCCGCCCACCAGGCGGAACTGCTGGGCGCCGTTGGGGGTGTCGAACAGGCGCTCGAACGTGCCGGGATTGGTCTCGTTGCCCGCCGAGGCGATGTAGAACAGCGTGTACAGCAGCGAGATCTCGCGCGGCTCGGCGCCGAAGATGGCACGCGTGGCTACCGAGGCCAGGTTCATGAACCGCTGGTTGCCCGAGCTGTTGCTGCGCAGCCAGGTCTCCAGGGTCTGCATGTCCCAGCTGGTCGCGCTGGACGCCGTCCACGGTGCGTCGACCGGGACCGAAGTCGACATCTGATCCAGCTGGGCGACCACCGCGGCGACGTCGCTCACCGCCAGCGGGTCTGGCGGCGCCGTGCCCAGCGGCGAGCTGTCGGAGTAGGTCTGCTTGCTGCCCCCGGCGTAGTACAGGTTGTTGGAGCCGGCGGGGTCGTAGGTGGGGAACGTGTCGACGCCCACCTCCTTGGCCAAGCCGAGGATGTGGTCCTGGGTCGGGCCCACGTACTCGCCCCCGGCCTCGGCGATCACCCCGCCGCCGACATCGTGGTTGAGCGTGCGGCCGCCGACCCGGCTGCGCGCCTCGACCACCAGCACCGATCGACCGGCGGCGGCCACCCGGCGGGCGGTGCTCAGACCGGCCAGCCCGGCGCCCACCACCACCACGTCGGCCGAGCGCGCGCCCGCCGGCTTGCGGTGGACGGGGCGCTTGGGGTGCTTGCGCTTCTTGCGCTTGCGCTTGTGTCGCCGCCGGCGAGCGGCGTCCGCGGCCGCCCCGGGCAGCGCCGCCGCCGCCCCGGCCAGCGCGGCGGCGCCCAGCAGCGCCCGGCGGGTGACGGTCGTCCCCGCTCCGCCCGGCCCCGCTTGCCCGGTCAGGGGATCGCTGGGAAGCTGGTCGCCCGGTTCCTGGCCCCCGTCGCGCTGGTCGGTCACTGTGGCACTCCTCTCCTCGCCGCTGACGCGTCTGCTGCCCGCCCCCCCGCCGGCCTCCCGTCGCGGTCGGCTGGCGCGGCCCCCGGGGCGCTCGGTGATCGAGTCGTTGGGCCCGGGTAGTCTGGCATGAGCCCTCAGCGAGGGAGCCGGACACCATGGCCGCCGATCCCCAGCCCCGATCCTCCGAGCAGCCGCCCACCGCGGCGCCGAAGCCGAGCTCGTTCGACCACGTCGCCCTGTGGGTGTCCCAGCGCGAAGCGCTCGCCGATCTCGCCTGCCGCCATCTGGGCATGCACGAGATCGAGCGCACCGACTCCTTCACGCTGGTCGGCGTCGACGCCCGCCTGGGCAAGCTCACGCTGTTCGACGCCCCCGGCCCCCGAGCGGCGGGAGCGCTCAGCCGGGTGGCGCTGCGCGTGGACGACGTCGAGGCGGCGCTCGGCCGTCTGCCCGCCGCGCTTGCCGTCGCCACCGCCGCCGACGGCGTGCCGGAGCTGGCCGCCCCGGACGGGCTGCGAATCGGGCTGGTGCCCACGCGCGACGGCCAGACCTCCTTCGACCTCGACCACGTGCTGCTCGGCGTCCCCGACGTGCCCCGTACCGCCGACCGGCTGGCGCAGATGGGGTTCGACCGCGCCGGCGAGGCACTCGCGATCGCCGACCGCCACGTCCGCCTGGGCCCCGCGCCGGCCGCGGCGCCGGTAACCGGCGAGCGCCCCCTGCTCAACCACCTCGCGCTGCTCGTCGACGACGTGCGCGGCTTCCTCGCCGCATCCGACCCCGCCGTGGCCGTCGATGAGTTCAAGGACGCGCCCAACACCTTCGCCGCCTTCGTCACCGGGCCGGCCGGAGTGAGGATCGAGTACGTCGAGCACAAGCCGGGGTTCTCGCTCGTCTGAGGCCCTGGTCCCGGCGGCGAGGATCGGCTCATGGGGGACGTGGTCATTGCCGGCGCGGGCATGGCCGGCCTGGTGGCCGCCGCCCAGGCGCGTGCGCTCGGGGCCGAGCCGGCGATCTACGAGAAGGGCGACCGGCCGGGCGGCTCGATGGCGCTCTCCAGTGGCGTGATCTGGCGCCACCGCCGGTTCGCCGACTTCCGCGCCGAATGCCACGGCGGCCAGGAGCCCCTCCAGCGCCTGGTACACGAGCGCCTCGACGCCGACCTCGACTGGCTCCAGGAGCTCGGCGCCCCCCTGGCCGCCGGCCCGCCGGGCACGGGCAACCCGCACACCGCCGGTCGGCGCTTTGACCCTCCCGGTCTCGTCTCGGCGCTGTGCGCCGCCACCGGTCCCATCCGGCTCGGACAGCCGCTGACCGAGCTGCCTGCCGCGCCGCTGGTGCTCGGCACCGGCGGCTTCGCCGCCAACCGGGACCTGGTCCGGGCCCACATCACCGCGCAGGCCGAGCACCTGCTGCTGCGGGCGAGCCCGTGGAGCACCGGCGATGGGCTGCGTCTCGGGACCCGTGCCGGCGCCGAGCGCTCGGCGGGCATGCACGAGTTCTACGGCCGGGCGTTGCCCGCGCCGCCGGCCCGGGTCGCCCCGGCGCAATTCGTCGCGCTGGCGCAGCTCTACGCCCGCCACGCCGAGGTGACCGGACCCGCCGGCGGGCGCTACCGGACCCGCGCCTGGTCGGAAATCGACGTGGTGCAGTGGATCGCCCGGCAGCCCGGCGCCCGCGCCCGCTATACGGTCGGGCCGGGGCAGCTGGGCGTGCGCGTGGGCGAGCGGACGGTGGCCGAGATGGTCGCGGCGGCCGAGGCTGCCGGCGCCGCCGTCGAGCGCCACCCTGACGGGCGGGTGACCGTGCCGGTGGCGGCGGGAATCACCACCACGCTCGGAGGTCTGCGGGCCGGCCCCGACGGGCGCGTGGCGCCCGGGGTGTTCGCCGCCGGCAACGACGTGGGCGGGATCGCGACCGGCGGCTACTCCAGCGGGCTGGCGGCCGCGCTGGTGCTCGGGCGGATCGCCGGGCGCTCGGCGGTGCAGGCCGCGCGCCGCGGCGAGGCGCCCGCACCGGCGAGCGCGTCCCCCGGCCCGCGTTGAATACCCACGCCGCGCCGATGCCCGATCGCGACCGCCCCGCCCGCCGCCCCGAGCCGCCCGCCTTCGGCTCCTCGGAGCCGTTCCTGGTCGGCCTCGAGGAGGAGCTGCTGCTCGTCGAGGCCAGCGGCGAGCGGCTGGCCCCGGTTGCCGCCCAGGTACTGGAGGCGCTGCAGGCGCCGTCGGGACTGGCGGGCCATGAGGCCTACGCCGCCGAGATCGAGCTGCGCTCCGTCCCTCGGGCGAGCGCGGTGCGGGCGGCGACGCAGGTGGGCGAGCTGCGCGCGGCGGCGCGGGCGGCGGGCACCGAGCTGATGGGCGCGGGCGTACACCCCACCTCGCCGTGGGGGGTCGCCGACCTGGTGCAGCTCGCCCGCTATCGCGACGTCGAGCGCACGATGCGCGGCCTGATCCGCCGCACCCCCGAGTGCGCGCTGCACGTGCATGTGGCGCTGCCCGACCCGGAGGCGGCGATCTCCGCCTACAACGGCCTGCGCGAGCATCTCCCGCTGCTCGTCGCCCTGGCGGGCAACTCGCCGTGGTGGTTCGGGAACGACTCGGGCCTGGCCAGCGCCCGCCACGCGCAGGTGCGGGCCTATCCCCGCCGCGGCGTGCCCCCCGCCCTGCGCGACTTCGACCACTACCTGGAGCTCATCGACGCCGTGATGCGGGCCGGGGGCCTGCCCGACTACACGTTCGTGTGGTGGGACGTGCGCCCCCACCCCCGGCTGGGCACGGTGGAGGTACGAGAGATGGACAGCCAGTCGCGCCTGGTCGACGTGGCCGCCCTGGCCGCCCTGATCCAGGGACTGGCCCGTCACGAGGCCGAGCGCCGCTCGGCTCCCCGGGCGCCGGCCGAGGCCATCGACGAGTCGTGCTTTCGCGCCGCGCGCGACGGGCTTCAGGCGGTGGTGGAGACGCCCGAGGGGCCGCTGCCGGTGCCGGCGGCGGCGCGCCGGGCGCTGGGTCTGGCCGGGGCCGCCCTGCGCGGGGCGGGCGAGGAGGAGGCGCTGGACGGCATCGAGCGCATCCTGCGCGAGGGCGCCGGCGCCGACCGTCAGCGCGCGGCCCACGCCCAGGGCGGCGTGGGCGCCCTGCTGCGCCAACTGGTGGCCGAAACGGCGGCCCCCCTCTGATCGGGCCACTGGGTGAGGCGGCGGCCGGCCGTGGCGGGGGCCCGCCCCTGTCCGAAATCGTGGGAAATTAGTCCTTGCGGACAGGGCCGGACCCGGCCATGATGGGGCCATGCGCGACGTCCTGATCGCCGTCTTCGAAGGCGTCCAGAGCCTCGACGTGACCGGACCGCTCGAGGTGTTCGCCGGCGCCAACGAGGCCTTGGCCCGCGGCATCGGCGGTCGGCGCCGGCGCGCCGCCTACCGCGTGACGATCGCGTCGAGCGCGGGGCGGTCCCTGCGCACCTCGAGCGGCCTGGAGCTGGTTCCCCACCGCCGGCTGCGCCCAGTGCCCGCCCGCCTGGACACGCTGGTGGTTCCCGGGGGGACCGGTACGCGCGCGGCGCTCGCCGATCGCCAGCTGCTGGCGGCCCTGGGCCAGGCGGCCGGGCGGGCGCGGCGGGTGGCCGCGGTGTGCACCGGGGCCTTCCTGCTGGCCGAGGCCGGCCTGCTCGACGGGCGCCGGGCCACCACGCACTGGGCCGCCTGCGCCGAGCTGGCCCGGCGCTATCCGGCCGTCGACGTGCAGCCCGAGCCGATCTTCCTGCGCGACGGCCGCGTGTTCACCTCGGCGGGCGTGACCGCCGGTCTGGACCTGACCCTCGCGCTGGTGGAGTCCGACCTCGGCCGCGAGGTCGCGCTCACCGTGGCGCGCGGCCTCGTCCTGTTCCTGCGTCGGCCCGGCAGCCAGGCGCAGTTCAGCGCTCAGCTGTCGGCGCAGCTCGCCGCCCACGATTGGCTGCGCGAGCTGCAGCAGTGGATCGCCGAGCACCCCGACGCCGATCTGACCGTCCCCGCCCTGGCCCGGCGCGCGTCGCTGAGCCCGCGCCATCTCGCGCGCCGCTTTCAGCGCGAGACCGGCGTCACCCCGGCCCGCTACGTCGAGCAGGTGCGGCTGGAATCCGCCCGGCGCCGGCTCGAGGAGTCCCCAGACCCGGTCGAGCAGGTGGCGCTGCAGTGCGGCTTCGGGACGCCGGAGACGATGCGCCGCGTGTTCCTGCGCCGGTTGGGGGTGGGACCGGGGGAGTACCGCCGGCGCTTTGCCTCTCCGCTGTCGGTGGCGGCATGAGAGAGCTGGCGCTCGTCCTCTACGAGGGCTTCACCGCGCTCGACGCGATCGGTCCCTACGAGGTGCTCAGCCGCGTGCCCGATCTCGAGCCCGTCTTCGTGGCCTCGGCACCGGGTCCGCAGCGCACCGACGCCGGGGCCACGGTGCTCGCCGAGGCCGGGCTGGGCGACGTTCCGGCCCCCGAGATCGTGCTCGTCCCGGGCGGGCCGGGCCAGGAGGCCGCCTTGGGCGACCAAGCGTTGCTGGGGTGGCTGCGCCAGGTGCACGAGCGGAGCGAGTACACGACCTCGGTGTGCACCGGGTCGCTGGTGCTGGCCGCGGCGGGCCTGCTCGAGGGGCGCCGCGCCACCAGCCACTGGCTGGCGCTCGAGCGCCTGGGGGAGATGGGCGCCCATCCGGTCGCCGAGCGGATCGTCCAGGACGGCAAGATCATCACCTGCGCCGGCGTCTCCGCCGGCATCGACATGGGCCTCGACCTCGCCGCTCGGCTGGCCGGCGAGCCGGTGGCGAGGGCCATCCAGCTCGGCCTCGAGTACGACCCCCAGCCGCCATGGGACGCGGGCAGCCCGGCCAAGGCTCAGCCCGAGACCGTCGCGCTGCTGCGGGCGGCCTCGCGCCACGCGCTCGACGGCGAGCGCTAGGAGTTCAGCCAGCTCAGTTGAGGCTGGGGTCGACCGGCATGCGCGCCAGCAACGCGAAGCGGCCGCCCAGGCGTTCGAGCACCGCCGGCCACAGCTCCTCGGGGTCCTCGCCGAAGACGTCCTCCTCGTCGGCGGGGGCCACCACCCAGTCCGAGCGCTCGACCTCGCCCTCGAGCTGGCCGGGCCCCCACCCGGCGTAACCGGCGAACACCCGCGCCCGGGAAGTCGCCTGCTCCAGGGCGTCGAATTCGGCCTCGGCCGGGAGGAAGCCGATCCGCTCGCCCACCAGCATCCCGGCCTTCTCGGGCTCCTCCCACTCGGCGAGCACGAGCACCGCCGATGGGCGCACCGGACCACCGACGAACACCCGGGCGAGGGGATCGACCAGCTGCTCGAGGTCGGGGACCGCCTCGCCCACGCTGGCCGCCGAGGGGCGGTTGAGGACCAGGCCCATCGCTCCCTCCTCGTTGTGTTCGCCGATCAGGATGACCGCCCGGCGAAAGTTGGGATCGATCAGGGCCGGCGAGGCCACCAGCAGCTGTCCGCGCAGGGAGTCCACTGACCCAGCGAACGCTAGCGGGCGCCGGTTCCCGGAGGGACCGGTCCCGGGGGCCGGCTTAGAGCCCGGGCCAGTGGCGCGCGACAAAGCCGTCGTTCGCGCGCGCCCCGGCCTGCCAGCGCGTGCCCAGCGGCCCGTCGCGCCCGCTGGTGTCGAAGCGCAGCCCGGCCACGTACATGTAGGTGTGCCCTTCGTTGGCCAGGACGGTGATCCAGCGTCCCGGCCCCGGGGCACCCCAGTTCATGAGCTCGCCCGAGGTCAGGGGCGCCGCCAGCAGGCCGGCCGCCGCCAAGGCGTAGCTGACGGATCCCGAGCAGTCATAGGCGTTGTCCTCGAAGGACGCGTGACCACCGCCGAACACGTAGGGGAAGGTGGCGATCGCGTTGCCGCCGGCGATCACCCGGGCCACCGCGGCCGGGGCGTGCCGCGGCACTTGGGCGTTGCCCTGCTGGTCGAGCCCGGCCACCGCTCCCGCGGCGGTGGGGGCCGCGGGCGTGGCGGCGCGCTGAGCCTGTTGCATCTGGCGCAGCTCGGCGCGCACCTCGGCGTCGGAGGGGGCGCCGGGAGCGACGGTGGTCGCCGCCGACGCGGTGGACGGGGCGCCCGCCACCGAGTGGGTCGAGGACGACTGGGCGAAGCTCTGCGCCGCCTCGGGATCGGGCACCAGGCGGGAGGCGCTCGCACGTTGGGTCCTCGCGGTCGGCGCCCGCGTCGCCTGGGCGATCCCCAGCGGGGCGTCGGGGCGGGCCGGATGCACCGGGCCGCCGTCCGAGCATCCGCCAACTGCGGCGGCCAGCGCGGCTGCCGCCAATAGAGAGGAAGGCCGTCCTCCTTGCCGAGTCACCCCGCAGTGAGGCTAGCGAGGCTGCTCCCGGCCGTGCGCCGTTGGCTCATCGCGCCCGCGGATCGCCGGCCTCCGCCCGGGCGCCGCCGATCGGGGAACAAGCTGCTCGGGTTCTACACCTAGGCGGCCAGGCTGTAGCGGGTGATGAGGTTGAGCGCGAGCTGCAGCGCCCCGGCGGCCAGGAACAGCGCGCCGGCGATCGCGCCGTCGCCGATGGCCATCGCTCCGGCGCAGGCGAGCAACCCGACGGCGATCCCGTAGTCGAAGGCGTGGTGGGCGCCGATGGGCACGTAGCGCGGCTCGGATGCACCGAGGCCGGCGCCCACCAGCAGCGCCCCCACCAGCACGCCGACCACCATCGCCGCTGGACTCAAGCCGAGCGCGAAGGGCAGGGCCATCAGCCCGAAGCCGATCGTCATCTCCAGCGCGCCGTGGACGGTCAGGGGAAGAAGTCGGAACGTAGTCATGGTCGGCTAATCGTGCTGACCCGCCGGTCGGCCGTGTGTGACGGGGCGCACACTGGCCGGCCCGACCCCGGCCCGAGCCGGTTATCTGGATGTTCACCCCAGCGGGCCCGGCGGCTGCTGCAATGACGTCTGCGAGGATGACCACCTCGCACCCGCGGGCCTGACCCACCCGCATGAGGCCGCCCAAATGTGGCCATTGCCCGCCACCTCTCCGGCGGGCTCGCGCGGCGGCGCCGGGCCCATCGGTGGGCCCGGCGCCCACGCGTCCCACCGCGCTGCCGGTAGTGGGCTTAAGCCCTCGTTCCCCGAAGCTTTACCTGCGCTTTCGCGGCGCCCGTAGATTGGTTACCTAGTCGTCCGGACGGCGGCCACCCGTCGTCACCACGAGGGAAGGAGCATCGTCATGGCCAGCGCTGAGTTCTCCGAGTCGCTGCGTCGGCAGGACCCGATGCCGTCTTCCGCGGCCGCGCCGTTGGCCGTGGCCCACGACGCCGAGTGGCGAGAGTCCCAGCCCGATATGCGCACGCTGCGGGGCAACGGCCAGCTTGAGGAGGGCGATCTCCAGCGCGGCGAGGACAAACTCGCGCGCGTGCTCGGCTGGTAGCGGCGCCCCGTCACCTCGCCGGGCGGTAGCGCCGGGCCGACCGGCTAGCCTGCGCGCTCGTGTCGGCCGGATCGAGCCACGCGGTCGTGGCATACGCGCTGGCGGGGCCCCGTCCGGCGGCGGCCGCCGCCCTGGCCCACCCAGCCGCTCCGCATCACCACCCCGACCCGATCACCCTCTTTCAGGGGGCGATCCTGGGCTTGGTCCAGGGAGTGGCCGAGCCTTTCCCGATCTCCAGCCTGGGTCATGGCGTCGTGCTGCCGCGCGTGGCGGGATGGCACATACACCAGAACGACAAGTTCTTCCTCGCCTTCCTAGTGGCCACCCACCTGGCCACGGCGCTGGTGCTGCTGGGCTTCTTCTGGCGCGACTGGGTGCGGATCGCAAGGGGTCTCGGCCGCTCGCTGCGCGAACGCGAGATCCGCGCCGATGACCCGGACGCCCGACTCGGATGGCTGCTGGTGGTCGGCACGATCCCGGCAGGGATCGTCGGTCTGCTGCTCGAGGATCCGCTGCGCAAGCTGTTCGCCTCGCCGGTCTCGGCGGCGGCGTTCCTGTGCGTCAACGGCCTCCTGCTGCTGGGCTTCGAACGGCTGCGCCGACGCGCCCCTACCCCGGGTGACCATTTGGGCGATCCCGATCCGCGTCTGGCTGCGCTGAGCTGGCGCCAGGCCGTGGCGGTGGGAACCTCGCAGGCGACGGCGCTAGTGCCGGGGATTTCGCGCTCGGGCGTGACCATGGGCGGGGGCCTGCTCGTCGGCCTGTCCAACGAGGACGCCGCCCGCTACGCGTTCCTGCTCGCCACCCCGATCATCGGCGCGGCGGCGGCGCTGAAGATCCCCGATCTGCTCGGTTCGGAGGGAAACGGCGTGCGCGGGGCGGCGCTGCTCGGCGCCGGGTGCGCCGCTGTCACCACCTACTTCGCCGTCCGGTTCCTGTTGCGGTACTTCGAGGCCAATCGCCTGACCCCGTTCGGGGTCTACTGCCTGGGGATCGGCGTGGCGTTGACGATCGCCTTCGCCGTCGCCTGAGGCTGCGACCGGCCGGCGCACCGCCCCACCGGACGGGCATCGTGGTCAGGCGCCGCTGGGCCCGGTGGGCGCGCCCGGCTCGGCGGGGCGGCGCGGCCCGCTCTGAAACCAAGCAAAGGCAAAGCACCCCAGCGCCACGACCAGCGCGGCAATGCCGTGCTTGGTGTGGTGGTGTGAGCTCCCCGACTGGTGTCCCGGGAAAAACGACGGCAGCGAGGCGGCGGTCGAGACGAAGTAGATGACCGACACGGCGATCAGCGCGATCCCGAGCGCGACGGCGAGCAATATCAGCGGGCGGTTGCGGGGCATCGGCGGGCCACCCTAGCCGATCATTACCGCCTGTTTACCCCGCCCTGAGGTAGGTCCACGATCATGCCTCGCGAGCTACCGAAAGGGAGGAAGGCGATGCCGCGCATCATCGTGCAGGCAGACCCTCAAGACGGAACCGACGCAGCCGTGCTCATGGCCGAACGGGTCAACGCGAGCGACTTCGAGAGCCGGCACTTCTCGGATCAGCTCGTCGAGCGAATCGGCTGGGCGGTGTTCGACGCCGTCGAGGCTGAGGATGGCCAGGCGGCCGCTCCGGATGCAGCGGTGGCTGGCCCCGCGAAGGCGCAACGGCGTCGGCGCGATCTGGTCCCCGCCTGATCCTGGGGATCCGGCGGATGCGCGCCAGGCAGCGGCCCGGCTGGAGGCCGGGCCGCCGGCGGGTGCCCTCCCATTGACCGCCCGGGCGCTCGACGCGCCCGGCGTCACGACCCTTCGGCGTCCGCGTCAGGCCGCCACGCGCGCCGGCGCGGACGTGCTCGGTCGCAGCCCCCGCCGCAGCAGGAAGCGCGGGTGGACCTGGGTCAGCCGCCACGCCTGCACCGAGGAGGCGCCGGCGCCGAGCGCGAGGTCAAAGCCCAGCCGGACCGTGTGCTCACGGGAGCCCGGGTGGGCATCGGAGGCGAGCAGGTGGGCGCTTCCGGAGCGCAGCAGCGCGACCGCCGCCTCTTGCACGTAGAGCCCGTGGTTTCCCAGCAGCGAGCAGACGTTGACCTGGATCACCGCCCCCAATTCGAGCGCGGGTGCCAGGCGCGCCATGCCCTCCTCGATTCCTCCCGCCGCCCGCTCGGGGTGGGCGACGACCACGCCGAACCCGCGGCGCTGGAGGTCGCGCGCGAGCTCGGTGAAGTCGCCGTCGATCCCCGCAAAGGGCGCCTCGAGTAGCAGCCACCGTCGCCCCGCCGGACCCTGGGCGAGCAGCTCGAGCTCGTCGTCGCCCAGGTGCCCCGCGCGACGCGGGTGCAGCTCGCCCCCCGGGTGCAGACGCACCCCCAGGCCCTCGGCGTCGATGGCGCCCTGCAGTTGGGCGGTGAGACCCGCGACCTCGCCGGGCTCGATCCGACGGTCGTTGCAGATGTGGGGCGTGACGGCGGCCTCGCGCACGCCCTCGGTCGCCATGCGCCGGGCGTAGGCGAGGGCCTCATCGACGTCCCGCGCGCCGTCGTCGATCCCGGGCAGCAGGTGCAGGTGCAAGTCCACATAGGACATTGCGCTTCCTCTCTTTCTCGACGGGTCGTCGTTGCCCGTCGCTATCCGTCATCGTTGAGTTCGGCGCTCACGCTAGCAGCGCACAGCCGGCGCGAAAGCGGGCGTTCACGGCTTCTTTACCGTCGTCGGCGATCATGCACCGATGCCCCCGCGACGAATATTTGAGACCCAATCCCACGCCTGGCGCGAGGCGGGACTGGCCCGGCAGCTGACCACCGCCGCGGTCCGGCGGGCCCGGGTGGAGGCGCTGATCCTGATCCCGGTCTTCGTCGCCGTCCTGGTCGCCTACAACGAGCGCCAGAGCCTGCTCGGCGTCGACCTGCCGGTTCGGGTGGCGGCGGTGATCGTCCTGGTCGTCCTCGGCTGGGCGATCGCGCGCGACATCGGACGCGCCGCCGGCCCCACCCTGTTTCGCCGCCTGGATCCGGCGACGGCGGGAACGGTGGGCTTTCTGCTGCGGCTGACGACGATCATCGTCGCCGTCGTCGTCGCTTTGCACATCGCCGGCGTCGACCCCCGCACGCTGGCGGTCGGCGGCGCCTTCACCGCGGTGGTGCTGGGGCTCGCCGCCCAGCAGACGCTGGGCAACCTGATCGCCGGCACCGTGCTGCTCAGCGCACGGCCCTTCCGCGTGGGAGAGCGCGTGCGCTTTCAGGCGGGTGCACTGGGCGGGCGCCTGGAGGGGGTCGTCTCGAGCCTGGGCCTGCTGTACACCACGCTGGTGACCGGCGACGACGCGATCATGGTGCCC
>VAYS01000008.1 GCA_005883215.1 Actinomycetota bacterium
GGAGGAGCTCGAGCGCAGGATGGCCGCCGGCGACGAGGCGGCGCTCGACGCCTACGCGCGCGCGCAGGCGCAGCTCGAGCACGCGGGCGGCTACCGGTGGCGCGACCGCGCGATGTCCTTCGTGCGCGGGCTGGGCTTCGCCGAATCCGACCTCGACCGGAGGCTGGACGGCTTCTCGGGCGGCGAGCTGACGCGCGCCTCTTTGTCCCGGGCGCTGGCCGCGGGCCCCGACCTGCTGCTGCTCGACGAGCCCACCAACCACCTCGACGTCGAGTCCCTGGAATGGCTCGAGCAGACGCTGATCGGGCTCGACGCCGCGGTCGTGCTCGTCGCCCACGACCGCTGGTTACTGGAGGCGGTGGGCACGGCCGTGCTCGAGCTGGAGGGGGGGCGCTCGCGCTACTTCCCCGGCAGCTGGCACGCCTGGCGCAAGGAGCGCGCCGCCCGGGAGCTCGCGCTCGGCCGAGCGGTGGAGCGCCAGCAGGCGGAGATCGCGCGGCTCGAGCGCTTCGTCGAGCGCTTCCGCGCCGGCACGCGCGCCCGTCAGGCCCAGTCGCGGGCCAAGCGCCTGGAACGCATCGAGCGCATCGACGGCGGGGCCGTCGACGGCCGCAGCCTGGAGTTCGCCTTCCCGGCGCCCCAGCGCAGCGGGCGGGTGGTCTTCGAGCTCGAGGGGGCGCGCCTGGAGGTCGCCGGGCGCACGCTGCTCGAGGGCGGCGAGCTCTGGCTGGAACGCGGGGAGCACGCGTCGCTGGTGGGGCCCAACGGCTCGGGCAAGACCACCCTCATCGAGGTGCTGATCGGCCGGCGCGAGCCCGCGGCGGGCCGGGTGCGGCGCGGGCACAACGTCAATGTGGGCTACCTGTCTCAGCACGCCGACGATCTCGAGGCGCGCGGCGCCCGCACCGTACTGGAGGCCGTCCAGCGCCAGGCCGGCCTGACCCCGAACAAGGCGCGGGCGCTGCTCGGCCGCTTCCTGTTCGGCGGCGAGGAGGCGGAGAAGCCGCTCGACGGCCTCAGCGGCGGCGAGCGCCGGCGCCTGTCGCTGGCGATCCTCGTGCAGTCGGGCGCCAACGTCCTGATCCTCGACGAGCCCACCAACCACCTCGACCTCGACAGTCGCGAGGCGCTCGAGGATGCGCTGCGCTCCTTTCAGGGCGCGCTGCTGCTCGTATCCCACGACCGCGCGCTGCTCGACGCGGTGGGGAGCCGGACCATCGCGATCGAGGACGGCCGCCTGCGCAGCTACGCGGGCGGCTGGCCCGAGTACGTGCGCCGACGCGAGGAGATGCGCGCCGAGGCCGCCGACCGGGGCGGGGCCGCGGACCGGAGCGGGGCCGGCGGTGGGGGCGGCGCCGGCGCCGCCGGGCGCCGGTCCAGGGCGGGCCGGCGCAAGCAGGCCGCCGACCCCGGGGTCGGGCGGTCGGACCCGTCGAAGAACGCGCTGCGCGCCCAGGCAGAGCTGGAGGAGGACATCGCCCGCGCCGAGGAGGCCCTGGCCCGCGTGGAGGACGAGCTCGCCGACCCGGCGGCGTGGTCTGAGCCCCAGCGCGCGGCCGAGTCCGCCGCCCGCCACGAGCGGGCCAAGCAAACGGTGACCGATCTCTACGCCCGGCTCGAGGCGCTGGCGGGCTAAAGGCGGCCGATCCGCCGGGCGATCGCGCCGCGGCGGGCCGCCGGCGGCGACGTACACTGGATCGATGGCCGCCGCGCGCAACCTGGTCATCGTCTTCGGCTTGGCCGCGCTGGTGTGGCTGCTGCCCGCCGGGGGCCAAGGCGCCAACACCGCCGGCGCCGCCCTCGCCGCCCTGTTCTCCCTCGGCCTGCTGTTGTTCGTCGGGCGCATGTACCTGGAGCGGCGCACCACGCTCTTCGGGCTGGACGACCGCTACCGGGCCCTGCTCTACGGCGCCGCGGCGGTGGGGTTCCTGACGCTGACGGCGACGCCGCGCCTGCTGGCGTCCTCGGCCGGGACGGCGGCCTGGATCGCCCTGCTCGCCGGGGTGGTGATGGCGCTGCTGGCCGTCGTGCGCTACGCGCGTTCCTACTGACGGCGGACGGCGCCGCGGGCTCGAGCTAGAGCCCGGGCGGATGGCGGGCGACGAAGCCCGAAGAGTCGCGCGAGTCGCCCTTCCAGCGGCTGCCGCCGCCCCCGCCGGTGTCAAAGCGCCGGCCGGCGATCGTCATCCACGCGTGACCCGAGTTGGCGTACACCGTGATCCAGCGCCCCGGGCCGGGCTCGCCCCAGCTCTCAAAGCCGGTGGAGTCCAGGGGCGAGCTCAGCAGCCCCGCCGCCCCGAGCACGTAGCTGACCGAGCCCGAGCAGTCATAGCCGCTGTCGTTGAACGAGCCGTGCCCCCCGCCCCAGCGGTAGGGCAGGTCGGCGATCGCGTTGCCGGCGGCGATCGCGCGGGCCACCGCCTCGGGCGTGCCCGAGCCCGATTGGACCGGCTGATCGCGGCTCACGGCAAAGCTCGCCCCCCGGCCGACCCGCGCGGCGCTGGCCTGGGCCGCGGCCAGCTCGCGATTTAGCCGGGCCCGGCGCTCGGTCTGGACCAGATCCACGTCGTAGTCGCGCATGCGCTTGAGGAACTGGAAGCGCTCGAGCAGGTCGGAGAAGCCCTGGGCCTGGAGCACCACGGTGATCGCGTCGGGACGGTCGCCCATGTATTCGGCGCGGAGGTTGCTCGTCAGCGCGCGCCCGGCCGCCGCCAGCTGCTCCTCGAGCGCCACCAGTCGCGCGCGGGCCCGCACCAGGCTGGTGTGGGCGGTGGCCTGCTCGGAGCGCCGCGCCGCGAGCTGATCCTCAAGCGCGCTCACCCGCGCCTCGATCGCGGTGATGCGTCCGTTGACCGAGCGCAGGTGGGCGCGGTCGGAGGCGATCGAGCTGCGCAGGCTCTGCACCTGATCGACGGTGGCCGCCCGCGCCGGAGGCGCCGTTTGCCCGCTCGACGCGGCCAGCGCGGCGACGGCCAGCGCCGCGCTCGCGGCGAGCGCGCGCAGGATCGGTGGATGGCAGACGCGAAGAGACGGCATGGTGGTTGCCTGCGGGGTTAGCTGGCGGGCTCGCGCGGGTGCGCTTGGAGGCCACCAGACCTCCGTTCGCCCCAACTGCTCGGGTCCCCCGTTCTCCCGCACGGCACGGGAGATTCGGCGGGCTGGGACCCTAGCGGCGCGCATCGCGATGCGCACGTTTTTGCCTGCAACTGCACGAGATCTTGCAGAAATCGGCGCTGGCCGCGCTCGTGCACGGCGCCGGGGCTCAGGCGGTGGCCAGCGTCTCGCTCGCGGTCGCCACCGGCGTGAGCTTCACCGGGATGCCGTTGAGCACCGCGTTGCCCGACGGGGCGTCCACCAGCTCCTCGTCGGCCAGGCGGTTGCTGTTGGCTCCCGGTCGCTCGGCGGCCACCTGCAGCTGGGTGCCGGGCAGATCGTGGCCCCACCCGTGGGGGATGCTGACCACGCCGGGCATGATCGAGTCGGTGAGCTCCACCGCCAGGCGGATCTCGCCGGTGCGCGAGCGCACCAGCGCCGGCGCGCCGTCGGCCAGCCCGAGCCGGTCGGCGTCGATGGGGTTGACGTGGACCGTGCACCGCTCCGGCCCCCGGGCCAGCATCGGCAGGTTGTGCATCCAGGAGTTGTTGGACCGCAGGTCGCGGCGGCCGACCAGCACCAGGCCGTTGCCGTCCCCGGCGATCCGCTCGCGGGCCGCCCGCAGTCGCTCTACGTCGGCCACCAGCGGCTCGGGCGCGAGCTCGATGCACCCGCTGGCGGTGCGCAGCACCTCGGGGAGGCGGGGCTCGAGGGGCCCCAGATCGACGCCGTGGAGGGCGGCCTCCAGCACGGCCAGGCTGAGCCCGTCGGGCCGCCGGCCGAACCCCTCCCCATAGGGGCCGCAGCGCAGCATCAGGTCGAGGATCCGCTCAGGGCCGCGCCGCGGCGCTCCCGAGGCGTCCACCAGCTCGCCCAGCAGCTCGGCGGGGTCGCGCCCGTGGGCGGCCGAGAACCGGTCCGCGCACTCGCGGCGGGCCGCCTCGCCGGCGACCAGGTCGTCGACCGCCGAGACGTCGTCCTGGGGGCCCTGGCCGGCGGCGATCGAGATGAGCTGAAGCAGCGTCTCCCATTCGTCGGGCAGGCCGGCGGGCGGTGGCAGCGAGGCCGGCGTGTAGTTGGCCACGTTGCGCACGGCGAAGTTGTAGAGCGCCAGGTCGTAGTGAGAGCGCTCGAGCGGCGAGGGCACGGGCAGGATCACGTCCGCGTGGCGGGTGGTCTCGTTTACGTAGATGTCGACCGCCACCATCAGCTCGAGCCCGTCGAGCGCGGCCTCCAGGCGTCCGGCGTTGGGGGCGCTGAGCGCCGGATTGCCCGCCAGCGTGATCAGGGCCCGCACCTGGCCCTCGCCGGGGGTGTCGATCTCCTCGGCCAGACACGCGGCGGGCAGCTCGCCGAAGATCTCGCCCAGCCCGCGCACCCGGCTGCCCCAGCGATGAAACCGAGCGCCGCGCCCGCGACCCGGCTCCCCGCGGGTGTTGCCCGACCCCGCGGCGGGCCGGGTAAACATCGCCCCGCCCTCGCGGTCCAGGTTGCCGGTGAGCGCGTTGAGCACGTCCACCAGCCAGCTGGCCAGGGAGCCGAACTCCTGGGTGCACGTGCCGATCCGCCCGTAGACCGCCGCGCGCGGCGCGCCCGCCAGCTCGCGGGCCAGCCGCCGGATCTGCTCGGCCGCGATCCCGCACCCGTCGGCCACCGCCTGGGGGGCGAAGTCGGCGGCCAGCTCGCGCACCTCCGAGACCCCGTGGCAGAGCTGCTCCAGCCTTCCCATGTCCACCAGGCCCTCGGCGAACAGGACCTGCACCATCGCGAAGAGCAACAGCGCGTCGGTCCCCGGCCGGATGTAGTGGTGCTCGTCGGCCGCCTGGGCGGTGCGCGAGCGGCGCGGGTCGATGACCACCAGCTTGCCCCCGCGCTCGCGCAGCGCCTTCAGCCGTCCGCGCATGTCGGGCGCGGTCATCAGGCTGCCGTTGGAGGCCAGGGGATTGGCGCCCAGCATCAGCAGGTGCTGGCAGCGGTCCACGTCGGGCACCGGAACCGACAGCCCGGTGCCGAACATGCAGGCGGCCGCCATCTGCTTGGGGTACTGGTCCAGCGTGGAGGCCGAGTAGACGTTGCGCGTGCCCAGCGTCTTTAGCAGCGCGCGGCCGTAGATCATCGAGGACAGGTTGTGGGCGTTGGGGTTGCCCAGGTAGACGGCCACCGCGTCGCGCCCGCGCTCGGACAGGATGGGCGAGAGCCGGGCGTGAATCTCGGCCAGCGCCCGCTCCCAGGAGACCGTCTCGAACGCGCCGCTCGAGGTGCGCAGCAGCGGCGCGCGCAGACGGTCGGGGTCGTCGTGCAGCTCGGCGAGCGAGACGCCCTTGGGGCACAGGAACCCGTGGCTGAAGACGTCCTCGGGGTCGCCCCGCACCGCGCTCACCCGGCCGTCGGCGAGCGTCACGTCCAGCCCGCAGGTGGCCTCGCACAGCGGGCAGGTCCGGTGATGAACACTGGTTTGTGTCACCGCTCGACTCGGGCCAGAGCCTACTGGTCGGGGGGCGGGCCGCAGGGGCTGGTCGGCGCCTATCTTGGGGTGGTGGCCGCGACCCGCGCATCGCCCCCCGCCGCCGAGCGCCGCGAGCGCCTGGCCGAGCAGCGCAAGCGCTTGCCCGACCAGCCCGGCGTCTACCTGTTTCGCGACGCCAAGGGACGGGTCATCTACGTGGGCAAGGCCAAGTCGGTCAAAAAGCGGGTGGCCTCCCACTTCTCAAAGCCCAGCCACGGCATGTCGGCCCACGGCGCGGTCGAGCTTCGCGACGCGATCGACTCGGTCGAGTGCCTGGTGGTCTCCAGCGAGGCCGAGGCGCTGCTGGCCGAGCAGAACTTCATCAAGCAGTACCGGCCGCCCTTCAACATCCGCCTGCGCGACGACAAGTCCTACCCGTTCATCGGGATCTCGCTGGACGAGGAGTTCCCCCGCGTGTACTTCACCCGCGAGCGCCACCGCAAGGACCGCGCCTACTTCGGGCCCTACTCCAACGCCAAGCGGGTGCGGGGGACGCTCGACCTGCTGGCCAAGATCTTCCTGTTTCGCTCCTGCACCGGCGCCGAGCCCGGGCGGCGCAGCGGGTCGCCGTGCCTGGACTACTACATCAAGCGCTGCGAGGCCCCCTGCGTGGGGTACGTGGGACCCGAGGACTACCGGCGCAGCATCGACGGCGTGATCGCGTTCCTGTCTGGGCGCTACCGGGAGATCGAGCGCGACCTCGAGCGGCGCATGGCCGCCGCCGCCGCCGCCCAGGAGTTCGAGCAGGCGGCGCTGGAGCGAAATCGCCTGCGCGCCGTGCGCTCGCTGCTCGAGCGCCAGCGCGTGGCCAACGAGTCGGTGGGCACGCTCGACGCCGTGGGCGTGGCGGTGGACGGCGCCGACGCCAACGCCCAGGTGTTCCAGGTCCGAGACGGCGTGCTCTCAGACCGCCAGTCGTTCTACCTCGACAACCGGGGGCGGACCGACCTGGGCGAGGTGGCCGAGGAGTTCATGCTCCAGTACTACGGGGGCACGATGTCGATTCCCGCCCACATCGTCGTCCAGCGCGAGGTGGGCTCGCGCCCGGCGCTGGCCGAGGCGCTCGCCCAGCGTCGCGGCGGCCCGGTGGAGCTGCGGGTCGCCGAGCGCGGCGACAAGCGCCGCATCCTCGAGCTGGCCCAGCGCAACGCGCGCCTGGCGCTCGACCAGGAGCAGCTCAAGACCGAGCGCCGCCGCCAGCAGCGCAGCGAGGCGCTGGCCGGGCTCCAGCAGGCGCTGGGCCTCGACGCCCTGCCGCTGCGCATCGAGTGCTTCGACGTCTCCAACCTGGGGGGTACGCACACCGTGGCGTCGATGGTGGTCTTCGAGGGCGGCGCCCCCAAGAAGTCCGACTACCGGCGCTTCACGATCCGCACGGTACAGGGCTCTGACGACTTCGCCGCCATGGCCGAGGTGCTGGGCCGGCGCCTGGGCCAGTGGGAGCGCCAGGCCGACGTCTCGCCCCACGACGCCAGCTTCGACGCCAGCTTCGCCACCCTGCCCAACCTGGTGGTGATCGACGGCGGGCGCGGCCAGCTGTCGGCCGGGCTGCGCGCCCTGCGCGGCTTTCGCCAGCGCGACGTGGCGGTGGTGTCGCTGGCCAAGCGCATCGAGGAGGTGTTCCTCCCCGGCCGCCGCGCCCCGCTGGTGCTCGCCCACGACGCCCCCGAGCTCCAGCTGCTCCAGCGCGTGCGCGACGAGGCCCACCGCTTCGCCATCACCCACCACCGCAGCCGCCGCGACCGGGCCATGAAGACCTCGCTGCTCGACGATCTGCCCGCCATCGGCCCGGCGCGTAAGCGCGCGCTGCTCAACCACTTCGGCTCGCCCGAGGCGGTGGTGGCCGCCTCCCGCGAGGAGCTGGAGGCGGTGACCGGCATCCCGGCCAAGGTGGCCCGCGACGTGCACGCCCACCTGCATCGCATCTAGCCGAGCATCGCCCGCCACGTGTTTCGCAGAGCAGCCACGCGTCGATCGGCTTCCCAAAGCGTTAAACCCCCTGTCCGGTGTCGGCGCCAGAATTGACCTGATGGCCGCGTCACGGCCCGTCCGTCTCGGGGAGCGACTGCGCATCGCTCGCCGCGATCGCGCCGAAACCCGAGCCCGCGAGAGCCACTCGCGCCTGCGGGACCTGGTGGTCATCACCGGCTTCTCGGGGGCCGGCAAGTCCACCGCCATGAACGTCTTCGAGGACGCCGGCTACTTCTGCGTGGACAACCTGCCCCCGGAGATGATCCGCGCCCTGGTCGAGCTGTTCATGCACGAGGGCTCAAACGTCGAGCGCGCGGCGATCGTCTCCGACGTGCGCGGCGGCGACTACTTCGAGACGCTCAACGCCGTGCTGGAAGACCTGGTCGCGCTCGGCCTTCACCACCGCGTGGTGTTCTTAGACGCCGACGAGCAGACGCTGCTCAATCGCTTCAAGGAGACCCGCCGCCGCCACCCGTTGGCCGAGGCCGGCTCGCTGGCGGCCGCCATCCACGCCGAGCGCGTGTTGCTCGAGCCGCTCAAGCAGCGCGCCGACGTGGTGATCGACACCACCGGCCTGCACCCCGGGGTGCTGCGCCACAAGATCGGCCAGGAATGCCTGGCCGGGCACACCCCGGTACGCCTGTCGGTGACCATGATGAGCTTCGGGTTCAAGCACGGCCCGGCCCGCGACGTCGACCTGGCCGTCGACGTGCGCTTCCTGCCCAATCCCTACTATCAGCTCGACCTGCGGCCCCTGACCGGGCACGATCCACGCGTGGTCCAGTACATGGCCTCCGACGGGCGACTGGACGACCTGTACAAGTACCTGGTGCCGCTGTTGGACTTCCTCCTTCCCCAATATGTGGCCGAGGGCAAGTCCCACCTGCAGCTGGCGATCGGCTGCACGGGCGGAAGGCACCGCTCGGTGGCCATCGTCGAGCGGCTGGCCAGCCGCTACGAGCACGACCCGCGCCTGGCCATCCAGGTCGTGCACCGCGATCTCGACAAGCGCCCCCGGGACGCCGATCCCGGGGCTCTCCCCCCCCGGTGATCGACCACCTCGGGCTGGAGGTCTCCGACCTCCCCCGCGCGGCGCGCTTCTATGACGCGGTGCTGTTCGCCCTGGGGGCCCGCCGCCTGCACCAGGGCGAGCGCGCGATCGCCTACGGCATCGATTCGCCGACCCTGTGGCTGGTCGCCCGCGGCCGCCGGCCGGCCCCCGACTACGGTCACGTCGCGCTGCGCGCCCACGGGCGCGCCGCGGTCGACGCCGCCCACGCCGCCGGGCTGGACCACGGCGGCCGCTGCGACGGCCCCCCCGGAGCCAGGCCGGCCTACGGGCCGCACTACTACGCCGCCTACCTGCGCGACCCCGACGGGCTGCGCCTGGAGCTGGCCGCCGGCGCCTGACCCCTCGGCCCAGGCGCCCGGGGGGAAAACGCGCGTTGATAGCCTGGTTGGGCCGGGCAGCTGTGCCCGGCCTAGTCGTTATACGCCGAGGTTTCTGAGAGGAAGGCATGGCCGTTCGCGTGGGGATCAACGGCTTCGGGCGCATTGGGCGAAACGCGTTTCGCGCCGCCCAGGAGCGCGGTGCCGACGTCGACTGGGTGGCGGTCAACGACCTCACGGACGCCAAGACGCTGGCCCACCTGCTGCGCTACGACTCGATCCTCGGGCCCTACCCCGGCGCAGTGGAGGAGACCGCCGAGGGCCTGCGGGTGGACGGCCGCGACCTGCGCGTGCTGGTGGAGACCGACCCCGGCGCGCTCCCCTGGGGGGAACTCGGCGTCGAGGTGGTGATCGAGTCCACCGGCCTGTTCACCGACCGCGACAGCGCGGCCAAGCACCTCGAGGCCGGTGCGAGAAAGGTGGTGATCTCCGCTCCGGCCAAGGGCGAGGACGTCACCGTCGCCTTGGGCGTCAACTTCGACACCGCCTATGACCCCGACGTCCACCACGTCATCTCCAACGCCTCGTGCACGACCAACTGCCTGGCGCCCCTGGCCAAGGTGGCTCACGAGACGGTTGGCATCAAGCACGGCTTGATGACCACCATCCACGCCTACACCGCCGACCAGCGGCTGCAGGACATGCCCCACACGGATCTGCGACGGGCGCGGGCGGCGGCGCTGAACCTCATCCCCACCACCACCGGCGCGGCCAAGGCCATCGGCCTGGTGCTGCCCGAGCTCGAGGGTCGCCTGCACGGGTTCTCCATCCGGGCCCCCGTGGCTACCGGTTCGGTGGTCGACCTCACCTTCGAGGCCGAGCGCGAGACGTCGGTGCAGGAGCTCAACCGGGCGCTGTCGCAGCGCGCCGACGCGGGCGAGCTCGAGGGCATCCTCGCCTACACCGAGGACCCGATCGTCTCCAGCGACATCGTCAAGAGCCCCTTCTCCTCGATCGTCGACGGCGGGCTGACCTCGGTCATCGACGGCACGCTGGCCAAGCTGGTCGCCTGGTACGACAACGAGTGGGGCTACTCCAACCGCCTGGTCGACCTGGTGGGCCGGCTTTGATCGCCCCCGGGCGCGCCGTCGCGGACGGCCGCCCCCCGCTGCGCTGACGCCGTGCGCACGCTGGCCGAGCTCGATGTGCAGGACCGGCGCGTGCTCGTGCGCGTCGACTTCAACGTGCCGCTGAGCGACGGCCAGGTGGTCGACGACACCCGCATCCGCGCCGAGCTGCCTACGCTGCGCGAGCTGCGCCGGCGCGGGGCCCGCCTGATCCTCGTCTCGCACCTCGGGCGCCCCCAGGACCGCGAGCCCGACCTGTCGCTGGCGCCGGTGGCCGAGCGCCTGTCCCAGCTGCTGGACGTCGAGGTCACGCTCGCCCCGGGCGTGGTGGGCGAGCAGGTGCGCGCGCTCGTCCAGGCGCTGGCGCCCGGGGACGTCCTGATGCTCGAGAACGTTCGCTACGAGCCCGGGGAGACCGACAACGACCCGGCCCTGGCCCGCGCCCTCGCCGAGCTGGCCGACGTCTACATCGACGACGCGTTCGGCGCTGCCCACCGCGCGCACGCCAGCACCGAGGGCGTCGCCCACCACCTTCCCGCCGCGGCCGGGCCCTTGCTCGAGCGCGAGGTGCGCGTGCTCGGCGGGCTGCTGGACGCTCCCCAGCACCCGCTGGTGGCGATCGTCGGCGGCGCCAAGGTGACCGACAAGGTCGGCGTGATCGAGCGCTTCCTGGCCTTGGCCGAGCGGCTGTTGATCGGCGGCGCCATGTGCTTTCCCTTCCTGCGCGCCCAGGGCCACGACGTCGGCTCCTCGCTGTGCGAGGCCGAAGGGGTGGAGCCCGCCCGGGCGGCGCTCCAGCGCGCGCGACAGGCCACCGGCGAGCTCGAGCTCCCGGTCGATCTGGTGATCGGCGAGCGCTTGGCCGCCGACGCCGCCCACCGGGTGCTGGAGGGCGTCGAGGTCCCCGACGGCTGGATGGGGCTGGACATCGGCCCGGCCACCGCGCGGCGCTACGCCGAGGTGATCGGCGGGGCCCGCACGGTGTTCTGGAACGGACCGATGGGGGCGTTCGAGCTCGAGCCGTTCGCCGCGGGCACCCGCGCGGTGGCGCAGGCGGTCGCCGCCAACCCGGGGACCACGGTGGTGGGCGGGGGAGACTCGGTCGCCGCGCTGGCCCGGTTCGGACTCGAGCGCGAGGTGACCCACCTGTCCACCGGAGGCGGAGCGGCGCTCGAGCTGCTCGAGGGCCGTCCCCTGCCCGGCGTCGAGGCCCTGTCGTGAACCCCGCCCGCCGGCCGCTGGTGGCCGGCAACTGGAAGATGCACAAGACGGCGGCCGAGGCCCAGGCCTACGCCCAGGCCCTGCTGCCGCGGCTCGCGACCGTCGGCGCCGAGGTGGCGGTGTGCGCGCCGTTTACCACCCTGGCGCCGCTGATCGACGCGACGCGGGGGTCCCCGCTCGGCGTCTACGCCCAGAACATGCACGAGCAGCCGGCGGGAGCGTTCACCGGCGAGGTCTCGGCGCCGATGCTCGTCGAGCTGGGCGTGGACGGGGTGGTGGTCGGGCACTCCGAGCGCCGCCAGTACTTCGGCGAGACCGATCGCGCCCTGTGTGAGAAGGTTCCCGCCGCGCTGGAGGCCGGGCTCACGCCGATCCTGTGCGTGGGGGAGAGCGAGGAGGAGCGCGCCGCGGGCGAGACCGACCGCAAGCTGCGCCAGCAGGTGCGCGAGGCCCTGAACCGGGTGCCCGACGAGCGGCTGGCCTCGGTGGTGATCGCCTACGAGCCGATCTGGGCGATCGGCACCGGGCTGGTGGCCGCCCCCGAGCAGGCGCAGGAGGCGGTCGCCTTCGTGCGCGCGCTGGTGGGCGATCGCTCCCGGCGGGCCGCCGCCGGCGTGCGCGTGCTCTACGGGGGCAGCGTGACCCCCGAGAACGCGCCCCAGCTGCTGGCGCTCGAGGACGTCGACGGCGCGCTGGTGGGCGGCGCATCGCTCGAGGTGGAGTCCTTTGCGGCGATCGTGAAGGCGGCGGCTTGAGCCTGCCTCCGGGGCCGGACCGAATCCCGGTCCCCGCGGTGTGCCTGGTCGTGCTCGACGGCTGGGGGCTGGCGCCCCCGGGGCCGGGCAACGCGATCGCGCTGGCGGACACGCCGGTGTTCGACGAGCTGTGGGCGGGCTACCCGCGCGGACGGCTTCACGCCGACGGGCCCCACGTGGGTTTGCCCGAGGGGCAGATGGGCAACTCCGAGGTGGGGCACCTCAACCTGGGCGCCGGCGCCGTCGTTCCTCAGGCTCTCTCGGTCATCGACGAGGCGGTGCGCGACGGCACGCTCTCCGCCAACCCCGTGCTCGGGCAGGCGATGGAGGGGGCCGAGCGCGTTCACCTCATCGGGCTGGCCTCCGACGGCGGCGTGCACTCCGGCGAGGCCCACCTGCGCGGCTTGATCGAGCTCGCCGTCCGGCGCCGCGTCCCCGACCTGGTGGTGCACGCCTTCACCGACGGGCGCGACACCCGGCCCACCGCCGGCGCCGACTTCCTCGCCGAGCTCGAGCGCTTTTGCGCGGCCACCGGGAACGGGCGGGTGGCATCGGTCGTGGGCCGCTACTGGGCGATGGACCGCGACCGGCGCTGGGACCGCATCCAGCGCGCCTACGACCTGCTCGTCCACGGTCGTGCCGATCACCGCGCGCCCGGCGCGGCGGATGCCCTGCGGGCGGCCTACGAGCGCGGCGAGACCGACGAGTTCGTGTCCCCGACGGCGGTGGGAGAGGAGGGCACGATCCGCGCCCACGACAGCGTCATCGCCTTCAACTTCCGCCCCGACCGCATGCGCGAGATCACGCGGGCGCTGGCCGAGCCCGGCTTCGAGGAGATCGACCGCGGCGGGGCGCAGCCGGTGCGCCGCTACGCCACGCTGACCGAGTACGAGGAGGGCTGGCCCTACCCGGTGGCCTTCCCCCCCGAACGTCCGCGGGCCACGATCTCCGGGGTGATCGCCGCCGCCGGCCTGCGGCAGCTGCACGTGGCGGAGACCGAGAAGTACCCGCACGTGACGTACTTCTTCAACGGCGGCGAGGAGGCCCCGGTGGCCGGGGAGGACCGGCGCCTGGTGCCCTCCCCCCGCGACGTGCCGACCTATGACCACCAGCCCGAGATGAGCGCGCGCCAGGCGGCCGAGGCGTTCGTCGCCGGCTGGCGCGAGGACCGGCCGGCGTTCGGGATCGTCAACTTCGCCAACCCCGACATGGTCGGACACACGGGGGTGATCCCGGCGGCGATCGCCGCCGTCGAGACCGTCGACTCCTGCCTGGGCCGGGTCATAGGCGCGGTGCACGAAGCGGGCGGGGCGTGCCTGATCTGCGCCGACCACGGCAACGCCGACCACATGCTCGAGCCCGACGGCAGCCCCAACACGGCGCATTCGCTGAACCCGGTCCCGGTGATCGTCACCTCGAGCGGCGTGCGCCTTCGCGATGAGGGCATCCTGGCCGACGTGGCGCCCACCCTGCTGGAGCTGCTGGGGCTCTCGCCCGCGCCGGGGATGACCGGGCATTCGCTGCTCGCCGGCTGAGCGGGCGCCCGCCACCGTCCCCCGGAGCCGGCGCTCGCCGCGCCGGCCGGTGTAGGGCTCAGGCGCCGGCCCGGGCGCTGCGCGGGTTGGTCAGCGGGGTGAGCCGACGCTCGAGCTGCTCGCGCAGGTGCTCGTACTGGGGCGGCAGCGACAGACGCTCGCCCAGGGCCTCGGGCGGCTCGTCGATGGCAAACCCCGGACCGGCGGTGGCCAGCTCGAACAGCACGCCGCTGGGCTCGCGGAAGTAGACAGAGTGAAAGTACTGGCGGTCGATCACCTCGGTGGGGCGAGCCCCGGCCCGCCCCACGCGGCCTCGCACGGCGCGCAGGTGATCGTCGTCGTCCACGCGCCAGGCGATGTGGTGCACCGAGCCTGCCCCCTGGCGCCCGGGCTCGGCGGGCGGTGGGTCATACCCCAGCGTCGCCGGGCGCTCGCCCTCGGTGCGCCAGGCGCCGTGCTCGGCGCCGGGGGAGCGGGTGCCGCCGCCGTCGCTCGCGCCCCGGGCTCCGGTCGCGGTCGCGGTCGGGCCCCCGGTCCCCGAGTCGGCGGTCAGCTCCAACGCCTGGGTTAGCAGCGGCGCCGAGGCATCGGGATCCGACGCGTATGCGCGCACGCCGGCGAAGCCCCGCAGCGCGTGCTCGGGCGCCACCTCCGGGGCCTGGGCGACCAGCCCCTCGTCTCCTCCGGCGTCGATCACGAGCGCGTGATCGAGCCCCTCGGGGTCGGCGAACACCAGCGCTCCGTCCGCGCGCCGGGTGGCCACGCCCGCATCGGCCAGCCGCTGCTCCCAGAACGACTGCGCCGGCGCGTCGAGGACCCGCCAATCGATGCGATGGACCATGCCCGCGCCGGCCCGGCCCCGCTCGACGCCGGGGAACTCGAAGAACGTCAGCACGGTGCCCGGCGTTCCCGTCTCGTCGGCGTAGTAGAGGTGGTAGACGTCGGGCGCGTCGAAGTTGACCGTCTTCTTGATCATCCGTAGGCCCAGCAGGCGGGCGTAGAAGTCAACGTTGGCCGGTGCGTCGGCGGTGATCGCCGTGATGTGGTGCAGGCCGCGGACCGCCATCTGCGGCCAAGGCTAGCGGCGCGCGGGAGCGGTTGCGAGCGCAATCAGTTCGGGGACGGCCGGCGGCGTTGGTATGTTGGTTGCACACGCAAGTTGTCGCGCCGGGGCCATTCGGCCCGCGCGCGGCGGGCGCCGCCGGTGTCATCGACGCTAACCACAGCAGTTCGGACCCAGCTCGATCCCCGGGAGTTGCGCGCCTGGCGCGGCCTGCTGCGCTCGCACGCGTGCCTGGTGCGGGCGCTCGACGCCGAGCTCGAAGTGGCGCACGGCTTGCCGCTGACCTCCTATGAGGTCCTGCGCTATCTAGACGACGCCGACGGATGCAAGATGCGCATGTGTGAGCTCGCCACCTCGGTGCACCTCAGCCGAAGCGGTCTCACGCGTTTGGTCGACCGCCTGGAGCGCGACGGCCTGATCGAGCGGGTGTCCTGCTCGCACGACGCGCGCGGGGCCTACGCCGCGCTCACCGCCAGCGGGCGCGAGCGCCTGGCCGCGGCGCGGGAGACCCACCTGGCGGCGGTCCGGGAGCACTTCCTCGAGCACTTCTCCTCCGAGGAGCTCGAGCTGCTGGGTGAGTTCTGCGACCGTGTCGCCCCGCCCTGCTGCTGAGCGCGGACTGAACAGCAGGTCCGATGCCCGCGGAGGGACAGTGGCGCCGCCAGCAGCGGGCGATCCCCCTCACCCGGCGCGACCGGGGACTGCTCGCCGTCCTGGCCGTGGTGCTGTTGGTGGGGGCGGCCGCCATCGTCTACGCGGGCGTCCACGCGTCGGGGCCTCGGGCGCCGGGCGCCGGCAGCGGCTGCGTCGAGGCGACCGTGCCGGGCGCCACCGGGGCCCAGATCCTGCACACCTGCGGCGCGAGCGCCCGCCGTCTGTGCCTGACCGAGGGGGCCCGCGCCGACGCGGTCGCCTCCGCTCTGCGGGCGGCCTGCCGCCGCGCCGGCCTGCCGCTCCAGGCGCCCCCCGGACCGGGCGCAAATCGGCGCCCCGCCGTCCGATAGCGCCCACCCGGGCCGGCCTTCTTCGACAAAAAACTTGTAGTCAGACCACTGAGATTTTATAATGCGGGTTAGAGGACAGCCCCTAAGGAGGTGAATGACATGGCACTCGTACGTTGGGAACCACTACGCGAGCTCTCGATGTTCCAGGACGAGATGAACCGGCTGTTCAGCCGCTTCAGCGACGCTCCGAACGGGGACACGGGTCTGCTGCGCCGGTGGGTGCCCGCGATGGACCTGGTCGAGACCGACGACCACTTCGTGCTGCGGGCCGACCTGCCCGGCATGAGCGAGGAGGACGTCAACGTCGAGCTCGAGCAGAACGTGCTGACGATCTCCGGGGAGCGCAAGAGCGAGCACGAGGAGCGCGACGCGGGCTACTACCGCCTCGAGCGCGCTGCCGGCTCGTTCAGCCGCGCCCTGACCTTGCCCGAGGGCGTCAACCCCGACGGGATCCAGGCGGGCTTTGACCGCGGCGTTCTCGAGGTCCGGATCCCCAAGCCGCCCGAGAGAAAGCCCCGCAAGGTGGCCATCGGCGTCGGCGCGCCGGCGATCGAAGGCGAGGAGAGCGCCAGCGCCGAGTAGCGCCGGCTCGCAGCAGCAGGAGACGACGGGCGCCGCCGCGATTCCGGCGGCGCCGGTCTATTCGGCCGGGCGGCGGTGTCGGCGACGGATCAGCAGGTAGCCGGTTATCGCCGCGAGCACCACCACCCCGATGCCCACCAGCCCGGCGGTGCGAATCAGCGCTTCGGCGCCGTGGCCGAGCAGGTAGGCGAGCAGCCCCACGGTGATCGCCCAGCTGATGCCGCCGGCGGCGTTGTAGGCCAGGAACGTCGGCCAGCGCATGCGGCTCGCGCCGGCCAGCCACGACGCCCACACCCGCAGGCCGAGGATCCAGCGACCGAAGAACACGGTCTTGGCCCCGTGGCGCTCGAACATCGCCTCGCCGAGGGCGAGCACCCGGCGGCGCTGGCGCTCCAGGCGGCCCGGGCGCTCGAGCAGCCAGCGCCCGCCCCGCCGGCCGATCGCATAGCCGATGTTGTCGCCCACGATCGCGCCGGCGGCGGCCAGCGCGATCACCGCCACGATCTCCAGCTTGCCCTGGCTGGCGAGCAGGCCGGCGGCGATCAGCGACGTCTCACCGGGGACCGGGACGCCGCTCGCCTCCACGGCGACGATCCCGAACAGCACCGGGTAGGCGAAATCGCCGGCGGAGTCGACCAGCGACGCGAGCACTCACTTCGTGTTCTGGTCGATGAGGTTCTGGATCTCGTCGACCGCCCGCTGCACGTCGCGGTAGACGACGTTTCGCAGGTGCACGGCGCCCCGGTTGCCCGAGCCGCTCGAGGCGATGATCGCCGCCGCGCCGCCCACCAGGATCAGCGCCACCACCAGCAGGGCGAGCAGGCGCCGTCCCCGGCGTCGCCGCGGCTCGGCCCGCCGCGCCGCCGGCGCGGGCTGCGCGCGGGGCGCCCCGGGCCGTGGGCGCAGCGGGGCGTGCGCGGGCGCGGGCTCGCGCAGCGCCCGGGTGGCCTCGGTGTCGCCGAGGGCGCGTGTGGCGGCGGTCGGCTCGGGCGGGTGCGCGGTGGGCACGCCGCGCGCCGCCCCCTCGAGTGCTTCGGCCATCTCGTGGGCGGTCTCATAGCGGGCGCCGGGGTCGAGCGCGAGCGCCTGGGCGACGGCGTCGGACAGGGTGGGCACCACGTCCTCGCGCAGGGCATCCAGGCGCGCGGGAGCCTCCTGCTGCTGGCGCAGCGCCAGCTCGCTCAGCGAGGTCGCCTCGTAGGGCAGCCGGCCGGCGATCAGCTGGTAGGTCACGACGCCCAGCGCGTAGATGTCGGCGGCCGGGCCTGCCTCCTCGCCGCGGGCCTGCTCGGGCGCCAGGTAGGCGGCGGTGCCCAGGACCGAGCCCACCTGGGTGATGCTCGACTGCTCGGCGGTGCGGGCGATGCCGAAGTCGGCGAGCTTGACCACGCCCTCCTGTGAGCGCAGCAGGTTGCCGGGCTTTACGTCGCGGTGCACCACGCCGTGGCGGTGGGCGTAGGCCAGGCCCTGGCACGCCTGCCCGATGACGCCGATCGCCTCGTCGATGGCCAGCCAGCCCTGGTCGCGCAGGAGCTCGGCGCACGACGGCCCCTGGATGTACTCCATGACGATGTAGTGGCGGCCGCTGACCTCGTCTAGCCCCGAGTCGAAGACCTGGACGATGTTGGGGTGGATGAGCCGCGCGGCGGCCATCGCCTCGCGCTGGAAGCGAGACACGAAGGTGGGGTCGTGGGCCAGGTGCTCGGCCAGCAGCTTGATGGCCACGTAGCGCTCGAGACGGCGATCGACGGCCAAGTGCACGGTCGACATGCCCCCGAAGCCCAGCGCCTGCTGGAGCTCGTAGCGGCCGGCGATCTGATCGCCGGCACCGGTGGAGCGCGCGCTCACGGCGCACCTCCCCCGGCGCCGCCCGAGCCGCCGCCGCCCGAGCCACCCGGTGCGGGGGTACCGCCGCCGTTGTTGGGGGTGGTGGGGGGAGTGGTCTGGGTGGTGTGGGTGTTGGTCGTCTCGGTGGTCGTGGTCTCGGTCGGGGTGGTGGCCGTCGTAGTGGTGGGCTGGGTCTGGGTGGCCGTGGTCTGGGTGGTCTGGGTCGTCTGGGTGGGGGTGGTGGCCGCCTTGCACTGACGGGGCACCTGGCGCTGCAGGTTGGCCAGGCCCTTGGCGAGGCTGTCGCGCAGCCGGGGATCGATGCCCGGGGGGAGGCTGTTGAGGTCGTTGGAGGCGCGACCCAGCGCGTCCTGGGCCCCGGCGCAGTCGCCGCTGGCTACGGCGCTGCCGACGTCGCCGAAGTCCTTCTTGAGCTGCCCAGCCGCGTCGCTGGGGAGCAGGTTTTGACCGCTCCCGCACGAGGCCAGCAGCGCGGTGGCCGCTCCCAGCCCGGCGGCCAGGGCAAAGCGCAGCGTGGAGACCATCGTCGAGGACCGTAGCCGACGGATCACTGGCCGTATTGAAGCCGCTCGGCCAGCGAGTCCGGCAGGCCCGCCTGCCGGATCGCCGCCGCCGCCGCCGAGATGTCGTATTCCACGCGCCGGTAGGACGCTACCCAGCCGCTGGTGTCGAGCAGCATCCACGCCGCCCGGGGGTCCCCGTCGCGGGGCTGGCCCACGCTTCCCGGGTTGAGCAGCCACTCGCCGGGGGCCAGCTCGAGCTCGCTCCCCGCCCGCTGGGGCTCGCCGGTCGCCGGCTCGCCTTCATCGCGGTGAAAGGAAAGGGCGACGTGGGAGTGCCCCACCAGGCACACACGCTTGTCCTGTTCGTCGAGGCACAGGTCGGCGAGCAGCGCCGAGAGCACGTACTCCCAGATCGGATCGCGCGGGCTGGCGTGGTACAGGCCGACGGGCTGGCCATTGGCCACCGGCTCCAGGCTCTCGAGGAATGAGAGGTTCTCGGTCGAGATCGTCTCCTGGGTCCACTTCGCCGCCATCGCCGCGCCGCGCGAGAACTCGTCGAGGGGGAGCTCCCCGGTGACCGCCAGATCGTGGTTTCCCGCCAGGCACAGGGCGGCGTGCTCGCGGGTCAGTTCCACGCAGGCGTCGGGCTCGGCCCCGTAGCCGACCAGGTCTCCCAGGCACCACATCGCGGCGGCCGGCGAGTCCTCGATGTCGTCGAGAACGGCCTCGAAGGCGGGACGGTTGCCGTGGATGTCCGAGACGATGGCGAGCTTCATCGGGTGGCGCCCGACTGGGCGCAGGGGACCGGAGCGCCGGCGCGGCGATCGGCGCCCGGCGCCAGTCTCGCACGCCTCCGCTCTACAGTGCCGCCATGCCGAGGTGGCCATCGCGACGGCGCCCGCCGGAGTGGAGCGTGGCGGTGGTCGGTGCCCTGGCGATCGCCGAGGGCGCCGTCCTGGCGCTGCGCCCGCGGGGAGGGCTGCTGGACGCCCGCGCGGTCCCGGCGCGGGACTACTTCGGTGCCGCAGAGCTTCGCCGGGCCCGCGCCTTCCGGGGCCCCCAGCTCGCGCTCTTCGGGGTGGGGGGGCTGATCGAGGCGGGGCTCCTGGCGCTCCTGGTCGCCCGCCCGCCCCGGCGCCTGGGCGGCGCCTGGCGCGCCCCGCGGGCGGCGGGCGCCACGGCCGGCGCGGCGCTGTCGGCGCTGCTGGCGCTGGCGCCGCTGCCGGTCAACGCGATCGCCCGCCGCCGCGCCCGCGATATCGGGCTGGTCACCCAGTCGTGGGGTGGCTGGGCCGGCGACGTGGCCAAGAGCACGGTAATCGGCGCCCTACTCGCCGCCGCCGGGGGCGCCGCCGCGGTGGACCTGCTGCGGCGCTGGCCGCGCGGGTGGTGGCTGCCCGGGAGCGGCCTGGTGGTGGTCGTCGGCGCCGGCTCCCTACTGCTCTCACCGGTCCTGCTCGACCCGGTGTTCAACCGCTTCGAGCCCCTGCCCCCGGGAGCCGCTCGCACCGACGTGCTCGACCTGGCCCGCCGGGCCGGCGTGCGTGTGGGCCAGGTCTACGAGGTCGACGCCAGCCGGCGCACCACCGCCGCCAACGCCTACGTGACCGGCCTGGGCGCCACCAAGCGGGTGGTGCTCTTCGACACCCTGTTGGGCAACTTCTCCCGCGACGAGACGCGTCTGGTCGTCGCCCACGAGCTCGGCCACGTCCACTACTCCGACGTGCCGCGGGGCCTGCTATACGTCGCGCTGGTCGCCCCCGGGGCGCTGCTCGGCGCCGCGCTGCTCACCCGCCGCCTGGCGCCCGAGCCCGCCCGAGCCGGGCGCCCGGGCCCGGAGGTGCTGCCCGCCCTGGCCCTCTCGCTGGGCGTGGTGGGCGGGGCGGTGGGGATGATCTCCAACGTCCTCTCGCGGGGTATCGAAAGGCGCGCCGACGCCTTCGCGCTGGGCCTCACCGACGCCCCCGAGCCGTTCATCTCCTTCGAGCAGCGGATCACGCTGCGCAACGTGGCCGACCCCGATCCGCCGGCCTGGCAGACCCTGCTGCTGGGCAGCCATCCCTCCACCGTCCAGCGGATCGGCATGGCCCGAGCGTTTCAGGCCGGCCGGCGCTGACGCCCACCGCCGCCGCGGCAGGCGTCACGTTTCTTCTGCGCCCTGCGTTCTCCGGTGGGTGGATCCACACACCGGAGGGGGTGACGTGTCGTCGAAGGGACGCCTTGGGGCGCGGGCGCGCGGGGGGGCGCGGCTCGCCCAGCCACGCTGGCGCTTGGCTGCGCCCTCGCTGGTGGCGCTGGTGGCGGGGTTGCTCGCCGTCGGCCCCGCAATCGCGCGCGCGCCGAACCCCTCCTCGCAGTCGGACAGCAGCGTCGAGTTCTCGCCCAGCGGGCCGGTGGTCGACCCCAACGGCCAGGCGGTGGGAGCGGGCGATGTCTACCCCCCCAACGTAAAGACGATCGCCGATCAGCTCGACGACCAGGGCCTGACCTGGAAGGGGTACATGGAGGACCTCGGGTCCGACGCGGGTTGGGACGGCGGGGTCGACGGCTGCGGCCGGCAGGCTACGGGCAATCAGGCCGACGACGAGTTCGAGGCCAAGCACGACCCGTTTGCGTTCTTTCACAGCCTGGTCGACGTGCCGTCCTACTGCCGCGGGCACAACGTGGCGCTGACCGCACTCGCGCACGACCTGCGCAGCGTGGCGACGACGCCGAACTACTCGATGATCAGCCCCGGGATCATCAACGACGGCCACGAGGACGACGCCACCCTGAGCTACCTGACGGCCGATCGCTTCCTGCGCAGCTACGTGCCGATGATCCTGGCCTCGCCCGCGTTTCGCCAGGACGGGATGCTCGTCGTCACCTTCGACGAGTCGGAGACCGTCGCCGGTGTCGCGACGGGTACCGACCAGGTGACCTCGTGCTGCAATGAGCTGCCCGGTCCCAACAGCCCGTTGCCCGGGGTGACCGGCCCGGGCGGAGGCCGGGTGGGCGCGCTGATCCTGTCGCCGTTCGTCAAGCCCGGCGGACTCGATGCCCCGGGCGGAGCGCCGGCCCAGTGCACGAGCGCGACGTGCACCGGCCCGGGCTACTACAACCACTACTCGCTGCTGCGCACCGTGGAGGACATCTTCCACACCCGGGGCGGCACCGACGGGCAGGGCCATCTCGGCTTCGCTGGCACAGGGCCCGGCTACGCGGGCCCGGGGACGTTCGGCTGTGACGTCTTCGACAACTTCGGACCCTGCCTGTCGCCCTCTGCGGCTCCCGGCGCGGGCGACACCGCGAGCTCCGACGCCCCGACCGGGCCGCGCGCGGCCGATGGCTCGGCCACCTGGCGCACGCCGGCGCTGGGCTCAGACGACCTGCGCCGGGTCGCGTGCACCTCGGCGACCACCTGTCTGGCGGTGGGTGTCGGGGGCGAGCTGCTGCGCACCAGCAACGGCACCAGCTGGGTGGCCTCGCCTACCGGTACCGGTCGCACGCTGAACGCCGTCGCCTGCGCCGACGCGAGCAACTGCCTGACGGTCGGCGCCGGCGGGCTGATCCTGGCCAGCGCCGACGGAGGCCAGACCTGGACCCGGCGCCCCTCGCCGAGCACCGCCGAGCTGCTCGCGGTCGACTGTCACGCGGCCCCGCTGTGCCTGGCCGCGGGAGCCGGCGGCACCCTCCTGCGCAGCGCCGACGCCGGCGCGACCTGGACCCCGCAGAGCTCAAACGCGACACAGGCGCTGCTCGACGTCGCCTGCGTCCCGGGAGCGGTCCCGGCCAGCACGCGCTGCATGGCCGTGGGCCCGTTCGGCGATGCCAACCACCAGCAGATCCCGGACATCCTGTCCAGCGCCGACGGTGGACAGAGCTGGACTGTGACCATGTCGGGAGGCGTGCGGATGAGCTCGGTCTCGTGCTCGGGCGCCGGCGCGACCGCCACCTGCGTGGCCGGCGGCGACAGAGGGCTCACGGCCCGCAGCGCGGACGCTGGTCAGACCTGGCATGCCGCGAACGGAACCGACGGGACGGCGGTCTTGGATGGCGTGAGCTGCCCGGCCGCCGGTCAATGCGTGTTGGTGGGCGACGCGAGCCACGGCTTCTCCGGTGGGACGGCGATCTTCACCACTACCGACGCCGGCCAGAGCCTCACCAAGCGCGCGACGAAGGCCACCGCTGACCGCCTGGTGAGCGTCGCCTGTCCCGGTCAGAGCACGTGCTTTGCGGTCGGCGACCGGGGGACGATCGTGGCCAGCAGCGACGGCGGCGCCAGCTGGTCGAGCCAGAGTCCGGGTAGCGAAAGCCCGCTGGCGTCGGTGGCGTGTACCGGACGCAACGACCCCTCGTGCTTCACCGACGCCGAGACTGCACTGCACAGCGTGCGTTGCCTGTCGGCGACCAAGTGCCTGGCGGTGGGCAACGGGGGTCTGATCGCCTCGACGTTCGACGGGTACGCCTCGAGCTCGCTTTGGAGCCTGGACGCGACGCCCCCGTCGGTGATCCCCACGGCCAAGCCGACCGCGCTGCTCGACGTCGCCTGCGGGAGCGCCGACGCCTGCGTGGCGGTGGGCCAGTACGGCACCGTGGTGACGAGCTCGGACGGCGGGGGCAGCTGGGCGTTGGCGCCGTCCGGCACCACGAACACCCTGGCCGGGGTGACCTGTCCGAGCGCGAGCGTGTGCTTCGCCGTCGGCGACCAGGGCGTGGTGCTGCACAGCGGCGACGGCGGCAGCACGTGGACCGCCCAGTTCGCGCCCACGCCCGCCAACCTCAACCGGGTCAGCTGCGTGGACACCCAGCGTTGCGTCGCCGTGGGTGCGCTGGGGACGATCGTGGCCACCGGGGACGGGGGCATGACCTGGTCGCCGGGATCGACCGCGACGACTGCCTACCTCGCCGACGTCGCCTGTCCCGACGCGGCCCACTGCCTGGCCGTCGGGGCCGAGGGCACGGTGCTCGGCAGCGGCGACTTGGGTCAGACTTGGCACGCCCAGCAATCCGGGGTCGGCGACGAGCTGTACTCGGTCTCCTGCTCTAGCGCGACGGCGTGCGCCGTCTCCGGCAGCGCCGGAACGATTCTCACCACCGCCGACGGCGGGAAGGGCTGGACCGTTCAGGGCACCGGCACCGATCGAGCGCTGCGCGGCCTCGCCTGTCCGGCGGACTCGGGCTGTGTGGCCGTCGGTGATCTCGGGTCGGCGCTGGCGATTGCCCCCCGGCCGGCCAGCTCGTCTGAATCGGCGGGCGGGAGCGGGTCACCGGGCCCCAGCGGCCCGGCGGGCGAGAGCGGGCCACCCGGACCTAGCGGCCCGGCGGGCGCGAGCGGAGCCTCGGGTGCCCCCGGACCGGGCGGCGCGACCGGGCCGCCCGGCCCCCCAGGCACGCCAGGCCCGGCGGGACCGCCGGGTGGAGTCGGGCGGGCCGGGTCGGCCGGCTCCGGCGGCGCCCGGGCAGGCGCGCGGTGCGTGGTTCCCAAGCTGGTGGGCAAGCGCCTCGCTCGAGCGCGCCAGCTCCTGAATCTCGCCCACTGCGGAGCCGAGCGGCCGCGGAGGGAGCACGCTGCCCGTCACCTGCCCGCCCGGCGGCTCGTGATCGCGCGGCAGAGGCCATCCGCGGGCACCGTGCTGGCCCGCGGAGCCCGTGTGGACGTCACCGTCCGGGCCGATCGGCGCCGCTAGTCTCTTCTCGCCCTCGCGCCGGCGAGCGGCGGTCAGCTCGTGTCCGTGTCGCGGCGCTCGGAGTCGCCCAGCTCGGGCAGGTTCTTGATGCCCTCGCGGGTCTCCCACTTGGAGTAGTTGTCCTGCATGGCGTCGATCAGCTCGCGCATGAAGCGCGGGGAGAGGTTGACGCGGGAGACGACCACGCCGGGGACCTCCTCGGCCTCGACCTCGTGGTCGACGCGGGCGAAGGTCACGGTGAACTCGTAGTCGGAGTGACTGACGTTGGCGAAGTTGGCGTAGACCCCGGCCATGATCTCGGGCGAGAAATGGATGTTGATATGGCGCTCGGAGCCCTGGTCTTCGCCGTTCATCTCGCTCCGTAGTATCGCAGCGATGAAGCTGACCGTTGTCTCCGTCGGTCGCCTGCGCCCGCCCTACACCGACGACGTCCAGCACTACAAAGGGCTGATCGCGCGCCACGCCCGGCTGGAGCTGCTCGAGCTGCGCGAGGACGAGCAGGTACCCCGCAGGCTGCCCGCCGACGCCTTCGTCTCCCTGCTGGCGGCGGACGGGGAGACCTACGACAGCCTGGGTTTCAGCCGCTTCATCGAGGATCGGCGCCAGTCCGGGCGCGACCTGTGCTTCGTGGTCGGCGGCCCCTACGGGCTCGATCTGGAGCACGTCTCGCACCGGCTCTCGCTGGGCCCGATGACCCTGCCCCACCAGCTGGCGCGGGTGGTGCTGCTCGAGCAGCTCTACCGTGCCCACAAGATCCTCGCCGGCGAGCCCTACCACTACTGATGACCAAGCCACCGACTGGCCGACCGACGGAGCGGCCGCCCAACCGGCCGCCCCCGCGGCCTTCCGAGCGCGCTCAGCACCCCCTGCGCCTGCTCGCCCTCTCGCGGCGGACGACCGGGCGCGAGCTGGCCCAGTTCATGCGGCGCATGCTGGTGCTCGGATCGGTGATCGCTGGCGTGCTGACCGCGGGGACGCTCGGGTTCGTTATCACCGAGGGGGTCAGCGTCTGGTACGGGTTTCAGTGGGCGCTGGACACCGCCTCGACGGTGGGCTCGCTCCCGCCTCCCCACGACGCACCGGGGCAGGTGGTCAAGGTCGCCCTGATCATGCTCGGCGTGGGTACGCTCTTCTATGCGCTGGTCACGGTGACCGAGTTCTTCGTCGCCGGGCACCTGGGCGACGTGCTCGCCCAGCGGCGCATGCAGAGGATGATCGACTCCTTCTCCGACCACTACATCATCTGCGGCTACGGGCGCGTGGGCCGGCAGGTGGCGCGCGACCTGCGGGCGGCGCGCAGCCGCTACGTGGTGGTCGACCCGCTGCCCGAGAACCGCGAGCTCGCCCAGGGGGTGGGCATGCGCTTCATCGAAGGGGACGCCACCGACGACGACGTGCTGCGCCAGGCGGGCATCGAGCGGGCCCGGGCGATCATGGCCTGCGCCGACTCCGACGCCGAGAACATCTTCATCACCCTCACCGCCCGCGAGCTGCGCTCGGACATCATCATCGTCGCCCGCGCCTCGGTGGAGGACTCAGAGAAGAAGCTCAAGCGCGCCGGGGCGGACCGCGTCATCTCGCCGTACAAGACCAGCGGCCACGAGATGGCCCGGCTGGCCCTGCATCCCCAGCTGACCGGGGTGGTCGACGTGGGGGCCGACTACCGCATGGAGGAGATCGAGGTCAGCTCCGGCTGCGCCGGGGCGGATCAGACGATCGAGGACATCCGCGGGGGTTCGATCATCGTGGGCGTGCGCCGCGCCGACGGGACCTTCACTCCCCAGCCGCCGGGCGACAGCGTGCTCAAGCCCGGCGACGTGGTGATGGCGATGGGCACGGGCCGCACACTGCACCGCCTGGAGGAGCTGTTCGAGCCTCCCGGAGAGAGGGCCGGCGGGCCCCCGGAGCTCGACCCGCCGACGCCCTCCCCGCGGCAAGCCCCCGCCCGGTGAGCGCCCTGTCCGAGCTGCAGGGGGCGGTGCGGGCGGCGGCCGGCGCCGTCGGCGCGGGGGGCGAAGGCAAGGGCCGCCAGGCGCCCTCCCTGCAGCGGCCCCCCAAGCCCGACTTCGGCGACTACTCGAGCAACGTCGCCCTGCTGGTGGCCCCCACCGTCGGACGCTCCCCGCGGGAGGTGGCCGAGCAGGTGGGCGAGCAGCTGCGAGACGCCCTGGGCGAGCGCCTGGAGCGCGTGGAGGTGGCGGGGCCGGGGTTCCTCAACCTGTTCCTGGCCGACCAATGGTTCCTGGCCGCGCTGCGGGGGGTGCTCGAGGCGGGCGACCGCTTCGGGGCGGGCGAGGCGGCCGCGGGCGAGCGCATCAACCTCGAGTTCGTCAGCGCCAACCCCACCGGGCCGCTGACCGTGGCCCACGGCCGACACGCCGCCTACGGCGATTCGCTGGCGCGCGTGCTCGAGTTTGCCGGACACCGGGTGCACCGCGAGTTCTACATAAACGACTACGGCACCCAGGTGCGCCGCCTGGGCGAGTCGATCCGCGCCCGCGCCCGCGGCGAGCCGGTGCCCCAGGATGGCTATCAGGGCGACTACGTCGCCGATTTGGTCGACCCGCAGCTGGCGCGCGAGGCCGATGTGGAAGAGCTCGCGCGGCTGGGGGTGGCGGCGTGCCTGGAAGAGATCGAGGCGACGCTCGAGCGCTTCGGGGTGCGCTTTGACACCTGGTTTTTTGAGTCCAGCCTGCACTCATCGCGCCCGAGCGGGGGCTCCGCCGAGTCCGAGGCTGGCGGGGGGGCCGCCGAGACGCTCGGCCGGGCGCTCGCCGACTTAGAGCGCGCGGGGGCTGTCTATCGGGCCGACGGGGCGCTGTGGTTGCGCACGTCCGAGCTGGGCGACGACCGCGACCGGGTGCTCGAGCGCACCAGCGGCGAGCACACCTACTTCGCCTCGGACATCGCCTACCACCAGCACAAGCGCGCGCGGGGCTTTGAGCGCCTGATCGACGTGTGGGGGGCTGACCACCACGGCTACGTGGCGCGCATGAAGGCGGCGTGGCAGGCGCTGGGCGGCGACCCGGATGCGCTCGAGGTGGTGATCGTCCAGTTCGTGCATCTGCTCGAGCGCGGCGAGCGCACCTCGATGTCAAAGCGCCAGGGCAACATCGTCACCCTCGACGAGCTCATCGAGGAGATCGGCGTCGACGCGGCCCGCTTCTTCCTCCTCGGCCGCTCCCACGACACCACGGTGGAGGTCGACCTCGATCTGGCCCGCGAGGAGAGCGCCGAGAACCCGGTCTACTACGTCCAGTATGCGCACGCGCGCATCGCCTCGGTGCTGCGCAAGGCGGGTGCCCAGCGGGTGTCCCAGGCGCTGGAGCGGCTGGGCGAACTGGGGCCGCCGGCGCTTGACCCCGCCGAGCGGGCCCTGATCAAGCGCCTGGTCGCGTTCTCCGAGGAGGTGGTCGAGGCGGCCGAGCGCCGCGCCCCCCACCGCATCGCCGCCTACGCGCTCGAGCTTGCCCAGGAGTTCACCGCCTTTTACCGCGACTGCCGGGTGGTGGGCGCCGAGCCGCCCGACCTGGAGGCGTTTCGCCTGGGGCTGTGCCTGGCCACCCAGCGCACGATCGCCACCGCCCTGGGTCTGCTCGGGGTGGCGGCCCCCGAGTCGATGTAGGGCCGGCGCCCCGCCGCCCGGATCGGCTTACAGCGAGTAGATGAAGTCCAGTCCCACCAGGCTGAGCACGTGGCGGGCGTCGTTGTTGAGCCGCGTCAGCTCCTCGGTGAAGATCAGCACGCCCATGGCGATCAGCACCGCCCCGGAGATCGCGGTGATGATCAGGTAGTGGTCGCGCAGCCAGCGAAATGCGTTCGTGGCCCGGTCAAACGCCACCGCGGTGATGAGGAACGGGACGGCCAGGCCCGCCGAGTAGAACGCCAGCAGGACCCCGCCGTGGTAGACCGAGGAGGAGGTCGAGGCGGCGGTCAGGATCGAGCCCAGGGTGGGCCCCACGCAGGGCGTCCAGGCGATCGCGAAGGCGGCGCCGGCCAGTAGCGGCCCTCCCGAGCCGGCCCGCCGGATCAGGACGTCCGGGCGCCACTCGCGGTTGAGCCGCGGGACGAACGGGGTCAGCACGAACAGCACCCCCAGGGCGATGATCACCGCGCCGGCCACGCGGTCCAGCGTCTGGTGGTGGTGCTGGAGGGTCGAGCCGAGCTTGGTGGCGGTCATGCCCAGCAGCACGAACATGACCGAGAACGACAGGCAGAACACGGCGCTGGGCAGGAGCACGCGGCGCAGGTGATGGCGCTCGGAGAGCTCGCGGATGGTGACGCCGCTGACCGCCGACAGGTAGCCGGGGACGAGCGGGAGCACGCACGGGGAGATGAACGACACGAACCCCACCGCGAACGCGGCCAGCACCGTAGTCCCGGTCGCCTGTGAGCCGGACGCCGCCAGCATGCTCAGAGGTCGTAGCGGGCCAGGTCGCGCTCGAGATGGCGCGCCTCGTCGGTCGGCAGCGCCGGGGTCGCGGGCGCTGCCGCCCGCCCGCGTCGGCGCCAGCGCGAAAGCAGCAGCGCCACCAGCGCCACCAGCACTACGACGGCAGCGAGCGGGACCAGGTAGGCGGCGGCGTCGAAGCCGTGGCTGGGGGGAAGGGCCAGCACGCCGCGTCCGAACTGGGTGACCAGGGCCTGCTTGATCTGGGCGCTGGTCCTGCCTTGGGCGATCAGGGCGCGGATGAAGGCCCGCTCGCGGTCGGCCTGCGGAGAGTCGGCGAGGTTGAGCGGAACCCCGCACACCGGGCACATCACCTCGCGCTCGATGTCGGGCAGCGAGGCGCGGGCTCGGGGGGCGGGGGCGCCGGACGGCCGGGCGGGACCGGGCGCCTGGGCGGGACCCGCCGGCGCCAAGGTCCCGTGGGCGGGTGACCGGGGCTCGGCCCGGGCGGCGACCGCGCTTCCCAGCGCGGCGCACACCAGCGCGAGCAGCGCAAACGCGCGCGGGCCGCCCCGAAGGCTCACGAGCTTTGGGCCAGCGCCACAGCGCGGCGCAGGAAGTCGGAGCTGACCTCGCCGCGGGAGATCGCGGCGACCCGTCCGCTGCGGTCGAGCACGAAGGTCTCGGGCAGCTGGGTGGTTCCGTAGGCCTGGGCGAGCTTGCCGTCGACGTCGCGCAGGCTGGGATAGGTGGAGTGATGCTCGGACATGAAGGCCAGCGAGTCGGAACTGAGGTCGCGGAAGGTGACCCCGATGATGGTGCCCCTGATGTGGCTCAGCGCCGCCTGGGTGCGGTTGAGGAGGGGGGCCTCCTCAGCGCACGGCGTGCACCACGAGGCCCAGAAGTTCACCACCACGACCTGTCCGCGGTAGTCGGCCAGCCGCCGCTGGCCGCCCCCCTGGAGCAGCGGCAGCGACCGGTCGGGCGCCGGCGGGCGCTGACCGTGGGCCACCGCGTCGTCCAGCGTGCGGCTGTGGCTGCGCGCCGCCACGCCATAGACGAGCACACCGAGCAGACCCGCGGCGCACACGGCCACCAGCGAGGCATCTGGCGTTTCGTGACGCCGTCCAGGGTTGGCCACCAGCCGACGCTCGGGTGCGAAAACGAGCTCCTCAAACGGCGGACCACACAGACCGCCCTGCTGACGCATGTACGACGGCTGGACGTCGGACGCGCGCATGTGCATGTCGCCTGCGGAGTCGCCGTAGCGAGTTCGCTTGTCGTTTCGTTACACCCCCCCAGTAGTTGGGCCGCGGATCGGGCGGATCCCCCGGGTTGGGCCGCGGATTGCGCGGGTCGGGTGTCTAGTTCGTGGCTTGAGCTACGGCGTGCCACCACCACCGGAGCCGCCGGTGGTGTCCGTGGTGGTGGCGCCGTTGCCCTGGCCGGCGCCCGGCGGTGGGGTGATTTGGACCCGCTCGCCGTGGACGCGGACGGCGCCGCTGGAGTCGAGCATCTCTACCGGCACGGCGCCCTTCGAGCCGTCCTTACCCGTCACGGTGCACGTGAAGGTGCCCCCCTTCTTGGCCGTGATTCCGCTCGGGCATGACACAGACGCGAGGTTTGACCGGTGCATTGCTTGCCTGACGAGCGATTCGGCCTTGCCCTTGTCGATTTCGGTGGATCCGCAACTGGCGAGCACCAGCACGAGTGCCCCCAGTAGGGGCGCAATCACGGTGCGGCTGACCTGCTGAGACATCCACGCCCTCCTCATCGCGGGGAGCCTCTCACCTGGTCGGAACCCGGTCAAGCCAAGCGCTCCGGCGCAGCCGTGGCAGGAGCTAGACTGGTTCTACGGGTCGAGCGTTGGTTCGACCAAGGCAGTGCCCCGCGTTCTCGCAGTTGTTGCCTTCCAGCACCCTCCGCGTTTCGCAGTGCACATACCCCGGAGGGAAGAGGATGGCCACAGGAACTGTGAAGTGGTTCAACGACGACAAGGGCTTCGGATTCATCACGCCGGATGATTCCGGCAAGGATCTGTTTGTGCACCACAGCGCGATCCAGGGCGCCGGCTTTAAGTCGCTGGCCGAGGGCGCGAAGGTGAGCTACGACGCCGAGCAAGGCCCGAAGGGTCCGGCGGCCGCAAACGTCCAGGCGCTGTAAGCCCACCGACTTCAACCAGCTACGGAGGGTCGGCGTGCCTCGCGGCGGCGCCTCTGGGTGGCAGCAGGCCAGGTCGGCACAGACTCGGTAGACGCGAACCGATCCCGGGCTTCACCCAAATGGCGTGCGTGTTATCGACGTGTTCGAAACCCACAAAGGATGGTCATACATGAGCGGCAAGAAGAAGACCACGATGGCAAAGCTCACCCGTGAAAGAAGGCTCCGCGAGCGTCGGCAGGAGAAGCAGGCCAGGAAGGACGCGAGGAAGCAGGCGGCGGCAGATCAGCCAGGCGAGCCCAGCGACGTGCTAACCGGCGAGGACAGTGAGTCAGTAGGGCCAGATGCTGGGGAGCCCGCTATCGACCCCGCCGTTGAGGCCCGCGACGTCTGAGCTCGCAGGCGCCGCAGGGCGGTGGCCGGAGTAGCGACCTCCGGCTGTTTGCCCCCTCCCGTTATCCGTGGGCCCCGGATCGCGCGCACCGGCCCGTGAGGAGCGGGGGTTAGCCGCGGATCGCGCGCATGGGCCGAGCGGGTCTCGTCGTCGCTTAGCGGGGGAGGAGCTGGAGGATGGGGATGGTGCGACCCACCCGGGCTGCTCTGTCCCGGTAGGCGGCGTACGGTGAGAAGACGCGGTCGGCGAGTTCCCAGAGCCGGGTGCGCGACGCTTCGTCATCGACGATTTCAGCCCGGAACGGCTGGCCGCCGAGCAGGACATCGGGATTTGCGCAGGCGTTGTGAAACCACGACGGGTGCTCGGGAAGGCCGAGCTTGGAGGCGATGATGGTCACCCGCTCGCCGTCGTGGAAGTAGATAACGCCGTTGCGACGCACACGGCCAGTGCGCGAGCCGCGCGTCTCCAGCAACGCGGTCGGGAGCATGAGCCCCATGCCGAGACGGCCTCGAGTCAGCCGCATCAGGTAGGGGTCAACCTTCCACAGGACCCTGGGGGAGAGCCAGGCCGCTACTCGTGTGCCAATGAAGCGCACATACGCCCGATATAGCGGGCCACGAGGGGCCCGAGGATCGACGTACGGCAGAGCGCCGCGGGAGGAAATGAGGACTCCTTGGTGGGCTGAGAGTCGGACTCGGCGTCCGCTCGCCTCGGCGCAAGCGTACTCGTCGGCACCCAAGCGGTAGCTGGGTCCGGTCCGCTGTTGGCGGCGCATCGCGCGGACGGGTGGAGTTGGGCCGGAGGTGTGGATCTGCCACGATCCGGTGGCAGCCAACGAGCGGAGGGAGGTCGGATGGACGAGACGAGCGCGCGCCAGCACATCCACCAGCATGCCGATGCCGTTGTCCGCGGCGACATGGACGCGGTGGTAGCTGACTTTTCCGAGGAGCTGCGTCCGCAGGTGCCGCAGATCGCTCAGGCGCTGCCGCAACCGGTGACGGCGGCCGAGGTGTTGAGCATCGACGTCGGGGACACCGAGAGCGTGGCGATGATTCGCTACGCAGGCGAAGCCAGCGAGGTGACCATCCGCTCGCAGTGGCAGGACCAAGGCGGACGGCCAGTGATCGTCGCCGCCGAACCCGCGGGCTGACCTCCCGCCAGCGCGCGCTCTTCCAGGCGAAGGTTGGGCGCCGTGCACCTGGTCAGCTCTCTGGCGCCGTCACGCTCGAGGACGACGCGAACCGTGACCGCCGGACGCGGAACCTGCTCCACTTTGGGCATGTGGCTCGGCCTGGCGAGCCGTTGGATACCGATCCGCTCTGTCGGGCGGGCGGTGGAGTCCGAGGAGCCCAGCCGTCTTGGATCGTTGGGTGTCCGCCGGCGGCGGCCCGGCCGGCGGGAGGACCAGATGAGCCTGCGGCCGCGGCGGCTCCTCAGCCTGGTCGTCGCGGTAGCCGCCCTGGCCGCGTGCGCGCCCGCCAGTGTCGCGGCAGCGCCGAGCTTCTCCGACCATGCCGATCTGCGCGTGGTATCGCAGAAGCAGCTCGATGCCCGCCTGCTGGCCGTGACCGTATCCACGCCGGCGCTGGGCAGCACGGCGAACATCCGCATCCTCCTGCCCGCCGACTATGGCGCGGACCCTGGCCGCCGCTATCCGGTCTTCTACCTCCTGCACGGCACCAGCGGCGGCGCGTCTGACTGGACCGGACTGGGCGACGCCGAGAAGGCGACGGCGGGCCTGCCGCTGATCGTGGTCATGCCCGATATCGCGCTCAACGACAACGGCGGCGGATGGTGCACCAACTGGTACAACGGGGGCGCGAGGGGCGTGCCCGAGTGGGAGACGTTCCACATCGACGAGCTGATCCCCTGGATCGACCACAACCTGGCCACGATCGCCGGACGCGACGGCCGCGCGATCGCGGGCCTCTCCCAGGGGGGCTTTTGCTCGATGAGGGCGACGCTGGCCGGAAACCTGCGTAGCACGGACCTCTTCATGTACACGGGCAACGGTCAGCCGGGCCCGCTGGACCCGTCGCCCGTCAACCCCGGCGCGACATCGATCGAGGCCATGGTCGGCCAGGACAACGAGTACTTTCACAACCGTCTTGGTTCGCTGGGCATTCCGAGCTTCTATGACAACTATGGGCCCGGCACCCACACCTGGCCCTACTGGACGCGCGATCTGCAGCAGAGCGTGGCCCCGATCATGGCCGACTTCGCCCACCCGCCGCCGATGCCGTCGCGGATCACCTACACGATCGCCGACGCGCAGTACGCGGTGTTCGGGTGGCAGGTCACGATGCACCGCAACGCGGAGGAGTTCAGCACCCTCGAGGACGCCGACGCCCGTGGCTTCGCGCTTGCGGGCAGCGGCTCGGGCACCGTCGTGACGCCCCCGTCCTACACGCCTGGCGCGAGCTACACGCTGACGCTGCGCGGCGACACGGTCGAGAAGTCCTCAACTGAGACCGCCGGCCCGGACGGTCGCCTGCACATCGACGTGCCGCTCGGACCGCCCAACCCCTACCAGCAGGACACCGCGGCGGCGAATGCCACTGGGACGCGCACCTACACGACCACGGTCGGGATAGCGGACCATGGCCGGCCCGCTCGCACGGTGCCCGGCGCTCGGGCCGGCCGCGCGTGCACTGGCCGGCGGGCGGTCACGATTCACATCCACTTGCCCCCCGGGGCCACCGTCACAGCAGTGCGGCTGCGAATCAACGGGCGCCGACACTCCGCCCGGCTGCGGCGCGGTGACGTGCGCGTCAGCCTCGCCAGCCTGCCCGCCGGCACCTACCGGCTAAAGCTCGCCGTCCATTTCCGTCGCGGGCGCCGAACAGGCATCATCCGGGCAGGACGCACGCGTCACACCTGCCGACCGAGAACGCGGCGGCGGCGAGGGTCCATCCGACCTTGATCTGCCATCGAGCTCCGCGAAACCTGGTTCAACTCGAACGGGCGGGGTGGGGTGGGGCCGGGCCCTTCCAGAACCCGGCCCCGGCTCGCGGTTGGGGTTCGATCAGTACTTGACTTTGCCGTGGAGTTGCTCGGTCACGGCTGCGGTCAGGCTCGGCTGGGTGCCTTTCCGCTGAATGTGCCAGTGGCGCCGCCATAGATGCCCCGCATCTGGATCATCGGGAGGACGCCGCTTATGCTGGGCGGCACCGCCGCTGAACGACCCATGCGTCCGAGCGTATTCCGGGGGGCGGACCCAGCCATGCCGTCCCTGCTTGCGTTGCCACTTGAGCCCCCACTGCTCTGGGGGTAGCTTTTCGGGCTGTCGGCTCACTTGGCAGGGGCCGGATCCCGAGGGGGAGCGTTGACGGGCAGGGTTATCGGGGATGACACCACGCGGGAGGCGGCGCGGCCCAGCGATGGGCGCGATTCATGGTTCACGGGCCCTCATGGGCTTGTCCCGGCCGCCAAGCGGGCGCTTGACCCGATAAGACCGCCAGCCCCACCCTCGCCAAGGACAGCCCTCGGTGACGCTGCGGAGGCGCGACTGGAGTACGGGGGCCCGTGACCCGCCGCCACTACCTCACGGTCGGGGTCGTGGTCGCCGCGGTGTCCGCCGGCGGTGCGGTTATGGCGCCGGTGGCTGTCGCCGGTGACTACGACATATACAACTGCCCGTCGGCCAACGGCAGCACCAGCGCCGGCGCCTGGGCGGCGGTCGCCGACCCGAGCAACTCGTTCTCCAACCGTCAGGTATGTCCCACGCCGGGCGACCCCAACGCAGACTGGATCGGGTTCAGCACCGCGTCGATGAACCCGAGTACCGCCGCAACCGAGGTTCTCACCGTCCCCGCTGGTAGCAGCATCACCGTCACCCACGTCAAGGTGTGGTGGCGACTCGCCCAGCAAACGAGCGGATCGAGCACCTTCGGCGAAGTCGACTCCGACGGCGCAAAGAGCGCGATCTACTTCACGCCCCACGACTCTACGGGCACCCCAGATGACGTCGCGCTGAGCTCGACAACGAAGCAGCTCAAACTCCAGCTTGACTGTGGGACTAACTCGACTGCTTCGCCGTGCCAGTTCGGCAGCAACCCTGTACCAATCGAGCAGATCTTCGGCGTGCAGACGACGCTGCACTCTGACGCGGCGCCGGTCGGTCAGATCACCGGGGGCACGCTCACCTACGGCGGCCCGCGGTCGGGGACGCAGACGGTGGCGGTGCACACGACGTCGGCGGAGAGCGGGGTGGCCAAGCTCGAGGTGCTGTTGGACGGGCAGGTGGTGGGCACGGACGACTACTCGGCCAGCCCGTCGCTGTGTCCGCACGCGTCGTTTGCGGCGTGCCGGTCGGCGGTCGACGACACGGTTAGCGCCAACACGGCGGCGGTTCCGGACGGGCCGCACACGATGCTCGTGCGGGTGACGGATACGGCGGGCAACATCACGATGGTCTCGGGCGGGCAGGTGACGACGGCCAATCCGTTCGTGGCCGGGCCGGTGGATCGCGGGCCGCCGAACGGCAGCCCGGCGTCGGACCACGCCACCCTCACCCTCGCCACCCGCCGCACCCTTCGCGCCGGCTTCGGCAAGCGCGCACTACTGCGGGGGCGCTTGGCCAATGAGGCGGGCCGGCCGATCGCCGGCGCCACGCTGGACGTATACACCCAAGTGCTCAGTCCGGGCGCGCCGTATCGGCTGCTCGGGCATGTGCTCAGCGGCGGTGACGGCGGGTATCGGGTAGTAGTGCCGGCCGGCCCGTCGCGACACCTGCTGATCGGCTACCGGTCGCACCTGAACGACGTCAAGCCCACAGCTCTGGCCGAGGCAACCGAAACCGTTCCCGCTGCCGCCAAGCTCACCCCCGTGCCGCGTCATGTGCGCAACGGCCAGCGGGTGGTCTTCCGCGGCCATCTGCTCGGTGGGTTCGTGCCGGCCAGTGGCAAGGCGGTGGAGGTCCAGGTGAAGATCGGCCGGACCTGGCGGGACATCCTCTCGACCCGCAGCGACCGCCACGGCCTGTTCAAGGCGGGGTATCGGTTCACGCGCACTCACGCCCGGGTGACGTACAGGTTCCGGGCGGTGATCCGCACCGACAGCGACTACCCATACACCGACGGGCGCTCGAACATCGCGCGGGTCCGGCTGAACTGATCTCTCGGCGCCGGCGCGCAGGGTGCGCGCGCTGCGATGCTTAGGTGTATGGCTGGTTTGACGGTGGATGTTCGAACCGAGGACGGCGTCGCCGACGCCTATCTAGCTTGGCCCGATGCTGGCGTGACGCGGGGCGGGGTGCTGTTGTTGATGGATACGTTCGGGTTGCGCGATCAGATCCGGGCGATGGCCGACTGCATCTGCGCCGGGGGATATGCCGTGCTGACGCCCAACCTGTTCTATCGCGCCGGCCGCGCCCCCGTGCTAACGCTTCCTGACCTGACCGATCCGCAGGGCCGGGCGAAGTTCTTTGAGCAGGTAAAGCCGCTGATGGGCGCGCTTACGCCCGAACGGATTTGCGCTGACGCTCGGGCATACGTCGATTACCTGGCCGAGGAGGCGCCCGGCCCACTTGCGATCACTGGCTATTGCATGGGCGTGCGGGTCGGCTGGCGCGTCGCCACGGCCTATCCCGATCGAGTCGACGCGCTGGCCGGGTTTCACGGTGGCCGTCTGGTCACCGACGACCCCGATAGCCCGCACCGCACTGCCGATCGGCTGCGGGCCGAGGTCTACCTTGGCCACGCCGACAACGATGCGACCAACACCGCCGAGCAGATCCGCGCCCTGGACCAGGCGCTCGAGGCGGCCGGGGTGCGCTACCGCTCAGAGGTTTACGCGGGAGCGGCGCACGGGTTCACCATGGCCGACACGCCGGCCTACAACCAGCAGGCGGCCGAGCGCCACTTCCGCGAGCTCTTCGAGCTACTCGAGCGCCTCGCCTGACCCCATCCTGGTCGCCAGACGGCGGCTGTTGCGGGCTAGGCTCTCTTGCGGGTGCCGCTTCCGCGCGCGGTCCGGGCGGTCTTGGAGGCCGCTTTGCCGGCGGTCTTGGCTGTCCGGCGGACCGCCTTGGCGGCGCCGGCCACACTCTTGCCCGTAGTACGAGCCGACGTTTTGACTTGCCGGGCGCCCTGCTTTGCCGTTCTGGCGGTCGCGTTGCGTTTGCGTGTGGCGGCGGCCTTCTTTGCCGCTGCGCTGCGCTGGGCCTTGGTCTGTGCCATCCGGTCCTCCTAGTGTCCGGTTTTGTCGAGCTTTTCCACGCCGCGTTCGACGTCCTCTTCGTCGACCGGCGGGTTGCCGCGCGGGCTGTTGGCCGGCTCGCCCGATGGGTCCGTCTCGTCCGTCTGCTTCTCGGACGAGCGCTCCTCGGCTTGTTCGGTGGGATCGGGGTGCTGTTCGATCGATTCCATGCCCGCGACTTTCCCGTCGTAGCGCCCGCCGAAACGACGCCCGGCGACGTAGAGGTGTTCGAGAGCGCCGACGCTTTCATCGCTTCGCAGCGGGCCGCGGCTACCCGGGCCCGCTTGGGGTGGTCGGAGGGGCCCCCGCCCCCTTCCCGGGACGCCTTAGAGCCGGTAGCCGCGCTTGGCCTTTTTGAGTTGGCCCTGGGCGGCCATTTTGCTCAGGGCGGTGGCGACGGTGTTGCGGTTCAAGCCGGTCTGGGTGGCGAGTTCGCCGGAGGTGAGGCCGGGCTTGTTTTTGAGTGTGGCGAGGATGACTTGGCGGCTGCTGCGGCGTCGTGTGGTGGTGCGTGCCCGGGTGGACCTTGTGGTCGGTCGCGAGCGCCTGCGCGGCGTGGCTCGGCTGGTTCTAGTGGTGCGCGAGGCGTTTGCGCTTCGTGTGGTGCGGGCTCGCTTTGGCTTTGGGGTTTGGCGGCGGCGCGGGGTGCGGGTGGGTTTTGCGCCGTCGTGTAGGGAGATGGCGTGACGCAGTTCGTCGGCCTCTTGCGCCAGCGGCGCCATCTTTGCTTCCAGGTCCTTAAGTCGCCCCTGCCAGTTCTTTACTGCCTGTTCAATGACGGAAGGCATTGCAACTCCTTGTTGTCGTCGGGTCGGACGTGAAACCGCAGGCTAGCGACGATTGGCGTCAGGGTTGCAACCGGAGTTCCACCATGGCGTTGATGCGCGGGCGAGCTCCGTGTCTCGCTGACCGTCGGACCCACCGGTTGTCTCAGGTGAGCTTGCTTGCCAGGGAGTCGTAGTTTGGCGGTGGCTGGGCAATTGGCTTGCTGCTTGCCGGTGCGATCTCGGCGCCCGATCTGTGGCTCGGGTCCGGTGACCCAGACCCCCGCTGGTTGATTGTCAGGAGTGGTCTCTGCTCGAAGAGGGCGAGATCGAGCCGCGCAGTCGCGCCGTATTGGATTAGGTCGTGTTTGAACTGGTGGTAGGGGTTGCGTCCGATGCCGAAGCTGAGCTGTCGTGTACGCGCCGAATGTGGTCGGTAGAGGGAGTCTGGCGGTCCATCTCCTCGAGGCCCTGAGCCATGAGGCGAGCGCCGACCGCGCACACAGCCAGCACCCCCACTATCGCCGTGAGCCAGCCGGAATGACCCGTTAACCCCGCGACGACTGCACAGGCGATGATGCCCAGCAGGCCGATGACCACCATCGTGACGATCGCCTCGGCCCAGTAGGTCCGGCGCGCCAGGCCAGGATCAACGTCAGTGTCGCGCAGCGGCGAGATCCGACGCAACATACGAGCGAGCTGAAGTCCCGTTTGGCTCACAGCGCAAAGGTGCCGAGCATTGGGCGCCCCGCAACCAGCCCCAGGTGGGGCAGCGGATCACGGGATCCGCGTTGCTTGGGCTTGTGGTGCCCGTCGCCAGACCGGTTGACTCGGCTCTGGACGTATGTCCGACGAGTTGGCTCTTGTCGCCCCGCGCCAAGCCGCCGGCGCTTGCCGACGGCTCGAAGTGGCTAGAGGCGTGGGCGCCTCCCGGGTCAGGCAGCCTCCGTTCCAGGCTGAGGCGCACGGCCGGTGTGGGGTTGGCCCGGGTCGCGCGCCTCCGAGCCAACGTGGCTTGAAAGCCCGCGGGTTGCAGGCACTTTCAGATGACCTCGAGCCCAACGCGCGGGCCGGCTCCTTGGTGCTGGGGCTCCTTGAGATCGGTCCGCCGATGCCGCCCCGAAATTGCGCGTCACAGTGCCCCGACTCCTCTGGTTACTACACCGACGACCGTGCCCCCGGATCCAGCACTGCCCGAGAAGGACTACGCCCCACAGGAGCCTGCCGTTAGGTCGCCGATATCGGCGCGGCCCGGGCTGGTAGCTGCCCGCACCGGAGCTTCCGCGGCTGATCCCTCGCTTGTCGCCGATGAGCTAGCGGGGACCGAATGGCTGCCGCTGTGGCGGAATGGCGACCCAATCGATCGGCCGCACTGGCTGCTGTTGGCGCCGTTGCGCCGGCGCTTGGCGATGGCCGACCGGCTCGTCCTCGCCGGCGCGGCAGCCATCGTCGTGCTGTTTTGGGTGCTCGTCGCCTGGCTGGTCCTCCAGCTTGTCTAGTCGTACTCGGTCAGCGCTGGCGCCCTGATCTCCGCCGACAGCGGACTCAAGTCTGGGTCGCGCTACTTGTTCTCGGCGCAGAAGGTGCCGTTGCCGACCTTAACCTGGACCTGGGGCTTGTCGCCGATCTCCACACAGGCGATCGCGTTTGAGGCGCTCTGATCGCTGACGAGCTTCTGGGCGGCGCTAGGGGAGCTGCAGTTGACGACGTGCCGGTTGGCGTCGATGCAGTCGCCCACCTTCGCCTTGCCAGAGCTGCTACCGCATGCGCCCACCGTGAGGGCCAGTACAGCTCCGCCCAAGATCCGCACGGATCGAAGCGTTCCCGTCATCTGGCTCACGCTATGGATCCGATTGCCAGCGGTCAACCTCGAGCTCGCCAGGCTCTGCCCCGGCCCCGCAGTTGAGGACTCCGCGCGAGCAACGTCAGCGCAAGCGGGTTGCCAGCTGGCTGAGCTGAGCCGAGAGCTGTGGCCAGTAGGGGCGCGTGGTCTGTGCGTCGCGCGCCAGGTCTTGTCGTGCCGTGACGGCGGGCTGCTGGCCGGCGAGGGTGACGCGGAGGTTCGCCGGTCTGCCGCTCAGGATTCGGGTGAGCTGGCCTACCGCCTGCTTGACCGTGGGCTCCTCGACCAGGATGGGCTTGGTGCGCGCGTAGCGCTGGAACCTGCGCACCACCGGGGCGTTGAGCCGTTCGGCGCTGCCCGTTCCGGTGGTCAGCGCGCCGGGGAGGATCCCGTCGAGCTGGTCAAACAGATTCGACGCCAGCTGACCGCCCACCGTTTGGTCCGGCGCGACGCCGAGGGTCTGGGTCACCGTCAGCGCGCGCAGCAGCTGCAGCGCCTTCCTGACGCCCTGCGGGTCGGAGAGAATCCTGCTGGTCGTCCTGGCCGCGCCCAACAGGTCGAGGTCGGCTTTTACCAGCGTCTGGTTGTCAGGGTCGCTCAACCCTGGGCCGCCCGTCGAGGGGGCAGCCTTGTGGGAGCTGCCCCCACACCCGACCGCCACTAGCGCGCACCCCAGCGTCAGGGCCGAGAGGCACCACCGCCACCGGAGAGCCACGGCCGCGCCATCCCGGGCGTCGCTCGTGCCGGCGTGAGCCCCGCTGGTCATGCCATCTCCCATCCTACGACTTCGGGTAGGACCAGTACTCGGGCAACACCGGCAACTGCCGGCACGACAACCTGGGCAAGGACGGGGCCGCGGCCGGTGTCGCCAGCACCCCGCCGGCGCCATTTTCCCGTGGGCGGGCGACAGCTCACCTAGGACCGCGCCGCCGCCCTCGTCGGCCGCGCGGCCCCCACATAGCGTGCGGCTATGCGCCCCGAAGTGCGTGCACGTCCATGTAGGTGATCGACGGCTGTCCGCCGACGCCGACCTCCTCGCGAGCCGCCCGAACCCGCTCGGTGAACTGCTCGGCCTCGTCGCGTGAGTCCCAGACCTCGACCACCCGGATCTTGCCGTCGTCCCCGACTGCGCCTATGTGCAGCTGCGCGCCAGGCGGAGCGCTTTCCCCCAGGCCGAGGCGCTCACTGACCTCGTCGTACTGCTCAGGACTGGCACCGGTCTCGATCACGCGGCAGATCGCCATATCGCCTCCTAGCCCGTTGGGGCAGGTGAACGTATCGGATGGCCACTGGCGCTGCCATCGGCTGCGGCCCGGAGTCCGGTGCTAGGCCTCTCCGAAGATCTCTCGCAGGACGCCGTTTAGCTCGCCCAAGGCGCGCTCGCCGTCGCCCACGTAGGTGGAGCCGTGCATGATCGCCAGGGTCCGGGGATTGAGCTCGGCCAGGCGCCGCATGGCCCGGTCGGTGCGGGGCGAGTAGGGGACGTAGTCGGCGAGGACCCCGGCCTCGTACTCGCGCAGCGAGTTGCGCGCGCGCTCGATGACGTCGGCCTCTGTCACCGGCTCGCAGTCGCCGTTCTGATGGAAGAGGTCCGAGCACAGCAACGTCCGCTGGGTCTCCTCGTACAGGAGGCCTGCGTCCCAACCGTGTGGTAGCTGGGCCGTGCGCACGAAGCGAAAGCGGTACTTGCCGGTCTCGAGCGCTTCGCCGTCCGCCATCCCGCGGGCTTCGCGCACTGCGCTGACGAAGTCGCGGTTTACGAGCGCCCCGATCTGGCCGCATACGGGCGTGGCATTAGGCGCCGCTTGGAGCCATTGCTCAAGGGCGCCGCACTCGTCGGATTCGGTGTGGCTGAAGCTGATCCAGCGGATGCGAGACGGATCCATGACCTTTGCCACGCCCGCCATCACGAGCGGGAACATGTCCTTTAGCCCAGTGTGGAAGAGCAATGGCTGCTCGTCGTCGACCACGAAATGGTTGAACTGGAGATTGATCTCCGGGACAAAGACTGAGACCCGATAGAGATCTGGGGCAATCTCGGTCACGACCGGCTCTGGCATGGATCTCTCCCACGCTGGTTGATGGCAGGAAAGGGCGACCCTAGCTGAGACTTCGCGGGGGATGACAGCGGGTCCCGCCAGGCGGGACCCGCCGTGTGCTCGGCATTTGTATCGCTCACACTGGGGGTGTGGCGGCTAGCGCTGACGAGATAGCCAGTCGCGCAGCTGGTCGCCGATTTCGGCGATCGAGGAGCCGGCCTGCTGGAAGGCGCTGGCGATTCGCTCGGAGTAGTGGGCGCTTGCGCTGTCAGCCTCTTCGCGCAGGGGTGGCTCCTCGCCGCGGCGCATGTACTCGCCGCCCACGATCCGGTCGTAATCACCCGAGCGCACCCAGTCCAGGAGGTCGCGCACGCGCCGCACGGGCATGGGGTGGGTCAGGTTTAGGTCGTTGATGAGCTTGGTGAGGCGGTCGAGGCCTTTGCCTCCCTCTTCGTAGTCGGCGGCTTGGGCGATGAAGGCGTCCAGGTTGAGCTCGTTTGCGGCTGCCCCCGCGGAAAGCACCATCAGCGAGCGGCAGACGGCCGTGGTGTCGCGGGTGAGCACCGCCGCGGCGCGGTCGCAGCTCAGCTCGGCGGCCCGGAACCACTCCAGCAGCGCAAGCCGGATCGCCAGCAGCGGCAGCCCGGCCAACACCGGCAGGCGCGAGCCGCCAAGGCGCACGAGGATGATCAGCGCCGTCTGATAGAGCACGTGATCGGAGTGCACGTGCGCGGCCTCGTGCGCGAGCACCGCGCGCCGACCGCCGTCGTCGAGCAGCTGCAGCAGCTCCGAGTTCAGCAGCACGATTGGGCTGTGGGCACCGACCGTGTACGCGTTGGCGAACGGGAACTGCATGAGGTAGAGGTCGGGTACGGCGTCATCCAGGTCAAGCGCGTGGAAGACCTCGCGATGCAGCACCCACACCGCCGGCAGCTGACGCTCGCCGAGGCGAACGGCGCCGCCGAGCGTGACCGCCCGCAGCGCGCGCTCGTAACCCAGCGCGATCAGGCGCCGCACGACCTCATCGAGGTAGGGAACGCGCTGGAGCGCGGCCGTGGCCGCCCGATCGGCCGGGTGCTGGTAGGCGCGCGGCGAGATGCCTGGGAGCTGGAACGCCTCGACCGGAACCGCCATATCCGCTGACCCTACCGGCCGCACGCTGCAGACGGTCCGGGTGGCGGTGGTAGGGTCGGCGGTCAGCTGGCGGAGGGAGATAGCGATGAACGATGTCCGCACAGACCGTCGTTTGCTCGGCGGCAAAGGCGACCAGCGCGCCGGAGGTCCGCCGCTCCCCGGCTCGCCGCTCGTGCGCGTGTTCACGACTCACGGTCAAGCGCAAATCCCCGCGCCGCGATCTGCCTGACGGCGATCAGCGCGTCTAGGGGCAAGCCACACCAACCTGATCCAAGAGCACTGCGGGCTGGGATCCGTGGCGGGCGAATGAGTGAGTGTTTGACCATGAAGCCATGACCACGACGCTGATCACCGGAGCCAACAAGGGCCTGGGGCGCGAGACGGCGCGACGCCTGGTGGCCGACGGCCACGACGTCTGGCTCGCCGCCCGCGACTCCGCCAAGGGCAAGGTGGCGAGCGAGGAGCTCGGCGCGCGCTTCGTCGAGCTCGACGTGACCGACGAAGCGAGCGTCACGGCGGCCGCCGAGCGTGTCGCAGGCTCAGGCGGCTTGGACGTGCTGGTCAACAACGCCGGCATCGTCGGGGCGCGAAAGGCCGTCCCTGAGCTAACCGCCGATGACGTGCGCCAGGTGTTCGAAACCAACGTCTTCGGGATCGTGCGCGTGACGCGCGCGTTCCTACCGCTGCTCGAGCGCTCCACGAACCCGGTGATCGTCAACGTGTCCAGTGGCATGGGCTCACTCGCGGTGACGACGGACGCCTCGCGATTGGAGTCGACGCTGATCTCGCTCGCCTATCCGGCATCCAAGTCCGCCGTGAACATGCTCACGTCGCAGTACGCCAAGGCCTTTCCGCACATGCGGATCAACGCGGTTGACCCGGGCTATACCGCGACCGACTTCAACCAGCACCGGGGCACCAAACCCGTCGATCAGGGCGCCGAGATCATCGTCCGCATGGCACAGCTCGACCAGTCTGGGCCGACCGGCACGTTCGTCGACGAGCACGGCGCCGTGCCCTGGTGAGAGTCGTCGAGATCGATACTCCGCACGGCCCGGCGCGCGTCCATCTGGATCTGGTCGATGAGCCGCGCGCGGCGCTGGTGCTCGGCCATGGTGCGGCGGGAGGGGTGGAAACGCCAGATCTCCGGGCCGCGGCGGAGGTCGCCCGGGGAGAGCGGATCAGCGTGGCGCTGATCGACCAGCCCTATCGCGTCGCCGGCCGGCGCTCGCCGCCACGCCCGCCGCAGCTTGACTCCGCCTGGGTCACGGTCGTCGAGCGCTTGGGCGTCGATGAGCTGGCGAGGCTGAGCGTAGTCGTTGGCGGTCGGTCGATGGGCGCCCGCGTCGCCTGTCGCACGGCGGGAGCGACCGGCGCCGTGGCGGTGCTCTGCCTGGCCTTCCCCCTCGAGTCTCCTTCGCGCGGGGGTAAGCCGCCGCAGAGCCGCTTGGCCGAGCTCGACGCGGTTACGGTGCCCACGCTGGTGGTTCAGGGCGAGCGCGATCGTTTCGGGACGCCTCCGCCGGGGGTGTCTCGCCGAGTGGCCCTGGTGCCGGGCGATCACGGACTCAAGGCGGACCTCGAGGCTGTGGCCGCGGCCGTACAAACATGGCTTCGCGGCGTGGTCAACGCGGGAGCGCCCGCGGCGTAGTGATCGCCGCCCCCTTCCGTTTGCGCCGTTTGACGGCCTGGTAGCGTCAACGTGCATCAGCGCGATCCATCACCGCGACCATCGCCTGGACCAGCCACGTCTTTAGAGAACGCGTATAACGGTTCGTCATGAAGCCGCGAAACAAGCAGGGCAGGTCATTCATCCTGGCCCTTCTCGTCCTAGCGCTCGCGGCGTGCACTGCGGGGGCGGCGACCGGCAAGGGTGGCAGTTACACCGGTGCCACCTCGCAAGGAAGCCGGGTCAAGCTTACGATCGCCGCCGATGGCGTGACGGTACGGCGCAAGGGCTTGTCGATCGGGAGGCTCAGCGGGTCCTGCACCGGCGGCCTCTCATACCACGCCGCCGGAGGCAACGCCAAGAGCTTTAAGTTCAAGGGGCTCGGCTTCACCTACGCCGAGCATTTCACTGGCAGCACGGTTGGGCCCAACGCCGGCCCGTCGACCCTTCAGGCCAAGGGCCGGCTCTCACGAGATCGGCGGACCGTGCATGGCTCGGCCCGCTATACCCATCGCGGCGCCAACGGAATTCGTTGCCAGGCTTCGGCGTCGTTCACGCTGCACAAGCGCTGAGGATCCGCTACCAGGCGAGCGGGGCGAGGGCGGTTAGCGCACTCGCCTTGCCGGGGTGACGGGTGGGATTCGTGTTCGACGGGTGGGGTTGGGCGAACTCGCCGTTATGAAACGGCGTGCTCGCCTGTTGTTGTGGGTGTAGGGCAGGCCTGCTCTGCAAGCCCTCTCCCTTGGGCGGGCCCTCCGTGCACGGAGGGCCCGCTCTCCAGGGATGTGGTGGTTTCGCCGCGGATCGCGCGGAATCCGCCCGGGATTGGGGGGTAGGCTCTCGCGCCCTGACTATCGTTTTCAGGACCGCAGGCCGACCGCCTCGAGCGCGTTTTCGGTCTCCTGGTACAGGCACACACGAGCGACGCGGTTATCGCGGAAGGTGAATACGAGCGCGCTTCGGGCGATCGCTTCGATGCCCTCCCGGCCTCGCACTCGACCCGAGTTGGGAACCACTACTGAGTCCCCGGCCTCGATGAAGCGCTGGGGCTCGACGGTGACCGCCTCGAACGTGTCGTAGAAGTTGTCATAGAAGTCCAGCACGGCACCTATCCCCCGATACACACCTGCATCGAAGCCTCGGGAGGCCGACCAGTCCAGCTCGACGTCAGGATCGTTGAGCGCTCGGATCGCTTCGATGTCGCGCCGGTTGTATGCCTCGATGACCTGCCGGGTTAGCTCGATGTTCTCCCGGGACACTGTCGGCCACGTTATCCGGTCGCGCCCGATCAGTCCGCGGGCTGGCCACATTAGGTTGGGCCGCCGTCGCGGAATCGAAGCGCGGCTAGGGGATGTGGACGTTGGGGCAGACGCCCCGTTTATGCAGCCTTCGGTAGAGGTCGTTTAGCTGCTCGCGGGAAAAGCCGCTTGGGTGGTGGCGGTGGTAGGCGCGAAGGATCGCGCGGTTGCATTTGGCGGCGGACGGCTTTCCCCCGGCGTCAGCGGGAGACGTGCCGGCCATAGCGCCGAGGGTCACCGCCGCGGTTGCCGCCAGGGTCACCGCGGTTCGCCGGGCGTGCTTGGCTGGGTTGTAGGGCTCGTCGTATCGGGTCGAGCTCTTCCGGGAGGCGTTGCCATTCAGGCGAGCCGTCTCGGTTACCGCGTTGTCCTGTGTACGCCTGGGCTCCCGCATTGCCCCAGTAGATATTTGCCCGACGCGGGCGGTATTTGGGATGCGGTTACGTCAAAGCTGGGAGGCGCGGTCGCAGGGTTACGTCAGAACGCCGAGTCGCCACTAGGTTGGGTCAGGCGGCGGCTCGATCAGGCCGAGCTGCAGCGCCAGCGCGATCGCGTGCGGCCGGTTGCGAGCGCCGAGTTTGCGGTAGGCGTTCTCGACGTGCGTTCGGACCGTTGCGGGCGCGATCGTCAGACGCTCGCCGATGTCCCGGAGCGGGATCCCCTCGGCGATGAGGGCGAGGACCTCTCGCTGACGCGGCGACAGCGGCCCGGGCAGGGGACCCACGCTGGATTCGTCGATTGTTTCCAGCTCATCGTCTGGCCAGCCTGCCGGTCCAAAAACGATGAGGTGCTCGCCGGGGAGGGCGTTGGCCAGCGCGCAGAAGACGATCGCAAGCCGGCTTCCGTCCTCAAATCCCACGTCGTAGGGCCCGGCGACGCATCCTTCGTCTAGCAGCTGGGCCCAGAGCATCTTCAGCCTGGCCAGTTGAGCATGAGGCGTGAGGTCGTCGATCTGGCGTTGGCGAAGCTCGGCGAGGCTCAGACGGAACAGCAATCGGGCGGCGCGGTTGGCCTCGAGATGGCGCCGCTGGTTGTCCACCGTCACCATCGGGACCTGGGTTTTGTCGAAGACACGCCGAAACTGGTGCGCCCGGCCGCGCTCGTCGCGCATGCGCCGCGCGGCCGAGGCGATGCCGCCGGTGGGCACCACCGCTTGGGCGAACCGCACCGGACGTCTCGCCGGCCCCGCGGGGCCCGCCGGCCCTAGTAGCATGCTATTTCCGTTCTCAGTCCACACCGGCGCCGCCATCTGCCCCAATCTTGTGGCGTTCTGGAAATGTTGGTAGCATGCTATCAGCTAAAGTTGGGCGTGGCTAGGAGGTTTGTGAGAGATGGTCGAGGAGCGGATGAGCCGGGCGGGATGGACGTACGGCCAGCTGGTCGACGACATCTTCGAAGGTCGCTGGGCAGCCGAGGAGACGGTTTCCGCGTACTCGTTGGCGAGCCGGCTGGGGGTGAGCAGGACGCCGGTGGTCGAAGCGCTAAAGCGCTTGGAGGCCGAGGGGATCGTCGAGATCGTCCCGAAGGTGGGCTGCCGGCTCGCACGGCGTGACCCGGAGTCGCTTGACGAGTTGCTCTCGGTTGCTGGCGCGCTTGAGGGGCTTGCAGCGGAGCGTGCGGCAGAACGGGCGGACGGTGCCCAGCTGCGGCGAATGGGGGGGGTGGTCGATGGTCTTGCCGAGGCGGCGGCGAGTGACGATGGCGCCGCCTTTGCGCAGCTGGAGCGCCAGTTTCATCGCCAGCTCACCGCGGCGGGGTTGCCGCGCCTTGACTCCGCCGCCGACGGCGTGTGGCTGTCGCTGCGAGCTGCCCTCGGACCTCAGGTTTCACGACAGAGCCGCCAGCACATCGCGACTGGCCGTCGCGGGATCTTGGAAGCGCTGCGTTTGCGCGATTCTGCCCGCGCTCGTGCGGCCGCCGAGCGACACATCGCGGCACTGGCAGGGGACGCGCGCAACGGTGCCGCGGGGGACTGCGCGGCCCTTGGCAATGCCTTGGGCGGGCTTGAGCATTCGGCGCTGCTCTATGGATCAGAGGCCGAGTTCGTCGCCTCGGCACTGCCCTTTGCGCTTACCGGAGTGCAGAAGGGTGAACGCGTACTGGTGGTCAGCAGCCAGCACAACATCGATGTGCTCAGCCAGACCCTCGGCTCCGATGGTGCCAAGGTGGACTTCTGGGAATCGTCGGCCTGGTACACCGACCCGGGGTCTGCGCTGCGGGGATACCAGCGCTATATCGGCGAGCACGGCACCGCCTCGCGGGTTCGCGTCGTCGGCGAGCCGCCATGGCGTGACCGCGACGAGGACGCGATCCGGGACTGGCTGCGCTACGAGTCGGTCATCAACGTCGCGCTGGAACTGGCCCCTGCTTCGATCATGTGCCCGTACGACACCGAACGGCTAGCGCCGGTCATCCTCGAAGGCGCACGTAGCGCGCACCCCCACCTCTGCACGCACGGACAAGTGGCACCCAGCGGCGACTACCGCCAGTTCTTTGCCCCCGCCTCGTCCTGAGCCGGGTCGGCCTCCATTCGGATCGTGCATCCGGCGCATCGCCGATTGGGTTGCACGGGGTCGCCTGATCAGCGCCGGCGGCGGCGCCCGCGCGTACGCGGGCGCTTCTTGGCGCAGCGCTTGACGATGCGGGTGCTGGTGCGGTTGAGCCCGCGGCGGTCGTAGGTCTTGATGCGGATGCGCTGGCGTGCCGGGCCGGTCAGGGACACCGTCACCCGGCGCAGGTTGCGCCCGCGGCGGTCGATCACCAGGCGCCGCCCCACGTAGACCCGCACGCGCGTGATCGGACCGGAGCGCGTGCGGTGAAGCCTGAAGGTCAGGCGCCGCAGGCCGCAACGCCGAGCCGGTGCACGACCGGCGCCCGGGGAGGAGCCGGCGGATGATCCACCCGCTTTCGGCCAGACGCTGGCGGCCACGCGCACCGCGTAGAAGCCGCTGCCGCCGTCGCTGTACCAGATCTCGTGGCGCTCGGGAATGATCGTCGGCTGGGACATGGCGAAGTCGCTGCCGTTGTAGCCGTTCTCGGTGTTGTCGGAAGTCGGCGAGACGAAGTAGCCGATCTCCTTTGGGGCCAGGAGGTTGGAGACGTCGAACAGCCTCAGGCCCGAGGCGATGAACGAGCAGGCGACGATCTTGGGGTCCACCCGCGAGGGGATGTTGCAGTAGTGCGCCGCGTACCCCTGTGCGGGGTCCCCGGTGCCTGGGTCGCCCGAGGCGGCGTGGTGCTCGGCGGGCTGGTCGACGGCCAGGCGGATGTTGGCGATCACCCGGGGCTGGGTCTCGTCGGCGATGTCGATGATGCGCGCGGCCCCGACGGCGTCCGGGTTTCCGGAGGGGTTGAGCGTGCTCGCGTTGTACTCATCGAACTCGAGCAGGTAGGGGTGGCCGTTCTCGGTGAACGGGATCGCGTTCTGAGGAATCGACACCGAGTTCCAGGTCAGGCGCGCGACCTCGCGCGTCTGCGGGTCGGGCTTGTGGGCTTGGATCTGGCTGGTGTCGAGGATCATCAGACCGCGGTTGACCGGGTCGGCGATGTAGGCGCGATTGCCGTCGTCGGACAGCGACATCCCGTGGGAGAAGATGTTGCCCTGCCAGACCGAGTGAGGGTTGGTGGGGTCGCTGACGTCGATCGCGGTGATCGCCGTGTAGGCCGTCGCGGTCGCATAGAAGGTCTTGCCGTCGGGGGTAAAGCCGCTCTCGTGCCCCAGCCGGGCGAACGGGCCGGTCGCGTCGAGCACCGGGTGGCGGCAGTCGGCGTGGACGTCATAGACCGAGACGTCGCCCGGGTAGGTGCTGGGGTTGCCGTTGACGGCGGCGAGGAGCCCGCGGCGGGCGTTGAGGTTCAGCGACTCGTGAGGGGAGATCATCGGCAGCGTGCTGAGGGTGTCGGTCTGCACCGGGTGGGTTGGGTCGGACATGTCGAGCACGGCGACGCCAATCGACGGCCCGGCGACGTTGATCGCATTGGTCGGAAACAGCAGCGCGGTGTCATAGAAGGCGCACTCGTGGCCCTGGGCGTCGACATAGCGCAGGACCTTGAAGCCGCCCGAGGTGCCCTGGTGGGCTAGCAGCGTTACGTTGCACCAAAGCCCGTTGGCGCCGGTCCCGGCCGGGACGCGCCCCTGGACCCCGGGCTCGGGACGCGAGCCGGGGCCACAGGGAACCTGGGGCGCTGGCTCAAGCGGTGGCTCGGCGCGCCGGGCGACCGGCGCCATCGCGGGGGTATCGCCCATGCCCTGGCCGAGCGCGAACAGGTCGTTGAGGCCGGGCACCGGCGTGAGGGGCGATTGCGCCGCGGCGCCCGCCGGCGCGGCCACGAGCGCCGCGAGCATCGCTGCCAGCGTCGCCGCGAGGCGGCCGGAGAATGAGCCGGCAGCGTTCATCCGAGCCGGGCCGGTATAGCACCTCGCCGCCGGCCGAGGCGCCGGTGCGGGCCGCCGAGCGTCAACCGGGTTTGCTCGGCTCCTGGGGCAGGCCGACTGCGTCGAGGGCCTGGGATACCGAGGCGTAGGATCGAACCCTTAGGGCTTTGCCGTCGCGGATCGTCCATACCTGCGCGGCTTCCTGGTGGACCGGGATGCCCGTGCCCTTGCCCTTGGCGGTGACGCGCACGGCGACCACCACCACGTCGTCTACGTCCCAAACGCGTCCCGGCTCGAAACGGATCTCGTCCATCGCGTCCTGAAACGACCGGAAGTAGCGGCGCAGGCCCTCGTGGCCCCGGTAGGTGTCCGGCTCGGCGGAGAGCTCAGGGGGTATCTCCGCTGCGAAGTCCGGGTCGATGAAGTCGAGCAGAGCCTCGAGGTCCTCGCCGTTTATCGCCTCGAAGCCCCGGCGTAACGCGTCTACGTTCTCCTGCGACATCCCCGTCAGTATCGCGCCTGCCCTCGGACTCGCACCGCCCACAATGAGCCCGCCAGCGCCGGTTGCCCTCGACCGCCATGCGGCCCGTGCGCCCGGTGACGGGTAAGCGAGCCGATCAGAAAGGCTTCAGGAATGCGTGGGCTGTCCACCGACCAGCGGGATTGGCACGACCTTGGGTTACTGGATCCGCTTTGGGCGGTCTGGTCGATCCCCGAGTACCGCTTCGGCGGCGGAGACCTAGAGGGCTTTTTCCGCCGCGGGGAGGAGGAGGTCGCCGCGCTCCTAGCCGAGGCCCAAGGCAACCACGGCTTACCCAAGCGACGGGAGCGAGCGCTTGATTTCGGCTGCGGTGTCGGGCGTTTGACGCGAGCCCTCGGGCGTCGCTTCGACGCGGTGACCGGGGTCGACATCTCCCGGTCGATGATCGAGGCGGCAAAGTCGCTCAACCCGGGTCACGCCAATTGCTCGTTTGAGCTGAACGCGGGAGAAGACCTCGACCGGTTCGCCAACGGTCATTTCGACCTCGTATGCAGCCTCATCACGCTCCAGCACGTTTCGCGGCGAGCCGCGGTCAGGCGCTACATCTCGGAGTTTGTGCGCGTTACGGCGCCCGGTGGGTTAGTCGTCTTTCAGCTTCCTACCCACGTGGCGTGGCGAATTCGATTTCATCCGCGTCGTCCCGCCTACCACGCCCTGCGGGCTCTGGGATTCCCGATCGAGCTGCTCTACCGCCGCGGCCTTTACAGCATGGCGCTGACCTCGCTGAGCCAGGCCGAAGTGCTCCGCACCGTGCAAGCCAGCGGGGGCACGCTCCTGGCGTGTCAGCCCGACCAACGCAGCGGTACCCCGTTCATCCCCAGCAATACCTACTACGTCACCCCGACCCAGACCTTGAGATAGCCGGCGCGGTTTCCCTCGCGCGCGGGCGCACGCGCGCGAGGTAGCTGTGCGAGATAGAGGGTGCCCGGTCGGGGCCGATGGCCACCGGACGGCGTCGGTCCGTAAGCTTGCGCTTTGTGTCGATGACCGAGGCGTTCCTGCGGGTGCATCAGTGGCTGTATGTGCGAAGTGATGGGCGGGTGGGGCAGGGCATGATCGGCGTGCCCACGCTGCTGCTGCGCACGACCGGGCGGCGGTCGGGGGCGACACGGACAAACGCGCTCGTCTACGCGCGCGACGGCGAGGACTTTCTGCTCGTCGCCTCCAACGGGGGCGCCGACCGGCCGCCGGCGTGGCTGCACAACGTGCAGGCGAGTCCCGAGGTGGAGCTGCAGGTCGGGCGAGAGCGCCGCAGGGGCACGGCTCGAGTGGTCGACCGCTCGGATGCGGCCTACCAGCGGCTGTGGCGGATCGTCAACGAAAACAACCGCGACCGCTATGCCGCCTACCAGACCAAGACCGCCCGTTCGATCCCGGTCATCGCCGTCACGCCCACCTGAGGCAGAGGGGCGCGCCCTACTTGACGTAGTGATGAAGGAGCTGGAGCTCGACCCGCTCCGACGAGCTGGCCAGTAGCGGCTGGACGCGGTCGTTGAAGGCGGCGAACTCGGGGTCGCTGTTGACGGCGTCGGCGGCCTGGCGATCGGCGAAGACCCCAATGCCGCGAACGACGCCGGCCGCCTCGTCTCCGAGGATCAGCACGTTCTCCAGGGCGGGCTGCTCGCTGAGAAAGCGGCGCGCAAACTCGGAATACACCTCGGCTACCTGCTCGAAGTGGCCGGGTTTGGCGTGCAGGGTGAACTCGGCTACGTGCATCTGACGATCCTTTCTCGGTGGACGAGGCCTGGCGGGGGCTCGGCCTCTGGCGAGGCGGCTTGGGTCAGCGGCGGCGGATCAGCCTATTCGGGAGGCCGCCCGGCGTGAGCTCCAGCAGGGCTACTGGGAAGGCATGAACGGGATGATGAAGGCGCTCGAGAGCACGTAGTACCAGACCATGAACGCCAGTAGTCCGAGGGTGGCCGAGACGACCACCACCCGGGTCAGCGCACCCTGCGCCTGCTCGTGTCCCGCGCGCCGGCGCAGCGAGACCCAGACCCTGTCGATCCGGTTTAGCGCCTTGGCCGCGAGGGCCTCGGTCAGCGCCAGGCCGAGCAGGGCGACGCCGCCGCCCGCCACGAGCGAGTCGGTCCCGTCGTAGACGCGTCCGGCGATCCAGATCCAGGCCAGCGGAATCGCCGCCCACATCAACAGCGACCCGATCACCTCGCCCGCCAATAGGGCGCCGCTGGCGGTGGTCGCCGCCAGCCTCGCCGGGCCAGGCTGTCTTAGCCACGACGCCAGCGGCTCGAGCTTCCGCGAAGCTGCCCCGGTCGCCTTCGTGTCCGTCCGTCCTGGCGGCGCGGCGAGTCGCCAAGGCAGAGCGGCGAGGGCGGGCTCGCCCGCGGCAGCCACACTCCTTCCGGGCATCGGCCCTCCCACGGGGACAACTTATACCGGTGAGATCCGCGGCCCGCGCCGGGGGCGCGGCTCACATCCTGGGTAGCGCCTTCGCCGCGAGCTGCTCCTCCGCGCCCACCACATCCGGCACGCCGATGACGGCGATCCGGACGTAGGCATCGCCCTTTAGGACGCTGAGCGACGCGTAGCCGTCGTAGTAGGCCTGGTCCCCGAGGCCGGCGATGGGCTGAGCCGATACCCGGGCGCGGTAGTCGTTGAACAGGCCCTTCGCCTGCGCTCCCCGGACCAGGACGACGCGCACGCTGTCGGACAGAGGGACATCCGGGTTGGCTCGGGCAGGGGCGCCAGGTCCGTAGTAGACACAGGCCACACCCCCCTCGACGGTGGCTCGCCCGCGGACGGGCGCCCCTACGGCGTGTCCGAGCGCATGGGCGGCCTGTGCCCGGGTGATCACCGCGCAGGAGTCCGCCGGCGCCGGCGGGCTAGCCGGGGTGCTCGCCGGCTGGCGGCTGGGGGTGCTCGCCCGCTGGCTGGTGCTGCTGTTCGAGCACCCGGCGAGCGCGACGACCATCGCCAGCAACCCGGCCTCTGCCGGCGCCCGCCAAGCAGCGCCCCTGCCCGGAAGGTTCATCGTCCCCTCCGCTCTCTCTCGTCTGCCTCGATCGGGACCGGCTCGCTGTGGAAGCCATCGACCAAGGGCTGGTCGATAATAACCACGCCATCCGCAGACGCGGACTTGGTCGCTCGGAAAGGCGCTTGCGCCGAGGTCCGGACACGTTCCAAACGCACTCACCGCTCCTCGCTCTCATCCCCGGCCCCGCCTGCCGATGACCGCGCCCGCCGCCGTGATCTTCGACCTGGACGGCGTGCTGATCGACTCCGAGACGGTTTGGAACGAGGCTCGGCGGGAGCTGGTCGAGCGCAGCGGGGGGACGTGGAGAGAGGATGCGCAGCGGGCGATGATGGGCATGAGCTCGATCGAATGGTCGCGCTACATGAGCGACGAGCTCGGCGTGCCGATGTCCAGGCAGGCCATCTCCGAGGCGGTCGTGGAGAGCCTGGAGAGCCGCTACCGCGCGGAGCTCCCGCTGATCGCTGGCGCGCGTGAGGCCGTCCTGCGTCTGGCCGGGCGATGGCCCCTGGGGCTCGCCTCCTCGGCCAACGGCTCGATCATCGAGCTCGTGCTGCGGGAGTCCGGGTTGGCGGACCGCTTCGACGCCACGGTCTCCTCCGAGGAGGTGAGCCGCGGCAAGCCCGCCCCCGACGTCTATCTCGAGGCGGCTCGGAGGCTGGACAGGGACCCCGCCCTGTGCGTCGCGGTCGAGGACTCATCCAATGGCCTGCGCGCCGCCGCCGAGGCTGGCATGGGGGTCATCGCGATTCCCAATCGGGCCTTCCCCCCCGACCCCGATGCGCTGGGGAGCGCCGATGTGGTTCTGGAGTCGATCGACGGGCTCGACGCCGCGGTCGTTGCCAGGTTGGAGTAAATCGCCAGGCGCTCTCGACGCTTGCGGGGCCAAGGGCAGGATGAGGGCGTAGCCGCCTGAGCGGCGCCTCGCCGAGGTCGGCGACGCGGCGCGGGGCCAGACGGAAGAATGCCGCCGATGGCGCTCCGCGACCGTCTGCACATGCCCAGCCCGCGAACGCTGCCCTGGCATGGCTCCTGGGTCTAAACCGCCGGAGCCGCCGGAGTTCAGGCCGGCGACTCCTACCGGCGTGGCCTGGGAGGTCGCCCGCCTCGGTGAGCTGACCGGCGAGCGCGTTCCCCCTCTCACGGCCGTAAAGCGGCTGCTCATCGGCCGGCCCATGAGCGCCGAGCAGATGGGGGAGACGCTGCTGTCCAAGACGCTGGCGCTCCCGATCTTTGCCTCGGACGCGCTCTCGTCGGTGGCCTACGCGACCGAGGCGGCGCTACTCGTGCTGCTGGCTGCCTCGGCCACCGCTCGCGGCACCGTGGTACCGATTTCGATCGCCATCTCGGTGCTGCTGGTGGTGGTCGCCGCGTCCTACCGCCAGACCGTCCGGGCCTATCAGGGCAACGGAGGGGCTTACGTCGTCGCGCGCGAGAACCTGGGGGTGATGGCCTCGCTGGTCGCGGCGGCGGCTCTGCTGATCGACTATGTCCTTACCGTCGCCGTGTCGATCAGCGGTGGCATCGACGCCCTCAGGTCGCTCGCCCCCTCGATCAACCATCTACGGCTGGAGCTCGCGCTCGGCCTGCTGGCGCTTCTGGTCATCGCCAATCTCCGAGGTCTGCGCGAGGCGGGGCTGCTCTTTGCCCTGCCCACCTATGGGTTTGTCCTCTCCGTGCTGGCTGTGCTGGGCGCCGGCGCGGCGAGGTGCACCATCGACGGCTGCCCCCACGCCTACCAGCCGCAACCGGTCAAGTCCGGCATGGGCGCTTTGGGGGTGTTCATCGTCTTGAAGGCGTTCGCCAAGGGATCGAGCGCGCTCACCGGGGTGGAGGCGATCGCCAACGGCGTGAACGCGTTTCGACCGCCCCAGGCGCGCAACGCCGCGCGCACCCTGGTGGTGATGGCGGGGATCGCGGTGGTGCTGTTCATGGGCCTCTCGCTGCTGTCCTCGGGCATGCATGCCACTCCCACCCCGGAGGGCGGAAGCGGGCCCACCGTCCTGGCCCAGGTGGCCAAGGCCGCCTTCTCGCCCACCAACGCCGAGACCGTCCCCTTCTGGATCGTGCAGATCTTCACCGTGGCGATCCTCGTGCTGGCGGCCAACACGTCGTTTCAGGGCTTTCCGCGCCTGGCCAGCATCATGGCCCGTGACCGCGTGTTCCCCACCCAGTTTTCCAACATGGGAGATCGCCTGGTCAACTCCAACGGCATCCTCGTTCTCGCCGTCCTGGCCGCCGCGATCATCGTGGCCTTCGACGCCGACACGCAGCGCATCGTCGACCTCTACGTGGTGGGCGTCTTCATCGCCTTTACGCTCTCCCAAACCGGGATGGCGCTGCACTGGCGGCGCGAGCGCGCCCCCGGGTGGCGCCGCCGGGCGACGCTCAACGGCTTCGGCGCGACGCTCACCGCGCTGGTCGCCGTGGTGGCCACGGTGACCAAGTTCTTCGAGGGGATGTACGCCGTCCTGATCGGCGTGATCCTGATCGTCCTCGCCTGCTACGGGATTCGCCGTCACTACCGCCGCGTTCGACGTCGCCTGGAGGCGGCCGCGCCCTCGATCGCGGCGGCCGGACCCGGGCACAACGAGGTAGTCGTCTACGTCGAGCGCATGGACGATGCGACCCGCCGCGCCATCTCCTACGCCCAGGCGATCTCCAGCGGGCCGATGCGGGGGGTGCATATTCCCTTCCGCCGCCAGCGCGAGGATCTCGGCGGCGAGTGGGCCAAGGCCGCTGGCGAGAGCCCGCTCATCGAACTGCCGCTCGTGGACAACCGGGCGGAAACGGTGCTCGAGCACGTATGGGCGTTGCACCGCGACGAGCGGCATTTCGTCACCGTCGTGATCCCCGAGCAGTTCGAGCGCCGCTCCTGGACCATGGAGCTGCGCCAGGGAACAGAGCTCTCGCTCAAGCTCCAGCTCCAGCGCGAGCCCGGGGTGGCGACCGCCGATGTTCCCTACCTGGCCTCCGACGAGGCCGGGCAGCCGCCCACCCGCGTGGTTTCGCGGGTCTTGGTCTCGGGCGGCGGCGCGGCCACCGCCCGGGCGGTCAACTACGCCCGCGCGCTGGGCATCGACGACGTCAAGGCGCTCTCGTTCCCCTTCGACCGGGACGAGAGGGCCGAGCTCGAGCGCGGCTGGAAGGCCGCCGAGGACTTTCCCCTGCAGGTAATCGAAGCGCCGTACCGGGACCTGGGCGCGCCCCTGCTCGCCTACATCAGGATGCTCAAGGCAGACCCGGAGGTGCTGGTGTCGATCGTCATGCCCGAGGTGATCTTCGGAGGCTGGCGGCGAGCCCTGCACAACCAGCGGGCCTTTCACATCCGTCGCCTGCTCCTGTTCGAGCCGCGGGTGGTCCTGACCAGCATCCCCTACCAAATGCTCTAGCGATGGCCGCGAGCAAGCCCGGCTCGGCCGCGAACGGCCCCGGCTCGGCCGCGAACGGGCCCCGGGTCGGGCGCGAGCGGTGGCCTTAGAGGAAGGCGCCGACCAGGAGGCGGTCAAGGCAGGCGGTGTGTCCGGGGGGGACGTCAAGGCGCAGGCGGGCCAGGGTGGTCGCCCCCGGCGGTACGGCGACGTTGAGCAGCGCCGTCCCGCCGCCGGGGTGAGGCGGCAGGCTGCCGGGCCAGGGGCGGGGGTAGCCGGCGCCGTAGTCGACGTCCACGTAGACGCGAGCACTCGGATCGGTCCGATAGGCGGCCAGCAGGTACCAGCTGTGTCCGCCCAGGGGTGGGGTGAGCGAGATCTCGACCGAGCTCCAGGAGCTCGACTTCGTCAGGCAGGGCCCCGGCAAGGGGGCGGGGGGCGTGGCGCCGGACGCGGTCAGCGTCGCGGCTCGCAGCTGCGGCGGGCGGCCGCCCGCCGCCGGCCGGAAGGCGACCGCCCTGAGGTGGCCGCTGCGGGTGGCCGCAAACGTCTGGCGCGAGAGCACATCGAAACGCAAGCCGTCGATGAACAGCGGCAGCGTGCGCGAGAGCAGGTTGCGGCCCGGCGGGGCGAGGAACAGGATCCCGGTGGGGACCGGCCCGTCCAGCAGCACCGGGCGAACGCCCGAGCGCCGGAGCGCGCGGACGTCGCCGCGCACGTTCTGATACCAGAGGCGGGAGGACCTTCCCGGCGAGTCGCGGGTGATGGCGGCGGCGCTGGCCCAGGTGAAGGCGAGGTAGACGACCAGCAGCGCGCCCACCGCCGCGGCCACCGCCGGCGTCGGGCGCCCGGGAGCGCGGGCGGCGCGGCGGACGCCGAACGGCGGAGCAAACGCGGCCACCACCCCGAGCACGAGAAGCGGCACGATCGGCACGTAGTAGCGCAGCTGGTTGCCGATGATCGCCGCCCCGAACGTCCTCACCCGAGGAAACAGGATCACCGTGTCGAGCAGGAACCCCAGCGCGGCGAACAGCCATCCGCGCCAGGCCCAGCGCTGCCGGCGCACGCTGTACACAACCCCCCCGACCAGCGCCAGCTGGGCCATCACCACCGCCACCCCGTTGAGGGTGCTGTCGTGCGCCGACACCCGAAGCCCCAACGCTCCGGGGGCGACGTTGTCAAACCACGCCGTGCGCAGGAAGTCGAGGTCGGCGCCCAGCGAGGCCGAGCGCCAGGGCTCGGTGTAGCTGCGGGTCAGATAGAGGATCAGGTAGGGGACGACCGGGATCGCGTAGGCCGCCCACACGCGCCACTCCCTGATGACCGCGCGCGCCGAGTCGCGCAGCCGGCTGGTGGGCTCGAGCAGTAGCAGCCTCAGCAGGACGAGGTAGACCGGGACGAGCAGGGACTCGACGAAGAACAGGAGCGCGCCCGCGAAGGCCACCACCGACCACGCCAGCCACACCGGGCGCCGGGTGCGCCGCCAGCACAGATAGGCGTGCACGGCGGCCAGGCCCAGCGCGGTCGAGGGGATGGTCAGGAGTCCGGCCGTCAGCCACTCGAGCGCCGGCAGGAACAGGATCGAGACGCCGTAGGCCAGGCTCACGGGCAGCGTCCACCAGGCGCCTGGCGCCCACAGCCTGAGGATGCGCTGCATGAAGACGACGCCCAGGCTGTGAAACGCGAGCAGCAGGGCAAGCGCCGCGCCGAAGTCGAACTTGGCGTAGCGGTAGAGCAGGAACGAGGACAGTCGGTGTCCGGGTGAGAAGTGGCGAATCGCCTCGCTTCCGAGGTAGGCGAAGTTCAAGCCGTTGGCCAGCCCGTCCTGGAAGATCAGGAAGTCGTCGGCGACGAAGCCCGACTGCGACGCGAAGTGCCAGTCGACCAGCGCCTGTACGACGACGACGACCAGGAGCGCCGGCCATCCGCTGCTCACTGCTCGCGGGCTGCGCGCGGCTGAGCTCAGCGGAAACGCGAGACACTCGGGGACATGGCCGGGCGGCGAGTCTGCCAGAGCCACGGCGGGCGCCGCCCCGGGCCCGACCCGGCCCCGGCGGAAGTTTCGGCTGATTGGCGGCGCAGAACGGGGCGCTCACCGGTATAACTCCCCGCCGTGGCTCAGGGGAGGGGAGGCGTGTCATGCTCAGGGCGCTGATCGCAACGTGCGTGGCGACGTGCGCGCTGCTGGGAATCGGCTCCAGTGCGGCCGACGCCAACGTGTTGCTGGTCTGTCCCAACCCGGGCTCCTCGGCCAGCTGTCCCAGCGGCGCCTCGAGCTCGATCCAGCAGGCGGTCAACCAGGCCGGCAGCGGCGACTGGGTGCTGGTCGCGCCCGGCGACTACCACGAGCGGGGCGCCCCCGACGCCGGCGTTTGGATCACCCAGCCCAACCTTCACCTGCGCGGCATGAACCGCGCCACGGTCATCGTCGACGGGACCAAGCCGGGCACCAGCGGGCCCTGCTCGCAGGGCGCCTCCCAACAGGACGAAAGCACGGGCCGCAACGGGATCGAGGTCTGGAAGACGAGCGGCACCTGGATCGAGAACCTGACCGTCTGCAACTACCTCGCCGACAGCACCGGCCAGGGGGGCAACGAGATCTGGTGGAACGGCGGCGATGGCTCGGGCCAGATCGGGATGGGCGCCTACTGGGGCAACTACATCACCGGCACGACCACCTATTACGACCCCAGCGACCCCAACCAGGCCGCCTACGGGATCTTCGTCTCCAACGCCGGCGACCTGAGCATCCCCTCCTCGCTCAACCACGACTACGCCAGCAACATGAACGACTCGGCGTTCTACGTCGGCGCCTGCCAGCAGCAGTGCAACACCACGCTGAACGACGTGCACGCCGAGAACAGCGCCCTCGGCTACTCGGGTACCAACGCCGGGGGCAACCTGACGATCAAGAACTCCGAGTGGGACAACAACCGCTCGGGGATCGTGCCCAACTCCCTAAACAACGACGACGCGCCGCCGCCCCAGGACGGCGCCTGCCCGGGCACGCAGACGCCGTGCACGACGATCGTCGGCAACGACGTCCACCACAACAACAACCCCAACACCCCCGGTCAGGGAATCACCGCCACGGCGCCGACCGGCACGGGGATCGAGCTTTCGGGCGGCGAGTTCGACATCGTGCGCAAGAACACCGTGCACGACAACGGCGCCTGGGGCATCGTCGTCCACGACTACCCCGACACCGAGCAGCCGCCCTCCAGCGGGGTGTCGAGCTGCCAGGGCGCGGTGGGGGCCGCCTCGGCGCCGCTGTGCTACTTCATCGCTCACGGCAACGTGATCGACGACAACAAGCTGTTCCGCAACGGTGGGTTCGGCAACCCCACCAACGGCGACCTGGGGAGCCAGCCCGCGGCGCCCGACCCCCGCAACTGCTTCTACTCCAACTACGACAGCAAGGGACCGTTGACCACCGACCCGCCGGACCTGCAGACGATCGACGGACAGCCGTGCAGCCTGCCCGGCGTGGGCGACAGCGGTCCGCTGGCCGCCGAGCTGGTCTGCGACTCGGGCGCGTTCGGACAGTGCCCGGCGGGCCAGGGCATAGACAGCTACCCGCAGAACACGGGCGTGAGCATGGCCCCGTTCGCCACCGCCGACGCGCAGCCGTCGATGCCCAACCCCTGTGCCGGCGTGCCCGACGACGCCTGGTGTCAGGGCGGGGCGCGGACCGCCTCGGCCCCGCGCTGAGCCTGCGCCGCCAGAGCCTCAGCCGCTAGCCCTGGCAAGTGGGGCCGGCGCTCCTGCCCGACTACCAGGCCTGGGTGTCGCCGCAGTGGGGGCAGTGCACTGACGTCGACACCTGGGCGTCAAAGAGGTAGCCGCAGCTGCACGAGTACAGCGCCTGGTCCTGGGGACCACCGCTGGCGCGGGCGCGCCGCTCGGGCGTGTCGATGGCGGCGGGGGCCGCGCGCGGCGGCCCCGGATTGTCCCCGGGGTCGGAGGTCTCCTCGGCCGCGGGGAGGGGCAGCCGGTGCTCCTCGGTGCGCGCCGGGCGGTCGGGCGCGTGACCGCGACGGACGGGGCCCGGGCGTGCGGTGCGCTGGGCTAGTCGGTGAAGACGGACTCGCATCTGGCTCTAAGTAACGTCAAACCGGGGGCAAAGGTTTCGCGCACCCGCCGTGCACAACATCAGCTTCATATCCGCCGGGGCATCCCGGACGGGACGCCGATCGCCGGCGGCCGGAGCGCTGACCACACCCCCGGACACAGTTCTTCGCCGCCGGGCAAAGTCCTGGAAATCCAGGGCGCCGGGGTCCCCGCGCCGGCCCCCGGGTGGCGGCGCGCCCAGGCCCGTTTGAGATACTGGCGCCAGCGATGGATCCGGCCCGCAAGCGCAAGGTGCGCCTGGTCAGCGCGCTGTCTGCCGCGCTCTTGCTGGCCACGGCGCTCGTCTACACCAGCTTCAGCGCGGCCAGCCCGGCCCGCTCGCCGAGCCAGCTGCTGGCCGGGGCCCAGCCGGGGCGCAGCTACCAGCTGACCGGGACGGTGGTGGCCGGTTCGGTGCGGCGGCGCGGCGACGTCCTGGACTTCCGTGTGCGCGACCGCGCCGGCACGGCGTCGGTGCCCGTGCACTACAGCGGCACCGTTCCCGACCCGTTTCGCGAGGGCCGCGAGGTGATCGTGACCGTGCGCCGGCAGGGATCGGGGTTCATCGGCGAGCGCGACTCGCTGGTGACCAAGTGCCCGTCGAAGTTCTCGGTCAAGCCGGGGAAGGGCTACTGATGGCGATCGTCGGGCGGGCGTGCCTGCTGCTGGCGCTGGCCGTCATCGCCTACGGCATCGGGGCGTCGCTGTACGGGGCTCGCGCCCGCCGACCGGAGTGGGTGGCCTCCGGGCGCCGCGCGGTGTTCGCGCTGGCTGGCCTGCTCACGGTGGCCATGGGGGTCCTGGAGATCGCCTTCCTGCGCTCGGACTTTCACTTCGACCTGGTCGCCTCGCACTCGAGCACCACCACCCCGACCTTCTACAAGGCGGCGGCGATGTGGTCCTCCCAGGAGGGCTCGCTGCTGTTGTGGGTTTGGCTTTTGTCGCTGTGGTCGAGCCTGGTGCTGTGGGTCACGCGCGGGCGCCTGCGCGAGGTGGTGCCCTATGCCACCTCGGTGCTGCTGGGGCTGGCGGGGTTCTTCGTCGGGCTGCTGGTCTTCGCCACGACGTCTCCGTTTCAGACCTCGGCTCAGGCCCCCGCCGACGGGGCGGGCCTGAACCCGCTGCTGCGCCACCCCAGCATGATGATCCACCCCCCGATGCTCTACTCGGGGTACACCCTGTTCACCATCCCCCTGGCCTTCGCGCTCGGCGCCCTGATCGTGCGCCGGGTGGACAGCGAGTGGATCCGCGCCACGCGGCGCTTTGCCCTCGCCGCCTGGCTTCTGCTGGGGATCGGGATCCTGCTCGGCGCGCGCTGGTCCTACGCCGAGCTGGGGTGGGGGGGCTACTGGGGCTGGGACCCGGTGGAGAACGCCTCGCTCATGCCCTGGCTGACGGGTACCGCGTTCCTGCACTCGGCGATGATCCAGGAGAAGCGGGGGATGCTCAGGACCTGGAACGTCTCGCTGGTGCTGGCCAGCGGCACGCTGGCCATCCTGGGCACCTTCCTGGTGCGCTCGGGGGTGCTGGACTCCATCCACGCCTTCGGCGCCTCGACGCTCGGGGTGCCGTTCGTGATCCTGATCGCGCTCCTGATCGCCGCCTCGGTGGGGCTGGTGGTTTCGCGCCGGCGGGCGCTTGCCTCCTCGGCCCAGATCGACTCGCTGTGCTCGCGCGAGGCGATCTTCCTGCTCAACAACCTGGTCCTAGTCGGGCTGTGCTTCGTCGTCTTCTGGGGCACGTTCTTCCCGCTCATCTCCGAGGCGCTGACCGGCAGCCGGGCCTCGGTGGGGCCGCCGTGGTTTGACCGCTATACCGTTCCCCTGGCGCTGGTCCTGGTGCTGCTGTCGGGCATCGGGCCGCTGGTGGCCTGGCGGCGCGCGACGGTGTCCAACGCGCTGCGCAATCTGCGCGCCCCGCTGATCCTCGCCGGCGTCGCGGTGGCGGTGCTGGTGGTCGCCGGGGTCTCGGGGTCGGCCACCGCGCTGGCCATGTTCGGGTTTGCCGCCTTCGTGGTCGCCGCGATGGCCCAGGAGTTCGTGCGCGGCACGCGCGCCCGTCGGGCGCTCGCCGCCGAGCCCCCGATGCGGGCGCTGGTCTCTCTGGTGCGTCGTAACCGCCGCCGGTACGGCGGCTATCTGGTCCATGTCGGGATGGCCGTGCTGTTCGTCGGAGTGGCGGGCTCCTCCGCCTTCCAGCACGCCCGCGACGTGCGCCTGAACGTGGGACAGACGGCCACCGTAGGGCGCTACCAGGTCCGCTACGTCGGGGCCACCGCCCAGGTCGCGCGCGACCCCGCGCACACCGGGGCGGTGCTCGACCTCGGCGCCCAGCTCCAGGTCAGCCGGGACGGGCACCCGGTGGCGACGCTCTCGCCCAGCCGGGGCTACTACCCCTCCCAGGATCCCGCCCAGGGCTCGGTAGGCAGCCTGATCGGCGGCGACCCGGTCAGCCACGTGGGGATGCGCGCCGGCCTGGGGCGCGACATCTGGAGCGCCATCACCCCCGACATCTCCTCGCTGGCGCCGCTGATCGATCGCGCCAACCGCGTGGTGCCGTTCGTGCGCCCGGACCTGGGATTGATCGCCCTGGGGGCGATCGCCGGTCGCTACCTGCGCCAGCCGCCGCCCGCCACCTTCCGCCTGATCGACTCGCCGTTGGTCACCTGGATCTGGTTCGGGGGGATCATCGTGTTCTTGGGTGGGCTGGTCGCGCTGTGGCCTGCTCCGGCGCTGGCGCGCCGGCCCGTGCTCGCGCCCGCCCGGGCGCGGCTGGCCCGCCAGCCCAGCCGCGCCTGACGGGGGTGGACGTCCTGGCGCTGGCGGTGATCGTGGCGCTGCTGGCGGGGACGCTAGTGCTGCTCGCGGGCCCGCTGCGCGCGGCGGCGCGGGGGCGGCCCGGAGACCGGGGTGAGGTGGCCGAGGAGCGGGCGTCCCTGGAGGCGGCCAAGCAGGCCAAGTACCGCGAGATCCGCGAGACCGAGCTCGACTTTCGCACCGGCAAGCTCTCCGAGGAGGACTTCCGGGCCACCGACCGCGCGCTGCGGGCCGAGGCGGCGCAGCTGCTGGGGCATCTGGACGCGCTCGCCGGGGGCCCGGGGGAGGAGGAGCCCAGGGGCGAGCGGGGGTCGGCGCGGGGAGGCGCCGACGCAGACCGCTAGGCTTTTGGCCCGATGGACACGATCCTCTCGATCCTCCAGGTGATCCTGTCGGTGGTCCTGATCTTCCTGGTGCTCATGCACTCGGGCAAGGACTCGGGCCTGTCCGGCGCCTTTGGGGTGGGCAGCGGCAGCGGGCCGCTGGGCGGGGGCTCGCTGGTCGAGCGCAACCTCAACCGGTGGACGATCGGGTTCGCGGTCGCCTTCGCCATCAACACCATCCTGCTCCTGAAGAAGCCCTGGGCGTAGCCTGGCCGGCGCCCCCAGCGACGGCGCTGCCGGCGGGCCGTGCGAGAATCCGGCCATGTCCTCGTGCCGCCAGCAGGCGCTGATCGAGGCCCCGATCGGGGCGGTCTGGAGCCTGGTGGGCGACCCCCGGCGCTACCCGGAATGGGCGGGCCACGTCGTGCAGGTGACCGGTCTGCCGAGCGTCGATGAGGGCGCCACCTACCGGCAGGTGACCCGGCTGCCGCTTAGGGCCATCACCACCGACTTTCTCATCGACTCCCGGGAGGACATGCGCGACATCCGTCTGCGCTGCCTGCGCAGCGGCTTCTACTCGCGCTGGCTACTCACCGAGGCTCGCGGCGCGACCTTCGCCGAAGCGGAGGTGGGCATGGAGCCGCCCGCGCTTCGTTACCGGGCGGTGGACACGGCGCTCGGCTGGCGCTGGTACCGGCGCATCCTGCACGAGTCCTTCGACGGGCTGCGCGCGGCGGCCGAGCGCCAGCAGGCGGTGACCCCCGGCTTAGCGACGGGCGCCGTCAGCGGGCGGGGGTGGAGCCGGTGACCCGAAAGCCCTCGGCGCGCAGGCCCGGGCACACCACGCCGGTGGCGAACCGCCGCCCGTAGAACTCTCCCTCGCACACCAGCCGGGGCTGCGCGGTGAGCGCTTGGGTGGCGCCGAGCAGGCGCAGCGCCGAGTCGGTGAAGCGCACGTCGCGCAATGGGCGGGTCACCTCTCCGTCCTCGATCAGGAACGTCCCGTCGCGGCTGGTCCCGGTGAGCAGGACCTCGCGCTCGTCGACCGCGTTCAGGTACCACAGGCGGGTCACGTAGATCCCCCGGCGCACATCCGCGGCCAGCTCGCGCTCGTCGCTGGCGCCCCCGCCGTGCAGGACGAGGTTGGTGGGGATCGGGCCGTCGGCATGCCCACCGGGTGCGAGCGCATGCCCGGTCGTGGCCGCCCCAGTCCCGGCGCGCGCCGCCGAGCGGGTGTCGTGCACGACCCGCTGGGCGATCCCGTCCTGGATCAGGGGCAGCGGCGCCTTGGGCACGCCCTCGGCGTCGAAGGCGCGCGCCAGCGTGCCCGGGTAGCGCGGCGAGTCGGCCAGGTTGATCGCCGCCGCGGCGACGCGGCTGCCCAGGCGCCCGGCCAGCGCGCCGCGGCCCTCGGCGTGGGCCAGCCCGTTGAAGGCCAGCGCCCCGAGGAACTCCAGCAGGCTGGCCACCGCGTAGGGCTCCATGACCACGGGATAGGTGCCCGCCTCCAGCTGGGTTGGCGGCTCGGGCTTGACCTTGGCCGCCGCCTGGGCGCACAGGCCGCCGGGGTCGAGCTCGGTGGCCGAGGGCGCGGCCCCCGAGGCGAAGCCGGTGCGCCCGCCGCGGTGGCGACAGATCACCTTCATGAACGCGTCGTTGACCACGTCGTAGGCGCGCACGCCGGCGCTCGAGGCGATCGCCGTCTGCACGCTCCCGGCCGTCCAGGTGCCAAACGCCTCCAGGCCGCGTTGGGCGGCGACGGCGAAGGCCTCGGCCAGAGCGCTGGCGGCGCCCGCCGGCCCGGGCGCGGCGGTCGGGGCGGCCCGCTCCTCGGTCGGCGGGGAGGGGGTGGGCAGCCCGGGGAAGGCGCCGGGCCCGCGGGCGGCGCCGGCGGCGGCGATCGCCCGGGCCCGGCGGGCGAGCTCGCCCAACCCCGCGCCGCCCAGGTCGGTGCCGGTGACCAGCCCGGTGTGGCCGTCGACGAGCGCCAGGACCTCGACCACGCGCTGGTCGATCTCGGTGGCCTGGGTGGGGCGCGAGCGGGCAAAGCGCGAGGTCAGCGAGCGCTCGCGGGAGACGGTCACCTGTCCCTCGGCGCCCAGCTCGGCCAGCATCCGCTCGGCGACCGCGAGCATCTCCTCGGGCGTCTGGGGGGCGCTTACGCGGCGCGGGCCACGCCGGGTGGCGCTCACGCGGCGCGGGCCACGCCGGGGGGCGCTCACGCGGCGCGGGCCACGCCGACCTGGACGTCGCGAAAGCGGGCCGGGGCCGCCCCATGGGAGACGTGCATCTCCTGCCCCGGCTCGCCCTTGCCGCAGTTGAGCAGGCCCCAGACCCGCCACGCCGGGCGCGAGCAGATCGCGTCGAGCGACCCCCAGAAGGCCGGGGTGACCCCGGCGTAGCTGGGGTTGCGATACAGGCGCCCCAGCCGCCCGCCGCGGATCTCGCGGCCGACCTCGGTGGCGAACTGAAAGTGCAAGCGCCGATCGTCGATCGACCACGAGCGGTTGGTCTCCATGTACACGCCGTGGTCGGTGGCGGCGATCAGATCCTCCAGCGAGCCCGCCTCCCCCGGCTCGATCGAGACGTTGGTCATGCGCACGATCGGCTGGCGGGCAAAGCCCTCGGCGCGCGCGCAGCCGCCCGACTCCTGGCCCTCCAGCTCGGCGGCCGAGCGGCGGTCCGACAGCGCCGCCACTAGGCGTCCGCGCTCGATCAACCTCAGGCGCCGGGCGGCCACGCCCTCGTCGTCCCAGCCGAAGGTCCCCAGCGCCCCGGGCAGGGTGGCGTCGGCGGTGACCTCGAGGGTCTCCGAGCCGTAGCGCAGCCGGCCCAGATCCGCCGGCGCGACCCAGCTCGTGCCGGCGTAGGCGGCCTCGTCGAGCAGCATCCGATCGAGCTCGAGCGCGTGCCCGATCGACTCGTGCACCTGCAGCGCCAGCTGCTCGTCGCCGAGCACCAGGGTGGTGGTCATCGCCGGACACGGCGGGGCGCCGAGCAGGGCCACCGCCTCATCGGCCACCCGTGGCGCGGCCGCCGGCAGGTCCAGGCCGAGCAGGTGCTCGAAGCCGGCCGCGGCCACGCTGCCGCCGTGGGCGCTCGGATAGGACCGGACCTGCAGTCCGTGCTCGTTTACCGCGAACGCCCGGATGCCCCCGCCGCACTCGGTGAGCCGCTGGGTGCAGGCCGCCCCTTCGCTGGAGGCAAACGCCTTGTCGGTGGTGATGGCGCGGCACTCGGCCTCGCTGCGCATCACCCGGGCGTCGCCGCGCAGAGCCTCCTCGGCGAGCAGCAGCAGGGCCAGTTTGTCTTCGACCGAGACGGCGAACGGATCGCGTTGGCAGGGCCCCGCCCAGTGGCCGCGGGCGGGGGCGACCGGCGCCAGCGCGGGCTCGGGCCGGGCGGGCTGGGCGCCGGCCAGGGCGATCGCGCGCTCCAGGGCGCCGCGGGCCCCGGCCGGGCTGAGGTCCGCCGTGGCGCTAAAGCCCCAGCCGTCGCCCACGCGGACACGCACCCCCACCCCCGCGGTCTCGGCGTCGGAGAGCTCCTGCACGCTGCCGCCGGCCACCAGCACCCGCTGCGCGCGCCGGCCCACCCACCGCGCCTCCACGTAAGAGCAGCTCGCGGGCGCCGCCCCCACCAGCTCGACCACGAGCTCCAGCCCGTCGCCGTCCGGCCTCTGACGCCCCGCCGGCGGGGGCGTGACAACGCTCATTGCGTGCGCAACCTGGGTGGTAGGGTAATCGTGTCGAGGCCGGTGATGCCGATAGGAGCATCCATGTCAGAGCACGCTCCCTCCCTCACCCAAGACCCCGCCGCCGCGGCTCGCGCTCGCGCCGAAGAGCTTCGGGCCTCTCCGCCCCTATTCGCCTCGCCCGTGCTGGACCGCCTGACCCGAGTTCACCCCGCGGTGCCGGTGATGCTCTACGGGCCGATCGTGCTCGCGCTGCTGGCGTGGGGCCTCGACGGGGGCACCGGCTGGAGCACGCTTGCGCTGTTGATCCTCGGCTACGCGCTGTGGACGCTGACCGAGTACTGGCTGCACCGGCTGGTCTTTCACTTCGAGCCCGAGCAGGGGATCGGGCTGCGGCTGCATCACCTGATCCATGGCGTGCACCACGATCACCCCAACGATCCCCACCGTCTGGTGATGCCGCCCAGCGCCTCGATTCCGCTGGCGGCCATCTTCGGCCTGATCTTCTGGCTGGCGTTCGGGGACCCGACGTGGAGGGTGGTGGCGGCCGGTTTCATCGGCGGGTACGTCGCCTACGACAGCATCCACTATCTCGTGCACCACTCGGTGCCCCGGGGGCCCATCGGCCGAACGCTGCGCGAGCGCCACATGCGCCATCACTTCCAGGACGACACCAGCGGGTTCGGCGTGAGCGCCCCCTACTGGGACGCCATCTTCGGCACCACCGTGCGCCGGCGCGGCGAGCGCCGGGTTTGAGCGCGCGGGCCGCCCGGCGGCTCACGCCGCGCGCAGGCGCCGGTCCGGGCGACGCGCCTCCCCGCGACGGCTGAGGGCGACTTGGCGCTCTCGTGCGCTCCCGCCGGCAGGCGCGTGGTCGTCACCGGCGCCGCGGGCGGCATCGGCAAAGCGATCGTCGCCCACCTGCTCGAGTCCGGCTGCGCGGTGGGGGCCTGTGACCTGGCCCAGCCCGACCCGGCCGAGTGGGGGTCCCCCGGCGATGACCTGGTAACCGCGGGCTTTGACGTGACCGACACGGCGGCGGTCGAGCGCGCCGTGGGGGAGCTCGTCGCCGGGCTCGGCGGGTGCGATGCCGTGGTGGCCAACGCCGGGGTGGTGGACACCATCCACCGGGCCGAGCGGTTCCCCGACGAGGCCTGGCAGCTCGACGTCCAGACCAACCTCACCGGGCAGTTCCACGTCGCTCGGGCGGCGTTCTCGGCGCTGCGCGAGGCGGGCGACGGCCGCGTCGTGTTCATCTCCTCGGTCGCCGCCGAGGGCGGGCTGCCGGGGCAGGTCGCCTACTCGGCGGCCAAGGCCGGGGTGCTGGGCATGGCGCGGACGCTGGCCTCGGAATGGTCTGAGCACGGCATCCGCTGCAACGTGGTCATGCCCGGGTTGATCGCCACCCCCAAGACGCTGGCCCTGCCCGAGGCCGTCCAGGCGCTGCTGCGCGAGCCGATCCCGCTGGGTCGCCACGGTCGGGCCGAGGAGTTGGCGGGCGCGGTGGCGTTCTTGCTCTCGCCGGCCGCGGGCTACATGACCGGCGCCGTGCTGCGCGTCGACGGCGGGCTGGGACTGAACCGGGTCGGGCTGCACCGGCGCTGAGGAGCCGCCCGGGACGCTCTCAGCCCGGCGCCTGTCCCACCAGGCCGAGCTGGGCCAGGATCGTCGTCGAATCGAAGTACACGCGCTCGCCCACCAGCCGCTCGTCCTCAAAGCAGAACAGCGCCACGCACCGACACTCGAACGCCTTGCCCGTCGGCGGCAGGCCCCGCAGCGATCCCTGGTGGGTGCCGCGCAGCCAGAACTCGACGACCACCGCGTCGTCGGCGTGGTGCAGGGCGATCGGCTCGTTGCGCTGGTCGGGGAACGCCGCCCGCGTCTCGGCGAAGTACCGCGCCACCTCCTGCTCGCCGTCGTAGACCTCGCCGGTGGGGATGATCTCGTAGCGCGGATGGGCAAACGTCCCCATCGTCACGTCGAACTGGTGGCGGTTCTCGGACTCCATGTGCTCGCGCACGGTCTCCTCGCGGCCGCGGCGAACCTCCTCGGAGGGGGGCATCGGCGCGCGCCTATGCCGCCCCGTCGTCGGTCAGCTCGGCCGAGAGGCGCTCGATGTCGGCCTGCGAGGCGCCCTCGAGCGCCTTGAAGAAGCCCATGTCCATCGGGATCTCACTTCCGTCGGGCATGTAGTTGACGAGGAAGTCGTCGGTCTCGCTCTTGAGGAAGACGACCAGCTCGGCTCCTGGCTCGCTGCTCGGGGTGTGCTCGCTCTCGACCGGCTCATAGGCCAGGGCGCCGGCGGGCAGCCTGAGCCCCTCGTACTCCCACTCGCCCGAGACGGTGTAGGCGATCGCGTGGCACTTGTGCCGATGCCGCGGGAGGACGGTGCCGGGGTCGAAGCGAAACTGGAAGACGACCTGCTTGCGCTCCTCGTCGGCGACGATGACCTTGATGTAGGCGCCCGGGCTGAGCGGGATCTCCAGCCAGTCCTGGTCGGCGCTCTCGATAACGCGCGTGGGATCTTCGGTGGTGCTCATGAGGTTGGCTCCTTGTTGGGTGGGGTGAGGCCCTTGGCGGGCAGGACTTCCTCGAGCTCGACGCCGGTCGTCTCCAGAATCCGGGCGATCGCGTTGTAGTAGGCGACGCACACGACGAGCTCGACCGTCGGGCGGTGCCCGAGCCGCTCGAGTAGCGCCGCCAGCGTCTCGTCGCCGGCGCGCACGTCCCGGCTGATCTCCTCGGCGGCGCGCACCACCAGGCGGGCGTCGTCGCCGAGCGCGTCCAGCTCGCCCGTGCGCGCGGCGGCGATCTCCTCTTCGGGCATCCCCAGCAGGCGGGAGATCTCCTCGTGCTGGGCGCCCTCGTAGGTCGAGCCGGTCACCCGGGCCACGGTGAGGATCGCCAGCTCGCGCAGGCGTGCGTCGAGCTCGGTATCGAGCAGGATGGCCGAGCCCAGACGGGCCAGCGGGCGCAGCGTGGTGGGCGCGGCGGCGACCATCCGCATCAGGTTCAGCGGCGGAAGCGCGGCGAGCACCGCGCGCGTGTCGTCGTCGAGCTCGGCTTCGGTGGGGTAGGGGATGCGGGCCATCGCTCGCCGCAGCGACCATACCGTCAGGGCGTGCGCCCGTGGGCGAGCGGCGGAGGCTCGAAGCCCCGCTCGCGCATGCCGGTCTCGATCTCGCCGACCACCGTCTCCAGCACCTTGACCCGGGCGTAGCGCTTGGACTCGGCCTCGACCGGCCGCCAGCGCGCGAGCTCGTGATCGGTGCGCTCGAGCATGTCCTCGACCGCCCGCTCATAGGCGGCGCGCTGGTCGCGGTTGCGCCAGTCCTCGTCGGTGAGCTTCCACCGCTTGAGCGGGTCCTGCTCGCGCCGCCGGAAGCGCGCGAGCTGCTCGCCTTCGGAGATGTGCAGCCAGAACTTGATCAGGATCATCCCCTCGAGGCACAGCGACCGCTCGAACTGGACGATCTCGTCGTAGGCCCGGTCCCACTGATCGAGCGTGGCCAAGCCCTCGACCCGCTCGACCAGCACCCGCCCGTACCAGGAGCGGTCCAGCACCGCCATCCCGCCCCAGCCGGGAAGCGACGGATAGAAGCGCCACAGGAAGTGGTGGCGCTTCTCGTCATGGCTGGGCGCCGAGAACTGGGCGACGCGCACGTGCCGGGGGTCAAGCGGCGCCACCAGCCGCTTGATCACCCCACCCTTGCCCGCGGCGTCCCAGCCCTCGAACAGCACGCACACCGGGGGGCCGAGCTGGTCGCTGCGCCCGTCGAGCTTGCCGCCCAGCGCCAGCCTCAGGGCGAGCAGCTGGCGGTGGCCGGCCGCCAGGCGCTCGGCCTCCTCGGTGCGGCTGAGCGACAGCGACAGGTCCAGAGCATCCAGGCGTCCCAGGCCACCAACCCTAGTGCCCGGCGGACCGCGCCGGTCAGCGCAGCTCGGTGGCGTCGAGGCGATCGAGCAGCCCGATCGCCCGGGGCTCGCGACCAGGTTCGAGCGCCACCGCTCCCCCGGGCCAGTAGGGATGCGGAGCCCGGGCCCGATGCACCAGCAGCGGCTCGTAGACCCAGGAGCCGGTGTTGACGATCCGGGGGCGCCCGCCGGGGCCTCGCCAGTGCCGGGCATCGTCCCCCACCAGGGGGCCGCGGCGGTGGACGTGCCCGAACAGGACCCACTCGGCGTCGATCCCCAGCCGATGGGCGACCCGCGCGAGGGCGGGGATGCTCGCCCGGCGCATCTGCAGCCCGAGCAGCATCGCGTTGAGCGTCGCCGTGCGCTGGCTGAGCAGGCGCTGGGGCACGCGCGGCATGGTGGCCGCGCGCAGCGCCTCGGCCGCGTCGTCGGCCAGCGCGGCCAGCGGCCGCGGCAGCCACCGGGTGAGCAGCGCCTCCAGGCGGCTCACCGACAGAGCCCGAGACTGCTCGTACTCGAGCGGCGTGGCCCCGGCGCGGGGAAGGCGCCCGAGCAGCCCGCGCGCTATCCCGAAGGCCGACTCGGGCAGCAGGTGGCGATCGAGGTAGTGACCGTGGGTGGCCCATACCCCCGGCGAAAGCCACACGCCGGGGTAGTGCACGCGCACCCGCGCGGGCTCCAGCCACGAGGTCACCTCGGCCAGGTCGGGGGTCGCGTCGCGCGGGATCTCGCCGTCGACCGCCGCCGAGGCCCCCCCGGCGTGCCACCACGGGCGCACGAACGCCCGATCGTGGTTGCCCGGCACCACGATCGCCTCCCGCGACGGGCCCAGCCGGGCTCCGATCGCGCGCAGCACCGGCTCGGCGACCGCCATCGCCTGGGGCCGGCGCTCTTCCAGGAGCTCGACGATGTCCCCGAGCAGCACCAGGCGGTCGACGTCGTCTAGCGCGCGCAGCAGCGCGTCTCGCCCTGGGGCTCGACGCAGGACGTCGCGCCCCAGGCGGTTGCCGAGGTGCAGGTCTGACACGACGAGTGTCCGCACGACTAGCGCGCGGGGGCCAGCGAGCGGGCGTCGTAGATGGCCAGCCCCGCGTTCTCATAGTCCGAGCGCCATCTCGCGGTGCACCGGCGCGCCGTGGAGGGCCCGAACAGCAGGTCGGCGTTGATGTTCTTGATCACCACCACCCAACCGGCGCGGGCCCGGGCCTCGATCGCCCGGCAGGGCTCGTGCTGGGGGATCGCCGCGACCCTGCGCGCGAGATCGTCGCCGGCGAGCATCGCGGTGACGATCGGGGTGGTGAAGACCGGCCGGCGATCGGCGGCGGGCCCGTCGACGAACAGCGCGATCAGCTCGGCGTCGAGGTACCGGGCGCGGGGGCTGAACCCGACGCGGGCGTGGCGCTCGACCAGATGGTGGGCGGCGAGCGCCCCCGTCGCTCCCAGGGCCAGCGCCCCGATGGCCACCCCGGCGGGGCGCAACAGCCAGCGCCACGGCGCGCGCGCGGCGATGAGCGCCACGACCGCCCCCGCCGCCGCCCCGGCCACCGGTGTCCACACGGTGGGCGTGGCCGGGAACCCCAGGTCGAACAGCTCGACCGCGTTTAGCCCCAGCACGACCGCGAGCAGGGCCCCGAGCGCCGGGGCCAGGCGGCGTCCGGCGTCCCGGGTGGCCAGGGCCAGGGTGAGGGTGGCCACCGCCACGCCGGCCATCAACAGCCGTGGCGACCCGTACAGGGCGCCGGCGAAGTCCGATTTCGCCTGGGGAGCGCCGGTGTCCTCGGCCAGCGTCCACAGGAGCACCGACACCGCCGTCGCGGTGGCCCCCGCGAGCACGGACCTCCGGCGCACGAGCAGCGGCGCCGCGATCGCGCCCCCCAGGGCGACCAGCGCGCCGAGGAAGGTGTCCTTGACGTAACCGTCGTCACCGAACCGGGCCAAGGTCTCGAGCGGGCGCTGAAAGAAGGTAAAGCGCTCCGGGCGCCCGAGCAGGTGGGGCACCGGATCGCCCCACGGCGCCGAGAAGAAAGGCCACAGCGGCGAACCGTGGTCGACCAGGTTGCGCAGGTACCAGGTGCCCCCCACCACCAGGGCACCGCCGGCCGCCAGCGCCAGCGGCAGGCCCAGGTGGCGCAGCGGCCCGCCCAGGCGCACCACCAGGACGACGATCAGCAGGCCGGCGAGCGGTGCCGTCGTGGTCTTGGTGCCCACCGAGAGCGCCGCCGCGAGCAGCGCGGGCAGGAACAGCCCGGCGCGCCCCCGGGTCACCGCCGCCGCGCCCAGCGCCCCGGCGACGACCAGCCACACCAGGGCGGGAAAGTCGCTGTTGGGGCCGTTGAGCTGGTAGCTGGTGGCCATCGGGGCGGCGCACAGTGATCCCGCCGCCAGCGCCGCCGCCAGCCGGGGCACCCGCAGGGCGCGCAGGCCCAACCAGCCGGCGGCGCCCAGCAGGGCGAACAGCAGCGCGGGCCAGATCGTGATCCACACGAAGCTGCGTCCGATCCCCGACCCCCAGGTCAGCAACACCTCGTTGGCCACCGGGAAGGCGCCATAGGGGTAGCCGGGGACGATGGTCAGCACCGACCCCGGGCTGCCGTTATGCACCCAGGCCACGACCTCGGGGATGTGGTAGGCCAGGCCATCCCAGTCAAACGCCGGCCAGCGCACCAGCCACACCGTCCAGGCGACCCCCGCACCGACCAGCGCGCCCACCGCCAACCGGCCCCCGGGACCCAGGCGCTCCCAGCGCCCGCCCGCCTGACGCCAAAGCGGCGCGGCGGCGGCGGGGACCAGGCGCCAGGCGGCCAGCCAGGCCACGGCGGCGCCGGCGAACAGCACGCCCGGCGTGGCGCCCAGGCCGAGCAGCCCAAGCGCCAGCGCCTCGACGGCGGCCACGACGGCCGCCAGGACGGCCCCGGCGACGAGGCGCTCGAGCGGCGCCTCGCTCAGGCGGGCCGCCGCTCGCACCCCCGCCCCCAACAGGAGAGTCACCGACCCCGCCAGCAGCAGATGGTGGATCAGCGCCATCGGTTTCACGCGACCTTGCTCGTCTGGGCGGAAGGCCGGGGCCCGAGCGCAGCGCCCAACCAGGCCCGCAACCATAGTGGCGGGCCCGCCGCGGCTGCAGTACCCCGCCGGCTATGACGCCTACTGGTGGGGCGCCCGGCGCGACCGCGACACCTTCCTGCGCCGGCGGGCCGAGCAGGCGCAGCTCGCTGGTGGCGATCTTCGGCCGATCGGCAACGAAGTTTGTCCCGCAAATCGCCTGGGTACGGGCTCTGTCAGCAAGCGCTTCGCGGAGGTGGGATGAGTCCCGTATACGTCTTAGGGCAAACGCGTCTCGGCCGCTGCCCAGCCTGCGGCCGGGAAGTCTTCGCCGGCGCCGGTGTCGTGCGCTCGCACGGCCATGCCCTGCACCCGGAGTGCGGTCAGTACGCGATCCGACCGTCGCACACGGCCCCGGGGCCGGAGTCGCAAACCGCGCGCTCCGAACAGGACCGCGCCCGCTAGCCGCAGCGCGTCAGGGGCGTCTGGTCCAGCGAGAGCGGCGTCGGTCGCCCGCTGTCCGCGTCGGTGGGCGTTCGGCGGCGCGGGCGCGATCCTCGCTGCGGCCGACCTCGTAGAAGACGGCGCTCACCAGCCACACCCCGGCCAGGCCGACGAGCCCCAGGCCCACCGCCGTCCCGACCGCCTCGCCTCCGGCCCGGGCGAGCACGAGAAGCCCCGCCACCAGCAGCACCAGGGGAGGGGCGAAGCGGGTGAGGTAGGCCCGGCCCATCCACCTCCCTACTGGGGCGAGCGCTCACATGTCATCGCCGGGTCGGACGCCGCTTCGACCCGCGCGTCCTCGCCGCCGGGCCAGACGACCGCTTTCATCTAGCCTCGCCGCCTCCCACGCCGCTGAGGAACTCCTGCTTGCGCAGGGGACCGGCGGCCGAGGCCTGCAGCGTAGGAGTGTCGGCGCCAGCCCCCTCGCGCATGCCGGCCATCAGCTCGAGCAGCGCCTCCGAGGCGCTGTGGCGCGGCGTCCAATCCAGCTCGCTGCGCGCCCGAGCCGTATCCATGATCGGGATGCCCAGGGCCATATCCACCCAGCCGGGGGGCGTGGGCTGCAGGCGAAGGCGCCAGGTGATATCCGCTGCCGCGCGCAGCGCGCGGGGGGGGACGGACACGGGCCGAGCATGAAGGATGCGTCCCAGCTCCTGCCCGTCGAGCACCGGGTCGGCGGCCAGGTTGAACGCGCCGCCGACGTCCGCGTGAAGGGCCAGGCGAAACGCCTCTCCCACGTCGAGCGAGTGCACGGCCTGAAAGCGCAGCCGGGACAGGTCGGGGACGACCGGGATCAGCCCGGGGCGGACCAAGAACCGGGGCAGCAGCGGACCGGCGAACAGGCGACGGATCTCCGAGGCCGCCTCGCGCTTGAACACCAGCCCGGGGCGCATCCGCACCACCCGCAGGTCGCGATGACGAGCCTCGAAATCGTCGAGGATCCTCTCCGCTTCGGCCTTGTGGCGCGCGTAGAACGAGCTCTCGACCCCGTCGGTGGGCCAGCTCTCGTCCACCGCCCGGTCCTTGGGGCCGGGCGAGTAGGCCCCGACCGACGACGAGTACAGCAGCGCGCTCACGCCGGAGTCGCCCGCCGCCTCAAAGACCCGGCGACTTCCGTCCACGTTGGTGGCCCACAGCTGTGCCGGCCGTCGCGAGGGCTGGATCAGCCATGCAAGACAGATCACCGCCTCGGCGCCCTGCAGATCTGGGCGCAGATCGTCGACGGTCACGTCGCGCTCGCGCCATTCGACCTTGGGCGCCGCCGAGGTCGGCGCCCGGCGGGCGATGGCGAGCACCGAATCCACTCTCCGGTCGCCGTCGAGGGCGCGCAGGACGCTGGTCCCGATGTTCCCGCTCGCTCCGACCACCGCGACGCGCATGGGGTGCTCATTCCCGCTCGTTGCGACGCGAAACGGCACCTCGCCCGCACGCCGACCGGGTTGTGGTCGAGCGTTTGACTGCCCAGACGCCGGGTAGATCATCACCGAACCACCACCTGATCCAAGGGAGGCGCGATGCAAGCCGCAACGCAGGAGACCGGTCAGGTCACCGGCACCAAGGACAAGGACTACAACCTGATCTGGTTCGTCGAGCAGTGCCTGTCCAACGCCCTGCGGCTGGAGACCTACATCCAGGACGCCGACCGCGAAGACGACTCCGAGTTGGCCGACTTCTTCCGCCGGGCCCAGGCCGAGAGCCGCAAGGGCGCCGAGCAGGGCAAGGAGCACCTACGCAAGCGGCTGTCCAGCTGACACGCGAAAGGCCCGTCGTCGTCCGGACGGCGAGCCGCAGGAGGTGAGCACGATGGCCAAGGACCACGGTTCCAGCGTCAAGGACGACAAGCAGTACGAAGGGCTTCGCAAGCGGGGCATGAGCAAGGGCCGCGCGGCGGCGATCGCCAACACGCCCGGCGGCTCGAGCAAAGGCGGCCGGCGCAGCGCTAGCGGCAAGAGCAGCAGCCAGAGCAGCCGCAGCAGCGGACGGGGCAGCGGCGGCAATCGGGCGCAGAAGCAGGCCGCGGGGCGCAAGGGCGGAAGGAAGGCGAGCGGCTAGGCCATCGGCGCGCAGCTAGGCGCCCGTCGCCCTTAAAGCGCTCCGACGTCATCGGCCCGGCTTGAGCCCGGCTACCTCTTCCACCACGTAGCGCTGCTCTGCCACCCGCTGCACGTCCGTCCCCAGGCGTCGGCACGCGCGCCGCAGTCGGGTTTCGATCCACTCGGCGTCTGCGCCGCGCGCCAGCTGGGTGTGACAGAACCGCAGCTTGAGCCCCACCAGCTCTAACCCGCCCGCCCCGTTGCCCGGGCTCCAGATGCCCAGCAGACCGAGGTCATTGCGCACCCCAGGATCGAGCGCGTAGTCGTCGAGCGCGTCGCCGAGGTCAAACAGCACGGGGCATCCGTCCAGCCAGCCCACCCCGTGGAAGACGTGGGCCGAGTGCCCGGCGATCAGGTCGGCCCCGGCGGCGGCCAGCTCGCGCGCCACCCGGCGCTGCCAGCGCGCGGGACGGGTGGTCATGTTCGGGCCCCAGTGCAGGAAGGCGATGGCCAGGTCGCACCGTTCGCGCAGCGCGGCCATGGCGGCCAGCAGCCAGTCCGCTGTCCCATCGCGCAGCGGCGCGTAGGCGATTCCCAGGCGGCCGGCCACGGCCGCGTACTGGGCGGGGTGATCGGAGACGGCGAGCACCCCGATGCGTGCCCCCGCCCGGGCGACGATCACCGGTTCCCGCGCCGCCGGCGGTCCGACGCCCGCCCCGGCCGAGGCGATCCCGTGCGAGGCGAGCAGCGCGACGGTGTCCCTGGCCGCCTCCTCGCCGAAGTCGAGCAGGTGGTTGTTGGCCACCCCGGCCACGCCTGCCCCCACCGCCAGGAGGGCCTGCACTGCCCGCGGCGGTCCACGGAAGAAGAACGGCTTGCCGCCGATCAGCTCGGTCGGCGCGCCGCGGTCTGACAGGCAGCACTCGAGGTTGCACACCAGCAGATCTAGCGGCTCGGTGTACTCGAGCAGCTCGGGCGCCCAGACCTGCGGCGAGCCGAGCCCCTGGATGCGCTCTCCGACCGCACGCCCGAGCATGACGTCGCCGAGCAGGCCGATCCGAGGTCCAGAGGTCGGCGGGGGCGAGGGCATCACGTCGAGAGCGTGAGTGCCGCGCCTGGTGGCTTGTCGCCTCTGGCCGGTTTGGCGGTCGTTCCCTCGCGGAACCACTCACGCTCTGACCCCGCGATCTTACCCCTCGCCAATGCCGGTGTGGCAAATCGCCTGGGCTTTGCGCCGCCACGCCGCCCGCCGCCCGGACACTTGGCGTCCACGAGAACACGATTGGCCGCCCGGAGGGCGTGGGCTCTTGCGTGCGGTTCCCTCCCCGACGTCGATTCGGGGCTTCCCGTTCGTCTTTAAGCTCGACAAGACACACCGGTTCGATGTGTGACCCACGACTTCAGGAGTGACCATGACCGGCTCTTCCACCCAGGGAATCAAGACCGTGCTGCATCCCGTGTCCGACCTGGCGACGGCCAAGGCGGTGTACGCCGCCCTGCTCGGCGTCCCGCCGCAGACCGACGGGTCCTACTACGTAGGCTTCGAGGTCGAGGGCCAGCACATCGGGCTGGTGCCGGGCGGTGGACCGCAGGGCATGACCTCGCCGGTGGCCTACTGGCACGTGCCGGACATCGAGGCGAAGCTGGCCGAGGTGACCGCTGCCGGTGCCACCGTGAACGAGCCCGCGCACGACGTAGGTGGCGGCCGGCTGGTGGCCACCGTCACCGACCCCGATGGCAACGTCCTCGGGCTGCTTCAGGACCGATGAGCGCCGATCCCTCGGTCCCGCCCCTAGCGTCGTCGCGACACCGAGCATCGTCTCACCCACGACATCGATGTCTGGGTGGCCAGTGCCTCGGCGCGCGGCGCGCCGTATCTCGTACCGCTGTCCTTCGACTGGGACGGCGAAGCGCCGCTAGTGGCCACGCCGACGGATAGCCCCAGCGGCAAGAACCTGGCCACCACCCGAGCCGTTCGGCTGGGGCTGGGCTACGCCCGCGACGTGTCCACGATCGATGGCCCGCCGGCCGACCTGCATCCGGCCCCCAATTATGGGTATTTAGCCCTCGGGGTTCGTTTTCCGATGCACGGGGAGAGGATGACGACGGCGTCCGCGCAGTGACTCTCTGACCGGCTGATGAAACACAGATCCGAGCAGCTGCCGATTCGCGTTGTGCTCTGTGACGACGTGCCCGAGTTTCGGGCGCTCATCCGCTTCGCCATCGACGACGATCCGTCGCTGGAGGTGGTGGCCGAGGCCGACAGCGGCGATGCGGCGGTCGAACGGGTCGCTTCGGCCCAGGCCGATGTCGTCTTGCTCGACCTAATTCTGCCCGGTCGCAGCGGGCTGGAGGCGATCCCGCTCGTCCGGGCCCGCGCCCCCGAATGCGCGATCGTGGTGCTATCGCGCTTTCCCGACCAGGAGTCGAAGGCCCGCGAGGCGGGCGCCGACCTGTTTGTGGAGAAGGGGACGCCGCTGGCCGGCATCCGCGCCGCAATCCATAGCGCGGCTCAGGGCCAGCGCTGACCGCCGCGTGATCCGTCCCGATTGACGACGCGTATGGGGTGTACGGCGATCGGCCCCGCCGACAAAAGGAGAAAGGCAGGTCCGACGTCTCAATCACCGAGCGCAATGATGTGCTTCTCGTCCACGCATGCCGCGCTATGCAGCGCGCCGCGCGATACAGCGGGCCGCGCTTCTGAGCGAGCACCAGCCGTCGCGCTCGACCTGTAACCCGAGGAGGGCAGCATGAACCCGACCGCCACCACGCAGCAGACCGTCACCGCGCCGGCCCAGGACACGCCAGAGCGGGTGGCCGCTCTACGTGAGCTAGCCGCACGGGATTCGGTCGCGGCCCAGGATGGCGCGTGGGGCTGGTTTGAGCGCCTGGGGCGCCTCGCTATCACCGACCGCGCCGCCGGCTCGGCGCAGCTCGCCGACGTGTTCGCCTGCGGGCGCCCGGTTCAGGGGATCGACGGCCCCACCGACGGCATCCTCGTGACTACGCTCATCCACCCGGCTGTCGACCGCCTCGCCCGGGGCCTGACCGCGCTGTGGATGCCCTGGAAGGGAAAGAACTTCCACGCCATCCAGGAGCGCGGCGAGAACCGGCTGACCCCCTCCACCCAGTGGCTCGCCCGCCTGGTGTGGCCCCGCTACGCCACGCGGGCGACCGAGGGCGGCCGCCTCGCCTTCGACTTCCAAACGCGCGTCGAGCCCGGCGCCGTCGAGCCTGCGGTCGACGTCCTGGTGATCGACTACGCACCCGTGCAGAGCAACCCTAGGCTTGGCATCAAGAGCATCCGAGACGAACTCGTAGAGATTGTTCCCGGCGGACACCTCGGGCGGATCCTCTATCGCCTTTCCGGAGGCGGATATCGCAACCTCGGCTACTTCGCCCTGCGCGAACCGGCGGCGCCCGATTCGCCGAACAGCGTGCCGGCGCCAATCGCCTAGCGATTAGCTGGCCCAGTTGGGACAGTCGTGGTCTGGACCCGGTCGGAGCGCTGGCCCGAGGTGGTGGGCCGCAAAATCGACTGCCCGGGTGTGGTTGGCCGCGGATCGCAAAACCCACGAGTGGGTTGTCGCGGCGACGATCAAGCCGGCTATCGAGCGGATGCATGGCGCCAATTCGGTGGTGCAGAGCGCGCTGGTACACTGCCGCCCCCGCGTGATCAAACCGCGCTTTATCCACTAGTCGCGATACGTGCAGCAGCCCGCCGAAGTCGAACATGGTTTCGCGCGGGCCGCGCCACTGGTGGAAGCGCAGGTAGGGAGGCTAATCGCGGGGCGACACAGCCAGCCGCTTTCGCTGTGGGGACGGCTTCGGCGCTTTGTCGTGCTCCTGTTGATAGGGCTGTCGCACCCCCGCCGACGCGAGTTTCTCGGTTTCGTCGTTCTTGACCTGGTCAGAGCGGTAGCTCTTCCCGGCTACCTGCTGGGGGACTACGCCAAGTCGTGGCAGGAAGACACGGATTTCCTGGAGGAGCTTCGAGCAGTCTCCCCGCACGAAGATCGCTCGGCTGAACGCAAGTTCTTCCTGAGGTCGCTCGCCGGACTGGTGGCACACCTGCCGGGGGATACCGCCGAGGCGGGTACCTTCGAGGGAGCGTCGTCGTGGTTCATCTGTCGTGCGCTCCAAAACACGGGCAAGACGCATCACGCGTTTGATTCTTTTGAGGGGCTGTCGACGCCGACGCCGGAGGACGCCGAATACTGGCGAAAGGGGGAGCTGCGCGCCCGCGAGGAGACGGTTAGGGAACTGCTATCCCCGTTCGACACCCAGGTCCACAAGGGCTGGATTCCGAAGTGCTTTGAGGCCGCAACGATCGACCGCCTCTGTTTCGCGCACATCGACGTCGATCTTTACGAGCCAACGCTGCAGTCGATGGAGTTCTTCTATCCACTGGTGGTTCAAGGAGGGATCATCGTCTGCGATGACTATGGATCCGCCCTTTGCCCAGGTGCTACCCAGGCACTAGACGAGTTCGTGGCAGGTCGGCCTGAGAAGCTGGTTCACGCACCGACTGGACAGGCGTTCCTCGTCAAGCAATAGTCTCGCGCTGCGCCGAGCGCCAGGCTGTAGGCGCCCCGGCTCAGGGTGTCGAAGATCGTGCGCACGCGCCAGCGGATCAGAGGCTTGAGCGTCCAGCCGTCTCATTGTCGATCACGGTCCGGCATCGCATCAGGCGGCGCGCTGCCCCGCGGACCGCGCGGATGAGGTGGGTTGGGCCTCCCCATCGACTGAACCGAGATCGCACAGGGGCGCTCGGCGGGGCCGCGGATCGCGCGCAGGTTGGTTTGCGCCGGCGGATCGCGCGCGTCGGATCGCGACGTCAGGAGGTGGTGAGGGAGGCGGGTGGGTCGAGGGCGCCGCGTCGGCCCTGATCGTGTTTTCGGGCTCGGCTGGCCACGGTCAGGAGGCCGAAGGCGAGCAGCACTACTCCGCCGTTGATCGCGAGGATTCCGGCGCGCTGGGCGATGCCCGCGTGGTGGGGGAGCCGATTAGGGTTGCCGCTATCGGCGAGCAGCCCGCCGACGAATAGCACGGTTCCGAGCGCCGCGCCCGCGATCGGCAGCCAGGCGAGGCGTTGGGGCCATACCAGGCGCGCGACGAGCAGCGAGATCACTAGGAGGGTTTGGCGTTTCGGTTGGCGAAAGTCAACCGGCAAAGCGTACGGGGACGGCGAGCGGTGAGTAGGCCCGGCTTCGGCACCCGCGAGTGCGTCGGATTCGGCCGCTACGAGGCTCGATGCCGCAATGCGGCGGACACCCGCGCGGGTATCTGGTGCCAGCGGTGTGAGAAGCTGCGCGTCGCCTACCTCGACGGGCAGTTTGCGAAGGTGTCGGCGCGGCTTACGCCGCCAGCGGGATCGGCTTTGCCCGTTCCTGAGCGAGCCGACACGCGAGCTTCGCAAGGATCGTCAGATCAGCATGTAGCCGAACGCGGTCAAGTCCACGGACGCGGAGCGGAAGAAGGGACCACTCGTGCTTGAGCCGTCCGAACTCTCGCTCGACCGATCCGCGCGAGGCGTAGAGCGCGCGGCTGCGCTTGCTCTCGCGCGGGATCAGCGGGTGCAGGCGGGTGGCCTTGATCCAGACCGAGGCGGGGGTGCAGATGCCGGTCGGGCAGCGCCACTTGGTGCGCCTGCGTTTGAAATCGGCGCCGGAGAACGTCCACTCGCCGTGCTCGCAGCAGGGCGGCTTGTGCTCTCCGCGCTCGGTGCGGGTCGTTTCTTTGAGTGCGGTGACGGGGGCGACGCCGCGATCCATGCAGCCGTCGTGGATCGGGCCTACGTCGTAGCCCTTGTCCATGATCGCCGTGCGAACCTCGAAGCCGCGTGCCTTAGCCGCGTCGATCAGCCCGAGCGCAAACGCCTGCTCGGCATCCTTGGCAGTCTCGACGGTCCACGCGAGCGGGAGGTCGTACTTGGCGTCAACCGCCGCGTGGACCTTGTACCCGTAGAACCCGCCGCCCTTGCGAGTGCTCACGGCCGAGCGGTGACCCCACGAGGCGTCGGGGTCGGAGAACCGCTCGCGCTCGGGGCCGTGCTTGGAGAGGTAGCGCTGGCCGTTGGCGTAGGCGGAAAGGTCGCTGCCGTCGATGGCGATGTTCTGCCCCATGTCGGGCAGCCGCTCGGCCACGGCCGCGAGCACGCGATCCAAGCACGCCGACAGCGCCTCGGAGTGCCCGCGCAGGGTCCGCGCGAAGCGATAGCAGGCCCACTCGGACGGGGCGCATCCGATGACTCGCTGCAACCCCTCGTGTTCGGCCACGAGCCGCACAGTCCGCGTCCAGGTCGGGATCGCGTAGAGCGACTTTGCGAGCGCCATGCCGACCATGCTCCGAACGGGGTAGCCGGGGCGGCCGGTCCAGCGCAGCGCTTCAAGTTCTGCGATCAGCCCCGATACTTCGGGGGAGGCGAGCACTGCTTCCAACTGCTCCACCGCCGTACGCGGTGGTACCTTCGAAACGTCCACGGAGGGTCTCTCTCTGTGGTCCAGGCCCCCGGAAGTTCCAGCTTCGCGGGGGCCGCTTTTTGCACCGTCAGGACCGCCAAAACTACCAGGCGCGTCGGACGGAAAAACACGGCAAATCCTGGGGATTTGGGCATTCTGCGGGGGTTCGGATTGGTCCCTCGGCACCAGCCCCGAAGCAGCCCACGCACGCTCTCTCCGCCGCCTGAGTTTGCGCCGCCGCTTGCCCTAACCGCCCACGCGCGTACCCTTCCAATCCTTCAGCGGAGCCAGAGCGACTCGAACGCTCGCGGGTCTGGATTTAGAGGCCACCCGCGCACCTGCTGGCCCCATTGGAGCGAGTGCGGGACCGACCCTCGACTTGCAGCCCTGCGAGCCGGTCGGGGTCGGTCCCGCGTGCCCTGCGCGCGTCCGCGCGGAGCAAGCCTTTCGGGCAAGGGGTCCTCGTTGGGGCTGTTGCCGTCTGCGTCGCAAGTTCGGCCACGAGCGGGTTCATCGCTCGCGTGCCTGCTTCATAGCTTGCGGCGCAGACGGGAGCAACCCCCGAAATTGGCCGTATCGGTTGCCCTCAGATGCCGTGCGTTTACCAGCGGTTACCAGCGGTTCCCCAGCGGTTCCCACACGTGCCCCGAGCCGCGAAATACACACTTCGCGCACTTTGCGAGGTCTTCGTGAGTACGGCCGCGCTGCGAGTCCTCTCCCTCGGCGCAGGTGTTCAGAGCACGGCGCTTTTGCTGCTGGTGTTGGCTGGCGAGGTCAAGGCCAGCGCGGCCCTGTTCGCTGACACCGGCTGGGAGCCGCGCGCTGTCTATGACCACTTGGAGCGGCTGAAGGGCCTATGCGCCGAGCACGGCCTCCCGCTGTACGTGGTGAGCAACGGGAACATTCGCAACACGCGCGAGCAGGACAGCTTCTACCACGCGCCCTACTACCTGACTAACTCGGACGGGTCCGAGGGGATGAGCCGCCGCCAATGTACGCACCAGCTCAAGATCGTGCCGATACGACGCAAGATCCGCGAGCTGATGGCCGAACGCGGGATCGCGCCGACGCCCGGAGCGGTCGAGTGCCTGATGGGAATATCGCTGGACGAGTGGCATCGAATGAAGGACGCAGATGTGCGCTACATCGTCAACCGCTGGCCGCTCGTGGAACGCCGCTGGACCCGCGCCGACTGCAAGCAGCACCTCGCCGACCAAGGCTGGGAGGCTCCCCGCTCGGCGTGCATTGGCTGCCCGTATCACTCAAACACTGAGTGGCGCGCGCTGCGAGACGGCAGCCCAGATGAGTGGCAGGACGCGATCCGGTTTGAGCAGGAAATCCAAGCGACGGGTGCCGCCCTGCGCGGCACCCCATATCTGCACGCCCAGCGCGTGCCGCTCCCGATGGTGGACCTATCGACGCCCGAAGATCGCGGCCAGCTCACCCTTGATGCCGAGTGCGAGGCGATGTGCGGTGTCTGAGCGTGGGGTAAAACCGCCGAGGGATTGGGGTAGTTGCCAATGACCGGCCCGAGAATCCCCAGCGGTAACGGGGCCTACGAGTTTCGCCAATCTCTCCTAGCGGAACGGGAGAGGCCAGGAACGCGGTCCAGCCATGCGCGTAGTGCTGCCAGGAGAGGTGGCCTGCCTGGCCCGCGCGCCGGCAGGCGAGGCTGATCGACGTCGGACAATCCAGCTGGAAGAAGGCCGTGCAGACGCCGGTGACTCCGAGCGCGAGCAGCAGCGCCACGATCCCGGTTCGTGCTGGCCGTCTGCGCACGCCAAGGAGCACCGCGCCGGCGAGCGCGATGAAGCCGAGTCCCCAGACGACGATGCCCGCCTGCACAATCCACGGATGGCGGGTGGGATGGCCGGCGAGCTCGCTGACGTATTGCGCGTCGAGCGAGTAGCCGGGTTGAACGAGCCCACCTATCACCCATGACAGGGTGAACAGCCCCTGCGCCGTGATCGCCGCAAGCGCAAGCGCGTCACGCATGCTCTCCCGCGTTAGCGTTGACCCGCTTGGTGCCGAGCTGCCGAATCCACTAGGCATCCACGAACCCAATGCTCGCCGATCGCGCGGACCGTTCGGCCGGCCCGCGGGTTGCGCGGTGGATACAGTTCCGCTCGTGCGCTACCGCAGGCTCGGCGACTCGGACCTCGAGGTCTCGGAGGTCTCGCTCGGATCGTGGCTTACCTACGGGGAGGGAGTCGAGAGCGAGCAGACCGAGGCGTGCACGCGGGCGGCGTTCGACGCTGGGATCACGCTGTTTGACACCTCGAACGCTTACGGGCGTGGCACGGCGGAGCAGGCCTGGGGGGAGGTCCTCTCGGACTTCAAGCGGGACTCGTACGTACTGGCAACCAAGGTCTTCTTCCCGATGAGCGAGGAGGACCGGGGCCTCTCGCGGGCGCAGATCCACAAGCAGCTCGATGCCTCGCTCGCGCGTCTTCAAACAGATTACGTCGATCTGTACCAGTGCCACCGCCCGGACCCTGAGACGCCGATCGAGGAGACGATGGAGGCACTCACCGAGGTCTGCGAGGCGGGGAAGGTCCGCGAGATCGGCTTCAGCGAGTGGACGGTTGAGCAGATCCAAGCGGGGCTCGAGGTTCCCGGCG
>VAYS01000034.1 GCA_005883215.1 Actinomycetota bacterium
GACCGCCTCGCCGGCGGCCAGCGCCGGGCGCCCGTCGGCGATCTCCTGCTCCACGCGCTCGCGGCGCAGGATCCCCAAGAAGCGTCCCCCGGCGTCGACCACGGCAAACCACGGCCAGCGGTAGCGCATGAAGTACTCGTCCTCGGCCTGGAGCAGGCTGGTGTCCCGGGAGACCGTCACCGGCTCGCGGTCCATGATGTCGGCCACGGTCACCCCCGCCAGGCGCTCGGAGACCGCGGACTGCATCACCGCCCCGCGCGCCGCCTGGCCCAGGATCATCGCCAGCAGCAGGGTCCACAGCCCGGTCGCCGGAGACCCGGCCAGGAATGCCAGCACCCCCAGGGCGCCCAGCATGTAGGCGAAGCCCAGGCCGATCCTGCCCGAGGCGCGCGTGGCGCGGTTGCGGTCGCCGGTCACCCGCCAGGCCAGCGCCCGCGCGATCCGTCCCCCGTCGAGCGGGTAGGCGGGCACCAGGTTGAACACCAGGATCCCCAGGTTGATCAGCGACAGGTAGCTGAGCAGCAGCAGCCCGGCGTCGGTGCCGGCGCGGTGCTTGAGCACCGCCACGTCGAGGAAGCGATCCGGCCCGGCGATCGCCATGCCCACGCCGCCGGTGACCAGGGCGACCACCAGGGTGGCCACCGGGCCGGCCAGGGCGACGCGCAGCTCGGCCCCCGGGGTGTCGGCCTCGCGGTTCATGCGCGCGATCCCCCCGAAAAACCACAGGTCGATGCCCGCGATCTCGATGCCCTCGCGGCGCGCGGCGAGCGCGTGGCCCAGCTCGTGGAAGATCAGCGAGGCGAAGAAGGCCAGCGCCGAGCCGACCGCCACCGCGTAGGCGGCGGTGTCGGAGTCGAGCACCTGGCGAAACAGGCTCGAGAGCCAGAACACCATCACGAACAGGACGAAGAACCAGCTCGTGCTGACCCCGATGCGGATCCCGAAGATCCGCGCCAGCTGCAGCGTCCTTGGCATCGCCGGCATGTGCCTATGGTGGCAGGCTCAGGCGAGCAGTCTCCGCTGGTGGATCTAGAGCGCGCGCCGGGCGCGACCAGGTGCCCGCGCCGCGCGCCCGCGGCTCAGGCGGCCAGCTCGGGGCGGTGGCGCTCGATGATCTCCTCAAACCGGGTGCCGGCCGGCAGCGTGCCGTAGGCCAGCCCGGCGTCTCCGTCCAGGCGCGAGGCGCAGAAGGCGTCGGCCACGGCGGCGGGCGCGTGGCGCACCAGCAGCGAGCCCTGCAGGGCCAAGCCCATGCGCTCGACCAGCCGCCGGGCGCGGGCCTCCAGCCCCTCGGGCCGCTCGAACTCCGAGCGCAGCTCGGCGGCGAAGCGGTCCAGGCGCGCGTCGGCGCCGGCCGCCGCGTCGAGCTCGGAGAAGAAGGCGTCAAAGCAGGCGGGCTCGCGCGCCAGGGCGCGCAGGACGTCGAGGCTCATCACGTTGCCCGAGCCCTCCCAGATCGAGGCCAGCGGCGCCTCGCGGTACAAGCGCGGCATGCCCGACTCCTCGACGTAGCCGTTTCCGCCCAGGCACTCGAGCGCCTCGTAGGCGTGTCCGGGGGCGCGCTTGCACGCCCAGTACTTGGCCACCGCCGTCCCGATTCGCTTGAACGCCTGGGCGCCCTCGTCGCGCTCGGCCTCGTCGTAGGCGCGCGCCAGGCGCATGGCCAGCGCGGTGGCCGCCTCGGACTCGATGCACAGGTCGGCCAGCACGTTGCGCATCAGCGGCTGGTCGATCAGCAGCTTGCCGAACGCGGCGCGGTGGGCGGCGTGGTGGGTGGCCATGACCACGCCCCAGCGCATACCCGCCGCCGCGCCGATCGCACAGTCCAGGCGGGTGTGGCCGACCATCTCGATGATGGTGGGCACGCCGCGGCCCGGCTCGCCCACCATCTGCCCCCAGGCGCCGTCGAACTCGACCTCGCTGGAGGCGTTGGAGCGGTTGCCCAGCTTGTCCTTCAGACGCTGCAGCGCAAAGGCGTTGCGCGTCCCGTCCGCCAGCACCCGGGGCAGGGCAAAGCACGACAGCCCCTCCTCGGCCTGGGCGAGCACCAGGAACAGGTCGCACATCGGCGCCGAGCAGAACCACTTGTGCCCCACGATCTCGTACTCGCCGCCGGGCCCCCCGCCGTTGAGCGCCCGGGCGGTGGTGGTGTTGGCGCGCACGTCGGAGCCGCCCTGCTTCTCGGTCATGGCCATCCCGCACAGCGCGCTCTGCTTCTCGCGGGAGGGGATCAGCCGCGGGTCATAGGAGGTCGCGGTGAGCAGCGGCTCCCAGTGCTCGGCCAGCTCGGGCTGGGCGCGCAGCGCCGGGACGGCGGCGAAGGTCATGGTGATCGGACAGGCGAAGCCGGCCTCGGCCTGCATGGCCGTCATGTACAGCGCCGCTCGCGCGGTGTGGGCGCCGGGACGGGGATCGCGCCAGGGCAGCGCGTGCAGCTCCCAGGCCACCCCCAGCTCCATCAGCCGGTGCCAGGCGGGGTGAAACTCGACCTCGTCGATGCGCCGCCCGAAGCGGTCGTGGGTGCGCAGGCGCGGCGGGTTCTCGTTGGCCTGGACCCCCCACAGCTGGGGCTCGCCCCCGATCAGGGGGCCCAGCTCGGCGGCGCGGGGAAGGATCCAGTCGGCTCCCTCGCGCTCGGTGGCCTCGACCAGCGCGGTGTGGGTGCCGAACACGTCCAGGCCTTCGAGCGGCGGTGCCTGGTTGAGCACCTGGTGGGTGCCCGACGCCGCGGCCGGCGGGGACGCGTGCTGGGTGGCCATTGCCCCCGGGACGTTAGCGTGCGGCGCGGCCCGCGAGGGTCGCCTCGATACCATCGCGCCCGCTCATGGCCCACCGCGTGACCCTGATCCCCGGCGATGGGACCGGCCCCGAGCTCGTCGAGGCCACCCGGCGCGTGCTCGAGGCCACCGGGGTGGAGCTCTCCTGGGATCGCCACGAGGCCGGCCTGGACGAGTACGAGGAGCACGGCAACCCGTTCCCGGAGGAGACGCTGGCCGCCCTGCGGCGCAACAGGGTGGGGATCAAGGGGCCGACCACCACGCCGGTGGGCACCGGGTTTCGCTCGGTCAACGTGCTGTTGCGCAAGGAGCTCGACCTCTACGCCTGCATCCGCCCGTGCAAGGCCTATGAGGGGGTGCGCACCCGCTTTCCCCAGACCGATTTGGTGATCGTGCGCGAGAACACCGAGGACCTCTACGCGGGGATCGAGTTCGAGCGCGGCACCGAGGAGAACGCGCGCGTGCGCGAGCTGCTCTCCCAGCTGGGGTCGCGGGTGCGCGAGGACGCGGGCATGTCGATCAAGCCGATCTCCGAGTTCGGCTCCGAGCGGATCGTGCGCGCCGCGTTTGACTACGCCCGCGCCAACGGACGCGGCAAGCTGACCGCGGCGCACAAGGCCAACATCATGAAGTTCACCGACGGCCTGTTCCTGGAGGTGGCGTGCCGGGTCGCCGAGGATTACCCGGACATCGAGTTCGAGGACCGGATCATCGACAACCTGTGCAACCAGCTCGTCTCGCGGCCGGAGGAGTACGACGTGATCGTGCTCCCCAACCTCTACGGCGACATCGTCTCCGACCTGGGCGCCGGCATGATCGGGGGGCTGGGGCTGGCGCCGGGGGGCAACATCGGCTCCGAGGCGGCGGTGTTCGAGGCCACCCACGGCTCGGCCCCCAAGTACAAGGGTCAGAACAAGGTAAACCCCGCGGCGCTGATGCTCTCCGGGGTACTGATGCTGCGCCATTTGGGCGAGCGCGAGGCGGGCGACCGGCTGGAGGCGGCGATCGCCGAGGTCATCCGCAAGGGAGAAAAGGTCACCTATGACCTAAAGCCCTCGCGCGACGATCCCACCGCGGTCGGTACCTCCCAGTTCGCCGACGCGGTGATCGAGGAGCTTTCCGCGTCCCGATGAGGCAATTCCGTCACACCCGATTTTTCGAGGGAGCGTGTTTGCAGTGAACTCCAACCCGCCCGCCCGCGTCGCCGTCACCGGGGCCGCCGGCCAGATCGGCTACGCGATCCTGTTTCGCATCGCTTCGGGTCAGATGCTCGGACCCGATCGCCACATCGACCTGCGGCTGCTGGAGATCCCCGACGCGGTCAAGGCGGCCGAGGGAACGGCGCTCGAGCTAGAAGACTGCGCGTTTCCGCTGCTGGCCTCGACCGACATCTTTGATGACCCCGAGCAGGCCTTCGACGGGGTCAACCTGGCCCTGTTGATCGGCGCCCGCCCGCGGACCAAGGGGATGGAGCGCGCCGACCTGCTCGAGGCCAACGGTCAGATCTTCAAGCCCCAGGGCCAGGCGCTCAACTCGCGCGCCGCCGACGACGTGCGCATCCTGGTGGTGGGCAACCCGGCGAACACCAACGCCCTGATCGCCACCTCCAACGCCCCCGACATCCCGCGCGAGCGCTTCAGCGCCATGACCCGGCTGGACGAGAACCGCGCCGTCGCCCAGCTGGCGGGCAAGCTCGAGGTCGGCGTGGAGGACGTCCAGGACCTCGTGGTGTGGGGCAACCACTCACCCACCATGTTCCCCGACCTGTTCAACGCCCAGGTCGGGGGCCGCCGCGCGTCCGACCTCATCGACATGGATTGGTATGAGAACGAGTTCATCCCCCGGGTGGGCAAGCGCGGCGCCGAGATCATCGAGGGCCGGGGCGCTTCGAGCGCGGCCTCGGCCGCCAACGCGGCCATCGACTGTGTGCAGGACTGGATGCTCGGCGCCGACGGCCGGCGCTCGATGGCCGTCTACTCCGACGGCTCCTACGGCGTGGCCGAGGGCCTGATGTCGAGCTTCCCGGTGCGCTGCGGCGGGGGCGACTACGAGATCGTCCAGGGGTTGGAGGTGGAGAGCTTCGCCCGGGCCAAGATCGACGCCACGGTGGCCGAGCTCGAGGACGAGCGCTCGGCCGTGCGCGAGCTCGGCCTGGTCTGATCCGCGCGGGCTGGTCTGATCCGCGTGAGCTGGTCTGATCCGCGCGGGCGACTAGCCGCGCTTGCCCCCGGAGCCCCGGGAGCCCGAGCTTCCCTTGGGGTGCCAGCCGCGCCCGCGGCGGGTCACCTGGCCCTGCTCTTGCAGTCCGGGCAGCACGCGGTACAGGTAGTTCTGCGCGATCCCCATCCGGTCGGCCATCTCGCGAATGGTGATTCCCGGCTGACTGCGCACCAGCTCGAGCGCCTGGATGGCGCGGGTGCCGCTGCCCCGCGGGCGTCCACGTCGGCGCGTGCCCGCCCGGCGGGTGGTAGATCGGGTCTTGGTCCGCGAACCCCGGGGCCGACCGGGTCCGCGCCGGCGCCCGTTCGCCGAGCGGCTGGCCGAGGGCCCGACGCCCGCCAGCGCCGCCGCGGCGGCCTCGAGCTGCTGGTACTCGTCCACCAGCGGTTTGAGCTCGCGCATGCGCGCCTCGATCTCCTTGCGCTTGTCTGCCAGAAAGTCAGCCACGACGACCCCTCTTGTTCGGCGTCTCGGTGTCTTGAACCGTGAAACCGTAACAACCCCGGTGACTTAACGGTTAATTAATTCTCTGTTCTCGCTCCGCCGCCCGCGCACCGGGGATCGAAAGGTCAGGGATGTTCGATTATCTGCTTGAGCATTTGCAATGAACGTTGCGCCTCGCGCTGGGGCAATCCCCCGATCAGGGCGCGGCCGGCGACGGCGCCGAGCGCGCCCAACGGCGGCCTGAACTCGTTGTCATAGTCAAAGCGGGTTCCGCTGTCCTCGGGGGTGAGCCGGTACTCGGTGCGCGCCCGCGAACGGGCGGGGCCGGTGCCTTCCCACACCGCCAGTTGGTTGGTCTCACACTCGGCGAGCCTCCAACTCACCTTGAAGTGGGCGCCGCGCAGGATCAGTTCCTGACGCATGGTGGTTCCCTTGCGCGGGGGGCCGGAGTAGGCGTCGATGAGCTTGCGATGGATGGTCACCCACTGCTCCAGGCGAGCGGGGTCCATCACCACCGCCCACACCTCCCCGGGGGAGGCGTCGATCCTGATCGTGCTGGTGACCTGGCTCATCGCTCGTCTCGCTGGACCGCCGGCGGGGAGACACCGTACCCGCCCCACCGGGCCGGCACGGGCCGGGCCTAGCGAGCCGCCAGCGGTTCGGATGTCTCCCAGGCCCGCAGGGCGTGCTCCACCGCCCGGGTAAAGGAGTGAAGTCTCACCCCGAGCAGTCGCGCGGCGCGGTCATCCCGGGGGAGCAGGTCGCCGGAGAGCCCCTCCATCAGCGGGCCCACCAACTCCCAGTGCTCGCCGGCGATGCGCGCGGCCAGCCGGCTGGCCACCGGCGTGGCGGTCAGGCCCAGGCGCAGCGCCGAGCGCCGCACGAGCATGAGGTCGGCGATGCGTTCGATCATCTCGCCGTAGGTGACGATGTCGGGCCCGGCGATGTCGAGCGAGCGACCCGCCACCGCTGGGTGGTCAAGGGCCCGGGCGAGGAACTCGAGCATGTCGCGCTCGTCCAGGGGCTGGGTGCGATAGGTGTGCCACGCGGGCAAGGGGACGACGCGCAGGCGCTCGACCAGGCGCACGAGCAGGCGGAACGAGCGAGAGTGGGCCCCGATCGCGATCGACGCCCGCAGGGAGACCGACTCCGGCGAGGCGCCGAGCAGGGTCTCCTCCACCGCCAGGCGGCTGGCCAGGTGGGCCGAGGGGCTGAGCCCGGCGGGCAGTAGGCCGCCGAGATAGATCACCCGCCGGACGTCCTCCGCCCGCGCGGCGGCGGCGAAGTTCTCCGCTCCCCGGAGCTCGTGCTCGGCGAACCGGCCGTCGAGGCCCGGCTCCATCGAGTGGACCAGGTAGTAGGCGACGTCCACGCCCTGGAGCGCCTCGCCCAGACCGGCGCCGGAGACCACGTCGCCGGTCACCAGCGGGAGGCGCTCGCGCACCCGCGCCGGGTCGCGGGCCAGCCCGCGCAGCTCGTGGCCGCCGGCGCGCAGGCGGGGGATCAGGGCGCCGCCGACGTAGCCGCTCACCCCGGTGATGAGAACTCGCATCGGGCGACATGATTACCGGGTGGCGGTTTGCGACGAGCTCGAGCGTCGCGCGCGGGCGCGCCTGGATCCGCGCGTGTTCGACTACTACGCCGGAGGAGCCGGCGACGAACGCACGCTGGCCGACAATCGCCGGGCGTGGGCCCGGCTGGAGCTGCGCCCGGTGCTCGGTGGCGGCGCCGACCGGTCGCCCGACACCTCGCTCACGCTGCTCGGCCGGCGGCTCGAGCTTCCGGTCCTGCTCGCGCCGGTGGCCGCTCAGCGGCTGCTCGATCCCGGCGGCGAGCCGGCGAGCGCTCGGGCCGCGGCGCGCGCGGGGACGGTGTTCTGCCTGTCCACCCGCGCCACGGCCGACGTCGCCGAGGTGGCCGAGGCGGCGCCGGACGGCGCCCGGTGGTTTCAGCTCTACGTCGAGCGCGAGCGCGTGCGCAGCCGGCGCGCGCTGGAACGGCTGGCCGAGCTCGGCTACGGCGCGGTGGTGCTGACCGCCGACCTGCCCGTCGCCGGCCGGCGCGAGCGCGAGCTGCGGGGGGGACCGCTTCCCCTGCCCCGCGGCGTGGAGATCGTCACCCACGGCGAGCCGCCGCCGCGGCGGCCGGCGGGAGCGCCCGGGAGGGCAGCCGGCGGGGCGCCGGCCGCTTCGCCCGCCCACAAGCCGGTCGTCGGCGGATGGGATCCCGCCCTGACCTGGCGCGACGTGGAGTGGGTGGCCGAGCGCTCGCGCCTGCCGGTACTGGTCAAGGGCCTGCTCACCGGCGAGGACGCCGCCCTGGCGGTGGAGCACGGCGCCGCCGGCGTCGTCGTGTCCAACCACGGCGGCCGCCAGCTCGACGGGGCTCTGCCCACCGCGGTCGCCCTCCCCGAGGTCCTCGCCGCCGTCGGCGGGCGGGTGCCGGTGCTGGTCGACGGCGGCCTGCGCACCGGAGCCGACGTGGCGCGCGCGCTGGCGCTAGGCGCCGCGGCGACGATGATCGGCCGGCCCTACGCGTGGGCGCTGGCGTCCGGCGGAGAAGACGAGGTCGCCGCCCTGCTACGGCAGCTGCGCAGCGAGCTGAGCGAGGCGATGTCGGTGTCCGGCGCGGCGGCGGTGACCGACCTCACCCCGGAGGTGCTCGCCGCCGATCGCTAGGGCGGCACCGAGCACGGCGGCGGGCGGCGGCGTCGAGCGTCGGGGCGGGCAGGTGTCATCACAGGACGATCACAAATTGCGGGCAACCCGCGGGGGAGGTTCGAAAAAGCCCGTGATTTGGGGGTTTTTGCCCCGGAAGCGATTTCCTGCCATTTGCGGAGTCGGCCATTGTGGGGCGCGCGCGCCGGTGCTTTGATCAGCCGGTCGTCGCAGTCGGGTCAGGTCAAGGAGGTCGGGTCGCAGGATGGCAAAGGGTCGAGGAGTCAACGCGCGGGTCAGCTGCGACGACTGCTTCTTTCGGGCCAACCTGTTGTGCTCGCTGAAGGTCGACGCGCCGTGCGCCACCTTTCGCCCGAACAATCCCGACGGTCTGCGCCCGCCCCGCCAGATGCACTTCGTCTTTCGCCAGGAACGGCGCACCCGCGCCGCGTGGGCCTTCCCCTCAGCCGAGGAGCAGGCCGCCCTGCACTCCCGCTAGCGCCGTGCCCGGGCGTCGCGCAGGGGCCAGCCGCTGTCCTTGGTGCGCGCCGCGCTGCTGTGCGCCCGGGTCGGCACGCGCCCGGCCGCGGCGCGCCCGTCCGCGTACCGTCCGCGCCGGGCGCTCGCGCCGGTGGCAGCGGGCGTGCCGCCTGGGCCACGGACGCTGATCGAGGGTCTGCGTCGGGCATCGCGGGCCCATAGAGTGGGCCCCCCGGGCCAGAGGAGGGCGAGTGCAACTAACCGTGCTGGGCAAGTCTCCGTCGTGGCAGGACGTCGACGGAGCGTGCTCGGGGTACCTGATCGAGGAAGGGGACACGACGCTGCTCCTCGACTGCGGCGGGGGCGTGTTCTCCAAGCTGCGCCGCTACCGCGACTACGCGTCGGTCGACGCCGTGGTCATCTCCCACCTGCACGCCGACCACATCCTCGACCTCGTGCCCTACTCCTACGCGCTCCTGTACTCGCCCCGCCTTCACTCCGAGGAGCAGGGCGCCACCGCCGCCTCGCTGGAGATCCCGACCGCCGCGCCGGCGGCGGGCGGGGCCCCCGCCACCACCGGCGGTGCCGGCGCCGGCCCGGACCGGGGCACGGCGGAGGTGTCGAGCTCGCCCTCCAGCGGGCGCCAGGGCCCAAGCCGGCCGCGGCTGTTCGCGCCGCCGGGTTCGGCCGCGACCTTTCGTCGCATCGTGGGGTCCTGGGGGAGCGAGGAGCTGATCGAGCGCGCGTTTGAGCTGGCCGAGTATGACCCGGAGGACACCGTCACGGTGGGCCCGCTGCGCGTGCGCTTTCGGCCGGTCCCCCATTACGTGCCGACCTTTGCCGTGGACGTCAGCTCGACCCAGGGGACCGGGCGCGTGACCTACGGGGCCGACCACCGGCCCACCGCGGACCTGGTCGAGTTCGCCCAGGGCGCGGACCTGCTGCTGATCGAGGCCACGCTGGTCGAGCCCGAGCACGACGAGCCGCGCGGGCATATGACGCCGGCGGAGGCCGGCGAGCACGGCTCCCGTGCGGGCGTGGGTCGGCTGGTGCTCACCCACATCACCGACGAGCTCGATCAGGAGTGGGCCGCCCGCGAGGCGACGCGCACGTTCGGCCAGCCGGTGACCGTCGCCCGGGAGGGCGACGTGTTCACCGTGTGAGCGTCGGCGTCCGCGTCGCCAGGCGCCCACCGACCCGTCGCTAAAGTCCTGCGCGATGGCTCCCGAGCGCGACCTGTTCGCGAACTTCGAGCGTATGCGGCGGGAGATCGACGAGCTGTTCGGGGACTTCCTCGGCCGTCCCGCGCTCTCCACCCCGCGCCGAGCCGGGTTCACCCCGGCGGTCGACGTCTGCTACACCGACGACCCGCCCCGGGCCGTGGTGACCGCCGCGCTGCCCGGGATCTCCAGCGACGACCTCGAGCTCGAGGTCCAGGGCCGCACGCTGGTGATCGCCGGACGTCGGCGCCCGGCGGAGTCCCACGGTCGGGTCTATCAGCAGATCGAGATCGAGCACGGGCCGTTTCGTCGCGTCATCCAGCTCGGCGCCGACGTCGTCCCCGAGGACACCCGCGCCAGCTACGAGGACGGGATTCTGCGCATCGAGCTGCCGTTCGCCCAGCCCGATCCTCGCTCGCGCTCGGTCCCCATCGAGGTGGGCTCGCGCGAGGGCAGATCGGAAGCCGCCCCCGACGCGCCGCGGGCACCGGGCGATCGCGCCCACGACGGCTCGGGCGAGCCCCCGGGACGGGCGGACGGAGGGCGGCGATGATCGAGATCGCCACGCCCGGCGACGGCGCGGGGGTCGTCGAGGTCGAGACCGGCGGGGCCCTGCCCAAGGTGCTGCCGGTGCTCCCCCTGCGCGAGGCCGTTCCCTTCCCCGAGACGCTGACGCCGCTGGCGATAGGCCAGGAGCGAAGCGCCCGGCTGGTGAACGAGGTCCTCGCCGGCAATCGCATGCTGGCGATGGTCGCCAGCCGCAACCCCGAGCTCGAACAGCCCAATCCCCCCGACCTCTATGACGTGGGGGTGGTGGGCATCGTCGCCCGCATGCTCAAGGTGCCCGACGGCACGATGCGCATCCTCGTCCAGGGCGCCCAGCGAGTGAAGCTCGATGGCTGGGTGCGCGAGGAGCCCTATCTCGTGGCCGAGATCTCCGAGCTGCCCGACGTGGTCAAGGAGACGCCCGAGCTCACCGCGCTCACCCGCAACGTCCAGACCACCTTCTCCAACATCGTCGAAGAGGTCCCCTACCTGCCCGAGGAGCTGCAGCTGGCGGTGGCCAACGTCGACAACCCCAGCGCGCTCAGCCACCTGATCGCCGGCTCACTGCGGCTGAAGACCGAGGAGAAGCAGGCCCTGCTCGAGGAGGTCGACGTCGCCCGCCGGCTGCGCCGCCTGTCGGAGATCCTGGCCCGCGAGCTGGAGGTCATCTCCCTGGGTTCCAAGATCCAGTCCCAGGTCCAATCCGAGCTGGACAAGTCCCAGCGCGAGTACTTCCTGCGCCAGCAGCTCAAGGCGATCCAGGAGGAGCTGGGCGAGGCCGACGAGATGGCCGCCGAGGCCCAGGAGCTGCGCGACCAGCTCGAGGCGATCGCGCTGCCCGAGGACGTGCGCAAGCAGGTCGACCGCGAGCTCTCACGCCTGGAGCGCCTGCCCGCCGCCGCCGCCGAGCACGGCGTGATCCGCAACTGGCTGGAGTGGGTGGCCTCGCTGCCCTGGGACAAGGCCACCGAGGACAACCTCGACCTCGAGCACGCGCGCCAGGTGCTGGACGAGGACCACTACGACATCGAGCAGGTCAAGGACCGGATCATCGAGTTCCTCGCCGTGCGCAAGCTAAAGCCCGACGCCCGGGGCTCGATCCTGTGCTTCGTCGGCCCCCCCGGGGTGGGCAAGACCTCGCTGGGGCGCTCGGTGGCCCGCGCGCTCGGTCGCCAGTTCGAGCGCATCAGCGTGGGCGGCGTGCGCGACGAGGCCGAGATCCGCGGTCACCGCCGCACCTACATCGGCGCACTGCCGGGGACGGTCATCCGCGCCCTGCGCGACGCGGGCTCAAACAATCCGCTGTTCATGATCGACGAGATCGACAAGATGGGGGCCGACTTTCGCGGCGACCCGGCCAGCGCGATGCTCGAGGTGCTCGACCCCGAGCAGAACTCAAGCTTCCGCGACCACTACCTCGACGTGGAGTTTGACCTCTCCAACGTCATGTTCATCACCACCGCCAACAACCTGGACACGGTGCCCGGGCCGCTGCGCGACCGCATGGAGGTGATCACCCTCTCGGGCTACACCGAGGAGGAGAAGCTCGAGATCGCCAAGCGCTACCTGGTCCCGCGCCAGATCGAACGCAACGGGCTCAAGCGCTCCCAGATCTCCTTCGGCGACGCCGCCCTGCGGACGATCATCTCCGACTACACGCGCGAGGCTGGGGTGCGCAACCTGGAGCGGGAGATCGGGACGATCGCCCGCAAGGTCGCCCGCCAGGTGGCCGAGGGCAAGGCCCCCAACCGCCGGATGACCATCTCCGAGAAGCGCGCGCGCGAGCTGCTCGGGCGCCAGCGCTTTCACTCCGAGGCCAGGCGTCGTACCCGCCAGCCGGGCGTGGCCACCGGCCTGGCGTGGACGCCCGCCGGAGGCGACGTCCTGTTCATCGAGGCCACCTCGATGCCGGGCGAGGGGCGCCTGACCATCACCGGGCAGCTGGGCGAGGTGATGCGCGAGTCGGCCCAGGCGGCGCTCTCCTACGTGCGCGCGCACGTGGCGGAGCTGACACCCGAGCTGCCCGAGGACTACTTCGCCACCCACGACGTCCACCTGCACGTGCCGGCCGGCGCCACTCCCAAGGACGGACCAAGCGCGGGCATAACCATGGCCACCGCGCTGGCCTCGCTGATCAGCGGACGGCTGGTCCGCGACGACGTCGCCATGACCGGGGAGATCACCCTCACCGGCCAGGTACTGCCGATCGGGGGGCTCAAGGAGAAGGCCCTGGCCGCCCAGCGCGCGGGGATCAAGACGGTGATCGCGCCTGCGCTGAACTCCGCCGATGTGGAGGACATCCCGGCGCACCTGCGCGAGGATCTCGACTTCGTCTTCGTCCCGGAGATCGGCGAGGTCCTCGACGTGGCGCTCGAGCCGGTGGACGGACGCGTGGTTCCGGCCCGCCGCCCGCGCCCAGGCCGACGCCCGCGCCCGGCGGCCCCGGGCCGCCGCGCCGCCCGCGGCCGGCGCTGAGCCGCCAAAGGCTGCGCGCAAGCGGGGCCGGGTATATGCTGATTCGCACCTGCAAGCGGACCCGAGGTGGTTGGTAATGGCAGCGAAGCAAAGGGCGGCCAAGGCGGGCAACGCCGCGCGGGCCGCGCGCAACAACCCGTATCTGCAGCGCATCGTCGAGGACGAGGACCTGCGGGACAACCTGCGCACGGCCTTCGAGTCGGCCCGGGGGGCCTACACCCGGATGGCCAACGGCAAGGCGCCCACCAAGGCGCTGATGGAAGACAAGAAGCTCCAGAAGGAGCTGCGCCAGGCGGCGCAGGCCCTCAACGAGGCGGGCAGCGCGCTGCGCCAGCCCCGCAAGCGCCGCCGCCGGCGGCGCAGCCTCGGGCGCCTGCTGGTGCTGGCGATGGTGGGCGGCGTGCTGGCCATCGCCCTGAGCGAGGGACTGCGCTCGAAGGTGCTGGACGCCCTGTTCGGCTCGGAGGAGGAGTTCGACTACACGTCGACCACCACTCCCCCGACACCCTCTCCCGAGCCAGTCTCCACCGGCTGAGCCCTCCGCTGCGGCGGGGCTTCGAGCAACGAGGGCGCCCGCGGGCGCCCTCGTTGCTGTGAGGCGGGCGGGTACGATCCCGCCATGGAAGCCGCCACCTCGACGCGCTCCCTGGCCGGCGAGAAGGCCCAGCGGATCATCGAGGCCATGCGCCGCAGCGTCGCCCAGCGCGGCGCCGCGGCGTCGACCTTTGACCACGTGGCCCGCGAGGCCGGGGTCTCGCGCGGCCTGCTGCACTACTACTTCGGCACCAAGGAGCAGCTGCTGGTCGAGGTCGTGCGCCGCGACTCGGAGCTGCGCATGGAGGTCCTCGACGAGCAGCTGGCGGGCGCCCGCACGGCCGAGGACGTCCTGCACGGGCTCGTGGCGAGCATGGGGGAGATGGTCGAGCGCGACCCCGAGTTCATCTCCCTGCTGGTGGAGCTGTTCGCGCTCTCCCGGCGCAACCGGGACATCGCCGCCGAGCTCGAGGAGCTGCTGCGGCGCACCCGGCGCCACGTGGCCGGGGTGCTCGCGGCCAAGGAGCAGGAGGGCATCCTCCAGCTCCAGGCCGAGCCCGAGGCGATCGCCGAGGTCCTGTTCGCGCTCGGCGAGGGCGTGGCGCTGCGCGTCCTGGCCGAGCCCCAGCGCGACTCGCGCCCCACCGTGCGCGCCAGCGTGGCCTGCGCGCGCACGCTGCTGACGTCCAGCGAGCGCTAGATCCTCAGCTCGGCGCGGGGCGAAAGCGCGTCCCGATCGTGACCAGCAGGAACACGACCCCCAGGACGATGAAGAACGCGGTCGGGGCCCCCTCGCGCGAGAAGCTGAACAAGAACGGCGCGGCGATCATCAAGATGGCCACGGTGTAGTCGACGAGGATGTGGGCGGCCAGGGGCAGGCTGTCGACCAGGCTGGTGCGGCCCACCGTGGTGGCGGCGACCACGATCACCAGCACTCCGGCCACGATCGCCACCGCGGTTGCCGCCCCGGACTTGAACGACAGCAGGAAAGGGGCGGCGACCAGCAGCGCGCCGGCCCCGTACTCGAGCAGGCCGTGGAGGAGCAGCGAGATCGGGCCCTGGCGCAGCACGGGGGCAATCTATCCGCCCGCCGGATCGCCACCAAGCCGGCGGCGCGCCGGCGGGCTCCGGACCCCTACCACCCGGCGCCGAACAGGCGGGGCAGGCGCACGAGCAGGCGCAGCCGTCCCCGCGGGCGCAGCCGGCGGCGCAGCAGCAGCGAGCGCGGGTCCGCTCGGCGCGCCACCACGTCGATCCAGTCCTCAAAGCGGCAGCGCAGGGTCACGTCGGGTTCGGGCGCCCGTCCCCGCTGCACGCGGCTGGTGCCGTTGTCCAGGAGCAGATACCACGGCTCGAAGTCGTCGAACTCCCACTGAAGCGTGGCCCCGGAGGGCACCACGCGGGGGTCTGCCTGGCGGCGGATCGCCTCGAACAGCACCTCCACCGCGTGGGGATCGCGCGACACCGGCCCGAGCTTCTCGCCCAGCATGTTGGCCCGCAGCAGCGTGAGCGCCCGCCGCACCCGCTCGCGGGGCGAGAGGTCAAAGGGCAGCGACATGCGATCCATGGCCTCGGGGGGCACCCCGGCGGCGCGCAGCTTGGCCTCCAACGACGCCGCGGCGTCCTCGTAGAGCTCCTCGAGCGTGATCCCGAAGCACTCGATGTAGCTCTCGTCCCAGTCCGGGGGGACGAGCACGGCGGTGGTGTAGGGGATGACCTCGTTCATCAGCTCGACGATGGCGTCCACGCACTCCGGGTCCTCGGCGATCAGGTCGGAGACCAGCTTTACCCCGAAGGCGATGTGGCGCTGCTCGTCGAGGGAGACGTTGCGGATCCCCTCGTGAAATCCGGGCAGGAGCTTGCGCTCGTCCAGATATCGCTCGATGAAGTGCTGGCCGGGCTGGGCGAGCGAGGCCTCGATGACGAAGTGATAGAGCGCGATCGCCTGGGCCAGCTTCGGTCGCGAGCGGTCCTGGCGCAGCTCGTCGGCCATGCGGTCCAGGCGACCGAACACGCGCCGAAATCCCCACGTCAGCTCGGGTCCGGTGGCGTGCAGGGAGCCGGCGATGCTGCCGTCGCCGCCGACCTGCACCACCTCGCGCATGAACCGGTCAAAGAACACGGCGTGGCGCGCCTCGTCGACCTGCTGGGTGGCGAGAAAGTACTTCTGCTCCTCGCGGGGAGCGGCGTCGATGTAGGGCGACAGGTTGTCGGCCACCGAGTCCTCGCCGTGAAAGAACAGGGCGTAGTTCCACAGCGCCGAGCGGCGCTCGAGTTCGGAGAACTGCTCGCGCCAGTGCACGCGGTCCTGGCTGAAATCGAGCTCGGTCGCGCGCCAGTTGCCCCGCTCCCAGCGGGTGTAGAGGTCCCCGTAGCTGACCTGGTCGGCGGGCGAGGTCTGGGAGATCGGCCGCGGCGGGGTCATCGGAAGGCGGGTGGCGCTCATCGTCTGTTGCCCTTCCTACCCCCGGCGACCAAAGGATGATCGCGGATGGGCCGGCTCGCCGCCGCCGGGCGCTCGCTGTGAGCGGGCGACCAAACGTAGTGTGCCCGGATCGTGGGACCCAGGAGGGGAGAGCGGACCGAACGCGGGCTCGGCGCCGCGCTGGCCATGACCCGTCGTGTTTGGCGCGTGACGCAGCCCTCGATGTGCTTGCGCACGGCGGGGGCGGGAAAGCCGTTGTAGATGAAGACCCCGCGCCCGACCAGGGTGGGGGCAAAGTTGCTAGCGGGCGGGGGTACCGGTTAGACGGGCGTGCATCATGCCCGGTCTTGCGATCGTCGCGCGAGGAACGCGGCTGGTGCCTGGACAGGGATTCCGCGCCATGAGCCCAGTTCGAGCAGGTGGCGGTCTCCGGAGACGATCATGTCTACGCCGCCTTCGGCAGCGGCCTCGAGTACTCGATTGTCGTCGTGGTCGGCCTCGACGTCGGCGACGCACTCGCTTGGGTCGACGATGTCCGCCAAGCGCACGATCTGCTCTAGCGCTCGCTGCGCGCGCTGGGGCTCCCAGTCGAACTTGTCGCACAGCACGCGGCCGAGCTCGGCGAGCAGAGGTCGCGACGAGACGAGTTCGATCCGTCGCTCGAACACGAGGCGGTAGAACGCCTCCGGTGCTCCGCCGGGAAAGATGAAGGCCGATACCAGCACATTGGTGTCGGCGACAACCTTCACCTCCCTCTGGCGTCGTGGATCAGTCTCTCGACGTCGCGCTCGTCGCGGACCCCCAGCCGACGCGCGCGTGCCGCGCCGTACCGTTGAAGCGACTCGAAGGCGCCAGTCTCGCGGTACGTCCGGTACACCCGGAGCATCTCGCGGAAGAGCTCGCTCTTGTTGCGGCCCTCCGACCCCGCCAGCCGGTTGAACTCCTCGGCGGTCTCGGGAGGAACGGACACGGTCAGCACCCGTGATGTTCGCTTCGTCGCCATGTTATTACTGAGTATGACAGGAGTCGCCTGGCCTTGACCGACGGAAACGAAGACACCAGATGGTGCCTTCACCGACCAGCGCCGCCGGCGGGGACACCACCCCGGCAAAGCCGCGCCTCACCCCAGCTTCGGCGTGCGCCACTCGCGCTCGAGCCGGCCGGCCAGCTCGTCGGCCAGCCCCTCGATCGGCAGCCGCTCCTGGTGGCCGGAGTCGCGGTCGCGCAGGGTGACCGTGCGATCGGACACCGACTCGTGGTCGATGGTCACGCAAAACGGCGTGCCGATCTCGTCCTGGCGGCGGTAGCGGCGCCCGATCGAACCGCCCTCGTCGTACTCGGCCTGCACCCGCCCGCGCACCGCTCCGAACACCTCGCGCGCCAGCTCGGGGTGGCCGTCGCGCCGCAGCAGCGGCAGCACCGCCACCTTCACCGGCGCCACGCGCGGGTGAAGGCGCAGCACGGTGCGCCCCTCGCCCGCCAGATCGTCCTCGTCGTAGGCGTCGACCAAAATCGCCAGCGCCGCCCGGTCGGCCCCCGCCGCGGGCTCGACCACGTGCGGCACGTAGCGCTCGCCGGTGGCCTGGTCGAAGTACTCGAGCGTCTCGCCCGAGAACCGGGCGTGCTGGGTGAGGTCGAAGTCGCCCCGGTTGGCGATCCCCTCCAGCTCGGACCACCCGATCGGGAACAGGTACTCGATGTCCGAGGTGGCCTTGGAGTAGTGGGAGAGCTCCTCGGCGGGGTGGGGGCGCACGCGCAGGTGGTCGGGGCGTATGCCCAGGTCCGCGTACCAGCGCTCGCGCTCGGCGACCCAGTACTTAAACCAGCGCTCGGCCTCGGCCGGGGGGACGAAGTACTCCATCTCCATCTGCTCGAACTCCCGGGTCCGAAAGACGAAGTTGCCGGGGGTGATCTCGTTGCGAAACGACTTGCCCACCTGGGCGATCCCGAACGGCGGCTTTACCCGCGCGAACTGCACGACGTTCTTGAAGTTGATGAAGATCCCCTGGGCGGTCTCCGGGCGCAGGTAGACGGTCGAGGCCGAGTCGCGCACCGGCCCGATCGAGGTCTCGAACATCAGGTTGAACTCCCGCGCCTCGGTCAGGTCGCACTCGCTGTGCTCGCCCGGGTGCACCGAGGGCTTGCGCGGGCAGGCGGCGTTCTCCAGGTCGTCGGCGCGAAAGCGCTGCTTGCAGGCGCGGCAGTCGACCAACGGGTCGGTGAACCCCTCCAGGTGCCCGGAGGCCTCCCACACCCGCGGGTGCTGGAGGATCGCCGAGTCCAGGGCGACGATGTCGTCGCGCTCCTGGAGCATCGCCCGCCACCACTGGCCCTTGACGTTGTTCTTGAGCAACACGCCGTAGTGGCCGTAGTCGTAGGTCGACCCCAGCCCCCCGTAGATCTCCGAGGAGGGGAACACGAAGCCGCGCCGCTTGCACAGGGAGACGATCTTGTCCATCGTCACCGCGTCGGCTTGGGTCTGGGGCTCGGCCATGACCGGCCGGATGCTATTTCAGGGGCTCCGCCGGTCGGCTGCGCCCGGGTTCTTAGCCGCCTGGCATCTCCGGCCGCCGCGCGGCATCGCGCTGGCTCAGCGGCCGAGCAGCTGCGCGACCACCCGGTCCAGCCGCTGGGTGCGAGGGTCATGGCGACCCGCGAGCCGGGCCAGCCAGGCGCGCATCTCATCCGCCTCGATCGGCTCGGCGCAGATCAGCACCTGCTCGATGTCGAGCCAGTCCTTGGGTCGGTCATAGGCGGCCTTGCATACAACGAGGTGCTCGGGCGCCAGGATCGGGATGCGGGTCTCTCCGAAGGGAACCGATCGCGCGCCGCGGCGCATCGCCTCGTGGAGCTCGTGGTAGGCGAAGAACAGGTCAAGCGGCGTGCGGTCCCACCACAGGCGGCACTGACCCTCTCGTACGAGCTGGGCCTCGTCGACCTCGTCGCCGACCCCCAACGGGGCAAGGGCATCTCGGACGCTTGGATAGCGACTGGGCGAGACGAACACGTTGAGGTCGATGTCGATGGTGGCGCGCGGCTCGGCGTAGTAGGCGAGGGCGAGCGCCCCGCCGAAGGCGTGCGCGATCCGGGCGCGCGACAGCCGATCGTGGATGGCCGCGATCTTGTCGGGTAGGGAGGGACCGGTCACGTGCGAGCGGACGCGACGGGCGGGAAGGCGAGTGCCCCTCGTCGTCTCGGGCGCGGGAGCTTGTCGGCGAGGAGCAGCAGCTCGCGCAGCGTCTCGCCGCGCCGGTCCGCAGAGACCGCGACCCACCCGCCCGCGGCGCGCGCGCTGTCGGACACGCCGGTCCGACCCAGCCGGGAGGCGGGCTCATCGTCCAGGCGCTCGGCGAGCAGCAAGCCGATGCCTCGCGGCGGACGCCGCCCGGCGGCCAGTTCGCCCAGCAGCTCGCGCGCCGCTCGCTCGGCGGCCGGCAGCTCGACCGGCGCCCCGGCGCGCAGCGCCGCCTGTCGCAGCCCGGCGGCCGATAGCGGCTTGGCCGCCCGCTGGCGAGCCCGCTCGATGACGTCGGGGGTAAGCGCGCGGAAGGTCGCAAGCGTGCGGCTGCGGGGACCGTTTGGCGTGGTGTGCGACTCGCGGATCTCCCACCGTTTGGCTCGCCCCGCGACGATGTACGCCATAGTGGGTAATCTACCAACTATATGGGCTCTCGGACAAACCCTCCCTACCCAAGCCTCCTGATCGGGGTCCGGCGACCAGCCGACACCCTCCGCCAGCAGCAGCCCACGGCGGCGACGTCGTTAGGCAGGGGCAGCAGGTCGCCCCGCGGGTGGGCGTGTCTTTCCCAGCGGCTCGCTCCGATCGCGAGGCAGGATAAAATTTGTTGGTCAGGTCGCGTGTCCGGCGCTCTTAACCCGTAGCAGCACTTCTGAGAGCTCGTCGCATGACGCCGCTACGGACACCACGCCCCCAGACCGCCAAACGCGATCCCGCGAGCGGGCGCTTCGCCCGAGATCCGGCCGAGACGGGGAAGGGGGGTGGTGTCTCGCGCGAGCGGGCGGCCGGCTACCTGAGCGCCTGGCGGGCGCAGGAGCTGCGCCGGCTGCGCAGCCGCACCCGCGATCTCGGGAGCGAGGATCGGGCCGACCTGTACAGCGCGGCGGTCGAGCACGTCGATCGTCTCATCCGCGACGGCCACCTGGTCCGCGACGAGCGCCATCTGCTGGCGCTGCTTCGCCAGGCCCTCTTGTGGAAGCTGGGCGAGCACGTTCGTGCCAGCGCCACCCGCCACGAGACCCCGCTCTCCATGGTGCCGCTCGATCGGCTCTCCGACCGAGCCGCTACGGCGAGTGACGCGGCGGACGGGCAGGTTCCGGTGCAGCTGGCCGAGGACTTTCTCCTGGAGCTGTCCGAGCTCGAGCGTCGCGTCTTTCGGTGCATGCACGGCGAGGGCTTGAGCCAGCGGCGCGCCGCACGCCACCTCGGGATCACCCGCGACGAGGCCAGGCGCGCCGAGCGGGTCGCCCGCCGGCAGCTTGACCGCTCGGTTGTGCTCTACTCGCGGCTTCGGTGGTGTAAGCACCGCCGGGCCGACCTCACCGCGTTCGCTGAGGGCACGGCGACCGTTGAGCAGGTCGACAAGGCGCTAGCCCATCTGGGCCATTGCCGGCCGTGCCGTGCCGAGCACGCGCGGCGGCGACAGGAGCTTGCCCGCGCCGTCGCCGCCCTGATCCCACCTATCCCCCTCGCAGCTGCCGCCGGCAGTGTGGTGGCCAAGACGGTCGCATGGGTCGCCGCCCGGGCGGCCAGCGTGCCTCACGTTCGCGGTGGAGAGGGCTCCGGCGCGGCGGGTGCGGGCGCCGGGGCCGCGGTGACGGTAAAGACAGCGGTGGCGATTGGTGGCGCGGCGAGCGTGCTGGGGGGCGCGATCGGAGCAAACCAGGCGATCGACCGGCCTGCTCGGCATTTCCACCACCATCACCGACCCGCGGTAAGGCCGGCTGCCGCAGCGACCGGTACGTCTGCGCGTACCTTCGCGCCGGTCCTGCGCGCCCGCCCCGCGCCTTCCCGCCCGGCCGGGCGCCGGCATACCGCCACTGGGCACCGGCGTGAGCCGGTAGCCGTGCGCGCGGCGCGGAGCGAGTTCGGCGGCCCGGGCACACCGACCGACGCTGGCTCAAGGGCGCGGGCGCCGACGGCCCGTGTCGCAGGCACCGCCACCGCCGGTGAGTACCAAAGCTCGGCGACCAGCGCGGCGTCGCGGCGGGCGGCCCGAGCCGAGTTCGGCACACCGTGACCAATCCAGACGCGACCAAGCGAAGGCCCCGCGCTGCCGCTCCTGGGCGAATCCGATGGCGCGCCGCCGCGCAGGCAAGGCCGGATCCGGACGATCGCTTTGTCGCCAAAGGGATCGTCCGGTGCCGCGGCCGCCGGCACCTCCCGCTGGGTCCTGCCGGCGGCGCTGGGCAGACTGATTGGACTCGTGTCGGTGGTCTGCGGGGAAGCCGCAGTTTCGTACGGTTCGCCGCGATATGTACGCCTGGGCACGGCGTCAAGCGGCTACCGTAGGGTGTGTGCCATCCATGTCCCCCGCTGAGCGAATCGCTGCTGCCGCTGCGGAGGACCGCTGCCCCGAGTGCTGGTCCGTGCTCGACTCGGAGCGCGTCGGTTCCGGTCGGTTTTCGGACGGCGTGTTCTGCAGCTTGACGTGCCTGTCTAGATTCCACTCGCAGTACTTCGAAGGGCGTATTAAGGGCTCGGTCCCGTCCGAGAACTGACGCAGAGGATGGCTGCCGCCTCAATCGTCTGAAATGCCGCCGTACCTGCCCTTTCCCGAGCGACGCGTCAGCACGGCCTACCGCGACCTGCTTCGAACGATCCGCGAGGAAGGGGTCCGCGTGGAGACGAAGCAAGGCATAGACGCGCGCGCGGTGGCGGGTCACGTCATGCGCTTCCCGATGGCGCATGGCGCGCCGGTAATCACGGAACGTTCGATCGCCACCTTCACAGGAAAGGCGATCGGGGAGCTTTGCGCCTTCATCAACGGTGCACGAACGCTCGATGAGCTCGCCCAATTCGGCTGCGACTGGTGGGGGCCCTGGGCCAACGAGAAGAAGTGCCGGAGTCGCGGGCTCGAGACCGGCGATCTCGGCCCTGGCTCCTACGGACACGCCTTCCGTCACTTCACAACGAACCTCGATCACGATGATCCCGGGTTCGATCAGCTGGCGCATCTCATCCGCAAGCTCCGGGACCTGCCGACTGACCGGACCGCTCTGATCAGCCCCTGGATACCTCAGGCCAATCACCGCGAGTCCGGGGTGAAGTCGCGGAACACCATCGCCCCGTGCCACGGCTGGGTTCACGCACTCGTGTTCAACGACAAGCTTCACCTGGTCCACAACCAGCGGTCGGGTGACACGCCGATCGGCGTCCCCTCCAACATGCTTCAGTACGCGGCGCTGGGCCTCATGATCGAGCACCTCACGGGGTACGAGTTCGTCGAGTACGTCCACTGGATCCAGTACGCCCACATCTACGAGAACCAACTCGAGCACGTAGACGAGATGCTGTCGCGGGAGCCGCGTCGGCTACCCACCCTCACGCTGACCGAGGCCGGCTCGCGCGTGACGAACATTCACGACTTCCGGGGAGATCACTTCGTCATCCACGACTACGAGCCGCACCCGGCCCTCCGCGATATCCCAGTCCTGACGTAGGTGTCGATGTGATCTCGATCGTCGTAGCTTGTGCCACCAATCGGGTTATCGGTCGCGATGGCGGGCTGCTCTGGCGCCTGCCGACGGACCTGCGGCGGTTCCGCGAATTGACGACAGGAGCTACGGTCATCATGGGGCGCAAGACCTTCGAATCCCTGCCCGATGCCTACCGACCCCTCCCGAAGCGCCGCAACCTGGTTCTGAGTACCGACTCAGACTACGTCGCGCCGGGCGCCGAGGTCTTTCGCACCCTGCAGGAGGCGATCAACGCATGCGGCGGCGACTGCTTCGTGATCGGCGGCGGCCAAGTCTACTCTGCCGCCCTGCCGCGCGCCGACCGGGTGTATCTCACGCAAGTCGAGACGACCTGCGAGGGCGATGCGTTCTTCCCTGCGCTCCCCGAGCACCTCTGGAGGTGCTGCGAAGAGAGCGATCCGATCTCCGAGAACGGACACGAGTTCAGGTTCCGGGTCTATGACCGAGCAGCGTGAGGCGCTGTACGACGCGTGCGCGGCGCGAAGCGAGGCGCAGCGAGGCCACATGCTCGACCTCGAGAAGGCCGGGATTTGCGTGTTCTGTGCCGAGCATTTCCCCGTCTACCACCGCGAGCCCGTGGAGATCCGCGGCCGCTACTGGTATGTGGCCAGGAACGATTTCCCGTACGCCGGCACGAGCGCCCACTACCTGATCGTCCCGTATGTCCACGTGTCGTCATTCGACGAGCTTCCCGACGAAGCGGGGGCCGAGCTGTGGAGCATGAAGCGGGCACTCAAGGAGCGTCTAGATCCGCTTGCCGTCGCAACCGTGGAGCGCAGCGGGGACATGCGCTACAACGGCGGCAGCGTCGCTCACCTGCATGTGCACTTCGTCGCGCTCGACGTCGCACCGTCTCAGACAGTGCGCTTCCGCGTGAGCTCGAAAGGTGACGGCGAAGCCGTCATCTGACGTGGCGATCACTAGCGGCATCTTCAGCTCTGACGTCAACTTCGATCAGCGGCTGATCGGGTCCCTAGACGAACTGTCGGCGTTCGTGGAGAACCTGAAGGGAATAGGCCTGCGGATCGTTCTGACGTCGGGCTCGTTCGACCTGATCCACCTCGGTCACGTGAAGTACTTGGCGCGGGCCAAGGAACTCGGCGACGTGCTCATAGTTGGCGTAGACAGCGACGAGAAGATCCGCCGGCGCAAGGGTGAGGATCGACCCATGGTCCCGGAGGACGAGCGTCTGGAAATGCTCGCGCATCAACGACCAGTCGACCTGCTCTTCCTCAAGGGCGACGAGCACGAGCGGTGGAGCCTGATCAAGGCCGTACGTCCGGACACCCTGGTGCTGACTGCTGACCACTCCTACACCGAGGACCAGCAGGTAGCGCTTCGCAAGGACTGTGGCGAAATCGTCACCATCGAGCGCCAGGCCGCCGTGACCACGAGTGAGCGTATTCGCCAGATGTACATGCATCTCGGTGAGCGCCTCGGACCGAAGCTGGCCGAAATCCTTCCCGGCCTCATCGACACGATCCTGAAGCGCGGATGACCGAGGTTGTCGTCGCTTACGTTCCGGTCCTGCACGACGGCTATCGGCGCTTCCTTGAGGCCCATGGGGCGGGAAAGCCGCTCTATCTCCTAGGCCCCGAGATCTACGCCGAGTACCGTCCGCTCGCTAAGGATATCCGCAGCTTGAGCGCCGACCTCGTGGCTGCGGCGATCGAGTCATGGGGAGTGTGCGCAGAGGTGTCCGTGCTCACGGAGGACAGGGCGCGGGCGCTCGCGGAGATCGGTCCGTCGATCGTCCTGCCGGCCGAGGACGTGAGCTACCAGGTGGTCGGGCGCTTCTTCGAGCGCTGCGAGGTCTCGTACGACACCGTGTTCCTGCGCTGGGACAAGACCAAGACGGTCCAGCTTCTGCAGCCCTCGCCGGTGCGGCGCGCCGAGCTGAGCGAGGTCTGGGAGGAGCTGCGGGTCGCAGGAGAGCAGGCGGCGCTGGACAGCATCGACTGGTGGCGACAGGTCGGCGCAGCAATCCGTTTCGGCGACGGTGCTGTGCGAGTCGCGGCGAACTCCCATCATCCTCACCCGCTCAGCGCGTACGTTGTCGGGGACCCGCGCAGCAACTTCTTCAAAGGAGTCCACCTGGGGCTCTCGACTGTGACCCATGCTGAGGCTCGCTTGATCGCCGAGGCCGCACGGGCAGGGGCCAGCAGCCAGGGCGCGCTGATGTACGTGACTGACTTTCCGTGCCCTCCGTGCGCGAAGCTCATTGCCGCGGCCGGGGTGAGCCGGCTCTACTTCCGCGACGGCTACGCCGTCCTCGACGGCCAGGATGTCCTGGACGAAGCCGGCGTCGAGGTGATCCAGGTAGCGTCGTAGGCAGCGCGACTAGTTGGTCGCCGTGAGCCGCTGTACGTCGTAGAGCCAGATGCGCGCGGTGCCGGTCGATGCGTCCCGCGAGTAGCGCTCGCAGTAGGGGAAAAGCATGCTCGTGGCCGTGTGCTGCCGTTCGGTGAGGTAGTAGAGGGCGAACCCTAGCGTCTGGGGCTTGGTGCCGAGGGCCGCGAGGTACAGGTTCGTGATCGGCTTGCGTTCATCCTCCTGCGTTACTCGATCGCGCAATACTTGCGCCGTTACAAACGGATCATTGGCGGGTGCGAACAGGACGCTGGGCGGGGACGAATCGTCGACGGCCTGGCTTGCCTGCAGAACGCTCTGCTGGTACATGTCGGCGTGGAGCGAGGGGAGTCCGATGAGCTGAAGCTTGCGTGCGCCTGGCTTGTCGTTCGCGGCGCGCCGGATCAGCTCGTCCTCGAAGCCGACGCCGATGATGAGCAAGTCGTTCGAGGCGTCCGTCCCGTGCACACCCTCGAAGCCGGCGATCTGTCGGACCTCGTTGACGGTACCCAGGGTGAATTCCGTGGACTCTTGGCTCTTGTAGTGCTTGGGCTCCGTATAGAGGGCGAGGAACCTATCCGTCCCCTGCCCAAACATCCAGGCGGCAAAGTATGCGACGTGCGGCCTCATGAAGCCTGTCAGGTCGAGACAGACCGTTCCTCCGGTATCTGGGTTGGCCTGCTGGGCGTAGGTGTGCCAGAACTCCGCCTCGTTGGCCAGCCCGGGTCGGAAGCAATCGTCGGTAGGCAGCTCGTCTGCCGCGTAGCCATACTCGTCGTGCACAAGCCAGTGCTTGGAGGCTGCATTGACCTGGGCGAAGATGTCCCTGACCCGCTCGGTATCGTTCACCGCCGAAATGAACAGCGTCCATTCACGAGAGCGCTCGGCCAGCTCGTCCCCCGACAGCTCCTCGCGGTAGAGGATGCGGTAGTCGAGTGACATCATGTGTCGAGCAGGCTTCTCTGGGTCTCGTTTGACCGCCTGAAGGGCGCGCTTAAGGGCTGCACACGGTCTCGTAGCAGCTTGTCGAAGTGCTCGCTGTTCGGATCGAAGAGGGCCTCGGCCTCGGCCCGGGCCAAGGCGAGCGCGCCCCGCCGTGTCACGGGCAGGTCCCACCTGGGGCACAGCATCGGACTGAGCTGGTACTTGCTTCTCCGCAGCCCCTTGCTCTTGTCGCGCTGAGCTCCGATGTGCACGAGGACACGGTGCTGTGCTGCCACCTTGAGGGTCGCGCGGCCCTCGGGTTCGAGCTCGCGTTCATCGACGGAGATCGTCGACAACCCGACCTCGGGAGGCTTGTCCGAGAAGTACACCGCGCGCAGGAGGTCGCCGATACGGGTCACGGCGATCTCGACCCGCTCACCGTCAGCCCCTAGCGGCAGGTTTTCCGGTAGATACCACTCTGACGCGTCGAGCAGCCCGGCGCGCTGGCTGCGTTCACTGATCGGCCCTGCGCCGGGCGCGAACGGCTCCTCACCATGGAACTCGGCCGCGATCCAGATCCGCTTGAGAATGTGGAGGAGGTTGCGAGGCAGGCCCGCCGCGGCCTGAACGAAGGTGTCCATCCCCAAGTACCTCTGCCTGCGGTCGTACTCCTGCAGGAGCTTGGCGAGGATGTCAGCGCGCCGCCGCTTCAGGTGGTTGGCATATTCCGAGCTGCTGTCTCGGGACTTGAGGTACGCGCGCGCCTCGGCGCCGATGTCGGTCGCCGCCGTCGTCAGCTGCGCGCCGGCCGCCCAGCGTTGGTAGAGCAGGAACATGTTGAGCCGCTCGAGCAGGGGATGCTCCGGAACATGTAGGGCGCCGATGATCGCGTCGTGGCTCGTGTCCGGGATGCCGGCCTCGCGCATTTGGTTCCTGAGCTTCGTGAAGTACCGGCGCTCGCCGGCGTCTCGGAGGACAAACGCGACTTCCTCATCACGGAGAGGCGTCTGCGGGTACGTGACGAAGCAATCGTCGAATTCCGCGGCAACCGCTTCCTCGTTGCCGCTGACGTACCCGGCCATCAACAGCCGCTTGGCGACGACGCGCCGGCAGAACTGCCGAAACGCGGTCGGATCGCGCAGATGATGCGCATCGAGTTCCAAGGCCGAGAACTCGGACCCCTCCTTGTTCTCCTCCCCGGCGGAGTAGGTCCTGAGCGTGCGAAGACCGTACGCCCGCGCGCCGACGATGATGGACGTCGGCCGCTCCTTCTCGCGAACCAGCGTCTGGATGTAGCGCTGCTGCCTCTCGTCGAGGTTCTCAAGCTCATCCACCATGTAGAGCCACGTGACCTTGCGCACTGCGGGTAAGTGCTCAGCGAACGCCTGCGGCACGGCGAAGGGGAGCCTGCCCTGCGTGGCGCGAATCGTCAGGTCCCCCAGCGTGCGTTGCCACGAGGCGTTGTTCACCGCGAGGTCGAACTCTCGACGCGTCGTCCGCATGTCCGCGCTGAGTTGCTCGAGCGAGTCGGGGAGGTCGCCGGGATACGCGTCGAAAGACTCGGCGATGGTCCGGGCGATGGCAGCCGCCTGAGCACAATAGTCGTCGAGTTCACACCACGCGATACTGGCTGTGCGCAGGGCCTCCAGTGACAGCCACAGATCGACGGAGTACGCGAACACGTCCTTCCAGACCTCGGCCGGAACCCCCTTTCCGCCAAAGCGATTGGAGTTCAGTCCAGATGCTCGGAGCGAGATGCCCAGGTACTTCTCGGCGAGCGGTCCCTTGTGTGGTGGCTGGTTCCGGTAACGCAACCGCTGCACCGGCTGGGAGAACCACCGCATGAGGTGCGTGCGGCCGGTTCCCTTGCCGCCCAACAAGAACTGGGGCGTCGATGAGGTTGGGTCGACCAGTTGGGCGAACCCTCCGTTGTCCAGGTCTACCCAACTGTCGTAGATCTCCCCGTCGGAGTAGTCAACCGCCTTTGTGACGTCGAAGGGGTTTCTCCGGCCCGCGAGCATCAGCCGTAGATCTTCGGGTAGCGCGGCAGGATGGCGGACCATGTTCCAGGCTTGTCGTCGTACCACATGATCGGCAGCGAGTTGTCGGGGACGTTGTGATGAAAGCCCAGAAGTAACTGGCCGTTGTCATATCCCAGGGGATGACTTGGGAACAGCTTCGCGCCGTGCTTCTCAGCCATCTGGCGCGATGCCTCGCGGCCGATCCCCTGGGGGCACTCAGCGAAATGTCGAGAGTTGGGCTCCAGACACTTGTAGCTGCCATCGAGCTTGAACACGCTGTCCACTCGGTCGAAGACGGTCTCCCGCGCGACTCGGTCGAGGCCGTCGCCGTCGCCCACCAAGACGAAGTAGCAGAGCTCCAGGTCCTGGCGCGAACGCTGGGCGACGTCTCGCAGCACCGCCAGCAGCCGCTGGGAGTAAATTGATGCCTGAGAGCCCGAGCCGCAGAAGTCGTCGATGAACACGAGGCGTGCGATATCGGGGTCGGCCAGACGCGAGTCCGGGGAGTCGAGCCGGCGGTCGAAGAGCTCGGTCTCGGCCACGAAGTGGCTCTTGGGTATGTGGTTCTCCTGACGGAAGTAGTAGAGGAGGTGGGTCCCGCTCTCAGCGGGGTTGCCCATCCCCATGAAACGTGTGCGGCTTAGCTCCCGTGCGAACTCTCGCTCAAGCAGATCGCAGTCGAGGGTATCGGCGTGGTCGCGACGGACCTTCTCCACGATCGGGTACTTGAAGAGGTCGCGATAGACGGCCCGGAGCAGCTCCCTTACCTCTCGGTCGCCGAAGTACATGAACTGCGACAGCAGGAAGAGGGCTTGGAGCTCCTCGTCTGCGCTGTCGAAATTGCCGAGCCAGGCCTCGAGTCGGCCGTTGATCCGGCGCTCCCAAAGACGATCGTTGAGAACGCGGACCTTGCCCTCGAGCTTATTGGCGAGCCGGAGGCGGCTCATCTCCGGAACACCACGACATGCTCGTGCGCGATCGGCGACGCCGACGAATGGTTGCGCCGCGTCATAAGTCCCCGCGACCGGATTGCGTCCACGACGCGCAGCTCGGTGCGCAGGCCACGCTCGTGCGCGAGCGCCTCCAGGAAGCGCGAGGTGGGGAACGGCACGTCGCAGAGCTGGTTGTCGCCCGCCACGAGCACAAATGCTCCGCCGGGCTTCAGCCGCGTGGCAATGCCCGCGAACGCCGATCGCATCTCGCGCAGGTACGTGGTCGCCAGATGCGCGCGTAGCGGGTTCGTGCACCGGCTCTCCTCGATCAGCGCGTCGGCCTCGTGGATACCGGTGGTCTGAGCCTCGGCGTACTCGTCACGGCGGAAGAACTCCCGACCCACGCTGCGGCCCAGCAGCTCGCCCGCGCCCTCGGCATCGACGAGGTCGAGAGCGAACAGGTTGAGGCTGCTGGCGCGGATGTACTTCTGGGCCCCCAGGTAAGGCGGCGAGGTAACGATCAGGTCTATCGTCGCCGGCTCGACGGGCGCGTCCGCGGCGGCGAGCTCACGCGCGTCGGCGCAATAGACGGCGATCGGCTCTGCCCGCAGCCCCTCGAGGCGGCCGATGCGCGCGATGGTCTCGCGCGTTGCGCGCTCGAAGTCCAGCAGCACGTCGAGTCTCCCCAGCTGTGCCAGTCGCCGCGACATAGCCGCGCGCAGCCGATGGTCCTCCGGATACCGCTCCGGGCGCAAGCGGACGGGGACCGAAACCCGGGGGTCGGCCAGGCTCACCTGGCGGGCGAGCAGAGACAAGGACGCCTTGAGCAGATCCCGCACGTCCGGGTCGCCGACGTCCTCGACGGCGATGCGCAGCCGCGCGAGGTCGGTCAGGACGCGAGGATGGAACCAGTACCTCAGTCGATCGCGATTGGGAACACGAGGTCGTCGCAGCTGACGCGCCATCGCCACCACGCTGGCGAGGGCCGCGTGTGCACGGCGCGGCGACACCGGCGTCGACTTGACCTTGGCCAGGAGGGTGGCGAGAGGATTGACGTCGAGGCCGACAGCCGGATTGCCGGCCACCAGCGCCTCGACGAGCGTCGTGCCCGACCCGCAGAAGGGGTCCAGCACCCGCGCGCCCGGTCCGGCCAACTCGGGCACGGCCAGGCTAAAGGACGGTATGTGGCGAAGCATCTTCGCCGGATAAGGGTGCAGGTTGTGCGTGGCGCGCTCGGTACTAGCGACCTCGGGAAACAGCGAGCGGAAATCGACAGTCATCGGGTCGTCGCCTTGTTCGTGGAACTTCGCCAGGAGCTGGTGATAGACCTCGCTGGCTCGACCGGCATCGATGCGCACAGGCGCGCTGCTCGTCGGGGCCAGCATGCCGATGAGCCTATTACGGGCGCTGAGGGCCGAGCACGTGGTCGCGAGAACGCAGCTCGGCGGCGAGGCGCTGCGCGCAGTCGTGCTCGTCCTCGTAGTTGATGACCGTCGCCCCGGCCACTGACAGCAGGCCAAGGACGAATCGGGATACCGTCTGATCCTGGTGGTGCACCGCAACGATGGGCTTCCCTGCCTTCCAGGCCAGGACGAGCTCGCCACCGACGCCTGCCGAGGGGACCCCGACATCGGCGACGACGAGTTCGCAGCTCTCCACCAGGTCGCGATCCGTTTCGAACACCTTGTCCGCGGTCACGTTCGTGTGGAGCTGGGGATCGGTGCGCTCGTGGGGCAGGTATGCAGTCCAGCCTGCCGCGCGGCAGGCTGCGGCCAACTGCTCGTAGAACGCTCGGGCGCGCACGATGTCCGGTGCGGCGGTCAGGGCACCCGAGACGTACACCAGCTTGGGGCGGCAGACCCGGTCAGCGGAGCTGTGGCCGATTGCAGACACGATCGCTGAAGTATCGATCAGCCCGGCATTCAATGTCGACGCGCCGGTGATCCAATTCAGCGCGCCCAGCGATGCTATAGGCGTGATCCTCCCGCGTTGCGTACGCTCATGACCTAGAACCGTCTGTATCCAGCGTGACACGTCCGGTGGCGAGCGCAGGTGGGAGAAGCTCCCCGTACCTGCTCGGCGTTAGACCTGCCTCCGTGTCGCGGCGGAACTTCGCTCCGCCTGACCGAGGGACGCGGTTGTCGTTGGGAGTCCACGCGCTCGCAGTCGCTCAGCAGGAGGCGCCGGCGGTTGCGGCACCGGACGACCGCTTTGGCGACATTGCGCTCGTCCCGCTCGTTCCGAGTGCCGTCGCGACGCGCGCTCGCATTCGCCCGAGGCTGTCGGACAAAGCCGCGGCGACCGGCGACGCCTCGAAGGGTGAGCCGTGACCGGCGCCGGGGACCGGCGAAACCCGTCTCAGGTGCTGCTGGCGGCTGTGCAGTGGCTGTGGAGCTTGAGGAGATTGTGCGTCGCTGCCACCAGACGCCACTCTGCGCGCACCGCGGATCGGCCCCGTCTTCGGAACTGGTCGACTCGTCGGTTGTGTTTGATCTGGCCGATCACCGGCTCGACGGTCGTCTTGCGTTTTCGGTAGATCTCCTGGCCGTGCTCGGTGGCGAGCACGCGTCGCATGAACGCATAGAGCCCGCCGCTCCATCCGGGGCGGGTGTTCTCTCTGAGGTCTGAGTCGGGCGGGATCAGCACCTGGGTTCCGGCGCTGACGATGCTCTCCATCTGGCGCTTGTGCCAGTAGCCGGCGTCGGCGAGGACCGTGTCGGTTCGCTCGCTCACCCCGGCGGAATCGAGGTCGCGGACCGCGGCGTTCACTGCCGGCGCGAGGTGGCCGAAGTCGGGCGACTCGGTGGCGATCTCGGCGGCAACGATGATCTGGTCCTCGGTGACCGCGACCTGGGCGTTATAGCCCTGCACGGTCGGCTGGCCCTTGGTGCGCATGACGCGCGAGTCGGGGTCGGAGAGGTTGACGCGGCCCTCCGGCGTCGTCGGGGGCTGGTAGGGACGCGGCGGCGCGAACCGTCGTCCGTCGCTGCGGACTGCCTGTGTGTGGTGAGCCTCATAGGCGTCGTTGGCGGCCACCTCGACCGCGAGCTCCTCCTCGAGCCGGCGCTTTGACTCACGTAAGCGCTCAGAGCGTGAGCGCGCGATCGGCCGTGCCTCGCGTTCGCGGCGCTCATCCAGCTGGTGACGCCCCTCGCGCAGCCAGCCGCGGCGGCCCTGCCCGCCATGGGCCAGCCGCTCGGTGTCTAGCTCGAGGTCGTGATCGCGCTCCGGCTCGGGGTGGTGTTCCCGCTCGGCCTCGAGTTGGCGCTTGGCCTCTGCCAACGCCGCGCGGCGGCTCTCGCGCGAGCGAAACCGCTGCGGCAGCTCGTCCCCGCGCGCGTCGCCATGACGCTCGTCCTCGTCGCGGTCGATGCGCTCGTGCTCGTCCATGATCTCCGCGACGATCGACTCGTAGCTGCGGTTCTGATCGCGCGAGGCGTTGGCGCGGATCTTCGTGCCGTCGATCGCGATCGCCCCGACTCGCACCAGCCCCGCCTTGCGACACAGCGAGAGCACCTCGACGAAGAGCTGTGCCAGCGCGGCCTCGTGGCGGCGGCGAAACTCGGCGATCGTCGAGTGATCGGGCACCAGATTGGCGGCGATCACGCGGTCGGCGATGTCCTCCTGGCACTCGCGCTCGATCCCGCGCGAGGAGCAGTTCCCGCGCGCGTAGGCGTAAAGGTGAAGCGCCACCATCATCGAGGGCTCATAGGCCGGTCGGCCATGACCGTCGGCGCGATAGTCGCCATAGAACGCCGACAGGTCCATCTCGCCGACGGCCTCCAGCACCGTCCACACCAAGTGCTCAGGCGGCAGCCAATCCCGCAACGAGGGCGGCATCAAATACGCCTGATCCCGATCTGCAGCTATGAAGTTCTGGGGCATGCCGAGATGGTCTTAAACCCGCCGGACAGCACCCCTTTTCCCGACAGCCTCGCCCAGACGCGAGCGCCCGAGCGCCGATCCGCCGCGTGCGCGGTCCGACAAGCCTCCGAGAGTCTGTGCTGGCCCTGAAAGCACCCTTGCTTGGCCGATGAGCAGAAGGCAAGTTGGGTGCCCCTGGCGCCTATCGCCTGGGCCGTGCGTCCCGCCGGCGGACCTTCGGTCGGATAGTCCCCCCATGGATTCGGAATCGCGAGTTCCGGATGCCGACGCGAGCGACAACCGCAGCGCTGGGGGGCGCCTCGGTGGGACCGGCTTGGCGTGCACTCAAGTCCCGGACGTCTCGCGCGGGTGCGTCCCGTGGCCGTAGCCGTAGTGCGCGGCCCGGCGCTGATCCGGGGCCCCGAGCACCAGCGATTCGCCATGAAGGCTAGGGCTGACCAGGCGGCAGTCCGGCGTCGCGCATGGCCAGGGCAAAGCCCAAGAATTGCTCTTGCCAATCATGGAGGTGCTGCGTCTGACCGGCGCCTCCGTCTGTGTCGGCCGAGACCTGACCGTCCTTGGCGCGACGCTCTTGGCGGGCGGCGGCTCGCCATTTGTCTAGCTGGTCGCGAAGCCCGTTGATATCCGAGTTGAGCTGATTGCGATCGGTGGCCTCGGCGCGAGGCTCGGGCTCGAGAAGCCCGCCGAGATGCGGGGCTTGGCGAACGCGGATCGGCATCTGCTGGATGGCGGCGTCAGGGTCTGGCGCAAAGCGCCGTAGGATCGTCGCGATCAGGCTTGTGTGTTCGATGAGCTGGTGATGGACGGTCTTCTTGACACGGGGTCCGATAATGAGCGCCGGCACGCGGACACCCAACGTCTTGTACGGCGCGCCGTCTCCCTCAAACGGGACGTCGGGCGGGTGAACGTGGTCAAAGAACCCGCCGTGCTCGTCGTAGACGAGCACGAGCAGGGTGTCTTGCCAGCCGGGGCTGTTGACCAGGGCGTCGTAGAGCTCGAGGATGAGCGCCTGGCCGGCGTGAATGTCCGACGGCGGGTGGTCATCGTTGGAGTTGGGGTCAAGGATCTTTAGGTCGATGAAGTTCGGGTCGATCCACGAGACCTCGCGCAGCTGACCTTTGGCGGCGTCGTCGAGAAAGCCGTCGTGGAGCTCGACGGCGGCGCCTTCTAAGACCTCGGTGAGCACGCTCATCTTCTTGCGATCAAAGTAGGCGAAGTTCTCGCGGTTGAGATCGCGAAAATCGCGGTAGCGCTCGTCGGCGCCGCGCAAGGTCGCCGGGTCGTGCGAATACCAGCGCCATTGATTCGCGGAGAGCTGCCGGGTGAAAGCCTCGACCTCATAGATGGGGACGTTGCCGAGCTTGCTGACGCCGGGCACGAAACCTAGGCGCGTGACGAGGTCGTGCAGAAAGCCACGCTTCTGGGTCACCGGCTCTCCCTCGCGACCGGCCAGCGCATACAGACGGTTGGGCCAGGTATCGCCGGGAACAGACGCATGCCAGTGGTCGCAGACGCAGTAGCGGCGCGCCAGATAGTCATAGACCGGAAGGTGCTTGTTGGTGTAGAAGCCCATCGGCAAGCCCCGATACTCGTCCGGGATGCTCGTCGGGTTGCCGTGCTGGTCGGTACGAGTGTCCAGGAAGTTCTTGACGAACCCGCCGTTGTCATGCTCCAGCTGCTTGCCCACGCATTCCTTGGAGTGGCAGGGATCGAGCACCTTGCCTGTTAGATCCTGGGGCGGGTGAAAGCTGGTCTGATCGGGCCCCCACTCAAAGACCTTGTACGGGGTGTCGGCCTCGTCGTAGTTGACCTCGTCGCCCTCGAGCCCGCAGACGTCTGCCATCCCCGCGTGCTTGAGATACCCGAGCATCTGATCGAACGAGCGGTTCTCCATCATCACCACGACGATGTGCTTGACCTTCATGAGCTTCGAGAGCGAGTCAGCGGCGGCGGCCATAGCCTCTTGAACCTCTATGTCGAGTCGGCGTTGGCGCCGGCTGGTGGCACAGGCTGGAGCGGGTCGCTCTTCGGGCGAGCGGCGGCGGTCGCTTCGTTTACCCTCTTGTCGATCAGCCGGAGCACGACCTCGGGCGCGGCTCCGAAGAATGCCGCGTAGGCCAAAAGCCCGCTCCTCGTCTGGGGCGTAAGCGAATTGAACACCTGGCCCTGCAGTAGAAGCGCGCCGACGAGGGCGGCAGCGGCCCCCGACGGAACTCGCACCAGCGCCACCCAGAGTGGCAGGGCGTATGGCCCTGAGTAGATCTTCAGGCGGATCAGCGCGAACACGGCCATCAGCAGGCCACCGGCAGCGCCCGCCGCCTCGATTTCGGCCACGTCTCCTGAATGCTCCCCGCCGCAGCCCGGTGCCCCGGCTTTTGCCTGGCAGATGTAGAGGAAATTCCGGTTCGAGGAATGCGCGATCGCGAGCCCGATCAGTCCCGCGACGAAAATGAAGCTGATGATCAACAGCCAATTGCGGTAATTGCGCACGTTGCTATGCGCTGCGTCGGAGGCGGCGTTCACGGCCGCCTTGATGACGCGGACGTGCTGGCGATGGGCAGCGTCGAGGTTCCGCCCGCACGCTGCTAGCTCGGTCGTGTACTCCGCGACTCGACTGTCGGAGGCGCCGAGCGCAGCCGCCATCGAAGCGCGGATCTCGGGCAACTGAGCCCTGACCGACTCGGCCGGCGCGACCATCACCAGGGCACTCTCAGCCGAATGGACTGCCTGCCACGCCGTCTCGACGTCGGCTCCCGAGGCCCAGCATCGCAGCCAGCCAAACAGGCCCGCTCGACGCCCAGCGATATCTCGAGCAAGCTCGATGTTGCGCTCGGCGATCCCGTAGTCGGCCACTTGCGCCCAGGAGTCCACGCCGTCGGGCGGCGATTGGTCGGCCGCGCGAGCCAACTCGTCGCGAAGCTCGTCCGCCCTGCTTTCAACCTGCGCGCGCCACGTACTGCTATAGAGCGGATGACCCGTCGACGCGGGCGCCGGCGCGATCCAGTGCCTGACACGCAAGCGTGGAAATCTCACGCGTTTCTCTCTGTCCGCGCCCGGTCGCCTCGAGCTAGCTGCTTCGCCATCGCCAGCCGATCGTCTCCGGGGTCCGTACAAGTGCAAGCCCGACTACGGCCGCCCCGACTTGCCGTTGCCTAGTTCGCATCGGGCGCCGCTGAGAACCTGCCCCCTCTAGGTTGAGCCTCGGCCTCGATGCGCCCTGGTCCGCGCCACGTGCGTAGCCCGCAATCTCCCTCCGCGCCCGCCGAGCGGACGAGGAGGTCGCGTTTGCCCGCCCTAGACGACTGTTCGATTGCACCCTACCCAGGATTGGGGCATAGTAGCTCCACCACTCAGGAATTTCTTAGTGGGATAAATCTTCGGCGCGTTTCGGGCGTCGGGGGACGGCCTCGCCAGGGCGAGGTTTGGAGGCTGTGCGTATGCGGGCGCGCCGTGGGGTCGTACGTGTCGCGGTGCTGTTGGCAGGTTTGTGTGCCCTGTCTTGCGCGGGGGCGTTGGCGCTGGCGGATTCGCCTGAGCGGACGCCCCGGTTGACGCGCTCGTTGCTGGCGCGCTTGGCGGCCCACCGCCATGCAATGTCACTGCGCTCGAATCCGCAAGCGCCGCGGGCCATCGCCCATGACTCGACTGAGCCTGGGCGCGTCGTCCTCGGCTCCCAGACGGCCCACGTTTCTGACCCCAGCAGCCAGGCGCTACGCCTAGCGCTAAGCGATTTTGGCGGTGTTCTGGACGCGCCGGGGACCGCGGCGCCCGGTGTTCGGGGCGTGCGGATCCGCCGGTGGCTTTCGGATGAGAGCGCGGTGGTCACTCTCCCGGGATATCCCGGCGCAGGCTGCTCGGGGCGCTCCTCTGGGCGGGATCATCCGGACCCGTTCATCCCCACCCGGGAATAGCGCACTCCCGGGCCGCTCTCGTGATCTACTTGAATGTATGCGGCCCAGCGAGAAATGGTCTGTCCGGTTCCTGCTCGATGAAGAGACAGCGAGAGCACTGACTGACACACAGTCGTGGGGCTGGCCTAGCCAGGTGTCGTCCATGTCAGTTGGGGGCTGGCACGGCGACGCACTGGACCCTGAGCCATACGTGACCTTTGAACTCGATGCTAGTGGGCCGGAGGGCGCTGAGGGCCATGCACGCAAGTTCGTTGATCAAGCGCGCAGAGCCGCAGGGCTTCCGCGACGCAGGCTTACAGTTGTTTGGGTAGCTCCCTTGCGGGAGCAGGACCAGAGTAGCCATCGGTTCCTGGAACAAGCGAGAGACCTGTTCGGCAGCGAGCAATATGAACTAGCTATTGTCGCTGCACAGATCCACTTTGAGCTTCAGGTGCGACTGCTTATGGAGCGAGCCGCAACACGGATCGGTAAAGCGTGGGCGAAGCGTCTGACCAAGAACCCGCGCGTGGCGATGTTCGCGAACGATGTCAGTACCGCGGCGGCGGAGCTCCTGCTCCAGATCGACGTGACGCAGCAATCACTCTGGCCGGCTTACAAACTGCACCTTAGTCGCCGAAATGCCGTTGTACACGAGGGTGCTGTGATGGCACGAAAAGAGGCGCAGGAGTCGATCGACACCGTGCGGAGGTTTTGGGCCGAGCTTGCCAAGGTCGAGCGGCCGACCACGCTCTTCTAGGCTGCGATGGCGCGTCGGCAGGAAGTCGATATGACGCTCGTCTGGCATCAAGAGTCGCTCTCTATGAAGGAGGGGGTTGGTCAATTAGGTCTGGACGGTAGTTGGTCATGATCCTCGGCAGCGCTGAGGGCCTGGAGCAGGGCTCATCTCTCTATCGCCTCCTCGACGGGAGGACCAGGTGGAATTGGAGGTTCGATCCGGTAGCGCATCTCAGAAAGGCCGCGCGGCCTGTAGTCGACCAGGAGTCCGGTCCGAGCTTGCGGGCGGGTTGCCGACGCTCGATGTCCCGCTGGTGGGCCCCCGTCGGACTTCCAGACGAGGGCACCGCCGCCTGATGAGGATCGCGTGCGTCCGCCTAAACGATTGTTCGATTGCGACCTACCCAGTTTTGGGGCATAGTGGGCCTCACCACTTAGGCTTTTTTTAGTGGGCTGACTGTTCGGCGCGTATTGGCGTCAGGGATGGAGGGGCGTGCCATGGATGGCGGGCGTCGTTGTGCTGCGCGGGTTTCTGGGGACCTGAGAGGAACGCGGAGGCGGACGCGTCCGGGGCGAGAGGCGCTGTTGTATCGCGCCATGGTTGGCGTGAGTTCGGCTGTGCTGGCGGCCATCAAGTCGTCGCGTCGGCGCAGCAGGTTCGCCGAGCATCACCTGTACATCGGCGGCGGCGATCGTCGTTTCTTCCTCGCTTTGGCGATCTCGCGCCGCACGGTGCTGGGCGCGCTGACAGTTCTCGTCATGATGCTGCCGATGGCCGCCGCGCCTCCGGCGTTTGGCGCTAGCACGGATCGGTTGGCCGAGGCGATGCGTCCTGATAATCCTGCGTTTCAGGCCGCGGAGGCAGCGGGCCAGCGCAGGGAACAGGCCCGGCGCCAGCATCGGGATAGCGCAGCTGGAAAGCGCGAGCGCGAGGACTCACGCGCGTCCTACCGGGACAAGTCGTCCACTGAGGCGGTCGGTACAGCGCGGAAGAAGTTCGGTGATTACCTGGACGCGCCAGCGTTTCCGTGGCCAGCGTTGGGCTCAGGCCAAGTCCTCGAGCGGTTCGTTGGAGATCAGGCGGCTGTGGTCAAGTACCCGAGCGGAAAGAGGGGGCTCGTCCAGGGTTCGGTGCCTTTGCGAGGGCAGACACCAGACGGCACGAAGGCGCCGATCGACTTGCGTCTGTCAGATCAGGGCACCGCGTTCGCGCCGCGTAGCGCGCTTGGGGCGATGCGACTGCCCAAGCGGTCGAGCGATGGGCTCCGTCTGGCGACTCTCGGTGTCAACATCCGCGTTGTCGGCGACCGCGGCCAAGCGGCTCAAGTGATTCGCGACAAGGCGTTCTACGCCAACGTCCTCCCAGACAGCGACCTGATCCTCAGACCCCTGCCGGGCGGTTCAGAGCTATCAGTGCTACTGCGCTCCCCGGCGAGCCCGCACGCGGTGACACTGGCTTTTGATCTCCCGTCGGGAGGAAGCCTGCGTTACGCCGGTCCGCTTGACATGACGCCCCCCGCGCCCCCTGGCTCCGTCGATGTGATGGAGGGCGGCCGGCGGATCGCCGTGGTCAGCCCGGCCGAGGCGGTCGACGCACAAGGCCAGCCTGTTCCGGTGCGATACGAGCTCAAGGGCGACGACCAGCTAATCATGCACGTGGGTGACACGTCAAACGTGACGTGGCCGGTGATGATCGACCCGACCACGGCGATTTACGACCTTTACGGCCAGGCCAGCAGCACTAGCTGGCCCGGCTGGGGCTTTACGAGCGCCCAAGGCGACGCCTTCGCGCCGAGCATTTACGGTAACGCGCTCTACATCTCAGAGTACAACGCCTACTACACCGCCGGCCATTACGCCTACTGGTTCAGGACGGCCGCACCCGATTCGTACATCTACAGAGTGGATGAGGCGAACACGAGCAATTCTGGATATGGCGAGGAGCTTTTCGGCGGCTTATGCTGCGAAACGGCCGCTCCATATACAGGGTTTTACAACTTTGGCTACTGGTTCACGCCGACCGATTCGACGCAGCAAGGCGGGGGCTACGCCGAGAGGATCGATCCCTCCTACGACCAGGGCGTCACGACATACTACTGCGGGCACTCCTGTACGCCAGGCACCGACATCCCGACCGGGAACTTCGCTGCCCTCGGCATGGAAGCAACGTATAGCTTCAACCCCTACCCGGCGATTCCTCAGGTGGCTATGGGCACCGCGGCCACCTTCTCCTCCGACAACTATCCGCCCAACATCTCCTTCACGAGTCACACCGGGACGGGTTGGCTAAAGACTGGGAGCACCGACACGGTGACACTTGCGACGAGTGATCGCGGACTAGGGCTCGGCCAGGCCACCGTCACCGGTCCCGGTGTGCCGACGGCGACCGCGTCCGCCCCGTGCGATGGCCATTACAACAGCTGTCCGCTCAGCTGGAATCCGCAGGTGACCTACTCGGTCACCGACAGCACCCCCGAGGGCTCAAACACAATCACCGGCAACGCGACCGACATCGTCGGCAACCAAACGGGAGACAGCGCGCATCCGCCAGCGACTTGGGGGATCAGGGTCGACCACACACCGCCAGCGATCAGCTTCAGCGACACGCTATTTGACAACAACATCGACCCTAATGATCCGACCCACCCGACCCTCGACGAAGACGCCTACAACCTGCACATCTCGGCCAGCGACAGCCTCTCAGGCGTCGCCTCGGCCGATGTCACCGTGGACAACCAAAACCCGCCCGACGGAGCAGCACACTTCGTCCCCACGAGCTGCAGCGGCGACGGCTGCTCGCTCGATGCCAACTGGACCTTCAACACCCCGGTCTACGAGGACGGCGTGCACGAGATCGAGGTCACCGCGAGAGACAATGCGGGCAACTCTTCGGCCCCCCAGACGTTCTATGTCGATGTGGAAGGCGCCGAAGCAAAACCCGGACAACCCGACACCTCCGCCGACGACTCGCCGACCGCGGGAACAGGCAGCTCGGACCGCAGCGTCTACTGCAACTCGTCGACCACCGAATGCGCTTCGGCCATCGCTGGCAACGCGTACACCACCGCGGTCGCCGCCGAACAACCCCTCGACAAAAACGTCTCCCCGCTGTTCGTAGGAGCCGACTCCACCCAAGGGACGTTCGGCCCCCAGCTGCCGGCCCGGCGCTATGGCTTTGACGATCAGAGCCCGATGGTCTCGACGACGCGTAGACCCAACGTCTACGGTGACTCCGCTTACCAGAGCCTGAACATCATGCGGGTGAGACTGGTTGTCCCCTACGACCTAGTGCCGGCCGGCGCAAATTCGGGAGATCACGCCTCGGTCAACCGGCTCCAGCAC
>VAYS01000035.1 GCA_005883215.1 Actinomycetota bacterium
CTGGGTGGCGAACTTATACGTGCCGTAGCCACCCATCGAGTAGCCGGTAAGCGCCGTGTAGGTGGGGTCGAGCGCAAAGCGCGCGGCCACATCGGCCCACACCTCGAACGTGTCGGCGCCGGCGTAGTCGTAGTACCAGCCGTCGGGCCCGCGCCCCGAGGGGGTGATGGTGATCGAGCCGGTGGGGCGGTCGCCGAACTGGGACTGGTTGTTGGAGGACAGGAACTGGTTGTAGTTGGCGCCCAGCGAGTGCAGCATCGGCGTCAGCCCGTAGCGCCCTCCCGGTGGAGGCTTGTGGGGCACGAAGATGGCGTAGGGCTGGAGCTGGCTGCGCAGCTCGCCCTTGCATTCGGTCGAGACGGCGCAGGCCGAGCTGTAGTCGCGTCCCTGCTCGGTCTCGTAGTGGCTGGCCTCGATCCGATCCATCGGGCCGCTCGAGGGCACCCCGGTGGGCCGGTCGGTCATGTCGTCGCTGGCACCCGCGGCCAGCTTTCCGAAGTCCACGTTGGCGAAGAACGGGCTGATGTCGTGGGCGGCCAGCGCGTGGCCCTGGGCCTTGTCGCGCCACCACGCCGGGTCGTTGAACACGCCCTGGGTGTCGGTGGGCTTCTGCATCGGCTCCTCGCCGGCGCCGCCGCCGTCGTTCTGCCAGCGAAAGGCGACGTTGAAGAAGGCCGCCGCCGTGGCGCCGGTCCCGCCGGCGCCTCCGGGGTGGGTGGCGTCGGCGTTGTCCTGGGGCAGCAGGTAGCGGTTGTTGGCCTTGTCCCACAAGCCGACGCCCGCGGCCAGGCGCTCGACCTTGCCGGTGGGATCCCAGTCGGAGTGCGGGATGCGCAGCTCGATCTGGCGCCGGGCCATGTCCACCGTCACCGGCAGCGCTCCGTCGACCACCACCCCGGCGGCGTTGCGCAGGTCCGCGCTCGAGCCGTGCACGGTGGCGAACAGGTCGGCGGGCGCGGCCACGTTGGCGCCGTAGGGGAAGGGGACGTTGACGCCCGGGGTGCCCCCCAGGGCCAGCGAGATCCCGATCAGGGCGGGGTCCTTGAGCGCGTTGAGCGTGAACCGCACCGCGGTGGCGTCGGCCAGCGGCTTTGCCCGCAGCTCGACGAAATCGGCCGCGTCCTCGGCGTAGGCGGTATCGGTCGGGTAGGTGTAGTTGCCGTTGGGCGTGGAGAAGAGATCGCCCGAGGTGCCGTTGCCGCCCGGCGCCTTCTGGGGGTCGTTCTGGTCGCGATTGGGAGTGTGGGCGCCGTGGTCGTCATAGAGCCAGTCCTGATAGAGAAATTCCCCGCCCCGGTAGGCGCTGGTCCCGGAGACCAGGATCGGCGCTGCGTTCCAGACGCCCGAGTTGGTGAGCTGGGGGGCCTTGGCCAGCGGCGCGTAGAGGATGTCGGGTCCCGGGCGCGGACCCGGTCCCCGGTACAGCGAGGCGCGGTCGGCGCTCGCCGCCGGGGCCAGCGCTATGAGCGCCACGGCCGTCGAGGCTGCGAGCGCGCCGAGCGCGGCGCGCGCGCGCCGCCCACTCACCCGCCACGGCCTCACCGCATCTCCCCGCATCCCCGCCGGACTCTACTTCGGCAGCAGGTTTCCGGCGCCGATGCCGGCGGACCCTCAGGCCGCGATCAACGCAGGCTCGATCTGCGCCGCCACGACGCGATCCGGCGGAACGGTCACCGTGCAAAACGTTGATTGGGGACGACGCCGCCGGAGATCCGGGCGCGGGTTGTCGTACTTGACGCGCCGATCAAGACCGCTCATCGCGACCGCGGTGATGCCCTAGCAGGATCCGAAGGGTGGATATTGCCCGGTCATCATCGAGCCGTACACGAGCGTCCGGGCCTGGGTCCGCAGCGCGCTCACCACGAAGTCATACATTCCGCGCGGGTACTCGCCGGTGAAGATGATCGCGAAGCCGGCGACCAACGCCAGCAGCTCGCCGATGTAGAGGACGATCGTGGCGAAGATCCACGCCGGGATCGCCAGGATCGGCTGGAGCGCCGCGGCCCGCGGCATTCTCTCGCCCGGGAACGGCGGGGGCTCGAAGCGGGCGGGATAAGTGGGGATCTCGTCCATCGAGAACGGCGGGTACTCCTCGGCGATGAAGAAGATGTAGGCGTTCACGCGCGTGGCCCAGCGGGCGAAGCCCACGAGGAAGTCGTAGGCGTTGCGCGGGTAGCGCTCAGTGATGAGCACCGAGAACCAGGCGTAGATCAACATGAGGTAGGCCACGATCCCGACCAGGCCGAGGACGATGAACTGGGGAATGGCCAGGATCCACTTCACGAAGGTCAGCTTGTTCGGCTGGGTGGGGTACTCGAACTCGAGGCGCATCGGGAAGGCGCCCGCGGGCGCGGCGGGGGCGGCGGGCGGTCGGGTCCCCGCCGGGGGTGGTGCGGCGGGCGGCGGCTGCCCGCCAACGTCGGGCCGGGACTCCGGCTCGGTGCCTTCCATCTCGATCTCCTCCTTCGCCCTACGTCGATGGACTCTGCTAGCGCGACTCTAACGCGCTGGCGAGCCCCGGTGCTGCTAACTCGACGCTCCACGATCGACGAGCCTCATCCGCGACAACCGGCTCGCCGCTCCCACCACGCGATACCAACGGCGCGACGACTCCATACAGCCCGATCCATTGGGGCGAAAGCGGTCACCACAAAGGCCGGCGACTGGTTGAAGTCTACGACCACCCGCAGCCACCTCCCGGGACCCAGGTCGTGGCGATAGAAGCCTGCGCGGCCCGGCACGACATCATCCGCGGAGGTCTCCCAACGCCGCGGGGCGTGGCGACCGCCTCCTCGCGGGCGGCGCCGTCGAGGCCCGCCGTGAGAGACTCCGGCCATGGCCAACGAGCTCAAGCTGGGCCTCAACACCGGCTACTGGGCGGGAGGTCCCCCGCCCGGGGTGCCCGAGGCGGTGGCCGAGGCCGAGCGCCTGGGCTTTGACTCGATCTGGACCGCCGAGGCCTACGGCTCGGACTGCCTGACCCCGCTCGCCTGGTGGGGAGCGTCGACCGAGCGCCTGCGCCTGGGCACGGCGATCGTGCAGATCTCCGCCCGCCAGCCGGCGGCCACCGCGATGGCGGCGATGACCATGGACCACCTGTCGGGCGGTCGCTTCATCCTCGGGCTCGGCGTCTCCGGGCCCCAGGTGGTGGAGGGCTGGTACGGGATGCCGTTCGCCAAGCCGCTGGCCCGCATGCGCGAGTACATCGGGGTCCTGCGCGAAATCTGGGCCCGCCAGGGCCCATTGGAAAATGAGGGCCCCCACTACCCGCTGCCGCTCCCCGACGGCACCGGCCTGGGCAAGGCGCTGAAGGCCTCCATCCACCCCCTGCGCGAGGAGATCCCGGTCTTCCTGGCCGCCGAGGGGCCCAAGAACATCGCCATGGCGGCCGAGCTGTGCGACGGCTGGCTGGCCATGCTGGTCTCCCCCCAGCACCCGGAGCTGTTCTGGGAGCCGCTGGCCGAGGGGTTTGCCCGCCCCGGCGCTCGGCGCAGCGCCGAGCAGTTCGAGATCGCCGCGACCGTTCCCCTGATCGTCTCGGAGGACGTCGAGGGCGCGATCGACGGCCTGCGGCCCTTCTACGCGCTGTACTTCGGCGGAATGGGGGCCAAGGGCCAGAACTTCCACGCCAACGTCCCGATCCGCATGGGCTACGGCGAGGTGATCGCCGAGGTCCAGGACCTCTATCTCGACGGCAAGAAGGCCGAGGCGGCGGCCAAGATCCCCGCCGAGCTGATCGAGCAGCTCTCGCTCGTCGGGTCGCCGGAGAAGATCCGCCACGATCTGGAGGCCTGGCGCGACTCGCCGGTGACCACGCTGCTGATCTCCGGCGACGTCGACCTGGCTCGTACGGCGGCGGAGCTGGTGCTGGGTTAGGCAGCTCGGCGTGCCGCGCTGTGGCGCCTGACGGCGACATCGTGATCACCGGCGGCGCCGGGTTCCTGGGCGCCAACCTCGCCGTCGCGCTGGCCGAGCGCCGGCCGGGCGCCCGGATCGTGGCGTTCGACAACCTCGCGCGGCGCGGCAGCGAGCTGAACCTTCCCCGGCTGCGCGAAGCGGGGGTCCGCTTCGTCCACGGCGATGTGCGCGAGCCCGGCGACCTGCTCGCGCTCGGTCCGGTTGCCCAGCTCGTCGAGTGCTCGGCCGAGCCCTCGATCATGGCGGGGGTGACCTCGGCTCCCGACTACCTGGTCCGCACCAACCTGCTGGGCGCCTATCACTGCCTGGAGCTTGCCCGTCGCGACGAAGCCCAGCTGGTGTTCCTGTCGACCAGCCGCGTCTACCCGGTGCCGCGGCTGCGCGAGGTCGTCCTCGAGGAGGACACGACGCGCTTTCGCATCGCCCCAGAGCAGCGGCTGCCCGGGGTCTCGGCGGCCGGGATATCCGAGTCCTTTCCCCTGCACGGGGCGCGGACGCTGTACGGGGCGACCAAGCTCTCGGCCGAGCTGCTGGTGGAGGAGTACCGGGAGAGCTACGGGCTGAGCGCGTGCGTGCTGCGCTTCGGCGTCGTCGCCGGCCCCTGGCAGATGGGCAGGGTCGATCAGGGGGTGTTCGCCTACTGGGCGCTGGCCCACGCGTTCGGACGGCCCCTGCGCTACTTCGGCTTTGGCGGGTCGGGTCGCCAGGTGCGCGACCTGCTGCACGTCGAGGACGCGGCCGAGCTGATCGACGAAGTCCTACGTGGGCCGTCGATCTGGGATGGCGTGATCGCCAACGTCGGCGGTGGTCCCGAGGTCAGCCTCTCTCTGGCCGAGGCCACCTCCCTGTGCGAGGAGATCTCCGGTCGGCGGGGCCTGGTCCAGGGACAATCCGAGGAGCGGCCTGGCGACGTTCCGCTCTACATCTCCGATACGGCGAGGCTGCAGGGGGTGACCGCGTGGCGGCCTGGGCGCTCTGCCCGTCAGACGATCGAGGACATCTTCGCCTGGATCGCCGACAACGAGGACATCGCGCGAAGCATCGGATGACCATGCCGGTGGCGATCGTGACCGGGTCGGGTGGGCTCATCGGGTCTGAGTCGGTGCGCCATCTCGCGCGCCGGGGCTTTGACGTGATCGGCATCGAGAACGACATGCGGGCACGCTTCTTCGGGGCCGAGGCCTCGACTGCACGCACCAGCAGCCGACTGCGCGAGGAGCTAGGCGCTTGCTTTCGCCACCTGGAGTTGGACGTCCGGGATGCCGAGGGCATCATGCGTGTCTTTCGCCAGGCGGCCGGCGCGCTGGAGCTGGTGGTCCACACCGCCGCCCAGCCGTCACACGACTGGGCAGCGTCCGATCCCCAGGTCGACTTCACGATCAACGCCAACGGCACGCTGAACCTTCTGGAGGCCGCGCGTCATTGCAAGCCCGAGGCGACGTTCATCCATTGCTCGACCAACAAGGTCTATGGCGATCGGCCCAACCGCCTGCCGCTGTATGAGACCGACACCCGGCTCGAGCTGCCCGAAGACCACGCCTACTACGCCGGCATACCGACGAGCATGTCGATCGATCATTGCCTGCATTCGGTGTTCGGGGCGAGCAAGGTCGCGGCTGACGTGATGGTGCAGGAGTACGGGCGCTACTTCGACATGCCCACCGTCTGCTTTCGCGGGGGGTGCCTGACCGGTCCCGCTCATGCCGGCGCCCAGCTGCACGGCTTTCTCAGCTACCTGATGAAGTGCACGGTCACCGGCGAGCCGTACACCGTCTTCGGCTACGGGGGAAAGCAGGTGCGCGACAACATCCACTCGGCCGACGTGGTCAAGGCCTTCGACGCCTTCCACGCCCGGCCGCGGGCGGCGGCGGTGTACAACCTGGGCGGCGGGCGCCGGGCCAACGTTTCGATGCTCGAGGCCATCGCCATGTGCGAGCGGATCGCCGGGCGAGAGCTCGGCTATCAGATCGTCGAGGCGGCGCGGATCGGCGATCACCGCTGGTACATCAGCGACTTCACCGACTTCGAGCGCGATTACCCGGAGTTCGCGCCGGCGCACGGCGTCGAAGACGTGCTGCGCGAGATCTATGAGGCCAACGCCGAGTACTGGGAGACGACGGTCAGGTGAAGCTGTCGGTCGTCATCCCCGCCCACGACGAAGAGCAGGCGATCGGTGCCACCGTCGAAGCGGTCATCGACGCACTCGAAGCCGCCGGCATCGAGCACGAGGTCCTGGTCATCGACGACGCCTCGCGGGACCGGACGGCGGCCGAGGTAGCCAAGCTCGCCGAACGGCGCCCGACGGTCCGCCTGGCGCAGACGCGCTTTGCCCGGCACGGGTTCGGGCTGGCGGTGCGGACGGGGCTGGAGCACTTCGACGGGGACGCCGTGGCGATCTTCATGGCCGACGGGTCAGATCACGCGGGCGACCTAGTTGCCTATCACCGGCTGCTCGAGCAGGGGCTCGACTGCGCCTTCGGCTCGCGCTTTTTGCCCGGGGCCCGCGTGACCGACTACCCGTGGGCGAAGCTGGTTCTCAACCGGGTGGTCAACTGGAGCATCCGCGCCCTGTTCCGCCACGGCTACAACGACACCACCAACGCATTCAAGGCCTATCGGCGCGAGGTCATCGACAGCATCCAGCCGTTGCTCTCACACCACTTCAACCTGACCGTCGAGATGCCGCTCAAGGCGATCGTGCGGGGACACTCCTACGGCATCGTCCCGATCTCGTGGGAGAACCGGGCCTGGGGCCAGTCCAAGCTCCGGCTGCAGGAGATGGGGAGCCGCTACCTGTTCATCGTCCTCTACGTCTTCCTCGAGCATCACCTCAGCCGCGGCGACTACCGCCGCCAGGGAGCCGACCGCGGGGGTCATGCCCGCCTGGGCCCCAGCCGGCCCGGGGCGCTGGTGGAGATCGGCGACCGGCGGTCCTAGGCGAGAGCTGCTCAGCGGGTGAGCGCGTCGCGCAGCGCCTCCACCACGTCGAGCTGATCGTCGTCCGTGACCGCCGGGCCGAGCGGCAGGCTCAGGGTGGCGCCCGAGAGCCCGGTGGCCACCGGGAGGCTCGCCGGATCGATGCGGTATCGCGTTCGGTAGTACGGATGCAGGTGCACGCCGCGGTAGTGGACGCCCACGCCGATCTTGCGCGAGGTCATGAAGTCGAGCAGCTCGTCGCGTTTCATCGGTGCATCGGGAGCGACGGCGATCCGGTAGAGGTGGCGCGCGTGCCCGGCCCGCTCGTCCGGGGGCGGCGGGGTCAAAAGAGGCAGGTCGGCGAGCAGCTCGTCGTAGCGCTTCCAGAGCTCGGCCCGCCGCTTGATCCAGCCGTCCAGGCGAGGCAGCTGATGGATTCCCACGGCCGCCTGCACGTCGGTCATGTTGAACTTGAAGCCGGGCTCGACCACCTCGTAGTGTCGGAACCCGACGTCCGAGAAGCGCTGCCAGGCTCCCAGGCTCAGGCCGTGCAGCCCCAGGCGCTCCACCTCGGCTGCCACCTCGCCGTCATCGGTGGCCAAGGCTCCGCCCTCGATGGTGGTGACGTTCTTGGTCACGTAGAAAGAGAAGGCGGCCAGGTTGCCGTGGCTGCCGATCCGCTGATCGCGCCAGCTGGCCCCCAGCGCGTGTGCCGCGTCCTCGACCACGCGCAGCCCGGTGCGGTCGCGCAGGCCGTTCAGTCGATCCAGGTCGACCGGATAGCCCGCCAGGTGCACCGGCATGATCGCCTTCGTCCGCTCGCTCGCCGCCGCCTCGGCCGCGTCGAGATCGATGAGGCCGGTGGCGGGCTCGCTGTCCACGAACACCGGCGTGGCGCCGGTGTGCTCGACGGCGTTGGCCGAGGCCACGAAGGTCATCGCCGGGACGATCACCTCGTCACCCGGACCCAGCCCCAGGACCTTCATGCCCAGGATCAGGGCCGCCGTGCACGAAGCCAAGCAGCGAACGTGGGCCACCCCCACGTACTCCTCGAGCATCCGTTCGAAGCGCTGCACCTTGGGGCCCGTGCCCACCCAGCCGGAGCGCAGCGACGCCACCACCTCGGCGATCTCGGGCTCCTCGATCAGCGGCCGCCCGAAGACGAGAAACTCGGTGCGCGCAGCCCTACCCATCGGCTCGTCCCCGCCGGCCTAGCCGTGCAGGAGGCGCTGCACCTCGGCCTGCCTCTCGGCGGGTGAGACGGTCAGCCCTTCCCCGCCGTCGGCGCGTTCCATGCCCGACGGGATGAGCACGCGGGTCGGGGGCGTCCCGCCCACCGCCAGCCCGGCGAACAGGCCCATCAGCGTGGGACCGGACATGTCCGAGCGCAGCGCGGGCGGCGCGTCCCAGGCGATCCACGGCAGCCGGATGAAGCCGCTCGGCGACAGCAGCCGCGACTTCATGCCCGAGAACAGGGCCTGCTGGCGCTTGGCGCGGTTGAGATCGGAGTCGTGCTTCACGCACAGGTTGTGGCGCGTGCGGGCCAGCGCCAGGGCGTCCTTGCCGTCCAGGTGGTGGGTCCCCTTTGAGAAGCGCAGCGTGACGCCGCCGTTGGCCACGCCGCCGCTGATCTCCGAGTGCATGCACGTCTTGGATGTGTAGTCGATGCCCCCCATGGCGTCGATCAGCTGGGGGAAGTTGTCGAAGTTGACCTCGACCACGTGGTTGATCTTGACCTCCAGGAAGCGCTCGACCGTGCGAATTGCCAGGGCCGCCCCGCCGAAGGCGTAGGCCGCGTTGATCTTGTGGATCCCGTGACCCGGAATCGACACCACCGTGTCGCGGGGAATCGACAGCCGAGCCGAGGCCCCACCCCCGGTGCGGATCAGCATGATCACGTCAGAGCGGCTGGGGCCGGTCTTGTTGGCCCCGGGCTCCTTGGTCTTCTTGGACCGCTGATCTGACCCCAGCACGAGCACCGTGTTGCCCGACCACAACGGGTATCCGCCCCCGGACAGGGCCGCCTTGGCGCTGTCGGACACCGATTGCTGCCGGGTCTGGGCGCTGATCAAAAACAGCACCAGCGAGAGGACGATCCAGCCGGCGAGCGCCAGTGCCAGCCATTTGAGCGCCCGCCGCCAGGTGAGCGGTCCGCGCAGCCCTTTGCGCCCGCCCGGACGGCGGGGCCGACGCGGGCCCGGCCGCACGCGCTCGCGGCCGTCGGCGCCGTCGCGGCGGCGGGGTCGCAGCAGCCGCGGACCGGCGCGATAGACCGTGTACGGCGGGGGCTGGTCGGCGTCGCCGGCGCGGGCCTCGGGCCGGCTCCGGGGGGCGCGCGGCGCCCTCGGATCGTCGGGCATCGCCGCTTTATAGTGGCTGGCCGACATGTCCGCCGAATGCGTGATCGGCGTCGACCTCGGCGGCACCAAGGTCCTCGGCGGCGCGGTGGATGCGCAGCTGACCGTCCACCACCGCGCCCACCGCCTGGCGGCGGGGGCCGATCAGGAGGCGGTGCTGGCCACCATCGCCGCGGTGGTCACCGAGCTCCGCGACGCCTCCGAGGAACCGGTGGCCGGGGTCGGGCTGGGCGTGCCGTGCACGATCGACCACGTACGCGGGATCGCCGTGCAGGCGGTCCACCTGCCGATCGCGGATCTGGCCATCGCCGACGTCATGTCCGAGCGCCTGGGCCTGCCGGTGTTCGTCGACAACGACGCCACCGCGGCGATGCTCGCCGAGCACCGCTTCGGCGCCGCCCGCGGCGCCCGCCACGCGCTCATGCTCACCCTGGGGACCGGCATCGGGGGGGGAATGGTGCTCGACGGCGAGCTGTACCGGGGCTCCCAGGGCGCCGCCGCCGAGCTGGGTCACATGGTGATCGAGAGCGAGGGACCGGCGTGCGGGCCCCACTGCAACAGCCACGGCTGCCTGGAGGCGCTGGCCTCGGGCACCGCGCTCGGGCGCGAGGGCACCCGCGTGGCGCGCGACGCCTCCGGGTCTCAGCTCGCCCGTTCGCTGGCGGCCGGGCAGGAGATCACCGGCGCGCTGGTCACCGAGCTGGCCCACGACGGAGACCGCGCGGCGCGCGACGTGGTCGCCCTGGTGGGTATGCGGCTGGGGGTCGGCATCTCCAATCTGCTCAACATCTTCAATCCCGAGGTCGTCGTGGTCGGGGGCGGGGTGATCGCCGCCGGCGAGCTGCTGCTGGGCCCGGTGCGGCGGGTGGTGGCCGAGCGCGCGCTCGAGCCGGCACGCAGCCACGCGCGCATCGTGCCCGCCCGCTTCGGCGCGGAGTCGGGGATGCTCGGCGCGGCGACGCTCGCGCTCGAGGGCATCGAGCGCCGCGCCGCCGCGTGAGCGCGCGCTCGGACCAGCCGGGGCGGCTGGTCATCTGCCCCACGCCGATCGGCAATCTCGAGGACGTCACCCTGCGCGTCCTGGCGGCGCTGCGCGAAGCCGACGTGATCGCCTGCGAGGACACCCGGCGCACGCGCACCCTGCTCGACCGCTACGGGGTCACCGCTCGCCTCATCTCCTACCAAGAGCACAACGAGCGAGCCCGCTCCCGAGAGCTGGTGCAGCGCATGCGCTCGGGAGACGTGGTGGCGCTGGTGTCGGACGCGGGCATGCCGCTGGTCTCCGACCCCGGCTTCGTGCTGGTGCGCGCCTGCGTGGCGGCGGGGCTGGCCGTCGAGGTCCTACCCGGACCCAGCGCGGTGCTGGCCGCCCTGGTGGCCTCCGGACTGCCCGCCGACCACTGGCGCTTCGTCGGCTTTCTGCCCCGCAAGCGCGCGGCGCTCGCGGCGTCCTTGGACGCGCCCGAGACGGTGGTGGCGTTCGAGTCGCCGGCCCGGGTGCCCGCCACCCTCGCCGCCCTCGCCGAGCGCGATCCCGAGCGGCGCGTGGCGGTGTGCCGGGAGCTCACCAAGGTCCACGAGCAGGTGCTGCGCGGAACGGCGCGCGAGCTGGCCGACCACACGCGGGACGCGCCGCCCCGCGGCGAGGTGGTGCTCGTGGTCGGCGCGGCCAAGGGCGAGCGCGGCGCCGCCGAGGTCGAGCGCGCGACCGCTGCGGTTCGGCGCCTGGTCGAGGCGGGGGCCAAGCCCCGGCGGGCGGCCGCGGTCGTGGCCGAGCTCACGGGCGTGCCCGCCAACCGCCTGTACGGCGCGGTCAGCGCCGCCTCCCGCCGCGGGCCATAAACTCCCCAAACCCGATCGAGTTTGTGTAGATCTGCTACTTTCCCGCCGTTAGTTCACCTAGACAAGCGGAATTGAGGTCAATGCCCGTCGCCCGCCGCATCACCCGCACCCGTCTGCTCACCGCCGGCGTCGGCGCCCTCGCCGCTGCCCTGGGCCTGGCGGCGTGCGGCTCCTCGTCGAGCGGGGGCTCGGGGGGGACGCTTCACCTGGTCGCCTACTCGACGCCCCAGCAGGCCTACGCCAGGCTGATCCCCGCCTTTCAGGCCACGCCGGCGGGCAAGGACGTCACCTTCACCCAGTCCTACGGCGCCTCCGGCGACCAGCAGCGCGCCGTGGCCAGCGGCCTGCCCGCCGACGTCGTCGCGCTGTCGCTGGCCCCCGATGTCACCAAGCTGGTCGACGCCGGGCTGGTCTCGTCCGACTGGAACAAGGACACCTACCAGGGCATGGTCACCGACTCGGTCGTCGCCCTCACCGTGCGCAAGGGCAACCCCAAGCACGTCAAGGACTGGTCGGACCTGGTCCGTCCGGGCATCGGCGTGGTGACCCCCAACCCGTTCACCTCGGGCGGGGCGCGCTGGAACCTCATGGGCGCCTACGGCGCCCAGATCAAGCGGGGCAAGTCGCCCGCCCAGGCGCTCGACTTCGTCAAGCAGCTGTTCGGGCACGTCGTCTCCCAGGACAAGAGCGCGCGCGAGTCGCTGCAGACCTTCCTCGCCGGCCGCGGCGACGTGGCCATCACGTATGAGAACGAGGCGATCACCGCCCAGCAGAAGGGCCAGCCCGTGGACTTCGTGATCCCGCCCCAGACGATCAAGATCGAGAACCCGATCGCGGTGGTGATCAAGGGTGGACACGTGACCCAGGCCCGGGCGTTCATCGACTTCCTGCGCACGCCCGCCGCCCAGGCGATCTTCGTCAAGAACGGCTACCGCCCGGTGGCCAAGGGCGTCGCGGGGGCGCAGAGGTTCGCCGCCCCGCCCGGTCTGTTCACAATCGCCTCGCTCGGGGGCTGGAAGGCGGTCAGCAAGCAGTTCTTTGACCCCCAGAAGGGCTCGGTCGCCGCCATCGAGCAGGGCCTGGGGGTGCCCACTGCCAAGTAGCGCCCCCACCGTGGCGCTGGGCGCCGCCCGCGGTCGCAGGCTGCCGCGTCCCGGTGGCGCCGCCCTGTCGCGCGGCCTGATCGCTCTTTACCTGTCCCTGCTCGTGCTGCTGCCCGTGGCGGCGGTGGTGGCCAAGGGGGCCGAGCGGGGCCCCCGGGCCCTGTGGGAGGCGATCGCCCAGCACGAGGCGCTGACCGCGCTGGCGCTGACGGTCGCGGTATCCGTCGTCGTGGTGGCGGTCAACGTCGTCTTCGGCACGCTGATCGCCTGGGTGCTGGTGCGCGACTCGTTCCCCGGGCGCCGTTTGGTGGATGGGGTCATCGACCTGCCGTTCGCGCTGCCCACGATCGTCGCCGGGCTCACTCTGCTGGCGCTCTACGGACCCCAGGGACCGGTGGGCATCAACGTGGCGTTCACGCGCGGGGCGGTGCTGCTGGCGCTGCTGTTCGTGACGCTTCCGTTCGTGGTGCGCTCGGTCCAGCCCGTGCTGCGCGAGCTCGACCGCTCGATGGAGGAGGCCGCGGCCTCGCTGGGCGCTGGCCCCTGGACCGTGTTCCGGCGCATCATCGCCCCCAACCTCACCCCGGCGATCGTCTCCGGCGCGGCGCTGAGCTTCGCCCGGGCGCTGGGCGAGTTCGGCTCGGTGGTGCTGATCACTGGCAACCTGCCCAACCGCACCGAGGTCGCCTCCGTCTACGTCTTCGGTCAGATCCAGTCCGACAACGTCGTCGGCGCGGCGGCCGTCTCCACCTCCCTGTTGGCCATCGCCCTGGTCGTCCTGCTGGTGCTCGGCCTGCTCGACGGGCGGAGGAGACGGGCGTGAGGCGGCTCGGCCTGCGCACGGTCGCCCTGGGCTACCTGCTGGTGCTGCTGCTGGCCCCGGTGGGCGTGATCTTCTGGCGCACGTTCGAGCACGGCGTGGGGCCGGTGTGGAGCGCCATCACCGCCCCCGACGCCATGCACGCCTTCTGGCTGTCGCTCACCCTGGTGGCGGTCGCCGTCCCGCTCAACACCCTCTTCGGGATCGCCGCAGCGATCGCGATCGTGCGCCACCGCTTCCCGGGACGCTGGCTGCTGTCGGGCCTGATCGACGTTCCCTTCGCGATCTCTCCCGTGGTGATCGGGCTGGCCCTGGTCCTCGTCTACGGCCACGGCGGCTGGCTGGGCGACTGGCTGGCCGGCCACGGCATCCGGATCATCTTCTCCACACCGGGGATGGTGCTGGCCACCGCCTTCGTGTCGTTGCCCTTCGTGGCGCGCGAGACGGTGCCGGTGCTACGCGAGCTGGGCACGGACCCCGAGCAGGCCGCGGCCACCCTGGGCGCCTCGCCGGCGCAGACGTTCTGGCGGATCACCCTGCCCGCGATTCGCTGGGCGGTGATCTACGGGGTGGTGCTGACCACCGCCCGCGCCCTGGGCGAATTCGGGGCGGTGAGCGTCGTCTCGGGCAAGGTGGCGGGACAGACCGAGACGCTGCCCCTGTTCGTCCAAGACCAGTTCGAGAACTACAACACCGCGGGTGCCTACGCCGCCGCGCTGGTATTGGCCACCCTGGCCATCCTCACCCTGGTGGCGATGAATCTGCTGGCGCGCCTTCGCCGCGGCCGGAGCGCGACCGACGCGACACCGACTCGCGCGACCTCGACTAGGGCGGTGACGGCCTAGTGGCGATCGAGGTCCACGACGTCCACAAGCGCTTCGGCGACTTCGCCGCGCTGTCGGACATCTGCCTGCGCGTCGAGCCGGGCAGCCTCGGCGCCGTGCTCGGCCCCAGCGGTTCGGGCAAGTCCACCCTGTTGCGCGTGATCGCCGGCCTGGAGCAGCCCGACTCCGGCCGCGTGCTGATCGGTGGGCGCGACGTGACCCGGGAGCCCCCCCAGCGGCGCGGCGTGGGCTTCGTCTTTCAGCACTACGCCGCGTTCAAGCACATGACCGTGCGCGACAACGTGGCCTTCGCGCTGCGCATCCGCCGCCGCGCCAAGCCCGAGGTCCTCGCCCGCGTCGACGAGCTGCTCGCGCTGGTGCGCCTGGAGGGGCTGGCCGACCGCTACCCCGGCCAGCTCTCGGGAGGTCAGCGCCAGCGCATGGCGCTGGCCCGCGCGCTGGCCGCCGAGCCCCAGGTCCTTTTGCTCGACGAGCCGTTCGGCGCCCTGGACGCGCGCGTGCGCGCCGAGCTGCGCGAATGGCTGCGGCGCCTGCACGACGAGGTGCACGTGACCACCCTGTTCGTCACCCACGACCAGCAGGAGGCGATGGAGATCTCCGAGCAGGTGGTGGTCATGAACGAGGGCGGCGTCGAGCAGGTCGGCACCCCGCGGGAGCTCTACGAGCATCCCCGGACCGAGTTCGTGATGAGCTTCGTCGGCGAGGTCAACCGCGTCGGCGAGAGGTTCGTCCGCCCCCACGAGGTCCAGCTGCTGCCCCAGTCCGACGCCGGCAGCCGCGAAGGGTTCATCGACCGGGTACTGCACCTCGGCTTCGAGGTCCGCGTCGGGCTGACCCTCGACGACGGCGATCAGGTGTGGTCGCAGACCACCCGCGAGCGCGCCGACGAGCTCGAGCTCGAGGTGGGACAGATCGTCCCCGTGCGCCTCGGCGGCGGACGCGTCTTCGCCTGAGCCCCGCGCGCCGAGCGGCGAGCTCGTCGCGGCCCCCGCGCGCCGCCGCCCGCCCGCCCGCCGCCGTTCGTCCGCCGGGCTATCGTCGGACGACATGACCGATGCACCGCGGGTGGTGTGGATGCCGGGCGGCGTGCGCACCGAGATCCACCTCGATGCGCACGGCACCGGCGGCGCGCTGTGCCTGCTGGTAGACGAGCCCCCGGCGGGGTGGTCGCTGCCCGCCCATCGCCACCGCAACGAGAGCGAGACCATCCACATCGTCTGCGGCCACTTCGAGATGCAGGTCGAGGGCGACCGCTCGCGCCTCGGGCCGGGCGACTCGATCCACATCCCGCGCGGTGCCGTGCACTCGGGCGCCAACGTCGGCGATCAGGCCGGTCGGCGGATCGTCGTCTTCTCACCCGCCGGCATCGAGGGCTTCTTCCTGGAGACCGGCGCCGCCACCGCCTCCGAGCCCCCGGACCTCGACGCCGCCCTGGCCTCCGCCCGGCGCCACGGTTGGGAGTTCGTGCCCCAGAGCGCCTAGCGGGTGTGCCACGCCTCCTCGTCGCGCGAGAGCGCGAGCACCTTGCGCGGCAGGTGCCCGCGGGCCACGTCGGCCAGGCTCACCTCCTCGAGCACGGCCCGCAGGTTGGAGCGCAGCGCGATCCACACCTGCTGAAGGGTCCCGGCGTGGCCGGGGTAGGAGACGTCCTCGGGCCGCTCGCCCCGGACGCCGACCAGGGGCCCCTCGACGGCGCGGATGACCTGGGCCAGCGTGATCTCCTCGGCCGGCCGGGCCAGCCAGTAGCCGCCCTCGGGGCCGCGCTGGCTGCGCACCAGACCAGCCGCCTTGAGCTGGTTGAGGATGTTCTCCAGGAACGAGATCGGGATGTCCTGGGCCTCGGCGATCGCCTCGCCCTTCTGCGGCGAGCCGACGTCGCCGGCCGCCAGCTCGACGGCCGCCCGCACCGCGTAGTCCGCCTTGGCGCTGACCCGCATCGGCCGATTCTCGCCGAAAACCCGCCACCGGTCCGCCGCGTCTCGCCCAGTAGCCTGATCGGCCGGCGCAGCGCGCCCGCCGAGCGAGCTCATCCGCCCACCACCGGCGAGCCAGAGAAACCCAGTGCCCTTCTACGTCACCACCCCGATCTACTACGTCAACGCCGCTCCCCACCTGGGGCACGCCTACACCACGATCGCCGCCGACGTGCTGGCCCGCCACATGCGCCAGCGCGGCGAGGACGTCTTCTTCCTCACCGGCACCGACGAGCACGGCGAGCCGGTGGCCCTGGCGGCCGAGCGCGAGGGGACCACGCCCCAGGAGCTGGCCGACCGCAACGCCGCGCGCTTTCAGGCCCTGATGCCCCCGCTCGAGGTGACCAACGACTTCTTCATCCGCACCTCGGACCCCCGCCACGAGCGCAAGGTCCAGGAGATCTTGTCCCGCGTGCGCGACAACGGCTACGTCTACGAAGGCAAGTACTCGGGCTGGTACTGCCCCCGCTGCGCCGACTTCAAGACCGAAGCCGAGATCGCCGAGGGCAACACCTGCCCGATCCACCACATCCCGCTGCTGTGGGAGGAGGAGGAGAACTACTTCTTCGCGCTGTCGCGCTTTCAGGAGCCGCTCGAGCGCCTGTATTCCGAGCGTCCGGACTTCGTCCTGCCCGCCCACCACTTCAACGAGGCGCGCTCGTTCATCGCCCAGGGCCTGCAGGACGTCTCGCTCACCCGGAAGACGCTTCGCTGGGGGGTGCGCGTGCCCTGGGACGCGGGCCACGTCTTCTACGTGTGGTTCGACGCCCTGCTCAACTACGTCACCGCGCTGTCCTTCGCCCGCGAGGGCGAGGATCTGCTCGGGCGCTTCTGGCCGGCCGACTTTCACCTGATCGGCAAGGACATCCTCAAGTTCCACGCAGTGTTCTGGCCGGCCCTGCTCATGGCCGCCGAGCTCGAGCTCCCCCGTCACCTGTTCGTGCACGGCTTTCTCCTGAGCCCGGCGCCCGAGGGCGCCGGAGAGGACAGCGCCGCGCAGGCCGCGGTCGGAGCGGACGGGGATCCGGCGGCCGTGGAGGGCGGCGCCGCCGCCGAGGCCGGCGCCCCGGTGGAGGCCGGTGCCCCGGGAGCGGCGCTGGAGAAGATGTCCAAGTCGCGCGGAAACGTGATCGATCCGTTCGACATCGTCGACACCTTCGGAGCCGACGCGCTGCGCTACTACCTGTTTCGCGAGGTGACCTTCGGCCAGGACGGGCCCGTCTCCCAGGCCGGCTTCGCCGCGCGCTATGAGACCGAGCTGGCCAACGAGTACGGCAACCTGGCCTCGCGGGTGATCGCCATGGTCGTCCGCTACCGCGACGGTCGCCTGCCCGGCGCCGAGCTCGACAACGAGCTGGCGGGCGAGTTCCTCGGCCTGCACGAGCGCGTGGCCGAGCTGATGGACGGGGCGCGGCTGAGCGCCGCCCTGGAGGAGATCTGGCAACGCGTGCGGCGCCTGAACCGCTACGTGGAGGAGCGCGCCCCCTGGCAGTTGGCCCGCGACCCCGAGCAGGCCGCCGAGCTCGAGTCGGTGCTCGCCTCGCTGGTCGAGGGGCTGCGGGTGGTCACCGTGCTGCTGGCGCCGTTCCTGCCCGCCAGCACCGAGCGGCTGCTGGCGTCCCTGGGCCGTCCCGAGCTCGCGCTCGCCGCGGCGCCCTTCGGCGCCGCCACCGAGGCCGAGCCCGGACCGCTCGCCGAGCTCGCGCCGCTCTTTCCCAAGGTGTGATCGACAGCCACACCCACCTTCACCTTTGCGACGACGACCCGGCGGCCCTGGTGGCCGAGGCCGAGGCGGCCGGGGTCCGGCGCATGCTCACGGTCGGCATCGACGGAGCGTCGTGCCGGGCGGCCCTGGCGGCCGCCGAGGACTTCCCCCAGGTGCGCGCCGCGATCGGCCGTCATCCGAACGCGGCGGCGGGGTTCGACGAAGCCGACCGCGCGGAGCTCGAGGCGCTGGCCGCCCACGAGGGCTGCGCGGCGATCGGCGAGACCGGACTGGACTTCTATCGCGACGCGGCGCCGCGCGCCGACCAGGAGCGGGCGTTCCTCGCCCATGCCGAGCTGGCGCGCGAGACGGGCAAGCCGCTGGTCATCCACACCCGCGCCGCCGAGCAGGAGACGCTCGACCTGCTGCGCGCCCACGCCGGCGGACTCGAGGTGATCATGCACTGCTTCTCGATGCCCGCTCGGCTCGACGAGTGCCTGGCCGAGGGCTGGTGGATCTCCTTCGCCGGCAACGTCACCTACCCCAAGGCCGCCGAGCTGGCGGGCGCCGCCGAGCGCGTCCCCGGCGGCCGGCTGCTGGTGGAGACCGACGCGCCGTTCCTGGCGCCCCAGCCCGTGCGCGGCAAGCCCAACCGCCCCGCCCACGTGGTCCACACCGCCCGCTTCCTGGCCGGGCGCCGGGGCCAGAGCTACGAGGCGCTGGAGGCCCAGCTGGCGGCCAACGCCGAGCGCCTGTTCGGATGGTGAGGGCGGAGCGTCTCAAGGAGCATGGCGTCCCACACTTCCATGCACGCTACGGCGAGCACAGGGCGACATTCGCAATCGGGACCGGCGCGCAACTGGACGGTGATCTGCCCGTGCGAGCGGCGCGGTTCGTGCGCGAGTGGCTTGAGCTCCACCGCGACGAGCTCATGCAAAACTGGGATCTCGCACGGCGGGGTAGTCCGCCACGCCCGATTGACCCCCTGCCATGAGCAAAATTCACGACGTCGTTGAGGTGGAGGTGACCGGTGCGCACGAGCTGCGTGTGACATTCGACGATGGCACCGTGCGCTCGGTCAATCTGGAGGGCCAGCTCCACGGACCGGTTTTCGAGCCGCTGCGCAACCCCTCGGTATTCGAGCAGGCGCGTGTAGACCCGGAACTCGGGACCGTCGTCTGGCCAACTGGAGCCGACCTCGATCCCATCGTCGTCTACGAGGGGCTACCGCCGCTGCACTCGACTGCCGTCGAGACCCCGCGGCGGGGCGGTTCGTAACGATCCTCGGCAAAGCTTCCTCGGAGCCGACCCAGCCGACCCTGCGCCGGCTGCGGCAGTTCGGCATTCGGCCCAACACCCAGCTGGGCCAGAACTTCCTCATCGACTCCAACCTGCTGGGGGTGATCGAGCGGGCCGCCGAGCTTCATCCCGAGGACGTGGCGCTCGAGATCGGCGGCGGCCTCGGGGTGCTCTCCGAACACCTGGCACCGCTGGTGGCCCACCTGCACGTGGTCGAGGTCGACCGGCGCCTGGAGCCGGCGCTGCGCGACGCGCTCGATCCGTTCGACAACGCCACCCTTCACTTCGCCGACGCGATGGACCTCGACCTGCCGCAGCTGGCCCCCTCACCCACCCGGGTGGTGGCGAACCTGCCCTACGGGATCGCCGCCTCGGTCGTCCTGCGCACGATCGAGCAGCTCGGGGGGGTGGAGCGCTGGGTTGTGATGGTCCAGCGCGAGGTCGGCGAGCGCCTGGCGGCCCGGCCCGGGTCATCCGCCTACGGGGCCCCGTCGGTCCTGGCCCAGCTCGCGTGCGAGGTGCGGGTCCTGCGCCTCGTCTCGCGTTCGGTGTTCGTCCCCGCCCCCCGCGTGGACTCGGTGCTGGTCACGCTGAGCCGGACCGGACCCGCGCCCGCCCCCGCCGTTCGCGAGCTGGTGCGCGCCGGCTTTGCCCACCGGCGAAAGGCGATGGCCACCTCGCTCGCCCAGGCCCCGGCCGGGCAGCGCCCGACCAGCTCCCCGCGCGTGCGCGAGCGCGAGCGGGTGCGCGAGGCGCTGGTGGCGCTCGGCCACCCCGCCGCCGAGCGGGCCGAACGCCTGGCGCCCGAGGAGTTCGTCGCGCTCGCGCGCCTGCTCGCCGAGCCGGCGCCCGGCGACGGGGAGCCCGGGTGAGCGGGGTGACCCTGCGCGCTCGCGCACCGGCGAAGCTCAACCTGTGCCTGTTCCTGGGCCCCACGCGCCCCGACGGGCGCCACCAGCTGGTGTCGGTGGTGCAGTCGCTGTCGCTGGCCGACGAGCTCACGCTCGCCCCGCTCGCCGGCCCGGGCGCGGTCGGCGATCCCGGCGGGGGCGGGGACCGCGGCGGCGGCGCGGACGGCGGCGGGGGCGAGGACCGCGGTGGCGGCGAGGACCGCGTGGTGTGTCCGGGCGTGCAGGGGGAGAACCTCGCCGGGCGCGCCCTGCGCGCGTTTCGGGCGGCGACCGGCTGGGGCGCGCCGGCGCAGGAGCTTCGCATCGAAAAGCGGGTGCCGGTGGCCGCCGGGATGGGTGGCGGCTCGGCCGACGCCGCCGCGGCGCTGCGGCTGGCCGCCGCCGCGGCGGGGGTCGAGGACCCCGCCCTGCTCCACGGGCTGGCCGCCGAGCTGGGCGCCGACGTGCCCGCCCAGCTCACGCCCGGGCGGGCGCTGACCACCGGGGCGGGGGAGAGGGTGCGGCGCTTGGCTTTTGGGGGTGGCTCGACCGGCGGGGGGGAGGGGGCGCCGGGGATGGGGGTCCTGATCCTGGGCGCCGCCGAGGCGCTCTTTACGCCCGCGGTCTACGCCGAGGCCGACCGGCTGGGACTGCCCCGGGACGCAGCGGGTCTGCGCGACCCGCTGGGGGCCGTGGAGGCGGCGGTGGCAGACGGGGAGCGCGAGCTCCCCCTTGAACTGATGGTCAACGAGCTGGAGCCGGCGGCTCGCTCCCTGTGCCCCGCCCTCGACGGGGCGCTCGAGGCGGCGCGCGGGGCGGGCGCCGACGTGGCGCTGGTGTGCGGCTCGGGCCCCACCGTGGCGGGGCTGTTTCTGGGGCCCGGGGGGCCGGCCGCGGCCGAGGCGGCCCGCGCGGCGCTCGCCGACCGGCGTCCGGCGCCGCTGGTGGCGCGCCCGGTGGGCGCCGACTTCGCCGCCGTCTCGACCATGCGCCACAATGGCTAGGACCAGACCGTGAGCAACACCGCGATCACCTATCTCGTCGCCGCTTGCGCCGGCGTGTTCGGCATCGCCGCGTTCGCCGGCTTCATTCTCGTACCCGCGTGGAGCTCCTACACGCGCCTCTGGGAGCGGGTGGCCGCCACCGTGCTCTCGCTGTACGTGCTCGCCGTCCTCGTCGCAGTGGGCGTGGCCGGCGGGGCCGCCATCGTCTGGTTCTGGGACCGGCTCTAGCGGCGATGCCGGCGCGCGCCGAAGGAAAGTCCGCCGGGCAAGGCCTGGCGGGGCTGGACGCCATCACCGCGGCCGTCGAGTCGGGGGCCGGATTGCCCGAGATCGTGCGCGCCGCCGCGGCGCTGCTCGACGCCAGCCTGATGCTGGTGGACCGCTCGAGCTCGGTGCTGGCGGTCGCCGCCCGCTCGCCGGCCGATGAGCGCTCGCTGATGACCCACGCGCCGGGCGTGAGCACGCTCGACTTGCGGGTGGCCGACGACGCCGTGGGGACCCTGCGCGTGCGCGCGCGCGGCGAGCCCGACCCGCTGGTGGTGCGCCTGGTCCTGACGCTGATCGCCTCGGAGGTCGAGCGGGTGCGCGCGCCGGAGCGGGCGTCGGCCGAGGCCCAGGCCGAGTTCCTGGAGTCCGTGCTCGAGGGCCGCACGGGCGAGCGCGGCGATCTGGTGGCGCGCGCCAAGGAGCTGTTCGTCGATCTGGAGGGGGGCGGCAGCATCGTCTTTGCCCGCGCCCATCCCCATGTGCCCACCGAGGAGGGATGGCGCGCGCGCATGCTCACCCTGTGCGAGCGGGGGGCGCGCGCCGCCGCGTCGGCCTGCCTGGCCGCCCTGTCCGAGCGGGGCGAGGGGCCCGGCGGGGAGGTGGTGGTGCTGGTCCCCGGGCCGCACGAGTCGGTGGCGGTGCGCGCGGCGGAGTCGATCCTGCGCGAGCTGGAGGTCAACCTGCCCGGCTATGGCTTTTCGATCGGGCGCTCGCGGGTAGCCGAGGATCCGCTCGCGCTTCCCCGCGCGGCGGGCGAGGCGCTGCTGGCGGCCAACGTGGCCCAGGGCAACGAGGACCGGGCGCTGCTGGCCTTCGAGGAGACGGGCGCCTACCGGCTGCTGCTCTCGACGATGACCGACAACCCGCAGGAGCTGCAGCGCTTCTATGCCGAGACGGTGGCGCCGCTGGCGGCCTACGACGAGCAGTACGAGACCGACCTGGTGCGCACGGTCGAGGCGTTCCTGGAGGCCGACGGCAACGTGGCGGGCACCGCCCAGCGCCTGTTCACCCATCGCCACACGATCCGCTACCGGCTCGAGCGGGTGCGCGAGCTGTCGGGCCTGGACGTGGGCTCGAGCGATGGGCGCGAGAAGCTGAGCCTGGGTCTCAAGGCGATGCGGGTGCTGGGCATCGCCTCGGCGAGGGGTCCGGCCACCGAGGCGGGCGCGGCGGGGGGGCGCGTGCCGGGGCCGGCCGCCGCGGGTCCGGGCAAGGGACGTGGTGCTGGCCCTTCTGGTGCGGTCGCGGCCCGCCGGGGCTGATGGGTTGGGGGCGGCGGGGGATCTCGAGTTCGATGTGCTGGTGCTCGCCCGGTCCCCCCGGGCGGGGGCCAAGCGGGCGTTGCGGCCGTCGCTGGGCGAGGAGGGCTGCCGGGCGCTGCAGGAGTGGTTGGTGGCGCGGGCGGCGAGCTGGGGGCAGCAGGTCGCGCCCGGGCGGGCGCGGGTGGCGTTCAGCGAGCCGGGCGCCGACGGGCTCGAGCTTCCCGACCGGGTGCTGCGCGTGGATCAGCCCGGGGGTGGCCTCGGGGAGCGCCTGGCCGAGCTGGTCGAGCGCGGCGGGGCGGGCGGCGGGGTCGCGGACCGGCCGCTGCTGATCGTCGGCACCGACCTGCCCTCGCTGTCGAACGCCCACGCGGCGGCCGCGGTGGCCGACCTGGGCGACGGCTGCGACGTGAGCTTCGGGCCGGCGAGCGACGGAGGCTGCTACCTGCTCGGACTGCGCGCCCCCGACCCGGAGCTGCTCGGCCGCTTGGTCGGGGCGTGGCGGCGCACCGAGATCATGGAGCGCGCGGCGGCCGGGGCGGTGGAGGCGG
>VAYS01000036.1 GCA_005883215.1 Actinomycetota bacterium
CGTCGGTCTGGGGGCCCGGGGCCGGGCCACCTGGGGGCTGGTGCGCCTCGGCCCGGTGGTCAGGGCGCCGGCCGCCGAGCGGCCGCCCGCAGCAGCGACTCGGCTCCCGCGTTCCCCTCGCGGGCGGCCTGCTTGGCCGCCCGGTGCTCGGCCGTGGCGCCGAAGCCCACCGCCACCGCCCCGGCCGCCCATGCCGCCTCGGCTAGCTCGACCAGGCCCCGGGCCCGGGCGCTTGCCGCCAGCGAGATGGTTTCCGCCAGCTCGATCACGGCCTCCAGATCGCTGAGCTCCACCAGCCAGCCCAGGCCCATCGCATAGAGGCGATCGCCGGCCAGCAGCGCGAGGTCGCGGTCGGCGGTGTCCAGCAGGCGCGGGACGTCGTAGTGGGCCAGGTAGCCCTCGTACATCGCCTCCACCAGGGCCGCGTACTCCGGACCGCGGCCGGACGCCCGCGGCCCCCCGCCCGCCACCAGGCCCGGGCCCGCGACCCCGCGGGCCGGGGTGCGCACGGCATTGGCAAGCAGGCCACCTTCGGCGCGCAGCGCCTGGGCCACGCGGGCCAGGGGATCGCCCAGCGCCGCCGCCGACATCACCGCCACGCTCCCTGGCGATCGAGCTCGGAGAAGGCATCGGCGGCCGCCTCGAGGGTGAGCTCCAGCTGCCGGTCGGTGTGGGCGAGCGAGGGAAACCAGGCCTCGAACTGCGACGGTGGCGGGTAGATCCCTCGCTCGAGCAGCGCCCGACAGAACGCCCCATGGGCGCCCACGTCGCACGCTTGGGCCCCCGCCAGGTCGCTCACCGGGGCGGGCGAGAAGAACACGGTGAGCAGCCCGGGCGCGTGGACGACCGAGACGGGTCGATCGCCCGCCGCCGACGCCAGGCCCTCGGCCAACGTGCGCGTGATCTCGCCCAGGCGCCGGTACGCCTCGGCGTCGAGCCGCCCCAGGGTCGCCAGCCCCGCCGCCATCGCCAACGGGTTGCCCGAGAGGGTGCCGGCCTGGTAGACGTCGCCCGCCGGGGCCAGGCGCCCCATCGACTCCGCCGGACCGCCCACCGCCGCGGCGGGCAGCCCGCCCCCGAGGACCTTGCCCAGGAGCACCAGGTCGGGGGTGATCCCCTCGAGCTCCTGGGCGCCACCGCGGGCCACCCTAAATCCGGTAATGACCTCGTCGAAGATCAACAGCGTTCCCGTGCGCCGCGTCTCCTCGCGCAGCAGGCCGAGGAAGCCCTCGGCGGGAGGGACCAGGCCCATGTTGGCGGGGTAGGGCTCGACCAGCACCGCGGCGGGGGCCTGCGCGAGCGCCTCGCGCGCGGCGCCCGGATCGTTCCAGGGCACCACCGTGGTCTGCTCGGCCACCGCCGCGGGCACTCCCGGGCTAGCGGGAATCCCTTGGGTGGCCAGCCCCGATCCCCCCTGCACGAGCAGGCCGTCGACGTGCCCGTGGTAGGCGCCGGCGAACTTGACCACCCGCTCGCGGCCGGTGAGCGCGCGGGCCAGGCGCACAGCGGTCATCGCCGCCTCGGTTCCCGAGCTGGTCATCCGCAGCGCCTCGACCGCCGGCACCCGCCGAGCCACCTCCTCCGCGAGCTCGACCTCGGCTTCGGTCGGGGCGCCGAAGCTAGTCCCCCGGGCCGCGGCCGCGGCCACCGCCTCCACCACCGGCGCAGGGGCGTGGCCGAGGATCAGCGGGCCCCATGAGCACACGTAATCGACGTAGCGCCGGCCGTCGACGTCGACCAGCTCGGCGCCCTCCCCGCGGGCCACGAACACCGGGTCGCGCCCGATCGCGCCCATCGCCCGCACCGGCGAGTTGACGCCGCCCGGCATTACCGCCTGGGCGCGGCGGTGGAGCTCGGCCGAGCGCGTATGCGCCTTCCGGGGGGCGAGGCTCACGCCGGCGTCAGGCGTGCTGCTCTTCCCAGCGGCGAAAGTCGTCGGTGAAGTACAGCAGCCGGATCTTCTTGAACTCGGTCGATGAGTAGAGCGTGGCCCGCTCCTCGATCCCGGTGTCGCGCGCGATCGAGTCGAGCACCGCGTCGCACTCCTCCCGCGAGCGGCCGTGGGCCATCGTGAACACCGAATAGGGCCAGTCCTCATACGTCGGCCGCTGGTAGCAGTGTGAGATCCCGCGCACCGCGGCCATGCGCGGGCCGAGTTCGGCGATCCGGCCCTCGGGCACCTTCCACACCCCCATCCCGTTGGCCGAGAAGCCGGCCCGGCGGTGGTAGAGGATCGCCGCTACCCGCCGCAGCAGGCCGCGCTCGCGCATGTCGGCCATGTGCGCCAGGAGGCGCGCGACCGGCATCGCCAGGCGCTCGGCCGCCGCGTCGAAGGGCCGTTCGTGCACGGGCATGTCGCCCTGGGTGGCTTGAATCATGCGCACGTCGAGCTCGGACAGCGGTTGGGCCTCGAGCTCGGCCGGCGCCGGGGTCTCTCCCGCGGCCGCCAGGGTGCTGGTGTCGCCCTGCATCTCCAGGTCCATGCGGATCTTGAACAGCCTCAGCGTGGGCACGACCTTGGCCGCCACCAGCATCGACCGATAGCCCAGGGCGCGGGTGTCGTAGATCGGCGTGAGCTGTCGGATGATGCGCTCGTTGAGCAGGCGCCGGGTGCGCTCGATCGCCTCGGCCTCGGTCGTGCCCGCCGCCTCGGCTATCGCGGCAAACGGGCGCTCGGCCAGCGGGAATCTGCCCTGGAGGAGGTTGAGCAGCAGGCGGTCGCTGTCGTCGAGCGCGACCGCGGCTCCTTCGCGGCGGGTGCGCGCCTTGCCCGTGTCCTCGCCGACCCCGTCCAGGCGGGGAGCGGCACCGGTCAGCTCTGCAGCCACCGGGCGGCGTCCTTGGCGTAGTAGGTGATGATGATGTCGGCGCCCGCGCGGCGGATCGCGGTCAGCGCCTCCAGCGCGGCCGCGCGCTCGTCGAGCACGCCGGCGCGGGCGGCCGTCTTGAGCATCGCGTACTCGCCGCTCACGTGGTAGGCGGCGAGCGGCAGCTCGAAGCGCTGCTTTACGCGCGCGATCACGTCCAGGTAGGGCAGCGCGGGCTTGACCATCACCACATCGGCCCCCTCATCGACGTCTAGGGCCACCTCGCGCAGCGCCTCGTGCAGGTTGGGTGGATCCATCTGGTAGCCGCGGCGGTCCCCGAAGGCGGGGGCCGAGTCGGCGGCGTCGCGAAACGGCCCGTAGAAGGCGGAGGCGAACTTGGCCGAGTAGGCGACGATCGGGACGTGGCTGAGACCCTCGGCGTCGAGCTCGGCGCGGATCGTGCCCACGCGCCCGTCCATCATGTCGCTCGGCGCCACCACGTCGGCGCCCGCCCGGGCCTGGCTGGTCGCCGTCCGCGCCAGCAGCTCGAGCGAGGCGTCGTTGTCGACTGAGCCGTCGGCGGCCAGCACCCCGCAGTGACCGTGGCTGGTGTACTCGCACAGGCACACGTCGGTGATAACCGGGAGCGCGGGCTCGGCCTCCTTGATCGCCCGGGTGGCGAGCTGCACCACCCCCTCCTCGTCCCATGCGCCCGAGCCCTCGTCGTCCTTGTCCTCGGGGATGCCGAACAGCAGCACCCCGCCTAGCCCCAGCGCCGCCGCCTCGCGCGCCTGGCCGACCGCCGCCCCGATCGGCAGCCGCTCCACGCCCGGCATGGAGGGGATCGGCTCGCTCGCTTGCGCCGACGAGGACACGAACAGGGGCAGCACCAGGCGAGCGGCCGAGAGCTCGGTCTCCCGCACGAGGTCGCGCAGCCCGGCGGTGCGCCGCAGGCGCCGCAGGCGCGTTTGGGGAAACGCCATACGCAGCTCAGGATACCCGCGGGCGCTCGCGCGCTAGGCGAAGCGGCGCAGCGACAGGCGAGCGATCGTCCCGAAGGCCACCGCCAGCCCGGCGAGATGAAGCAGCGAGATGCCCACCCCGGGGCGGGTGTCGTTGAGGGCGGCGTCGAGCGCCTGCAGCGCGGGCTTGAACGGGAACAGCGCCGAGATCACCCGAATCGCGTCGTAGACCCCCACGGCCACGGCGCCGCTGGGGACGAGGGCCAGGAAGGCCAGCGGCAGGGTGAGCAGCAGCCCCAGCAGCGAGGCGGCCCGGACCTCGCGCGCCAGCGCCCCGATCGCCACGCCGAGGGCCGCGAAGGCCAGCGCCCCGACCGCAAGCGCCGCCACCCACAAGCCAAAGCGCCCCCAGTTCAGGCCCACGAAGGCCCCGATGCCCACCAACATCAACAGGCTGGCGGCAAACGCGCAGCCCCCGGACAGGCACACCTTCTCGGCCAGGAGCGACTCCCGGCTGACCAGTCCCCTGACCAGGCGGGCGAAGGCGTTCTCCTCGCGTTCGAGCGCCAGCATCCCCGCCCCGAGCAGGACGCACACGAACATCAGCGAGACGGTCACCGCCACCGCCACGGCGAAGGCGTCAAGCGGGGTGCGCCGCCCGTGCAGCAGCGTGCGCTTGACGGTCACCGGCTGGCTGATGGTGGCCAGGGCCTGCTTTGACAGGTCGAGATTGTTGACCGCCAGCCGGGCGAAGCGGTCCACGCGCCCCAGCGCCCCGCGCTCGGGCGATCCCGGCTTCAGGCGCGCGAGCTCGGCGGCGATGATCGTCCTGGTGGCCCGCAGCCCGAGGATCGGGACCGAGCGCCCGAACAGGTCAAAGGTCCCGCCGTTGAGCAGCAGGTCGACGTCCTGAAGGCCCACCTGCTTGAGCTTGTCGGCCAAGGCGGCGTTGGCGTCGGCCAACTTGGAGGAGATCGTCGACTCGACGAACGACTGTTTGACCGCGTCGCCGTTGTAGACCACCTCGACCTCGCCCGGCTCCAGCCCGCTGCTGAGCTTGCGGGTGATGTCGGACGGGATGATCAGCGCGGCCAGTGCGCGTCCGGAGTTGACCGCGTCGATCGCCTCCTGGCGGCTGCGCACCCGCACCGGCTGAATGGACTGGAACAGCTGCGAGGCGTACTTGGCGGCGTTGATGTTCTCGTTGCCCAGCGAGATCGTGCTCTGGCCCGGCGGCACCTGGTTGAGGAAGGCCACGCGCGGTCGCTCGGGGCCGCGCGACAGCGCAAGCCCGATGAGCAGAGCGATGGCCACCGGATAGAGCACCAGCAGCGAGACGAGCAGCGGCGAGCGCCGCAGGATCTGTACGTCCTTGACCAAGAGCCAGCGCATCAGTGCCCGCGGGCGCGCAGGAAGGCGACGAAGGCGGCCTCGAAGTCCCGCGCGGCGGCGGGCTCCTGGGCGTGGAGATCCTCGGGGGTGCCGGTGAACACCAGCTCGCCGTCGGCCAGCACCAGCACGCGGTCGCCGTAGCGTTCGGCCTCGCCGACGATGTGGGTGGAGAAGACGATGCTGGTGCCCGCGCTGGCCTGGCCTTCGATCAGCTCCCACAACCGCTCGCGCTGGCGGGGGTCAAGCGCGCTGGAGGGCTCGTCGAGCAACAGCACCGGGGGGTCGGCCAGCAGGCCGATGGCGATGTTCACCCGCTGACGGTTGCCCCCCGAGAGCCGGCCGAGCTCGTCGTCGGCGCGCTCGCGCAGCCCGGTCTGCTCGAGCATCCGCCCGACGGCCGCCTCGGGGTCGGCCACCCGCTCCAGGCGGGCGAACAGGCGCAGGTTCTCGGCCACCGAGAGCTTGGAGTACACCGCCGGCTGCTGGGGCACCCAACCCAGTGCCCGCGTCTCGCGGCTGACCGAGCCCTCGTCGGCGGCGAGCACACCGGCCAGGATCGCCAGCAGCGTCGTCTTGCCCGCGCCGTTGGGGCCGATCACCGCCAGGCGCTCGCCCACGCGCACGTCCAGCGAGACGTCGCTCAGGGCGACGCGCTGGCCGAAGCGCTTGGTCAAATGGTGGGCGGCCAGGGGCGCGGGCGCCCGCGGCGGGGTGCTCACTGCCACCCGGGGAGCCTAACCAGCGTCTGCCGGCGGCGGTCGCGGTGGCGTCGGTGGCTTGGCGCCCCACGACTCAAACACCACATGACGCCGGAGGTAGATCGCGGTCTCGCGCAGGACGGCGGCGACGGGTAGGGCGATCAGCGCCCCCACCAGGCCGTAGATCGCCCCGCCGACGGTCAGGGCAAAGATCACCATCAGCGGGTTGATGCGCAGTGCGTGACCCAGCACCTGGGGGGCGACGACGTGGCCCTCGAGCTGCTGCAGGGCCAGGAACAGCAGGAGCACCCACAGCGCGGTCACCGGATCCTGAAACAGGGCCACGGTGATCGGCGGGACGGCGCCGAGCACCGGCCCGATGAACGGTATGAGCTCCATGAAGCCATAGAAGGCGCCGAACGCGACCGCGTAGGTGCGCCCCGCCGGAAACAGACCGATGAGGCCAACCAGATACAGGCACACCCCGGCGCTGGTCCCCATGATCAGGCTGAACAGCAGCTGGCCGCGCACGTATCCGGAGACCGCCCGCTGGATCCGCAGTGGGTAGTCGTCCTCGGGCGTGCCGTCGCCGGCCGGCATCACCGAGCGCACCAGGGCCCCGATCCGCTGGCCGTAGATCAGCATGTACACCGACAACACGAAGACCAGGATCAGATCGAAGCCGACGCTGACCGCGCTCTTGAGCAGGTCACCGGTGGTGGAGACGATCGAGCTCGACTCCTTGGACAGGCGGTCCTGCAGCGTCTGCAGCGCCGTCTTGCCCGGCTTTACCACCTGGACGTGGATCCCGTTGCGATCGAAGAACTTCTGGGCGTTGCCCAGCGACTTGTTCGCCGACCGGGTCAGCGACGGGATGTCGCGGTTAAACGCCTTGATCTGGTTGGACACCGGGGTGGCGAGCAGGTACCCGAGCCCGCCCAGTGTCACGAAGAAGGACAGGTAGACCACGAGCACGGCCAGTCCGCGGGGCAGCCGGCGTCGCTGCAGGAACGCCACCAGCGGGTTGAGAATCAGCGCGATGACGGCCGCAACCGTGAAGATGAGCAGCACGGTGCCCGCCGCCTTGGCCAGCGAGTACAGCAGCAGCGCCCCCAACAGCAGCGCGACCAGCTGCACCCCGCGGGGAATCACCACCGGCGCGATGCGCGCCGGCGGCGGCTCGCCGGCGGCGGCGTCGTGGCCGGCGGGGGCCTGGTCGGCCGCGGCGCCGGAGGGGGGTGGCGGCCCCGGCAGGTCCTTGGCCGGGGCTCCGTCGGCGATGGTCGTGCCCCCAGGGGCACCGCCAGCCTCCCGCCGGGGGGCCTCGGGGGGTGCCGGGGCGGCGGCCCGGCCCGGACCGGGGGCGCCCGGCGGCGCCGTCGGGGGCTGGCCCGCCAGCTGCTCCTCGCTGCTCATGCGATCGTCTCTTGACCCCACAGTATTGGGCCCGTGACCGACGGCAGCGCTACTGACCCCGCCGCGGGCCCATCCGCCGGGGGCCCGACAGGACCAGCCGGGACGCGCATCCTGTTCGTGGGCGACGTCGTGGGCGGGCTGGGCCGGCGCACGCTCCTGGCCTGCCTGCCCCTGCTGCGCGAGCGCTACGAGCCCACGTTCGTGGTCGTCAACGGCGAGAACGCCGCCGGCGGACTGGGGATCACGCCCAAGATCGCCGACCAGCTGCTCGCCGCGGGAGTCGATGCGATCACCCTGGGCAACCACACCTACAAGCACCGCGAGGTCTACGGCTATCTCGACGAGCAGCCGCGGATCCTGCGCCCGGCCAACTTCCTGCGCAGCCAGCCGGGCCACGGATCGTGCGTCGTGGAGCGCGACGGCGTGAGGCTGGGGGTGATCAACCTGTCAGGAAACCTCTACCTCCAGGCCGGCCGCCCGGCCTTCGCCGAGGCCGACGCCGAGCTCGCCGCCATGCGCGGTCGCGCCGACCACGTGCTGGTCGACCTGCACGCCGAGGCCACCAGCGAGAAGGTGGGCATGGGCTGGTACCTGGACGGCAGGGTGACCGCCGTGGTGGGCACCCACACGCACGTACCCACCGCCGACGCCCGCGTGCTCCCCGGGGGGACCGCCTACGTCACCGACGTGGGCATGACCGGGCCCCGCGGCGGGGTGATCGGCGTGCGGCGCGATCAGGCGCTCGAGGCGCTGGTCACCCAGATGCCGGTGCGCTTTGAGACCTCAGACGAGGACCCCTGGCTCATGGGCGTGCTGATCGGAGCGCAGGAGCCGATGCGGGCCACCGGGATCGAGCCGATCCTCATGCGCCCGCCCCAGTAGTCCGGCCATCGCCAGCCCGAAGAACCAGGGGATGTACAGGTAGAACCAGTGGGTCACGCCCAACTGCAACGCGATCAGCACCGCCGCGCATAGGGCGGCCAGCGCGGCGCGGTCGGCGCGGCGAGCCCACCACGCGGCCAGCGCGACGAACGCCACCGCCCCCGCCTGGACCGCGGTCTGGATGGCGTCGAGCCCGCCGTACAGGCCCCAGACCGAGAACGGCGAGCCGCGCTGAGCCTGGTACTGCACGGTGTGGCGCCAGAACTCAGACGCGCTGGTGACGCCGAGCAGGGGCAGGCAGGCCAGCGCGGCCAGGCCCGCGAACCCCAGGGCGTAGGACAGCCACGCCCGCCGCCCGCGGTCGGCGACGGCCGCTACCGCCAGCACCGGGGCCAGCGCCAGGGGCGCGAACTTGGTCAGCGCGCCCAGCGCGGTCAGCCCGCCGCGGGCGGCCGGGGCGCTGAGCAGCACCGCCCCGAGCAGCAGCGCGGCCACCAGGGGGTCGTTGGTGTTGCTCTCCAGGGCAAACAAGGTGAACGGGTAGGTGACCCAGGCGTAGGCCAGCGCCAGCCCCAGGGTGGGGCCGCGGATCCTCCGGCCCAGGAGGAAGACCAGCAGCAGGCACAGCAGGTCAAACGCCACCGTCGCGCCGTGGGCGGCGGGCAGGTCGTCCCAATGGCCGCTGAACCCGAACGCGACCACGAACGGCACGTAGGCCTCGTAGGCCACCGGCCCGTAGGTGTCGCCGTGCTCGTTGTCGTGGGGGAAGTGGCCGTAGAGCGGCTTGCCGCTGAGCAGGCGATCACCCCCGATCACCCCGGCATAGCCGACGTCGATGACGTTGGAGTTGACCAGGTTCAGCCCCACGCGAAAGCCGGCCAGGAAGATCACCGCCACCGCCAACCAGCCGGCCGGGAGGTGCAGCCGCAACGGCTCGGAGCCCGGGCGGCGCGCCACCCAGGCCAAGCGCCCGAGCAGGTACAGCAGTGGGGGGTAGGCGAGCGGGACCGAGGCGTCGATGTTGCCGTGGTTAAAGAAGGCCAGCGAGATCGAGAACGCGCTCAGCACCGCCAGATCCAGGTGCAGCATGCGCCAGGGCCGGCGGCGGTCCACGAACGGCACCAGGAACAGGAGGCTGAGCGGCAGCCAGATGTACAGGGCGTTGACCCGGCGCCCGAACGCCCCGGGATAGCCCCGGGCCATGGTCCACGCCACCTGCGGTCCCGTCCATTGCTCGAGCACCGCGCCGGTCGCGTCGTCGATCAGGACCTGGGCCAGCTCGTGCTTGCCCGAGCTGGAGTAGACGCTCACCTGCCAGCGCGCCGCACCCTTCTCAAACGCCACGGCGTAGGAGCCGGGCCAGTGCCGGCGCTCCCCGGCGATCTTGGGCAGCCGCTCGGCGATCGCCTTGGCCCGGTCGGCGGTCAGGTGATGAAACGCCGGCGGGATGTCCAGGCGCGCGGGCTGGCGCAGCGCGTCGGGCGCCACCGGGGGGTCGGCCGCGCGCTGGCCCGCGCCGGACACCGTGGCCCCCGACCGCCCGACGGTGGCCGTCCTTGCCCCCCAGGCGGCGCCGGGCATCGCGAGCGCCATGCCCACCGAGGCGAGCGCGGCGGCGATCCCGGCCCGCGCCCCGATCACCGGCCCGCCTCCGATCACCGCCCCCCGCCGTCGAGCGCGAAGTGTCCGGCCACGGCGGGCGCCACGTCGGCGATCGACCAGCGCCGCTCTCCGCGCGCGGTGGGGCCGGTGCCGCAGAAGATCAGCGGGCCCAGCGAGTCGCCGGCGTCCAGGGAGCCGTGGCTTGAGCCGCCCACGTGCGAGACGCCTCCCCAGTCGACGAACTCGAACCCGTCGGCGGCCGACAGGAGAAGGTCGCCGGCGGTGGGGCAGGTGATCGCCGACCAGCTGCGGCCCAGGGCGTCGGGGTAGCCCGGGGACACCAGCCGGTTGTCCTCCAAGCGGGCGGCGAGCAGGTCGACGTCCCCCTCCACCTCCCAGGTGCGCCCGCGCTCGTCGGTGAGTCCGGCGCCGGGAGCGAAGCGCAGACGCCGCTTGCCTCGTCCGATCACCGCCCGGGCGCCCTCGCGCCACAGGACCAGGTCGATCGCCGGCTCGGACAGGACGACGTCGAGCAGGCGGGGCATCAGCGCGCGCCGCCCCCGCCGCACCAGCACGTAGATCTGCGCCGAGCGCTGGGAGGGACAGATCGCGATCTCGGCGTCGAGGGTGCTGCGCTCGCGGGGCTGGAGCACGATGAAGTCGGCGAACAGGTCGGGCAGCGAAAGCGCCTCGCGAATCTCGCTGTGGGCGTGATCGGCGAGCACGATGATCGCGTGCTCGTCCAGGAAGCGCTCCGGTCCGCCGCCGGCCTCCATCAGCCGGGCGAGCTGCTGATCGGCGACCCCCAGCGACTGCACCTGCGCATCGAGGCCCCGGCGGTGCGAATGGGCGTCGTTGTCGGGCAGCGAGAAGAGCAGGAAGTCGAACAGGTCGTGTTCGACCAGGTAGGCCCCTACGCACCCGGTGTGCTGGTCGCGCTGGCCGGGCATGCCCATCTGCGAGCGGCAGCCCGTGCGCCGGCTGGCGAAGATGTCGGCGTAGAAGAACTCGCGGGGACCCTGGACCGGGTGGCGAAACAGCGTGGCCGCCAGGCGGGTCAGGGGCGTATCGGCGGTTGGCTGGTGCTCGTGGCGCCCGCGGTACATGAGATAGGTGGTGCCCGCCGTGCGCAGGTCGGCGTCGTCCAGGCGCTCGAACACGGTGGCCACGTCCCCGGCGAGGTGGACGCGGTTGAGGTTGTAGACCACGTCGATCAGCTGGCGGGTGATGCCAAAGCGCCGCGCCGCGGCCAGGCTGGAGCCGTATTCGACGTAGCGGCCCTCCAGACGGTCGTACCAGTTCATCGCCGGGATGTGATGGCGATCGGGACCCACGCCGGTGGCGATGGTCGCCGCGCACACCGGCGTCACCGACGGGAACGCCGACACGCAGTCGTCGATGTACAGGCCGCGCTCGATCAACTCGCCCAGGACGGGGGCGACGCCCTCAGCCACGGCGCGCTCGAGCATCGCCGGCTGGACCCCGTCGATGACGGCCACGACCAGCTTAGTCCGCCGGCGGGCGCGGGCGGCGGGCATGCGCTAGCGCAGGATCCGCAGGCCGGCGTAGCGCTCGCCCTGGCGCCTGCGGCCCGCGAGCACCAGGCGCGCCAGTGCGGCCAGCGCCAGCAGCGACACCGGCGGGGCGAGCACGGCGGCGGCGGCGGTGAGGAGGGCGACGCCGTCGAGATAGACCGGCAACGCCCGGCGGGCGGCGGCGTCGCTCAACCGCCGCCGCGCCCCGGGCAGCACCTGGCGCACGGCGGCCTGGGCGAGTGCCGCCGCCCCTAGGCCGCCGATCAGGCCGGGCCAGGCGGCGTCGCCGTGCTGGCCCAGCGCCCCGGCGAACAGCAGCGCCCCCAGGCCGAGCGAGAGGCCGGCCAGCGCGGCGCCCAGCGGACCGTTCTCCAGGCGCTCGGCGCCGAGCGCGGCCTCCCCCGCCAGAACCAGCACATAGGCGGCGCCGACGGCGATTAGGAAGGCGGCCGACTCCAGGAACGCGTAGCCGGTGTGGTCGAAGTCGACCCCCAGGTTGGCGCCGGCCAGGGCGCCGGCGAGCAGCGCGGGGAGGAAGGGCCGCACGCCCGCGGCCACGGCCAGACCAAGGCCCAGCGTGATGTCCAGGAAAAGGTCCATCTGCGCTACGGTGACGGCCGCATGACGATAGACGAGACCCCCCGGGGGGGCGGCCCGGCGGGTCGGGGCCCGACGTCCACGAGGGTAACCGGGCGCCATGGCGAAGGACGGGGCATGAACCGGCGCTCCGGCCAGGCGCCCAGCGGCGCGCGCGACCTCGAGCGCTACGCCGGTCTGTTCGCCAGGCGCACGCGCTCGATGAAGTCCTCGGCGATGCGCGATCTGATGGCGATCACCGAGCGTCCCGAGGTGATCTCGCTGGCCGGAGGGCTGCCCGACACGTCGACCTTCCCGCCCGACAGCTACGCCGCGCTGATGGCGCAGGTGGCCTCGGAGTCGTGTGCCCGGGCGCTGCAGTACGGGCCCACCGAGGGGTTGGCGGCGGTCAAGCGCTCGGTCGTGCAGGTGATGACCGAGGAGGGGACCCCGGTCGACCCCGACGACGTGCTGATGACCACCGGCGGCCAGCAGGTCATCGACCTGGTGTGCAAGGCGCTGATCGATCCCGGTGACGTGATCGTCGCCGAGGCGCCCACCTACCCGGGCGCGATCCCCGCGTTCTTGGCCTACGAGGCCGACGTCGTGCAGATCGCGATGGACAGCGACGGCATGCGGATCGACGAGCTCGAGCAGACGCTGGATCGACTCGAGGAGCAGGGCCGACGGCCGAAGTTCATCTACACGATCCCCACCTTCCAGAACCCAGGCGGGGTGACCATGTCCCTGCCCCGGCGCCAGCGCCTGGTTGCGCTGGCCCAGGAGCGCGAGCTGCTGGTGCTCGAGGACAACCCCTACGGGCTGTTGCGCTACGAGGGCGAGGCGCTGCCCACCCTGCGGGCGCTGGAGCAGGCGACGATCGCGCGCGAGGAGGCGAGCTTCGTCATCTACCTGGGGACGTTCTCCAAGATCCTGTCCCCCGGCGCCCGCCTCGGCTGGACGGTGGCGCCGCGCCCGGTCCTGGAGAAGCTCAACGTGGGCAAGGCCTCGACCGACCTGTGCTCGTCGCCGATGACGCAGTACTTCGTGGCCGCCTACTTCGACTCGGGACAGTGGGGCCCCTACCTGCGATCGCTGCGCTCGATCTACCGCCGCCGCCGCGACGCGATGCTCGACGCCCTGGCCGAGCATTTCGGCCCCGAGCTCGAGTGGACGCGGCCCCAGGGAGGGCTGTTCCTGTGGGTCAACCTGCCCCACTACATCGACACCACCGACCTCCTCGCCCGGGCCCTGGGCGAGAACGTCGCATTCGTTCCCGGGGCCTCGGCCTACGTCGACGGCCGCGGCGGCTCGGCCATGCGCCTGAACTTCTCCGGCGTGACCGAGGAGCGCATCCACGAGGGCGTGCGCCGCATCGGCCAGGTGGTGCGCGAGCAGATCTTCCTCTACGGCACCCTCACCGGCCAGCGCCCCGTGGCCCCCCGCGCCGACCCCGCCGACGAGCCCGCCGGCGAGGCCGCCCGCCGGCAGGCCGGCGCCCGCCTGGCCGACGTGCTTCACCTCCCGCGCCGACCCGCCTCCGATCGGCGAGCCGGCACGGGCGAGGACGGGTGAGCCGCGTCGCAGTGCTCAAGGGCGGCCGCTCGCTCGAGCGGCAGGTCTCGCTGAAGTCCGGGGCGCGGGTCGAGGACGCCCTCGACCGCCTGGGGCACGAGCCGATCCCGATCGACGTGGGCGCCGACCTGGTCGCCCGGCTGCGCGACGAGCGGGCGGAGGTGGCCTTCGTGGCCCTGCACGGTCGCGACGGCGAGGACGGCACGGTCCAGGAGCTGCTCGAGCTGGTGGGGATCCCCTACACCGGCTCGGGTGTGTCGGCCTGCGTGCGCAGCGCGGACAAGGTCCTGGCCAAGCACACGATGCTCGACGCCGGGATCCCCACGCCCGAGTTCTACTCGTTCACCGAGACCGCGTTCTCCGAGCTGGGCGCCGCCGACGCCCTGCCGGCGATCGAGGAGCGCCTGGACTTCCCGATCGTGGTCAAGCCGGCCGGTCAGGGGTCGGCGCTGGGGATCAGGTTCGCCCGCTCGGCCGGCGACGTGCCCGCCGCCCTGGTGGCGGCCTTCTCCTATGACCGCAAGGTCCTGCTCGAGCGCCACATCACCGGCCGCGACCTGGCCGTGTCGGTGATCGACGACCCCGGCGGCCAGCCGCAGGCGCTGCCGGTGGTCGAGGCGGTGCCCCAAGAGGAGGAGTTCTACGACTTCGAGGCGCGCTATGAGATCGGGCGCACGCGCTTCATCTGTCCGGCCGATCTGGACGCCGCCGCCACCGACGGCGCCCAGGAGATGTCGCTGGCCGTCTACCGGCTGTTCGGTTGCTTTGGCTTTGCCCGGGTGGACCTGATGCACGACGAGGGCGGGGACCTGCAGGTGCTGGAGGTCAACCCGATCCCTGGCCTGACCGAGACCAGCCTGCTCCCGCAGGCGGCCGAGGCCGCCGGGCTCGGCTTTGACGAGGTGGTCGAGCGCTTGCTGGCGCGAGCCCGCGAGCGGGGACCGGCGGGCGCCGGTGTCCGCGAAGGCTAGGCCCTCAGCCGCTCTCGCCGGCGGCGAAGTCCTCGGGCGAGACCTGGTCGAGGAACTCCTTGAACTTCTCGACCACGTCTTCGCTTTCCTCGAGCTCGTGCTCGAACTCGATCGCCGACTCGGCGATCACGTCCTCGGCGGCAAAGATCGGGGCCCCGGAGCGCACGGCGATCGCGATCGCGTCGCTGGGACGGGAGTCGATCTCCAGCTCCCGCCCGTTGACGCTCAGGGTGATCGAGGCGAAGAACGTGTTCTCGCGCAGCTCGGTTACCGCCACCTGAGTGCACTTGACGTCCAGCTCGCCCAGCATCTCCCACAGCAGGTCGTGGGTCATGGGACGCGGCGTCGTCGCGCCCTGCAGCTTCATCAGGATGGAGGCCGCCTCCGGGTGCCCGATCCAGATCGGCAGGAACTTGTTGCTGTCGACCGTCTTGAGCAGCACGATGGGCTGTTTGCCCACCATGTCAAAGCTCACGCCGTAGATGACCATCTCCTGCACGGGGGCTCCTAGGGGCGGTGGAGAGGGTCAGTATAGGCCCGCCCGGGGGGCCGGCCGGTGCCGGCGGACGCCCGCCCTAGGCGGGTGCGGGCAGCTCGGCTTCGCCGCTCTCGGCGGCTCGCTCGCGCGTGCGGCGCCGCTGGTGCAGGGCGTTAAAGTGCAGCGCCAGCAGGCCCATGAGGAGGAAGGGCACGAAGTTGAGGACGTGCAGGACGAGCGCATAGGGAAGGGCCTGGCTCTTGGAGAACCCGTAGGCGTTGAGCGCCAGCAGCGCGGCCGCCTCGAACACCCCCACCGCGGCCGGCGGCGAGGGCAGGATCATGGCCAGTCCCAGGGCGACGGCGACCAGCACGCCGGCGTCGAACCCCAGGTGCAGTGCGAACGCGTAGGTGACCAGCCAGGCCGACACCGCCGACAGCACCCACGCCACGATGCTCCAGAAGAAGCCAATAAACGCCACCCAGGGACGGTGCAGTCCGGCCAGGCCGTGGACCAGGTCGGCCGCCGCGCTCTCCACCCTCTCCGCGGTGAGCAGCGGAAGCCGGCCCAGCGGGCGCGCGATGTAGCGCACCGGGCGATCGCCGTAGATCACCAGCACGGCGATCACCGCCATCAGCCCGACGGCGAGCACGATCGCCGCGATCGCCGCGGTGTGAAACCAACTCACGTGGGGCAGCCAGTGCGAGGCGACGAAGAAGATGACCAGGATCGAGAGCACGTCGAAGACGCGCTCCACGACCACCGTGCCGACGACCTCGGTGGTGGGAGTGCCCGCGCGCTGGCGTAGGACGACGACCCGGGCGGCCTCGCCCGCGCGCGCGGGGAAGATGTTGTTGAACAGGTAGCCCACGAGCATGGCGTTGCCCACGGCCCGGACGGGGGGCCGGCGGCCGGGGGCGAACAGCGAGTGCCAGCGCAGAGCGCGGACGAAGGTCGACAGCCCGAAGGCGGCGAGGGCCGGCAGCAGCCAGTAGTAGTCGCTGTGCTCCAGGGCGGTGCCCACCCGGTGAAAGTCGACGTCGCGCAGGGCGATCACCGAGAAGGCCACCGTCACCACGATCACCAGCACGTAGAGCAGCGTGCGCAGCCCGAAGCGACGCGAGCCGGGCGGCCGCAGCGCGGGGGCCGGGCCCCCGACTAGGTCAGGCCCGGACGGAAGAGAGGAAGCGCCGGCCGCGCCCTCGGGCATCTGGCGCTGGTAGGCCACGGGGCTCTCGGGAGGGCTCGGGCGGGAGCCGATCAGGGAATCGGATGGTGTGGGCTCAGCCAACTGGTTCAGCCGTCGTGCGCGCGCGTTTCGGGTGGGGCGCGGGGCCGAGCCGCACCGCCGAACGCCTTGGCAGGCGAGCGCCGCGGCCTGCCAGACGGCCGGGGCGCGCAGCCACCGATGCCGGCGCCATGACCGTTGACGCTTAAGAGTAGACGAGCGCCGCCGGGGCCACCACTCACTCGCGGGCGCCGGGCACGGTAAAGCAGAACACCGATCCCCCGATCGGCGGGTTCTCGACCCACAGTCGCCCCCCGTGCCGGGCGACGATCCGCTGACAGGTGGCAAGGCCTACGCCGGTCCCGGGATAGCCCCCGCCGGCCTGACCGCGGGCGAAGGCCTCGAAGATGCGCGCCACGTCGATCGGCGGTATGCCGATGCCGTCGTCCTGGACCGCGACCAGCGTGTTGCCGTCCTGCGGGCCCGCGGTGATCCGGACCCTCGGCTCGTCCCGCTCGTTGAACTTGATCCCGTTGGCGATCAGGTTCTGCAGCAGCTGGATGAGCTGGATGCGATCGCCCTCGACCCGGGGCAAGGCTGCCGGGTCGTACTCGATGCGGGCGTGGCGGTCGGCGATCGCCGCCGCGAGCTTGCCCTCCGCGTCGGCGACGATCTCGCCCAGGGGCAGGCGCTCGACCTCGAGCTCGGCGCTCCCTACCCGCGCGAACGCGAGCAGGTCGTCGATCAGCTGCTCGCCGCCCGCGGCGGCCCTGGCGACGTGGTCGAGCATCTCGCGGCCGCGCTCGTCGAGCGCCTGCGAGTAGCGATCGTCCAGCAGCTCGGCGAAGCCGCGGATCACCCGCAGCGGCTCGGAGAGGTCGTGCGAAGCGGTATAGGCGAACTGCTCAAGGTCTTCGTTGGAGCGGCGCAGCTCGGCCAGCGCCCGGCGGGTCGCGGCCTCGGCGCGCTTGCGCTCGATGAACTGACCCAGCTGGCTGCCCAACGCGCTGAGCATCCGGATCATCTCGCCGTTGGAGGGAGCCAGGCGCCCGGCGAAGTACTCCAGCACGCCGGTGGCGTCCTCGCCGGCCCGGAGCGGTATACACACCGCCGCCCGCATCCCGGCCGACGCCGCCGCGTCGACCTGGGAGTAGTCGCTCTCGGCCAGGACGTCCTCGAACCACGCCGGCTCCGAGCTGGCCCAGGCCCGGCCGGCCAGGCTCTCGCCCCGCGCCAGCGTCACGCCCTCGCTGGCTTGCCCAAAGCGCGTCGCAGCCTCTTCGTCGCTTGACCACACGGCCACGCGAGAGAGGCGGTCCTTGTCGTTGCGCAGCCATACCACGCCCAGGTCCCACCCCATCGCCTCGCCGACGACGGTGACGATCTGCGGCACCGCCTTATCCAGGTCGGGGTTAGCGGCCAGGATTTCGGTCACCGTGAAGTACAGCTCGGTCGCCGCCTCGGCGCGCTTGCGCTCGATGAAGTGACCGAGTTGGCTGCCCACCGCGCGCAGCAGACGGGCCGGGTCGGGCTCGGCGCGCCCCGGCCGCCTGGCGAAGTACACCAGTACCCCCGTCGGCGCGTCGCCCGCCCGCAGCGGAATGCACACCGCGGAGCGCATCCCGGCCGCCGCCGCGGCGCCGATGTGGGGATACTCGCCCGCGACCATCAGGTCGTCGAACCACAGCGGCTCGGAGACCTCCCACGCCCGCCCGGCCAGAGCTTCGCCGCGCCCCAGGGTCACGCCCGCGCTGGCCTCGGCGAACCTGCTCGCAGCCTCCTGGTCGGTCGACCACACCGACTCGCGGACCAGGCGCTGTTGCTCGTTGCGCAGCCACACCACGCCCAGGTCCCACCCCATCGCCTCGCCGACGACGGCCACGACCTCCGGCACCGCCTGCTCCAGGTCGGGGTTGGCGGCCAGGATCTCGGTGACCGTGAGGTACAGCTCCGCGTAGGAGGGGCGCTGGGAGGCGCTGTCCGGCGGGTCGTTCACGGTAACCCTCATAGCACGTCCGCCAGGCGAGCGACAACACCTCGCCGCTGTCTCATCGGGCGGCCCGGTTGGGGAAAGGCCGTGAGCGTGGGCGTGCCAAATCCCGCAAACAGCGCCCGGCCCGGGCAGGGACGGGCGGTGGCGCGGCCAAAACTGATAGGAGTGCAAACGGATAGCCGAGCCGCATCCGCTCCAGGCGGGCGCGGGCGGGGGATCCGGTGGCCGCCATGCGGCCCGGGGCGAATCGTCGCACGTGCGACGTAGCGCGGTCTTTCGGCGCGAGCCCGACAGCTAACTCCGTAGGCCCAGAAAGACGAGGAGCGATTACCGTGGCTGGTCTTCGGCCTGCTCGCCCCTGGGCGAGCTCGCAACCAAACGCAAGCGCGCGCCCGGCTACCCCGGCCGGGCGCCTATTGACGCTCGGCGGGCCCCTGTCGGCGCTCGTGCTGGTGAGCGGGGCATGGGCGACGGGCGCGCCCGCCCGACCCAGGCCCGCGTGCCCCGGGGCGTCCGAGAAGCCGGGGCGCGCGTCGGCCCGTGCCCTGACGACGGCTACCGTCTGCCTGCTCAACCGCGCGCGTCGCCGCCGTGGGCTCGGCCCGCTGCGCGTGGATGAGCGTCTGGCGCGCGCGGCGACGGCGCACGCCGGGGACATGGCCGCCCACCGCTATCTGTCACACAGCTCTCGGGGCGGGCGCGATCCCGCCCAGCGGATGCTGCACGACGGCTATCGCTGTCGCACCCGTCGATGCTCTCTGGGCGAGAACATCGCCTGGGCGCCGGGGCGAGCCACGCCCAGAGCGATGGTCGGCGCGTGGATGGCCAGCCCGGAGCACCGCGCCAACATTCTCTATCCCGGATTTCGCGCGGTGGGCGCGGGGATCGCCCCCACCAGACGCGGCCCCGCCTTCTACGTCACCGACTTCGGCGGCTGAGCCGGCCTGCGCAGGACATAGGTCAGCGCCGAGAGCGCGAACAGCGCCCCGCTGATCGCCAGCCACCGGGACAGGTAGCCGTGCGCGTGGCGGGCGGAGGCGGCGTGGTAGGTCGAGTCGCCCAGGCCGAACATGAGCGGAAAGAACACGAGCGCCAGCAGCCCCGACAGCAGCGCGGGCACGCGCAGGTAGGCGATCCCGGCGCGCGACCCGGGGGCCTGCTCGGGTTCGGGGCGCTCGGTCGACGCGCGCCGCCGCCCGCTCCAGGCCAGGCGATCGAGCGCCGTGTACAACGGCAGCAGCACGAGGTCGTGGCCGACCAGCGCGCCCACGAACCAGACCAGGACGTTGACCGTGTCCGAGCCGGCGTCGAACCAGCGCACGACCGCCGCGGCGGTGATGGCCAGGCTGGCCAGCAGCGCGAGCAGGTGAAGGGGGCTCGCCCCGTACAGGCGCCGCCAGCGCGCGATCATCGTCTCTGCGCCGCCCGGAAGGTCAGCTTGGCCACCCACTTGGTGCAGTGCACGCCGGGCACGGCGGGGGCGATGACCCGCGCCGGATGGCCATGGTCGAGCGACAGGTCGGCGCCGTTGACCCGCAGCGCGAGCAGGGAGCGCTCGTCGGCCACCGCCTCGGACCCCAGGCTCGCCGTGGCGAACAAGCCATTCTGCTCGAGCGACTCGGTGTCGAGGGTGAGCTGGCCGCGCAGCCCCACCAGCGCGGCGAGATCGCGCAGCGGGACCCCACTCCAACGCTGGGTCGTCGACCAGCCCTCGACGCAGCCGATGGTCAGCGAATGGGTCCGCTGGGGAAGGGCCAGTAACTGGGGCCGGCTGAGGGACAGCCGGCGTCCGCCAAGCGCGCGCAGCTCGAGGCGCCAGTCGTGGCCGACATCGTCGCCAGAGATCTCGGCGGCGGCGGCGCTGCGATTGACCTGAAAGGCGTTGGCGCCCCTCCCGAATCCGTCCCGCCGAGGCGCGAGCAAACCCAGGGGCCGCAAGGCCCCTCCTATCGACTGACTGGCGCCCTGGAATCCGAGCAGCACCGAGCCCGCCCCCACCGTTCCGAGCAGCGCGCGGCGGGACATGGTGGCCGGCACGGGGGCGATCGGGATCAGGTCGCTGGCCACCGCGGCGGGCGGTTCGGGGCCGGTGCGCTCTAGGGATTCGCGCAGCGGGGCCAGCCACCGGCGCGCCGCGAGCGCCTTGCGCATGGTGGGCAGCTTGAGCGCCACGTGGACGGCGAATGCGGCGGTGAATACCCACGCCCCGTAGTAGTGGGCGTCGGTGAAGAAGAAGTGAAAGGGGTAGTAGACCTGGACGTTGAGCACCCCGGTAGCCAGTTCGAAGACGATCCCGCCCACCAAGAAGACGAGCGAGACGCGCTCGAGCGCCTGGGCGGGGGTGCGGGCGGGGGGCCACAGAAATAGCCGGGGGATGACCGACCACAGCTTGGCCAGGACGAGCGGGACGGCGGCCAGGCCGACGCCGACGTGGAGCCCCTGGTTGAGCGCGTAGAGCCACGACGGATGCGTGGGCCACGGGAACAGGTAGAAGTCGAGGATCCCCAGGTGCCGGCCCACCGCGTTGTCGCCTAGCCGCGGGTCGTAGGCGTCGTTGGAGAGAAAGCCGGTCAGGGCGACGATCGGAATCGCCACCAGCAGCACCAGGCCCAGCATCGAGGTCAGCCAGGGCCCCCGCAGCGGGCTCTTCCACCAGGTCGGCCGAAACGGACCGGGGGGCGGGCGCTCGGGGTCGAGCAGCCGCGGGCGAGCGGGGCTCATCGCCGGGCATCGTAGGCTTGGGGGCCGGCGATGGCAGACCTGGCGCTGATCGTGCTGGCCAAGGAGCCCGTGCCCGGGCGGGCCAAGACGCGTCTGAGCCCGCCCTGTACGCCCGCGCAGGCGGCCGGTCTGGCCGCCGCCGCGCTGGCCGACACGCTGGCGGCCGTGCTGGGGGCGCCGGCGTCGCGGCGGGTGGTAGCGCTCGAGGGACGGCGCGGTGACTGGATCCCCGCCGGCTTCGAGGTCGTCGCCCAGCGCGGCGCGGGCCTCGACGAGCGCATCGCCTGGGCGTTCCAGGACGTCGGTGGGCCCGGGTTGCTGGTGGGAATGGACACGCCGCAGGTGAGCTCGGGGGATCTGGCGTTTGCGCTGGGCGAGCTGGGCCGCGAGGAGACCGACGCGGTGCTCGGGCCGGCGCCCGACGGCGGCTACTGGGCGGTGGGGATGCGCGACCCCCGCCCCGAGGCGTTCATCGGCGTGCCCATGAGCACGGCCCGGACCTGCCACGCCCAGCGCACCCGCCTGGCGCAGCTCGGCCTGCTCGTCACCGAGCTTCCCGAGCTGCGCGACGTCGATCGCATGGAGGACGCGATCGCCGTGGCCAGGCAGGCCTCCGGGGGGCGGTTTGCCCAGGCGCTGGCCGCGCTTGGGTGACCGGACCGCTGGGTGCCGGAACTCCTGCGGTGGGCGAGGTGTTGGTAGGGCAGTTGGGGACCATGAGGCCGACCCGCCAACACCACGCGCGCCCGCTTGCGCTCGCCGTCGCCGTCGCCGTCGCCGCGGTCGTCGTCGCCGCGCTGGCCCAGGCGACCGCACTCGCCGGCGCGCCGGCGGCGGTGACGGGCGCCCCGATGTCGCTGGTGGGCCGGAGCGCCACGGTGTCGGGCACCGTCAATCCCAACGGAACGGCCACCACCTACGCCTTCCAGTGGGGCCCCAGCACCCAGTACGGGCTGCAGACCCCGGTTGACCGTCAACCGGCGGGGTCAGACACGGCGGCCCATCTGGTCACCGCCACGCTCAGCCGTCTGAGCCACGGGACGACCTACCACTACCGGCTCATCGCCATCAGCCCGGCGGGTACGAGCGGGGGCGCCGACGCCTCGTTCAGGACTGCGGGCGCCGCCCCCAAGCGCAAGGCCCGCAAGGCGACCGCCACCACCAGGGCCGCGACCAAGGCGACCCTGCAGGTGGCGCAGCTCAACGGCGCGCTGCGCACTCGCGACGCCACCGTCACCTACTACTTCGAATACGGGCTGACCCCCCTTTACGGGACCCAGACCCGGCACCAGACCGCAGGGGCCACGAGCCGGACGCAGTCGGTCGCCGCGGCGCTTGGCGGGCTGCTCGCCCGGCGGACCTACCACTTCCGGCTGGTGGTGCACATGGGCGACGGGCGCGTGATCGTGGGCTCGGACCGGACGTTCTTCACCCAGGTGCCGCACCGCTTCCGGCCCGGCTCACTGATCCTCAGGGGGACGCTCAGCCGCGGGCGCTCGGCGAGCACGATCGCCCTGGCCGGCAAGCTGACGCTCCCCTCGCAGGTCAGCGGGCAAAACGGCTGCACCGGCCGGGTGGTTCTCGAGGTCAGACGGGGACGCCAGCGGGTGCTGCGGCAAAGCACCACGGTGGGCGCCGACTGCTCGTTTCGGGCCCGCCTCAGGTTGGCGGCCCGACCGCCGGCCAAGCGCCATCCGATCCGCGTCCTGGCCCACTTCGCCGGAAACGGCGTGCTGGAACCGGCCACCTCGCCTCCCCTTAGGCTGGGGCGGGCATAGCCCGGCCAGCCGGGTCCGCTCGGCCTGGCTATCCGGAGATCGTGGCCGGCGATCCGGTCGTGTCGCCCCAGGCGTCGTCGATCGCGATCGTGGCCCGATCGCCGGGGGACAGCGTCGTGGTGGAGACGAAGTGGCCGCTGGCATCGGGGGTGTCCTGCTCGGAGCTGGTGCTGCCGTCGGCGCGCTTGATGTTCACGGTGGCGGTCAGGTCGTCGGTGGCGTCCAGCCACGGGCGGAAGCTGCAGTCCAGGCAGTAG
>VAYS01000048.1 GCA_005883215.1 Actinomycetota bacterium
GGATGGTGAGGCTGTACTGGGCGCTGGGGGTGAGAGACACGATGGGGTCGTGAAGAGCGGACCAACCAACATCGACGTACGCGCCGCGAGCGACGGGCGCGGGCGAGCCATCTTATTTGCGCCGCCGGGCGGGACGTCGAGGGCCGTGCTTGGCCCGGCGCCGCGTGTGGCGCTTGCGATGGCGGGCGTGCACCACCCTCGGCTTGCGCCGCGCCGTGGTGATCACCACGGCGCGCGTCACGTCGGCGTGTCGGCTCCCGTCATCGACGGCGGCGGTGACCAGGCGGGAGTGCAGGCCCCCCCGCCTGGCGTTGTCGATCACCATCCGCTGACCCGGCCCGGGGATGCGCACGAACAGCACCACCGTGCGGCCGCTGGCGATCTGATATCCGGCGCGGCCGATCATCAGCGTCCGCGCCTTCGACGCGGCGGTCCGGTGCGCGCGGGAGCGGGGCATGGCCCGGGGGCGTCGCTTCCGCGCGCGGCGCGAGCGCGCCTTCGGTTTCTTGGGGCGGGGCCGGGGGGGAGACCAGCGCACGAGGAAGGAGACGGTGCCGCGGCAGCGGCCGAGCGCCGAAGCCGAGCACGCCAGGCGCACGCGCACGTGCGCGCTGTGCAGCTGGAGCGCGCTGTCCAGCGGCAGCACACCGGCGAAGTCGGGTGGGATCGCCAGCGCGCTCGAGGTCGAGGTGGTGCTGGCGTCGTGGTTGGAGGCGGTCACCTCACAGCGCAGCGAGTGCCCGGCGTCGGCGTCCGAGACCAGATAGGCGGCGCCGATGGCGAAGGGGATGGGCTCGCCGTCGCGCAGCCAGAGGTAGGTGAGCGTGCTCGGCGCGCCGGCCACCGCGCCCGGGGTGCAGGCCAGGGCGGAGCCCACCGCCGCCTTGCCCGACAGCGTGGGGGGGCCGGCGAAAGAAGGCGGATAGCTGCCCTCGAAGGCGCCGATGTCACACGGGCTCAGGCGGGGCTGTCCGCGCTGATCGTCGGTCACCGCCGCGCCGCTGGCGTCCGAGCAGGCGCCCGGGTTGCCCTGGTCGACCGCGGGGCTGGACGCGGGTAGGGCCTGGGTCTCGGTGGAACCGCCGTTGTCTTGCAGCGGTCCCAGGCGGGGGTCGGTGTGGGACTGGTCGCCGGCGCCGGTGAGGCCGCACTGGGCGCGGTCCTCGAGGTTGTAGCCGGCCGAGGCCAGCCGGCCGCCCAGCGTCGCCGCGCAGTTCTCGCTGCCCGTCGCCGCGGTCCCGGCGGCGACGATCGTGTCGCGCAGCGTGGCGGCGGCCCCGCTGACCCACAGGTTGCCACCCTGACCGCCGGCGGCCGAGTTCGAGCTGAGGGTGACGCTGGACAGGGCTGCGGAGCCGGTGGGGCCGGCCGCGGCGATGCCCCCGCCGAAGGCGCCCGCGCCGGGGCGGCGCTCGTCCCGGTGGCGCGATTTGCGCTCACCTGTACCCGGTCGAGCGTGAGGTTGGCCCCGGTGTTGCTGATCCCCGCGCCCTGGTTGGCGGAGGCGCCGCCGGTAATCGTCAGGCCGGAGATCCTGACCGCACTCGTGGTGCTCGCGACGATGTCGGGCGAGGTGCCGCCCGCCGTAAGCACGGTGTGGCGGGCGTCGGCGCCGGCGATCGTGACCGGATCACCGAGGGTGAGGGCCCCCTGGGTGAGGGTGTAGGTGTCGGTGACGCCGGCCGGCGGGGTGCGCAGCGCGACCATTCCCCCGGCCCCGACGAAGCTGATCGCCTCACGTAGCGAGCATTCACCGCCGCTGGCCGCGGTTGCGCAGCTGCCCGTCCCTGTGGAGCTGGGGTCGTTGAACACGGTCGGGGTGACCGTGGTCGCGGCACGGGCGGGTCCGGCCCCGGCGAAGAAGGCCGCCGCGAGCCCGGCGGCGAGCCAATAACCGATTTTCACCTGCACGAGGCTAGTAACACGCGCAGGTGAGCGGTAGCGCGCAACGCGTCGGGCCAGTCAGCGTGCAGACCCAGGGCGCCCGGCCGCCTCGCCCCCCACGCCCGGCTGGGCCATAGGTGCGCCCGGCACCTGGGTGGGCTTCGGCCCCCTCTCATAAAGTGCTCTGAGATGCCCCCCGCGACCAAGCCCAAGGAGAAGGCCAGCGCCGCGGCCAAGGCCCCGGCCGCGGGGGCGGGCGGGCCACGCCTGTTCCTGATCGACGGCAACAGCCTCGTCTACCGAGCATTTTTCGCCCTGCCCGAGTCGATCGCCACCTCGACCGGCTTTCCCACCAATGCGATCTTCGGGTTCGCCTCGATGCTGGTGAAGATCCTCACCGAGTACGGGTCGCGCCCGACGGTGGTGGTGTGGGACGCAGGCGCCTCGGGACGCAAGGAGATCTACGAGGACTACAAGGCCCAGCGCGCGGCGCGTCCGGACCTGCTGACCCAGCAATGGCCGCATCTGGAGCCGCTGGTCGAGGCGTTCGGCTATCGCAACGTGGCAGTGGAGGGATTCGAGGCCGACGACGTGATCGCCTCGATCGCCGAGCACGCCCGCGAGAGCGAGGTGCCGGTGATGATCGTCACCGGCGACCGCGACGTCTTTCAGCTGGTGGACCCCGAGGGCCTGGTGCAGGTGATGGCCACCTCACGCGGGATCACCGAGACCAAGATCTATGACCACCGGGCGGTGCTGGACCGCTACGGCATCCCGCCCGAGCTGATCCCGGACTTCTACGGCCTGAAGGGCGACACCTCGGACAACATCCCGGGCGTCCCGGGCATCGGCGACAAGACGGCGGCGCAGCTGCTGCAGGCGTACGGCTCGCTGGAGGAGGTGCTGGCCCACGCCGAGGAGGTCTCGGGCGCCAAGCGTCGGGCGAACCTGATCGAACACGCCGAGGACGCCCGCATCTCCAAGCGCCTGGCCACCATGCGCCGGGACATCGAACCGGGCTTCGACGCGCTCGAGGAGTCAGCGCGCGAGCCCGACCGTTCCCGCCTGCGCGGGGTCTTCCGCGAGTTCGAGCTGCGCGATCCCCTGCGGCGTCTGGAGGAGGCGCTGGGCGACGCCGAGTCGGCGGCCCCCGCCCCCCGGGCCGACACCACCTTGACCGCTTCTGAGCGCGCGGCGAGCGTAAGCGACGTCGCCGCCCTGCCCGGCGAGGCTCGCGCGGTGGTGGCCGTGCAGGCCCCCGAGACGCCCGAGGGCGCGCTGTTCGCCGAGGAGGGAGCGGTGTGGCGCTTTGCCGTGGCGCCGCTGGCGGCCGCAGGCGGCGAGGAGCTACCCGCCGACGCCCTGCCCGATCCGCGCCCCGGGCAGAAGGTGCTGGTGGGCGAGTGCGGCTCTCCCGAGGAGTTGGTGCGAGCGCTCGGCGAGCGTCCGCTGGTCGCCCACGATGCCAAGGCGCTGGGGCTGGTACCACCGCGCCTGATCCACGACACGCTGCTGGGCGCCTACCTGCTCGAACCGGCGCGTCGCGGCTACCCGTTCCGCGAGCTATGCGAGGAGCGCGGCCTGGCCGCCGAAGGATCTGAGCCGGTTGTGGCCGACGCGCTCCTGGCCGCGGCGCTGGCCAGCTGGCAGCAGGCCGAGCTGCGGGCGCGCTCGCTGCAGCGGCTCATGGACGACATCGAGCTGCCCCTGGTCCCCGTCCTGCGGGCCATGGAGGTGGCAGGGGTCAAGCTCAACGTCGACCGGCTGGCCCAGATCACGACACGGGTGCACGAGGAGGTCTCTTCGCTAGAGGCCGAGATCTTCGCGCTCGCCGGCGAGGAGTTCACGATCGGCTCGCCCCAGCAGCTGGGGGAGATCCTGTTCGTAAAGCTCGGCCTGTCGCGCAAGCGGCGCGGCAAGACCGGTTTCTCCACCGACGCCCGGGTGCTGCAGGCGATCCGCTCCGAGCACGAGATCGTGCCCAAGATCGAGCGCTGGCGCGAGCTCAACACCCTGACCAAGACCTACCTGGACGTGCTCCCCGAGCTGGTCGACGAGCGCGGCCGCATCCACACCACCTTCCTGCAGGCGGTGGCGCAGACGGGCCGGCTGTCCTCGACTAACCCCAACATGCAGAACGTCCCCGTCCGCACCCCGCTGGGGCGCGAGATCCGCGGCTGCTTCGAGGCCCAGGAGGGCTGCCTGCTGCTGTCGGCCGACTACTCGCAGATCGAGCTGCGGGTGCTGGCCCACGTGGCCGACGAGCCCGTGCTCAAGGAGATCTTCCGCCGCGGCGAGGACGTCCACACCGCCACCGCGGCGCAGGTGTTTGCCGTCGAGCCCGACGCGATCGATCCCAGCATGCGCTCGAAGTCGAAGATGATCAACTACGGGATCGTCTACGGGCTCTCGGACTGGGGTCTGGCCGACCGCCTGAACATTCCCCGCGAAGAGGCGGCGGCGTTCATCGCCGCCTACCTGGAGCGCTTCCCCAAGGTCGCCGCGTTCATGGCTCAGACGATCGAGGAGGCCCGGGAGACCGGCCACGTGAGCACCCTGTGGGGCAGACGCCGCCAGATCCCCGAGCTGCGCGCGCGCAACTGGGGCGTGCGCACGCAGGGCGAACGCCTGGCGGTCAACACCGTGATCCAGGGCTCGGCCGCCGACATCCTCAAGCTGGCCATGGTGCGCTGCCACGCGGCCCTGGCGCGCGAGGGCCTGCAGACCGAGCTGATCCTCACCATCCACGACGAGCTGCTGTTCGAGGGCCCGCCCGAAGACGTGGAGCGCGCGCAGGGCGTGGTGGAGGCCGAGATGTGCGCCGTGTGGGAGCACGATCCTCCGCTCGAGGTCGAGTCCGGGATGGGATCCAACTGGCTGGAGGCCAAGTGAGCCGGGGGCTGGCCGTGGCCCTGACCGCCGCCGCCGGCGGGCTGGTCGCCCTCCAGGCGCCGATCAACTCGCGTCTGGGCAAGTCGACCGGGACCTTCCCGGCCGCGTCGATCTCGTTCGGGATCGGGCTGGCGATCCTGGTGGCGATCGTGCTGGTCTCGGGCGACATCGGGGGCGTGGCGCGCGCCGGGCACGGGCCGTGGTGGGCGCTGCTGGGTGGGGCGCTGGGCGCCGCCTACGTGGCCTCGGTTCTGGTCACCGTGCGAACCCTGGGCGCGGGCGGGGTGACCGCCGCCACGATCGCCGGACAGCTGACGATGGCGGTGATCATCGACCAGTTCGGCCTCGTCGGGGTGGCCCGCCAGCCGATCGACGTCTCGCGCGTAGTGGGCCTGGTGCTGCTGGTGGCCGGCGTCTTCTTGGTCGTGCGGCACTAGCCGCAGCCGGTTTGCCCTACCCTGGCGCGGCGCCGCGTTGGGGGGTACCATCATCGGCGCCGCGATGGCGTCGGGGGCGCGGGGAGGAGGAGAGGTGGAGAGCAGCAGCCAGCACGCACAAGCCGGCCGGCCCGGGGGAGGGCAGCCGGGCGAGGAGGCCCCGACGGGCAGCGAGCGGCGCCGGGGCGACGACCGGCGTTCGGGCGAGGACCGCCGCACCGAGCTCCGGCGCGAGGAGGACGTGGCCTGGGCCCGCCGGAACGCGGTGATCGCCGCGGCGTGGGCGATCCTGGGCGCCGTCGTCGTGCTCTACATCTTCTTCATGGCGGTGGGGACCATCAACCCCAACGAGGCGCGCCCGGCGACGATCGCCGTGCTCGTGGTGGCGATCGTCTGGGTGGGCCACGCCTGGCGGCGGCTGTACGCGGGGGGCTACGTCAGCCGCCCCGATCGCGAGCGGCGCGGGTTCTGAGGGCACCGGAGCCCACCGGGCTTCGCGGTCCGGCGGGCGCCCTATGCCGCGGCGACGGCCGCCCGCGGGCGGGCCGGCGTAGGTCCCGAAGCCGACACGAAGCTCGGCGGGGCGATGTTCAGGTAGTGGCCGAACGCCCAGTCGACGAAGCGCGGGCGGTCCATCGCCCGCAGGGCCGAGGTCATCGCCCGCCGTCGCCCGATCCGTGCCACCAGGTGCTGGACGTGTGACCGGCAGAGTCGCCGACGAAGAACACGCCGCCCTCGACCGCCGGGCGCAGTCGGTGGGGGATCCAGTTGCCCTGGTAGCGCTCGGCGGCCAGCTCGAGGTCGCCGGCCAGGCGCTGGGTGGGCTCCTTGACCCGATCGCGGGGCTCGAACGAGCCCACGCCCACGCGCAGCTCTCCCTCAGCTGGAAACGACCAGCTGTATCCCGCGCGCACGTAGCGGGGGTCGATCCAGATCTCCAGATCGCGGCCGTCGCCGTGGGGATGGACTTCCAGGCCGCGCGACAGTCGTGCCTCGGGCGGCTGGACGTGCGGTCCGTCGGCCAGTACCCGCCGCCAGCCCAGGGCGTCGACCACCAGGGGGGAGCGCAGGTCGCCGCGGTCGGTGTGCACCGTGTGCGCGTCGGCGGCGCGCGTGACCCCCTCGACCTTGGCCGTGTCGAAGGCGGCGTCGGTCTGCTGGTAGAGCAAGGCGCACAGCTCGCGGTAGTCGAAGGTGGAGAACGTCCACGGCAGCCGGTAGCGGAAGTGGGCGTGCGGCGTGTGAAACACCAGATCGGGAAACGTCTGACGGATCGAAGCGGTCAGTCCCAGGTTGTCGAGCCACCCGGTGGGGGCGGCACACGCCGAGGTCTGGCGCTCGCCGATCTCGTAGCGGTCGACGATCAGCACCTGCGCGCCGGCGCCAGCGAGCTCGCGGGCAACGGCCAATCCGGCGAAGCTCGCTCCGCAGACGAGTACGTCGCAGTCGCGGTACAGGGGCGTTCGAGCAGCCCCGCGCTTGGTGGCACGCGCTGGCATTCGCGACGTCGATGATAGGCGCAGCCCCGTCGTTGCTAGGCCGGCGCGCTACCCTTGCGCCCGTGCAGAGCATGACCGAGGAGGTCCAGACAAAGGTCGTCGACGGCTCGGACGGGATGCTGCTCGAAGTCGACGGCCAGGTGGTCCCCAACTACGACGCCACGATGCGGCCCTTCGACGAGGGCGAGGTCGTCACCGGCCACGTCGTCCGCATCGACAACGACGAGGTGCTCGTGGACATCGGCTACAAGTCCGAAGGGGTCATCCCCGCCAACGAGCTGTCGATCCGCAAGTCGGTCGACCCCCACGATGAGGTCCAGCTCGGCGAGGAGGTCGACGCCCTGGTGCTCACCAAGGAGGATCAGGACGGCCGCCTGATCATGTCCAAGAAGCGCGCGCGCTTCGAGAAGGCGTGGCGCAAGATCGAGAAGGCGGCCGAGTCGGGTGAGCCGGTCGAGGGGACGGTCATCGAGGTGGTCAAGGGCGGGCTGATCATCGACCTCGGCGTACGGGGCTTCCTGCCCGCCTCACTGGTGGACATTCGGCGCGTGCCCAATCTCGACGAGTACCTGGGCAGCCGCATCGAATGCAAGGTCATCGAGCTCAACCGCTCGCGCAACAACGTCGTGCTCTCCCGCCGGGCTGTGCTCGAGGAGGAGCGCAAGGAGCAGCGCCAGGAGATCCTCGACCGGCTGGAGCCCGGTCTGGTGGTCGAAGGACAGATCTCCAACATCGTCGACTTCGGCGCGTTCGTCGACCTCAACGGGATCGACGGGCTGATCCACATCTCCGAGCTGTCCTGGTCGCACGTCAACCACCCGAGCGAGGTGCTTTCGATCGGTGACACCGTCCAGGTCAAGGTCCTCGACATCGACCGCGACCGCCAGCGCATCTCGCTCGGCCTCAAGCAGACCCAAGCGGACCCGTGGCAGCGGGTGGTCGACACCTACAACATCGGGGACGAGCTCGCGGGCAAGGTCACCAAGGTCGTCACCTTCGGCGCCTTCGTCGAGATCCTCGACGGTGTCGAGGGCCTGGTCCACATCTCCGAGCTGGCCCCCCACCATGTCGAGAATCCGCGCGAGGTGGTCCAGCCCGGCGACGAAATCCGCGTCAAGGTTCTGGAGATCGACTCCGAGCGCCGCCGGCTCTCGCTGTCGGCCAAGCGCGTCGAGGACCAGCTTCTGCCGCTGCCGCGCCCCGACCAGCCGTCCTCGGCCGAACCCGAGTCCGCCGCCGGCGAGGATGAGCCCGCCGGCGAGGCACCCGCGGGCGAGGCACCCGCGGGCGAGGCACCCGCGGGCGAGGCCGCCGCCCCCGCCGGCGAATCCGCGGTCGAGGAGTCCGCCGGGGCGGGCGATCTCGACCACGTCCCCGACCTCGGCCTCTCCGAGGAGGTCTTCAGCGGCGGGCCGGAGCCCGGGGCGGCCGGCGAACCGGCAGCCGAGGGCGAGACCGGCGCGCAGGACGACAGCGGCGCCGAGGGGAACGGCGGCGCCCAGGGGGAGGACGAAGGGGAGTCCGCGTCGTCCGCCGGCGAACAGCCCGCCCCCACCGAGCGCGGCTGAGCGTTTCGCCGGGGCCGGCGAGCGCGCGGCTCGTCTTCGGAGGCCTCGACCCGCCTCGTTCGGCTGGCCATGGCTGAGCCCGTACCGTTCGTCGGCCTGACCGGGGGCTTGGGGGCCGGCAAGTCGACCGCGCTGGCGGCGCTCGAGCGCCTCGGGGCGGCGGTGCTCTCCACCGACGCCGTCGTGCACGACCTGTACTCGGACTCCGGACTCCGGGAAGCGGTGGTGGAGCGCTTTGGCTCCGAGGTCGCCCCGGGCGGGGAGATCGACCGCTCCGCGCTGGCCCGGCGAGCGTTCGCCGACTCCGACCAGCGCGCCTGGCTGGAGGGGCTGCTGTGGCCGCGCGTGGCCCAGCGAGTCGCCGCCTGGCGCCAAGAGGTGACCGAGCGCAGCCCGCCTCCTCGGGCGGCGGTGGTCGAGGTCCCCCTGCTCTTCGAGGCCGGGCTGGAGGGTGTCTACGATGCCACGATCGCCATCGTCGCCGACGAAGGCCTGCGCGGGGAGCGAGCCGACGCCCGGGGCCACGCCGCCCTCCAGGAGCGGGGGTCGCGCCAGCTCGCCCAGGCCGAGAAGGCGGAGCGGGCGACGTTCGCCGTGTCCAACGACGGGACCGTGGCCGAGCTCGAGGAGAAGTTGTCAGCCGTGCTTGAGAACCTGAACCGGTGAGCGGTCGGAGCACCGGCATCGTCGACCGACAGACCGGGGGAACGGCCCTGGCCGCGCGCCGGACCGCCCTCCGCGAGGCGGGTCGCCGACGGCGCCAGCGCCGCCGGCGCGGGCTCGCCATCCTCGGCGTGGCGGCGCTCGTCGGTCTGGCCGTCTGGATCGCCTGGCCGGCGGTCAACCACGCCGTGCACCAGATCGAGCTTCCCCTGCACCACGCCGACATCATCCGCCAGCAGGCGCGCGCCAAGCACCTCGATCCGGCGCTAATCGCCGCCGTCATCTACGCCGAGTCCAAGTTTCGCCAGCAGACCTCCTCGGCCGGCGCCCAGGGCCTGATGCAGCTGCTCCCCGGGACCGCCGAAGCGATCGCGCGGCGCTCGGGAGCCACCCGCTTCAACGTCGCGGACCTCGGCACCCCGCAGGTCAACATCTCCTACGGCAGCTACTACCTGCGCCTGTTGATCGACCACTACAGCGGCGACGTCACGCTGGCGATCGCCGCCTACAACGCCGGGGAGGCCAACGTCGATCGCTGGGTGGCGGCCGCCCGGCGCGAGGGCCAACCGCCGAGCGAGGCCTCGATCCCGTTCAGCGAGACGCGCGCCTACGTGCACAAGGTGCTCTCGGTCCAGCGCGACTATCGCGCCAGCTATCCCCGCGAACTGGGCTACCGCTAGCGGTCAAGTCCCCTCCAGCCCGGCGGCGGCAGCGGGACGCCCCGCTAGCTTTAGGTCGGCCATGCCTCCCTTCAAGCTCGACTCGGTCTTTACCCCCACCGCCGACCAGCCGCGGGCGATCGCGCAGATCGCCGAGAGCCTCGAGAGCGCCAGCCGCTTCACCACCCTGCTCGGCGCCACCGGCACGGGCAAGACGATGACCATGGCCGGGGTGGTCGAGGCGGTCCAGAAGCCGAGCCTGGTGATCGCCCACAACAAGACGCTGGCCGCCCAGCTGTGCAACGAGTTCCGAACGTACTTCCCCGACAACGCGGTCGAGTACTTCGTCTCCTACTACGACTACTACCAGCCCGAGGCCTACGTCCCCAGCCGCGACCTGTACATCGAGAAGGACTCGGCGATCAACTCGGAGATCGACCGCCTGCGCCACGCGGCCACCGCCGCCGTGTTCGCGCGGCGCGACGTGATCGTGGTCGCGTCGGTCTCGGCGATCTTCGGCCTGGGGTCCCCCGAGGTCTATGAGATGAACATGCAGATCCTGCGCAAGGGGGAGTTCATCGATCGCGACCTGCTGCTGCGAAAGCTCGTCTCGATCCAATACAGCCGCAACGACGCGGCGCTCTCGCGCGGCAACTTTCGGGTGCGGGGCGAGACGCTCGAGGTCTTTCCCGCCTACGCCGAGAGCGCCTACCGGGTGACGCTGTTCGGGGACGAGGTCGAGCGCCTGCAGCACTTCGATCCCCTCACCGGGGAGCTGATCGCCGACGACCTCGAGCATGTGGCGATCTGGCCGGCCACCCACTACAACGTCAAGGAGGGCACGGTCGAGCGTGCCGTGGCCGAGATCGGCCATGAGCTAAACGAGCGCTGCAAGGAGCTCGAGGCCGACGGCAAGCTGCTCGAGTCACATCGCCTGCGCCAGCGCACCCAGTACGACATGGAGATGCTGCGCGAGATGGGCTTCTGCTCGGGGATCGAGAACTACTCGCGCATCCTCGACGGGCGCGCGGCCGGGGAGCGGCCGTACTGCCTGATCGACTACTTCCCCGACGACTTCGTGTGCTTCGTCGACGAGTCCCATCAGACCGTGCCCCAGCTGGGGGGCATGTACGAGGGCGACCGCTCGCGCAAGCAGACGCTGGTCGACTACGGCTTCCGCCTGCCCAGCGCCCTGGACAACCGTCCCCAGACCTTCCAGGAGTTCCTCTCGATCACCCCGCAGCTGGTGTTCGTCTCCGCCACCCCGGGCGAGTTCGAGCGCTCCCACGCGAGCGCCATCGTCGAGCAGATCGTGCGTCCCACCGGGATCGTCGACCCCCAAGTCGAGGTGCGCCAGACACGCAACCAGATCGACGACCTGATGAACGAGGTCCGCAAGCGCGCCGAGCGCGAGGAGCGCGTGCTGGTTACCACCCTGACCAAGAAGATGTCCGAGGACCTCACCGACTACCTGCTCGAGATGGGCTTTCGGGTCCGCTACCTGCACTCCGAGGTAGACACCCTCGAGCGGATCCAGATCGTGCGGGACCTGCGCCTGGGCGAGTACGACGTGCTGGTGGGGGTCAATCTCCTGCGCGAGGGGCTAGACCTCCCCGAGGTCTCGCTGGTGGCCATCCTCGACGCCGACAAGGAGGGGTTCCTGCGCGGCGAGACGTCGCTGATCCAGACCATCGGTCGGGCCGCGCGCAACGTCGATGGGACCGTCCTCATGTACGCCGACAAGTCCACGCAGGCGATGCGGGCGGCGATCGGAGAGACCGAGCGCCGCCGGGAGATCCAGGAGGCCTACAACGTCGAGCACGGGATCACGGCGGCCACCGTGGTCAAGGGGGTCTCGGACATCGCCGAGTTCCTCCAGCAGGACGCCAAGGTGCCCAAGGGCCGGCGCCGCACCCAGCCCCGGCGCACCGAGGCGATGGAGCCTCACGAGCTGGAGAAGACGATCGTAGAGCTCGAGGAGGAGATGTTGGCCGCCGCCGAGGACCTGCGCTTCGAGTACGCGGCCCGCCTGCGCGACGAGATCCGCGACCTGCGTCGCGACCTGGCCGAGGCCCAGCGCCACGAGGCTCCCACCCGGGCCTGAGGGGGGCGCCGGGCGGCGCCCGCGAGATCGCGCGCTCGGCTTCCGGGTTCGCTACGCTCCGGCACCGTCGACCCTCGATCGTGGGAGGGCCCCGCGTGGACCTCGACCGCCAGTCCATCGAGAAGAGAGATTTCCCCATCGGCCGGCGCGGGTACGAGCCCAGCGCCGTCGATGCCCACCTCGAGGTGATCGCCGTCGAGGTCGCGGCGCTCAAGCGTCAGGCCCAGGCCCGCAGCGGGGAGTCGCTGGCCTCGATGGCCAGCACCCAGGTGCAGGCGATCGTCGAAGCGGCCGAGAGCAGCGCGGCCGACATCGAGCGCCAGGCCCAGGACGAGGCCTCCCGGATCCGCCAGCAGGCCCAGAGCGAGGCCGACGCCACCCGGGGGGACGCCGTCGAGCGCGCCCGGGGACACGTTGGACGCGTCTCCGACGCCACCGCGGTGATGCTCCAGCGCGTGCAGGCGATGGAGAGCGAGCTGGGCGCGCTGTTTGAGAGCCTGCGCACCGGGGCCAACCGGCTGACCGCCGATCTCTCGCTGCTCGAGGGCAACATGGGCGAGCTGTATGAGGCCTCGGGCGGCCGCGGCGCACCCGGCGCTCGGGCAGCGACGCCCACCACCCTGCCCACCCAGCCCGCCGAGGAGCCCGAGCCGGCCTTCGAGGGGGCATCCGAGCCGACCCCGCCCCGGGTCGAAGAGCCCGCGACACCGGCCCGCGCCGCCGGCGAGCCCGAGAAAGAGGCGGCCCTGTCGGGCAACGGTGACGCCGCGCCACCGGCGCCGGCCCCCGCGCCCCCGCCCGCGCCCGAGGGGGCCAGGGCCGACGACATCGAGGGAGCCCGGCTGATCGCCCTCAACATGGCCCTCAACGGCCAATCGCGCGAGGAGGCCGACCGCTACCTGGCGGAGAACTTCGACCTCCCGGATCGCGCCCGCCTGCTGGACGAGGTCTACGCGTCCGTGCAGAGCTGAGTCCGCTCCCAGCGGACACTGGTCTGGCACCAGGGGCAGGACATCCCGCTCCTAGCGGAGAATTGCGCGTGAAGATCTGGGTGAGACCCTTGTCACCCGCGTG
>VAYS01000009.1 GCA_005883215.1 Actinomycetota bacterium
AAGGCCAAGGCCACATCCGTGGGGGTGCCCGTGGCCCAGTCGGGTCCCAACGGCCGCACCGCCGCGCGGGTGGCCCAGGCCTACATCCGCGCCGACGGCTCCGGCAAGGGAGCACGCACGTGCAAGCTGGTGGCGGCCTCCGTGCGCGACCGCTTCGCCCACGCGCGGGGTGGGTGTGCCCGGGCGCTCACCCACCCACCCGTCGATGTCGCCGCCCAGCAGGTCAACACGGTCCAGCTCAACGGATCGAGCGCCGTGGTGAACGTCGTCGTCGCCGGCGGGCCGACCCGCACGATCACCCTCCTCAAGGAGGGCGGTGCGTGGCGCGTGTCAAACGGCGGCACCTAGCGCGGCGCGGCTTGACGGCGCCGGGCCCGAGCCGGGAGGATCGGCCCGTGGCCTACGAGACGATCCGCTACGAGACGCGCGGCGATGTCGCGCTGTTGACCCTCGATCGACCCGAGCGACTCAACGCCTGGACCCCGCAGATGGCGTCCGAGCAGGCCGACGCGATCGGACGCGCCAACCGCGACGACTCGGTCGGCGCGATCGTGATGACCGGGGCCGGGCGCGGCTTCTGCGCCGGGGCGGACATGGAGCAGACCTTCCAGACCCGCCTAGACGGGCGCGACCCCGGAGCCGACACGGCGGGGGGCTCGGGCGGGATGCCCCACGACGTCGACTGGGTGGGCATGCTGCGGGAGTCCAAGCCGCTGATCGCCGCCGTCAATGGCGCCGCCGTCGGCATCGGCATGACGATGATCCTGTCCTGCGACATGATCGTGGCGTCCGAGCGCGCGCGCTTCGGGATGCTGTTCATCAAGGTCGGGCTCGTTCCCGAGCTGGCCAGCACGCAGCTCCTGGTCCAGCGGGTGGGGCTCGGCCGGGCCAGCGAGATGTGCCTAACCGGCCGGCTCTACGACGCCGCCGAGGCCTCGGCCATGGGATTGGTGGACCGGCTGGCGACGCCCGGTGACCTGCTGGACACGGCGCTGACCCTCGCCGGGGAGATCGCCGCCAACCCGGCTCCCCAGCTGCGCATGATCAAGCGGCTGCTGACCGAGAACGGCTGCGAGGTCGACCTGGCCGCGGTGCAGGAGCGCGAGAGCGAGCTGATCCGCGAGTGCTGGCGCAGCCCCGAGCACCGCCAGGCGGTCGCCGCCTTTTTGCAGCGCCGCGAGTGAAGTAGGCAACCGGCACCTTCCCCGCCCTGGGACGAGCGCCCCGACCAGGATTCGAACCTGGGGCCTACTCCTTAGGAGGCACGGCGCGCGTCCGCGAGGGGTTATCCCGGACCACCGGGGTGCGCAGGGGCCTCGGTAGACAGTCGTACCAGAGTGCCACGATGACCACGGGCTACCGCTCGTGTGTTCCTCTACGGTTCCCCCGGCGTCAGCCAGTACTTAAGTCGTCGCCGTCCAGGGCGGGCTTCCATACCCTTGCAGGATGAGTCAGCGCGATGCGGCGGGCGCCTCTCTACGGACTGCGCGCAATGCGGGCGCGGCACTCGCATTGTTAGGTGGGGGCGTACTAATCGGCTGGCTCGTGCTCGGCGGTGGGCGGGTGGCATCGCACACCCTGGATGTTGTGGTGGCGGTCGCCACGATCGCCACGGCGGTTGGAACCCTCGTGCTTGCAGTGGCTACCTACTACCTCGCTGCACAGACCCGCGAGGTCGTCAGTGTCTCGCGGCAGGAGTCGGAGGCGGCGCGTGAGGATCTCGCCGTGGCTCAGGCACAGGCAGACACTGCAAGCGCGGCGCTCGAAGCCCAAACGCAGCCATTTCTGACGGTGGGTGACACAAGCCCCAAGCACCTTGGTGCCGGTCACGCCCACGTCCGGAACGCTGGCAACGGCACTGCCATCGTCAGTGCTGTCAGGTTCATCGCGGACACCGGCACGGTCTTTCCGGGAGCCGCTAAGCGGTGGTGCCTCCAACCGAGGGGACCGACGTGGTTGCGGCTCCAGATCCACAGGCCGCGGCGGAACTTGACTCGGAGAACGGCTTCTCCGTGGCCATTGGCTTCGCTGACGTTAGTGGCAGGGCGCGTGGCGCCGTGCGGCTCGACGTGAACAAGCGCACGATCTCCATGAGGGTAGGCGTCTACGCCCCCGAGGTTCGCCGCTGGGTGCGGCAAGTGCATTGGGCGGAGACACTTGACGCGGTCCGGGATAACCCCAAACTCGGTACGCAACCTTACGATCCGGAGTAGGGCCAGGCGGACGGGTCGAAGCCGGCCGTGCGCCTAGAGGCTCGGGAACAGATCATGAGCCGGTTGAACTCGCGTAACGGTTGCGTAGCATGCGGCCCGAGGCGGCAAACGCAATGAGCGCGACGCTTCCCGTAGTTACCGGCCTGGGAGGAGCAGTGCTCGGCTTCGTCGGTGCCGGGGGCGTTCGGTGGCTCCTCGATCGCCGCCAGGAACTGGCTCGCGCCCAGGGGTTCGCGCGCGTTGTGCTCGACGAGCTTCGAGCAGGAGTCCGACGGCTCGACCCTGGAGTCGAGGGTGCGCATCCCGAAATCGCGCTGGCACAGCTCGCGACGGATGCCTGGTCAGCACATCGAGTAGAAATCGCAGGCGCTCTGCTGCCCGAGGAATTCGTGGGGCTCGCCACGTCGTACCGGGCGATCGCCGCGCTCAACGCGCAGCTGCTGATGGCTTCCGAACTCGGCTCGGCGCCGCCCTCTGCCGTGCCGGTTGTTCCGCAGGCCATTCAGGAGGCTCGTTCGTTGACACTGAGCATCGTGACCAGCCTGGCGATCCCGTCGATTGAATGGCTGGCGGAGGGGAAGGTGTCTCCGTGGCGCAGGCGCCGAGCCAAGTTCGTGATGACCCCGCCCCCCGGACTCCGGTGTCGGTGTGGCCATCGCTGGGACCACCACAGATGGAGTTGGGAATCTCGCGGGTGGTGGCGGGTCCGCTGGCGAACATACGAGGTCCGCACAATGGCCCATGAGTGCAACGTCACAGGCTGCGAGTGCTCATGGTTCCGCGAGCCTGGCGCCCATCATCTCCCGCGCGTCGTACAGATTCGCGGGGCTGGACGACAGGCACCCCACATGCCCATCCGTCACGACGAAGACGCGGGGGGCGCGGACCCGCGGAACCCTGCTACGGCGCAGCCCGGAGCTTCGGTGTCCCCGGAGGAGCACGACGCTATGCGCTCCGAGGGGCCTCCTATGGCCAACTGCTGACGAGCCGCATCCCGCTGGCGATGTTGTTGGCAACGGTCCTCTCGTCCAAGCCAATATCGAGCATCAGGTTCGCCCGGAGGACTAGCTCGACACGGTGAACGAGGCGCACCAAGTCCTCGCCCGCCTGGACGTGAGCGGCTCGTGTGCCGAGGTGAGCGAACCAGTTACGTGTCTGTGAGATCTGCTGTCCGAATGCCTCAGCGTCGAGGGGCCACTGATCCAGGGCGCCCACGGCCCGTCTGGCCAGCCACGCGGCACGTTCGCGGAGGGTCTGTGAATTGGCGTGCAATAGAGCCTCGCGATAAACGCGGCGGTGCTCTGCATCTGGAATCTGAGCGAGCATGTCTTTCGTCTCGGCCTCACAAATTCCGGTCTCCAGTGGAGGTTCATCGTGCAGCGCGCGGTGGTAGCCCTCAGCGAATCCTGCGAGGTTCATCAGGCGGTTCTCCAGGGGCAGGTCAGTTCGCTCCAATGTCGCGAAGAAAAGAGGCCAGACCGGGCCGAGCTGGTCGCGCAGCGAGAACCATTCGACAATCGTTGCCGAGGGGTCGGGCACCGCCCCAAGGTTCAGCATGAGCGCGTAGTACGAGGCAGAGGTCTTGGGTACCGCCTCGACGGGGGGCCGCCGGACTACTTCGATCTCGGCAGCGTGCTGGGCCCATGAATCCTCGGGGGCGATGCGTGAGAGATCGGCTACACGCAGCGACTCAATCCAGGATGGCTCGGCCGTGGCAAACATCACGAGATCGCGCAGCGGACCGGCGTAGCGCTGGTCGAACTCGGCCAGCGGAACGGGCCCTGCCTCCAGCTTGATGTGAGCGGCCGCACCCAGGGTGACGGATGACGTGTGGCGTGCGATGGACTCGCCGGCGCCAACGTGAAGCGTCAAGCTCGCCAACGGGAGCGCCACGGAGAGCGCATCGTGGGCATCTGCCGTGGCCGAGATTGCGAAGAGCGGGGGGCTGTCGACCACGCCGCCAGTGACCGCTTCGAGCAGGCCCTGGACCTCCAGCCGGGCCTCGGTGACTGAAACCTCATCGGTGGATGCCACATGTGCCCTACGCACGAGGGTTGTGCCTAGGACATCGACCGTGTTGCCCCGTCTGTTGCCGTGATATCGGTGCCCGCCGGTGACCCACGCATCGAGGAGAGAGAACGGCACTCCGCCGAGGGACTCGCCGTGTAGGGCGGCCAACCGTTCGGGACTCTCAAGCCGGTTGCGACCTCCCAGTGGTGTGTCGAGAAGGTGCGCCCCGGGGCCCCGCCTCGGGTGGTAGTCCAGCCGCCCATAGCTGACCTCCGACCCTCCATGTAGCCAGAAGCGGCATTCCTCGTGCCAAGGCTCGCTTGCGAGGTGGGTCGTCACGCCATCGGAGCCTAGAAGCGCGCGTGCCGACGCCCACCACCAAGGCCGGCTTCGAGTCAGGTTGACACTCCGCTGGGCCGATTCGACAGGCGGGGGCTAGTCGTCCCCTAGGTTGAGCCAGTCCAGCTCCTTCCAATCAAACGGCTGAACCCGACCCGTATCGCCGAACTCCCTTAGGCGGCGTTCCACGGCACTCCTCCGCTGTTCAGCGGTGCCCTGCTGGTATCCGGTGTTGAGGATTAGCTTTCCCAGCACGCGCAGCAGCTCTGCCTCCGGATCTGCTGATGGGCGCCAGGTGCCGTCAGGACTCTCGGCGAAGCCAAATACCCAGAGGACCGCTTTCGTCTCTTCCGGGCTAAGGCCAAGCACTCGCGCGAGCTGCTCGGGCCTCCAGGAACCATCAGCGAGCCACCTGTCAAAAGCGAAAGGATCCGCGCCGCGGCGACGCCAGGTCGCGCTTCCCGTCCGGAGCCCGGAGTGCGCCGGCCCGAGCCGTTGAGCGAAGTAGTGCAAGACCCCGGCGGCTCCGCCAAAGGCCGCGAGATACTCCGCCACTTGCTTAGCGGTCTCCAGTGCATCTAGGAAGAACTGCCAATCAGGGAGAACTCCGTCTCCGAGCGGGGGCTGGTATCCGAAGTAGAGGCGCCGTCGATCACCGTGGAGTGCGCCTGCGTCTACGGTTCTGACGATCTCGCGGTAGCGAACCTTGGACGCCGGAGCTGTCCACGAGAGGAGACCATCCTCAGCTACGACCGCCATGAGCGAGCTGATGGCGATCTGGGCCCCCTCGTCCTCGGGACGCCAGAAGCCGAACAAAGACGGAGGTCTCTTGCGCGACTCGCGGCCGAAGCCGAGGTGGTCGGCTGCTCGCTGGGCGATATCGGCGAGTCGGTCACGTGGGCGTGCCGCGACCTCCACCCTGGGCCGTGAGGCGTAGGGCATAGCCAGAAACCGCGGCGAGAGGATGTCTTCCGTGATGCGCCTAGGATCTCCAACCGCGATGGCTTCGATTGGTTCGGTCATCGCTCTCCTCGTTCGGTCGGTGACGACACATAGCTTGGTCGATCGAGGCCCACGCCCAGGGGCTAAGGTGTCGCTGCGTTGGACCAGCTGGCTGTCACCACGGTGAAGTTTGCCGGCCCGGTCACGGTCAGGTGCTCGAACTGCTCGGGGGGATCGGACGCGCTGGCCTTGGCCGCACTTGTCGTGGCCGTCGTCGGCACAGGCGCGACCATCCTGCTGGTTCTGTGGACTCGGACTGAGCATCGCGAGTTCCTGCGAAGGCTTCGTGCCCGCGCGCGACTCCGCGTGACTCTCGAGCCGCTCCGGGTCAGCCAGGCACCGGACCAGACAGATCCGCTTGCGATCATGGCGCCGCCGCACGTCTCGTTTGAACTGCTCCTACAAGTGGGCGTGGCGAACGACGGCGATGGCCCAGCCGGCCACACCGCACTGAATGTGCTCGTGCCCCAGGCCACGTCTGGACTCACTTGGTGCAACGCCGACGGCGGCGTTTCTAGCCCTTACAAGCCGGCTCTACATACGGCTGAAACGCTTACGAACGAGAACGGCGCCGCGGTGCCTGCGATGTGGATCAATCAGGTGCTCCCCCGGGTAAGCACCCGCACGCCCGTTCTCGTGCACTTCAAGATTGGCGTCGCTCAGTACACACGCCGCATCCCGATCAGGGTCAAGGCCCAGTGCGATGAGGATGAGAGGTTCGAGGAGGTTGCCGAGTTCGATGTAAAGGTGCACGACGACGCGCCCCCATACGCTCTACGCAGCTCAGCGCCTCCGCCACCGATCTAGCCAAGCACCGCGACCCCGCGGGAGGCGTTGGCCGACTGGGAGCCGCTATCACACTCCCTAAACCCGCCCGGGGTCGGCCGAGCGCTGGCACTAAGGCCCTCAATACAGGCCGGTAAGGAGATCGCCTGGCGGTACTTCGAGGGCCCTGATCAGACGTAGCAGCGTCGTCAGTCTGATCTCCCTGGCACCTCGCTCAACTCGACTTACTTGCACCACCGCCAAGCCGGTGCGTTCAGAGAGGTCCTCCTGCGTCCAGCCTTTGGCCTGACGAGCGGCGCGCACGTTGCCGCCGAAGATCGCGAGCGCGTCCTGCACGGCCCGCCATCCTCGGGCGGCTAGACCATAGAGGCCAGAACCAAAGCGGTAAGGTCGGACGCCTATGCACGTGCCGCGCCCCGCACAGCTCGCCGGCGGCTTGGCCGTCGCAGCAGCTCTGGTCAACGGTGGGTGTGGCGGTAGCGGCGCTGCTCGGCACTCGGCTTCAGATCCGGCGGAGGTCTCTAGAGCGGAGTCGATGGTCCACGCGCGAGTTGACGCAGCGCTCAGTGCCTCCCGCACCCAGTATCCGAACGACGCTCAGGTCTACCCGTCGGGGGGTGCGAACTGCCGTCCGTTCTCGTCGGCGCAGCTTGACTGCACGCAGGTGGTCCGGGACCTCAGCGATCCTTGGACCGGAACTTCGATGTGGAGGGCCACAGTGGATCCCTCCTCCGGCGCGGTCACCATCGTTGAGCATGGTGGCGCCACGTTGGAGGAGATGCTCAATCAGCGCAGCGCCGTGATCGGCGGGCGCTGAGCACGAGGGCAGAAACGGAGGCGGTCGAGTTGGGCACCAAGACGCGGGGAGGGATGTGGTGTGACTTCTGCCGGGTGCCGGTGGCCGGCGAGAAGGCGACGCACCGGCTTCGAGGAGCAGTGGTGGCGTCGACACTAATCGGTACGGCCGGGCTGAGCGGTCTGGCGGCCAGGTCGGACGCCTATCACTGCCCGCGGTGCGGGCAGCCGGTGCGGCACGCTCGCCCTGAGGATTTCGCCTGGCTTGCGGCGGCCCAGCAGGACGCGCTGCGGCAAGCCGATACGCAACAGCCCGAGCCCCAGGGCGCCTTGACAGACGAAGAATTCGCAGCGGCCAAAGCCAGACTCATCAGCGAGGCTTAGGCGTTCCCCTCGCATAGGAGCTGCGCGCGCTTGCCGCGTGGTTTGGACGAGCAGGTCGCCTTACGCTCACGGAATGAGCGCGCGGACATCCAAACGTCCTCGGCTGGGGTGATCCGGACGGCGACGAAACGCGGACTCGCGACCCGGGCCAGGCCAGCATCGAAGAAGCGGGCTACGCCTTCGGCATCGAAGAAGGGGGAGGAGACGGCTGAACGAGCGAAGCGGGCGGGCGCGACCGGACGGCGCATCACGATGGGTCAGCGTCGCTTGCGCGACTCGGCGATCATCGCGCGGGCGGCCGCCGGGTGGACACACAAGATGATTGCAGAGGAGTTCGAGCTGACGGACCGCCAGGTACGGCGGATCTTGAATGAGCGGGGCTCGCTTCCGTCCGGACTCGACGAGAGGCCCCTGGATCTCATCGAGGATCTAGCGAGAGGCCTTCGTGCTTCGATCGCCGACTTCGAGGCAATGGCCTACGACAACTCGGATCGCAATCCGAACGCCGCATTGGGCGCCAAGAAGGCAGCCGCGGAAGCGCGGTGGAACCTCGCGGTGCTGCTTCGCTCGCTCGGGAAATTGCCGGATGACCTGTCGTCGTTTCGATCGGAGGCGGAGATCGCCCAGGTGGCCCAGGCTATGGTCGACAAGCTCCAAGATGTGGTGCGAAAGGAGGCGACCCCGGCAGACGCGCTGGAGTTCTTCTGCGGGCTTGTCCTCCCCAAAGACCAGATTCAGCACGACAGAGCTTCGAGACGATCTACGACGGCCTAGCATGGATGTGTGCCCGCCGACAAACCGCCGGAGAACGCGCTCCCGCTGATCGAGATCCCGATCGGCTACGAGTTCCTGGAGCGGTCCCTGGAGGGCACGTATGCCGCGGGCACGATGCTCGACTTGGGCGACGGCGAGCCTGTGGATTTAGGCCGACTCCCGGACCCGTTCAGGGCTAACCACCCACCGCCGAACGCTCGGGCGACCTAGCTCCAGCTCGTTGGGGTGTATGGCCCCGCAGAGGGAGCTGCATCACCGAATCCCGCTGAGAAAGACAGGTCCCTCAGTACTGCCGGCACCAGTCGCCGGCCGGGGTGAGCCCGCCGGGCACCTTGTCCGGCGCTGCTGGCATGCTGCGGTCCGGCGTTGCGCCGCCAACCATCGCCCGCGGAGGCCGTCTCTACAAGAGGCGGCTTTCGTCGTTCCGGACTCTCTAGCCGCGCCGCCAGCTTGATAAGTGACTTATCCGTGCGGGTTTCCCCCGGTTTTCCAGCCGCACGGCCGAGTAGGTTGCTCTTCGATGGTCGGCGGCCACTCTCCGCAACGTCATGTCTCTCGCGCCGGTTTGCTCGTCTGACGCACGATCCCGCAGGGGCCGGATCGTCCGACTCGCGCTTGCACGCCTGCGGGCTGAACAGCAAGCGCGTCGCCGACCGCTGCGATGCGGCCAAGCGTTCTACGCGCTGACGCGTCTCCCCCCTGGTCTGCGCCCGCGCATTGGCGTCGAGGATGCTGGTCACGGTGCCCTGCGTATCTCACTCGACGGTACCTGGCTCTTCATCTTCGCAGCGGACGGCTCCCTTGGCTTGGTTAACCTCAAGGTGGCGAGCCCGCCGTGCGGGACCCCGCCCGTGGGGACGGCGGCGTTTGCTGCTGGACACAGGCGCTTTCGGCTTGGCGTGGCCGCTGCTGCCAAGGCACGGTTGGCGGAGTTGCGCAGGCCGTGTGGCGTTCGATGGCGATCAGCTCGCCCGAGTGCGCGCAGGCGTCGCACCCGGCGTACCACGCGCGCAGGGCCGCGCACCGGGTCCTCTGACAGCTCACCAGGTTTAGCCGACGACTTACCCTCGGCCGGACTTCCACCGGCCGGTGAGCGCCGTGGGAGGTGTCCGTGAGCGGGTTCTCGCGACCGACGCTCGACTACTTCGTGGTTCACGCCATAGACCCGGACTTGGCGGCGATGGTTGGAGTCACGGAGGCGGACGGCCGAATCGTGTGGCCGTGTCGCGACGCAAGCGGTCAAGAGCTGCCGCGCCGACGCCGGCTCGACCCGGAGCCTGGCGTCGGCCCGAAGGTCACGCAGCCGGCGGGCCGCACGCCGGCGCCGTGGTGGCCACTGGGGCGCCCCGAGCGCGCGTCCGCCGTTCTCGTGTGCGAGGGCGAGCCTGACGCTCTGGCCGCGGCGTCAGCGCTTCGCACGGCGCCTGAGGCGCTCCGTCTCGCGGTGGTCGGACTGCCGGGTTCGAGCGCCCGGCTGGCCCTGCTTGCCGGCGACCTCGTGGCGTGCGAGTGCAAGGAGGTCATGCTCGCCGCGCACGGCGACCCCGCCGGTGACAGGCTGGCCGAGCGCATAACGGAGGAGTTGCGTCCGCTCGATATCGCGGCGGTGCGGCTATCGCTCGGCGAAGGGCGCGACCTCGCCGACGAACTGGCCGGCGTCAGCAGCGACCGCGGCGAGTGGCTCGCGGGCAGGATCGCGGACACGGAGGCCGCCGCCGACGAGGTCGCGGCAACCGCGCCGAGTGCCGTCCCTGCGCTGCGCTTCAGCTCGCCGGCCGAGCTGCGCGCGTCGATGCCGCCCGAAGCGTCGTGGACGTGGGACGGCTACATCACGCCCGGCGCAATAACACTCCTCGCCGGGAAGCCAAAGGTCGGCAAGAGCACACTGATCTGCGCTCTAGTCGAAGCCATCGTCACGCGCGCCGAGACATTCCTCAGCCGGCGCGTGGTCGGCGGGCCGGTCATCTATGTCAGCGAGGAGGCCGTCGGGACACTCCTGCCGAAGCTGCCCGACCACGAGGATCTCCGCGTCCTGACGCGAGAGGCCGCTTGGCCCAAGCCCAGTTGGCCCAAACTCATCGCCGATGCCGTCGAGGAGGCGCGACGCATCGGTGCGGTGCTGCTGGTCGTCGATACATGGTCGTACTGGTCGAACCTGGCGCCGGAGCGCGAGAAAGACGCTGGCGCAGCCCAGCAGGCCATCGGGGTGCTCGTCGAGGCCACCCGTGCTGGCCTAGCGGTACTTCTTGTCCATCACCAGCGCAAGGAGCGCGGCGAGGACGGGGACGCGATCCGTGGCAGCGGGGCGATCGCCGGGGCGGTCGATGTCATCGTGGAATACGAGCGCCCGAACGGTGAGTCGCCGCAGCAGCAACGGCACCTCATCTCAGTTGGACGCTGGCCTCAGACACCATCTCTCCTCCTCGTAGAGCACGACGTGGCGACGAAGGCTTGGGGCCACGTCGCCGAGGGCGCCGGACGCGAAGATGCGGCACATCTCGGGCTACGCCAACAGCTGCTGCAGATGCTGCCCTGCGAGGAGCCAGGTGTCACCCTCGGCGACCTCAGCGCGCTGGGTAAGCGGGAGGTCTGGCATAACGAGTTGAAGCGCCTGATGGACGAGGGCGCGGTTCGCCGCACCGGCGGAGGCAGGCGGGGAGATCCCTATCGCCACTGTCGAGCGCCCATAGATTCCGTTCCCGGTTTCCGTTCCCGGGCGGGAACGGAGTGGTGCGCTGGCGGGAGCGACGAGGTTCCGTCAATGCCGTTTCCCCCCGTAGGGGGGAGGCAGAAGGAATCGGATAGTCACTGCAACTGTGCCGCGAACCCGCGGAACGGGAACGGAGACGCGGCTCCAACGGCTGCTGTGGAGCACAGCAAGCGCACCCTGACCGGAGACGAGTTCGTCGAGCGGCTGATCGCCGAGTTCGACGCGGCGGACGAGAGCGCGCGGACGCGGCGCGCTCTCACCTGCCCCTACCTAGCTCACGGCGGATGCGAGTGGCGGCACGCTGGCGGAGTCTGGACCTGCGGTGTCTGTCATCCGCCCGCCGTCGACGAAGTTGTGTGGGCCGCAGACGGGGACGCCTTCCCCGAGGGTGGAGCGCACGATCGCGGAACGGCCGCATGAACGTTACGTCCGCCACCGCCGCGCTGGTGCTCGACGGCATAGCTGCGATGACCGACGAGCAGCGCGCCGAGGCACGCCGGCTCCTTGACCATGGCCGACGACCCGAAGCGGGTGATGCCGGTCCGGTTCGCGTCGAGAGACCACTGAAGGTCGCGTACACCGCGGTAACGCTTGCGAGGGAGGTCGGCGTAACGCCGCGCGCCGTGCGCGCGGCCATCGCGCGAGGTGAACTTCTCGCCACCAAGCGCGGCAGACGCTGGCTGATCTCGCGCGAGAGCGCCGAGCGGTGGGTCCGCCCGATGCCGCCACATACGCCCGCGGCTGCGGCGCGGCATCGAGCGCCATCTGCGAATCGGCGGCCGCTCGCAACGGCGCTCGCCAACCTGACCGATGACGCGTAGAATCTGGCTAGCACGCAAGTGGGCCGGCGGCGCGGCAACGCCCCGGCCCGTGGCCCAGGAGGTACTAGCTCCATGAGCGTCCAGCACCGTATCGTCACGCCGCACGAGGGAGCGCGGCGATGAGCGTCCATAAGATCAAGCGGCGCGACGGGACTCCGGCGTTTGTCGTCAGATGGCGGGAAGGCGTCGCAAATCGTCGTCGCACCTTCGACCGCCGCCGGGACGCCGACCTATGGGACGCAGAGGTTCGGCGTCGCCGGCAGCTCGGCGCGCTGCACACGCTGGACGCCGGAAGCGACACGCTGGACGAGTACGTAGTCGGCACCTGGGCGCAAGCTCATCTACCGAGGCTGGCGCCCAAGACCCGGCGCGTGTACGTGCAGATGTACGACCGCCATGTGTCGCCCCATCTCGGCTCCGTTGCGCTTCGCGACTTCACGCCCGAGACGATCAAGGCGTGGCACGGGGCGCTCGCCCGCGCTGGCACCGGACCCGAGGCCCTTCACAAGGCGGCCACGCTGCTCGGAGCCATCTTGCAGCTAGCGACAGAGGGACAGCACATCCCCTACAACCCCGCGCGGGCCGTTAGAAAGCCCCGCAGGCCGGGCCGCGTCGAGGTCCGGCCGATCGCTCCGGAGCGCGTGGAAGCGATGCGGGCCGCCGTGGGGCGACGCGACGCGACAATTCTGTCCGTGCTCGCGTACGCGGGTCTTCGTCCGCAGGAGTTGCGGACGCTCCGCTGGCGCCACGTGCGCGATAGCACGCTGCTTGTCTATGCCGGCAAGACGGGCAAGCAGCGGACGGTGCGGCTGATGTCGGCTCTGTCGGCCGATCTGCGCGAGTGGCGTATGGCGTTGGGGAGGCCGACCGACGATGCGCTCGTGTTCCCCGACGGGAACGGCGGCGAGTGGAGCATCAACGCGTTCAACAAATGGCGCGCGCGCGTATTTGCGAAGGCGCTCACGGCCGCGGGCATCGACCACGCACGTCCATACGACCTCCGCCACTCCTTCGCCTCGCTGCTGCTCCACGAGGGCCGCAGCCCGATCTACGTCGCGCGGCAGCTCGGGCACGGCGCTGCACTCACGATGGGCACCTACGGGCACGTGATCGACGAGCTGGACGACGCTCCACGGATCGCTGCCGAGGACGCGATCCAGAGCGCGCGAGAGGGCGGTTTTGCGGGCGCACGTTCCTCTGTCGTTCCTCTCGCCGCAGTCGCAGACGCAGGCGCCGCTGGAAAACGCCCGTGATCACGAGCGCCCCGACCAGGATTCGAACCTGGGGCCTACTCCTTAGGAGGGAGTCGCTCTATCCAACTGAGCTATCGGGGCCCGCGGCGAGCATAGTCCTAGTCGGCGTCCTCCCCGCCGTCCTCCTCGTCCTCTTCGTCCTCGGCATAGAGCGACTCGCGCGCCAGCTCGCGCCCGCCGCGGTCCCACAGGCGGATCTCCAGGAAGTCGCCGCGGTAGTCGTCGGGGGCGATCAAGGTGAAGCGCTCCTCGTCGAGCGGGCACTGGTCGACGACCTCGCCGGCCAGCTCCGCGGTGGCGATCACGCCGTCGCGCACCAGCGCCCGGCCCCACACCAAGGTCATCGCCGCCACCTCGCCGGACTCCCCGCGCCAGCGGCCGATCACGTCGTCTCCCAAGTCCATCGTCCAGTCGGGGTTGCGTTCGGCCAGGTCGGCGGTGAAGTCGGCGCGGGCGAAGAACTCGCTCGGCTCTCCGCCTTCGGTGTCGGGCAGATAGCCGACGAAGCCGAGTACCTCCAGTCCCGCCGACGTGCGGGCGCTGGCCGGCACGTAGGTGCGCCCGTGCCAGGAGCGCTCGGGAAACCAGGCGATGTCGCCTGGCTCGCCGAGCTCTTCGCCCTCGGTGTCGATGCGCAGGCACGCCTGCAGGAACTCCGCCCGCAGCCGCTCGGCGAAGCGCCCGTAGGGCAGGGGCTCCTGGGGTGGCTCGGCGGCAAAGCGCGGGATCGGATGCGAGACTGGGGGCACCGGCGCGCCAGCCTAGCTTTCGAGCATGAGCGTCACCGGGCCGTCGGCCACCAGCTCGATGGTCATGCGCGCCCCGAACACCCCGCGCCGCGCGTGTGCCGCGTCGCAGAAGCGCTCATACAGGGGCTCGGCTCGCTCGGGGCGGGCGGCGGCGACGAAGCTCGGCCGGTTCCCTCGCCGGGCCTCGCCGTAGAGCGTGAACTGGCTCACGCACAGGGTCTCCCGCTCGCCCAGCGGCTCGTTCATCCGCCCCTCGGCGTCGTCGAACACCCGCAGTGCCCGTACCTTGGCGGCCAGCCGCTCGGCGTCGGCGTCGGCGTCGTCCTGGCCCACGCCGAGCAGCACGAACAGCCCCGGCCCGATGCGCGCCACCTCCCGATCCTCGATCCGCACCGCCGCCCGGGCCACCCGCTGAACCAGCGCCTTCATTCCCCGATCGTCTCAGACCGCGCTGGCCGCGAGCCCAACCACGAGCACCAGCGCGGTGCTCGCGGCGATGGCGCCCGAGGCCAGGCGCAGGTTGAGGCCGTAGGCGTGCGCCACCAGCAGGGTGTTGACCGCGCAGGGCATCGCCGACTGCAGGAGGTAGGCGTCGGGCACGGTCACCACTACCGTCGACAGGGCAAGCATCAGCGCCGGCGCCACCGCTAGGCGCAGCGCGAGCGCCACCGCCAAGGGTGCGCGCAGCGCTCGCGAAGGCCGCAGGCGCCCATGCTCGGCTTCGGCCGACAGGTTCACTCCCACCACGAAGAACCCGAGGGGTAGCAGCGACAGCACTACCACGTGCGAAGCGGTGACCAGCGCGTGCGGCGCCGCCGAGGCCGGCGCGAGCAGACCGGCCGCCACCGCCAGCAGCGGCGGGTTGCGGGCCACGTACGCGCGTACGCGCTCGCGGCGGTTCTCTCCCGCCTTGGTCCCGAACGCCGCCCCGACGGCAAAGCCCACGAACAGCAGCAGCGGACCCGAGACGAGCGTGTCGAAGGCGATCGCCTCCCCCAGCCGATGCGAGCCGAGCACGGCGAGCGTCATGGGCAGGCCCAGGTAGCCGGTGTTGGCCAGCATCGCCGCGCAGATCAAGGCGCCGGTCGTCGGGCGGTCGACCCTCAGCAGGCGCCTGCCCACCGCCCAGGCCAGCGCTCCGACCACGATCAGCTCGAGGTAGGCCAGGCCGATACCGGCGCCCACGCCCGTGCTGACGTGCAGCCGGGCGATGTTGACGAAGGTCACGAAGGGGACGAGCGCGTAGAGCATCCCGTCGAGCAGCAGACGCGCCGCGCGCCGCGCGGCCTCCTCGCCGCGACGCTCGATTCCCCACCCGGCGCCGACCGAGGCGGCGACCGCCAGCGCCAGCGCGATCACGCGTCGCGAAGTTCGGCGGCGGCCCGTTCCGGGGTCAGGACGTTTAGGTGCACCCCGGTGCTCAGCTCGAGTCCCGCCAGGTGGGTCAGGCGCGGCGCGATGTCGATCCGCCAGCAGAACGGATCGGCGCCACGCGGTGCGGTTCGCACCCACAGGTTCAGCGGAGGGCTGTTGTCCAGCCGGCGGGACAGGCGCCCCAGCCCATCGTGAAGGAGGGCCGCGCCAGTCGGTCCGGGCTCCTCAAAGCGAGCGCGGGGACGCCGCGGGGCGACCATCATCTGAAACGGCACGCGCGAGGCATAGGGGGCCAGCAGCACCGCCTCGTCGTCGACGGCCACCAGGCGCTCGCCGCCCCGGACCTCCTCCTGCACAAGGTCGCCCAACAGGTTGCCGCCCACCGTGCGCCGGGCGTGGGCCCCAAACGCCTCGCGCTCGCGCGCCACCGACGCAGGGACGAAGTCCAGGGCGTAGAGCTGGGCGTGGGTGTGGGGCAGCGAGGCGCCGGCCTCGATGCGCTCGTTGACGATCAGCTGCACGCAGGCGGCGTCCGCGTGGGCGGCGATCCGCTCTCGCCACACCTCCACCGCTTCGGCCACTTGGGCGGCGTCGAGCTCGGCCAGTGAGGTCACCGCCTGCGGGGCATTGACGATCACCTCGTGGGCCCCGCGCGCCGGCGCGGCCCAGAACAGGTCCCGGTTCGCGCTCGCCGGGGGCTCGGGGCTGTCGGGGTCAAGTGCCGGATAGCGGTTGGGCACCACCCGGACCCGCCAGCCCGGTGAGTCGGGCGCCGTGCCGTCGCGCACCGCGCAGATCTCCGGTGGCGTCTGGTCCTCGTGGCCCTCGGCGAAGGGGTCACCCTCGTGATCGATGGGCTCGGCGGGGGTCACCGACAGCCACGCTCCCGGGCGCGAGGCCCGCTCCCCGGCGATGATCGTCTTCAGCCCGGTCAGGGGGTCGATGCGCAGCTCAGGCACGCGCGAGCTCGGTCGCCGCGCCCGAGGCAGGCGGCGGGTCAGGCGGCTTTCCCATAGCGCTGGACGTCTCGCACCAGGTCGGCGGGCTGCTTGTAGGGGCCCTGATGGATGAAGCTCTGTCGGCCGTGAGGATCGAAGTAGATCGTCTCGGGATAGCTGCTCGGCAATGACAGCGAGTGGGCGATGCTCTCGTCGGGGTCCTGCAGGCTCGGGTAGCTGACCGGAAACCGGCGCAGGAAGGAACGCGCGTCGCCGGCGTTGTCGGCGCCGTCCAGTCCCAGGAAGGCCACCCGGCGCCCCAGCTCGATGGAAGCCCGTTGAAAGACCGGGAACTCGGCGCGGCAAGGCCCGCACCACGATCCCCACCGGTTGACCACCACCGTGTAGCCGCGCAGGGCACCCAGCGTGCGCTCAAACGCGGCCGGACCTCCCGCCAGCAACGCCCCGGCCTGGCGGTGCAGGGCCGCCAGCGGCGGCGGCGAGCCGGCCAGGGCGGCTTCGGTCTGGGCGGGCGAGGGCGCGGCCGAGTGCGGGGCGGCGTTGTTCGAGTGGGTCTGGGAGAGTCCCACCGCGACCACCGCCACCAGCACGGCGGCCCCCACTCCGGTAAGCAGGGCTCGTCGCATTGGCGCTCAGACTGGCATAAGCGCGACGCGGGGTTGGGCAAGACCGCCAGGTGCGATATCCTGAGGCCCAGGTCCGGGGGATCTTTGTAGGAGGAGGGCCCTGGACCGACCACCGGCACCAGCGCCGGAGCGCGAGTCGCAAGAGCTGACTTTCTGCGGCTCCTTTTCTGCATCTCCAGGCAGAGCCTTTCATGGCCGAATCCACCCCATCGGCCGTCGCCACGACGGCCGTTCCCGAGAGGTCAGACATCAAACGCGCGGAGGCCTTCGCGCGTGAGAGCTTCGTGCACGAGGGCGAGGAGACCAGCGTCGCGCTGGCCCCCGGCTCGGCCCGCCGGCGCGCCTTTGACCGCGCCTTGCAGGAGATCGCCGAGGGGCTCGACTACCCCTCGCCCCAGTGGCGCCGGGACTTCTCGCTGCTCCTCGGGCTCGAGCGGCTGCTCAGCCAGGAGGAGCCCAAGCTGGCCGACGGGACGGTGCTCTCGGCCCACCAGGTAGACGCCCTGTCCGGCACCCTGGCGGCGCTGCTGGCGGAGGCCGAGAGGACCAACGGCGCGCAGATCAACGGCGAGGTGGCCGCCCCCGATCGGCTGGCGACCGCGGCGATCCTCGGCCCCGAGAGCGCCACCCCGGGTGACGTCCCCGACGCCGAGGCCAACGGGGCGCGGGCCGGCGCCCAGACCGCCGATCGCGAGCTCGAGGCCGACGAGGCCGACGAGGCCGAGACCGACGAGGCCGACGAGACCGACGAGGCCGACGTGGCCGAGGCCGACGAGGATGACGACTGGGGGCCCGAAGAGGGGTCCGAGGCCGCCGAGGACGAGGACGACGGCGACGAGCCCGACGAGGAAGGCCACGACGAGGGCGAGGATCTCGACGCCGCCGAGGGGCCCACCGCCGACGAGGAGCTGCCCGAGGAAGAAGACGAGGAGGAGCCCAGCGAAGACGAGGACGCCGGCGACGAGGCCCAGATGCCCGAGCAGCCGGAGGATCCCAACGCGGCAAAGCGGTTCTGGTTTGAGCACGCGACCGGCGCGGGCAAGACGGTCGCCGCCCTGGGCTTCGTCGAGGCATCGCGCACGGGCGGGGTGCTGATCCTCACCCATCGGCGCAACCTGGTCGACCAGTTCAACGGCGAGCTGCGCGACCGGGGCTACTCCAAGCGCGTCTCACCGGCGTTGCTCGACGGGCGCGACACCACCAACGGCCCGGTCACCGTGGAGACCTACCAATGGTTCGTGCGCAACGCCGGGCGGATCTCGAGTGCCTACACGATCGTCATCTGCGACGAAGCCCACACCGCGCTCGGCGAGAAGACCTCAGCGGCGATTCGGAGGTGGAGTGGTCCGATCTTCATCGGCATGACCGCGACGGGCGCGCTGATCGCCCGCCACGTCACCGACCTGTTCCCCACGCAGACGTCGCGTTTCGATCTCGCTCAGGCCGCGCGCCGGGGCGTCATCGCCCCGCTTCGCTGCGTGCGCATCCCGCCGGGGCCGGGCGTGCGCACGATCGCCAAGGTGCCCTTGCGCCGAGGCGAGGTGGATACCGAGTTCGACCAGGAGATGCTGGCCGAGCTGCTGGACCAGCAGCCGTTCAACATCGCCGTGGCCGATCTCTACAAGACCCGCTTCAACGGGGTGCCCGGCGTCGTCTACGCCGCCGGGGTCCGCCACGCCTACAACCTCGCCAACGCCTTCCGCGAGGTGGGGCTCAAGGCCCAGGCGGTTTCCGGCGAGACGCCCAAGCGCCAGCTCGCCGAGATGCTGGCGCGCTACGAGCGCGGCGAGATCGACGTGCTCATCAATGCCCAGCTGCTGGCGGAGGGCTGGAACTCGCCCCGGGCGACCGTGTGCTTCCACCTGGCCCCCACCGCCTCCAGGCGCGTCTACCAGCAGCGCGTGGGGCGCGTGACCCGTCGCCACCCCGGCAAGGAGGCGGGCCTGGTCGTGGACTTCGTCCATCCGGCCACCAAGCACGACGATCCGGTGGTGACGTTGCACTCGCTGCTCAACCGCGACGTCTATCGCGGTGGGGCCATCGTGGTGGGACCGGTGCGCCGGGGCCGCGGACGGCGGGTGCGGGTCGAGCGGCGGGTGCTCCCGGTGTGCGCCGACCCCGACCGCCGGGCCGAGGTGTTCGAGCGCGAGCTGTGGCGGATCGCGGTCGAGTACCTCGACTACGGCGAGCAGCACGTCTGGGCCGCCCTGGCCGGGGCCCGGGTCGCGCCCAGCGGGTGGCGCCGGGCGCGGGCCATGCTCCATTTCGACCGCACGGGTGAGCTCAAGGCCCGGTTCCTGATCACGGCGGTGCAGCGCAACCGCAATGCCCAGCTGCGGCTGCGCGCCCTGCAGGAGATCGCTGCCTCGCGCGACCCCGAGGCGTTTGACACGGCTATCGACATCGTCGGCACCTGGCCGCGCGACGAGCGCCGCGAGGGTTCGAAGATCGTGCTCCATGCGCTGGCCGAGCGGCGCATCGGCCGCCGCGACCAGGCCAACGCGTGGATCTGGCGCGTCGCCGGGTATACGCGCGAGCTGCACGAGGAGTACGCCGTCCAGCGCTGGCCCGAGACCAAGCGCCTGCTCGGGCTGCTGGTCAACTCCTCCGGGGGTGCCCACGCGCGCAACGCCCGCCGGCTGGTGCACGCCGGGCGCAAGCAGGATCGCCGTCTCGCCGCCGCGCTGCTGGCGGCCGCCCTCGCGCACACCCCCGAGGCCGAGGAGGTCCTGCGCGGGGCGCGCACGCGTATGGCGCGCAAGCCTCCGGCGCTGGCCCGGGAACTGCTGCGCAACTTCCCCAAGCGACGCGGGCGCGGTAACCGGCGCCGGCGCCGGGGGAGGTCCCAGGCCCAAGCCCGGCCGTCGGGAGCCCGACCCCGGCCGTCCGAAGGCAAGGCGGCCGCGATCCAGGGCGAGGAGCAGGCGCCAGCGGTCGTCGACGCCGAGGGCAAGTCCCCGGCCACGGTCGCGCCCGCCGAGCGCGACGGTGCGGCTGGGACCAAGGACGCGCGCGCCGACGCGGCGGAGACCAAGGCAGACGCCGCCTAGCGTCAGCGACGGCGGCCCGTCGCCACGGGTCGGCCGAGGCGGTGTGATCCCGGCTGCTCAGGGGTAGGCCATCGTCGTGGCGCCTTCCCGCCTGGCGGACGGTCGATTTTTGCCCGGATCTTTGCCCGGGCGCGCTCGCCGGCGTTCGCTCACCCGCTTCTCGGCCCGCCGGGACCTGGGGTCGGCCTGGGCCAAGCACATCGACGACCAGCGTCAGGAGCGCGCGCTGCTCAGCTGTGCCGCATTCACCGGCACCTTTGCGCTCACCCGGGCGATCACGCACGCGATTCGCGATGGCCGTGGACCGTTTGGCAATGTGGAAACCGGCGGCCGGCACATTCACCACATGACGTTTGGCATTGCGGCGCTGCTGGCCACCGGGTACCTGTGGATGAACGAGGTGGGGGTAGGCGCCGGGCACGATGGTCCGCGCGCGTCCCGGGTGACGTCCGGCCTCTACGGCGCGGGGTCGGCGCTGACGCTCGACGAGTTCGCCCTGTGGCTGAACCTCGAGGATGACTACTGGTCGCAGGAGGGGCGCAAGAGCATCGACGCCGTCGTCGTGTTCGGTGGCGTGCTCACGCTCGCGGCGCTGGGGCGCGGCCTGGTGCGGGAGCTGGTCGGCACGCTGGCCTCGCCGCGTTGGCTGCGCGCCAGCCGTCGGGCACGTCGGCTGGCCGCGCGACGCCCGGGGGCCTCGATGCGGGCGCTGGTGGGCGGCTAGTCACCCGAGGCGGACCCCAGATGGACCTCGCCGGCGTCCAGCGCCAGGCGGCCCCCATCGGCGAGCTCGACCACCAGCCGCCCCCTCCCATCGACCCCCGCCGCGCGCCCGCGCCCGCTGGCCCAGGCGATCTCGCGGCCCACGAGCGCGTCGCGTGCCCGAAACGCGTCGAGCACCGCCCGCTCGTCGCGACCGAGCCACGCGCCGAGCGCGCCCAGCAGGCGCTCGAGGACAGGTTCGACGTCGCCGGGCGCACGGCCCAGCGTTGCCGCTCGGACGCCGACGTCCTCGGGCAGCGCCTCGACGGGCACGGCCACGTTGAGCCCGATGCCCAGCACGGCCCATCCCTCCTGGGGCCGGCCCTCGATCAGGATCCCCGCCACCTTGCCCTCGCCCAGGAGCACGTCGTTGGGCCATTTGAGCATTGCCTCCGGCCCGCACACCTCGGCGACCGCCACCGCGGCCATGAGCGGCAGCAGCGCCGGCGGCTCGCGGATCAGAAGCGAGCACAGCAGCGCGGTGCCCGGCGGCGCCAGCCAGCGGCGTCCTTGGCGCCCTCGTCCCGCCGTCTGCTCCGCGGCGGTGACCAGCGTGCCGTGGGGGGCGCCGGCCAGCGCCAGCTCGCGCGCACGCTCGTTGGTCGAGTCGCACACGCGCAGGTGAAGGCGCGGGCGCCCGAGGGCCGCGGACGGCGCGTTCACCGTTTGCGTACGCGCAGCTCCTGATCGGAGGCGAGGCCCAGCTCGCGCGCCGCCGATCCGCGGTTGATGGCCAGGGCGAGCACGTGCTGAGCGTCCTCGTAGAGGAGCACCGCCCCGGCTGGGACCTCGGCGAAGGTCCGCGCGTAGCGACCGCGCACCCGGCGGTCGCCGATCTCCAGCTCGACCTCCATGCCGAGCTTGAGACCGAAGTCCGACAGATGTCGATGATCGGCGTCGAGCTCGACGTTTCCGTAGCGGTCCGAGTGCACGGCGTGGGTGACCAGCGTCCCGTTCTCGACGTGGGCGCTCGGCAGCTCGAGCCGCGCCAGGTCGGCCGGGTCCAGCGGGTCCCCCGCTTCGGCCAGGGGGGCGCCCGCCGCCAAAGACGCGGCCACCGGCGCGAACAGGTCGCGTCCGTGGAAGGTGGCCGACACCGGCTCCAGGCGGTGGCGGGAGTGGGCGATGTCAACGGCCTCAACCGCGCCGCCGAAGCGCTCCGCCGCCAGGTCGAGCAGGCCGTTGTCGGGACCGACGAGCAGGCGCTCCTCCTCGCCGGTCCGAAGCGCCACCGCCCGGCGCTGGGCGCCCACCTCGGGATCGACGATCGCCAAATGCACGCCAGCGGGCATGAAGGGGAGCGCCGCCCTCAGCGCCAGCGCTCCCGACCGCACGTCGTGCCGGCCGATGCCGTGGGTGAGGTCGATCACGCGAGCCGCGGGACACAGGCGCGCGATCACGCCGTGGCAGACGCCCACGAATTCGTCCGAGGTCCCGTAGTCGGACAGAAAGGTGATGGTCGGCACTGACAGGCGGCGAGTGCTATCAGGTCGTGCCGGGTACGGCGTCGCCATGATCCTCGAACGCGACCGCGACAGCGAACCCGACCCGGTGCCCAGCGGCATGCCCGCCGAGGAGGAGGACCAGGAGCCCCAGCCCCTCGGCGTGCCCGAGGCCGATCCGGACGGAGAGGACGCTCCCGCCCGGGGCGAGGACGCCATGCCGGGCATGCCCACCGAGGGCGAGCCCCCCACCGCGGGCTAGCCTCGCGGCGTCAGCCATCCGGCCGCCGGGCCGGACCGCGTCAGCGACCGGGGGCCACCGGTCGCGCCTGGCCCTGGACATCGGCGAGCAGCGCCTGCACCAGCCCCTCGATGTCGTGGCGGGTGGCCTCGACGTTCGGCTCGAGCCCGCGGGCGCGCAGCGTCTCGCTGGTGATCGGTCCGATCGACACCAGGCGCGTCGTCACCGAGAGTTGCTCGCCGTCGAGGGCATCGATGAAGCGGCTCACCGTGGAGGACGAGGTGAACGTCACGTAGTCGGCGGCCATCGCCGCCTCGCGCGTCACGGCGTCCAGCGGCTCGGCCACGGTCTCGTAGAGCTCGAGCACGTCGGTCTGCGCTCCGCGCTCGCGCAGGGCGTCGACCAGCACGTCGCGGGCGTCGCGCGCGCGGGCGAGCAGGACGCGGCCGACGTTAACCTCGGCCAGCGCCTCGACCAGTCCCTCGGCAACGAATCGCTCGGGCACTACGTCGGCGATGATTCCCCGGCGCTCGAGCTCGCGCGCCGTGCCCGGGCCGATCACCGCCACCCGTATCCCGGCCAGGGCGCGCGCGTCGCGGCCACTGGCACGGAGCTTTTCGAACAGCAGGCGCACGCCATTGGGGCTGGTCAGGCACAGCAGGTCATAGGAGGAGAGCTCGGGGACCACGGTGGGCAGCTCCACGATGCGGATGGCGGGCGCCTCTACCACCGTCGCCCCGAGCTCGCGTAGGCGCTCGGCCAGCTCGCTCGCCTGTGCCCGGGCCCGGGTGACCGCGACGCTGCGGCCGAGCAGCGGACGCTCGGCGAACCAATCCAGCCGGTCGTGTAGAGCTGCCACCGGCCCGATCACGGTGATCGCCGGGGCGCCGATCCCGGCCTCCCCCGCCCGCTGGACGAGGGTCTGCAGGGTGGCGCGCACGGTGCGCTGAGCGGACAGCGTCCCACGCTCGACGACGGCGGCGGGCTCCTCCGCGGGCCGCCCCGCGCCCAGCAGCCGCTCGACGATCACCGGCAGCTGACGCACCCCCATGTACAGCACCAGCGTGCCCGGAAACCCGGCCAGCGCCGACCAGTCCAGCACCGGCTCGGGCTTGCCGGGGTCCTCGTGGCCGGTTATCAGGGCGACCGCGCTGGCGTGGTCGCGGTGCGTCACCGGGATGCCCGCGTAGGCGGGGGCGGCCACTCCTGCGGTGACCCCGGGGACCACCTCGAACGGCACCGCGGCGGCGCGCAGCAACTCGGCCTCCTCGCCCCCGCGGCCGAACACGAAGGGGTCGCCGCCCTTTAGCCGGACCACACACGCGCCCGCCCGGGCGTGCTCGACGAGCAGCTCGCCGATCGCGGTCTGATCGGTGGACTCGTCGCCGCCGCGCTTGCCCACGTCGAGCACCAGCGCCCCGTCGCGAGCCGCGGCCAGCACGGCGCTGGGGATCAGACGGTCGTGCAGGATCACGTCGGCGCGAGCGAGCAGCTCCAGCGCGCGATGAGTGATCAGCCCGGGATCGCCGGGCCCGGCGCCCACCAGGTACACGCGCCCGCTCACCGCGCGCCCGCGATCTCCTCGGCCAGCAGCTCGCGGGCGCCGGCCGCCAGCACCCGCTCGGCCACCTCGGCCCCGAGCCGCTCGGGCTCGGCCCCCTCCCGCCGATCGCTTACCCACGCCGAGCCGTCCGTGCGACCGACGAACGCCGACAGGGTCAGCGATCCGCCGGGCCCGCTAACCGCCAGCGCGCCCACCGGGGTGTGGCAGTCGGCACCCAGCGCGCGCACCAGTGCCCGCTCGGCGGCCAGGCAGGCCTCGGTGGCGGGATCCGCGATGGCCCGCACGCGCTCGCGCACCGACTCGTCCTGGCGGCGAGCCTCCAGCGCGAGCGTGCCCTGCCCGGGCGCGGGTACGAACGCCGCGGGATCGAGCAGCGCCCCCGCCTCCTGGACGCGGCCGAGGCGCTGCAGGCCGGCGTGGGCGATGACGATCGCCGCGAAGGCGCCCCCGGACAGCCGGCGCAGTCGCGTGTCGACATTCCCTCGCAGCGCGGCGATCTCGAGATCGGGGCGCCTGGCGCGCAGCTGGGCGACGCGTCGCAGGCTGCTGGTGCCCACCCGCGCTCCCGCTTCGAGCGCGTCCAGCGAGGCCACCCCGCACAGCGCGTCGCGCGGGTCCGCGCGCGGGGGCGAGCCAACCAGCTCCAGGCCGTCGGCCACCAGCGCCGGCACGTCCTTGGCCGAGTGAACGGCGAGGTCGGCCCTCCCCTCGAGCAGGGCCTGCTCGAGCTCGGCCACCCACCGGCTCTTGTCTCCTGCCCCGGGATCGGGCACCGGGTCCGTCACCCCTCCATCTCCGGCGCTCCCCCCGCCGCCGGCGGCCGCGTCGCGGTCGCCGCTGGTCGTGAGCGGCAACAGCTCGGCCCCGCCCAGCAGATCGGCTACCTGCCGGGCCTGGGCCAGCGCCAGGGCGCTGGCCCGGGTGGCGATCTTCACGGCTGCGCGCGCCGGCGCAGCGGGCGGACGTTGTCGGTGCCGGCAGGAGGGCCGGCCTCCGCCGCCTCGTCCGGTGCCCGCGCCGCGTCCTCGCCGGGCGCCTGCGCCGGTGGCGCCGGCGCAGGCTCCGCCGCCTCGCTCTCCTCGCCGCGCAGACCGAAGAGCTCGCGCAGGACGGCGAGCCGACCGTGGCTGCCTTCCAGGTCCATGCTCTTCAGGCGAATCGTGGGCTCGTGCAACAGGCGCTGAATGACCGCGCGGGCGATCGCCTCCACCCGCGCCAGGTCGCGGGCCGAGGCGGACTCCCAGCGGCCGGCGTTTTCGGCCAGGACCTGGTCGGCGATCGTCGCGGCGCGGGCGCGCAGCTCGGCGATCGTGGGAGCGACCCCGAGCTGGTCCATCCAGCGGGCGAAGCGCTGTATCTCTTCCTCGACCACCACCTCGGCGCGCTCGCGCTCGCCCTCGCGCACCGACAGGTTGCCGGCCACCACGTCCTGAAGGTCGTCGATGTCGTACAGGGTCACGCCGGGAAGCTCGGCGCAGTCCGGCTCGATGTCGCGGGGCACCGCCAGGTCGATCAGCATCAGCGGCCGCCCGGCACGGGTGGCCATGACCAGCTCGAGCTCCTCGCGCCCGACGATGGGATGCGGCGAGGAGGTCGAGGCCACGACGATGTCGGCCTGCTCGAGGTGGCGGGGGAGGATGTCCAGCGATGAGACCTCGCCGCCGAAGCGCTCGGCCAGCGAGCGCGCACGGTCGGCGTGGCGGTTGGCGACGAAGATCGTGCTCACGCCGCGGTGGGCCAGCGCCTGGGCGGTCAGCTCGCTGGTCTCGCCCGCGCCGATGATCACCACGTCGCGGTGCGCGAGATCGCCCAGCACCTCGCGGGCCAGGTCGACCGCCACCGAGGACAAGCTCACGCGACTCTCGCCGATCGCCGTCTCGGTGCGCACACGCTTGCCCGCGGTGAGGGCCGCGGAGAACAGCCGGTTGGTCATGGGACCGCTGGTGCCGGCGCGCTGTGCCAGCTCGTGGGCGCGGCGTACCTGGCCCTGGATCTCGGCCTCGCCGACGATCATCGCCTCCAGGCCCGAGGCCACGCGATACAGGTGGCGCGCGGCGTCGCAGTTTCGCGGCGAGTAGATGACCTCGGCCAGCTCGGTGGGACGGATGCCGGCGTGCTGGGCGAGCATGCCCAGCGCGGCGCTCTCGCCCTCGACCGGATCGCCCACCACCAGGTAGGCCTCGGTCCGGTTGCACGTGCTCAGCGTGACCGCCTCCCGGATCTCCGGGTGGGCCACCGCCTCGGCCATGAAGCGTTGGGCCTGGCGCTCGGTGAGGGACAGGCGCTCGCGCAGGGCGACGGGGGCGGTCTTGTGGGAGACGCCGAGGGCAAGCAGGTGGTTCATGGCGCCGACTCCCCCGCACCGACCGGCTCGGAATCGCGCGCCGGCTCGCCCTGCCTCTCGGCGCCGGCCGGCGCGACCGGTGGGCGGTTATCGGCCAACTCGTTTAGCTCGGCCAGCTCGCGCTCCAGCCGGGCCAGCTTGGTCGCCATTACCGCCAGGTAGATGAGCAGCAGGGCGAAGAGCACCAGATAGGCGGCGGTCACGTAGTCGTCGTGCAGCGACACGGCGGCCAGGGCCCCACCCAGCTCCGCCGCCATCAGACCGTCCCCTGGGCGGCGGGGGGCAGCGCCGGCGCGGCGCTTCGCCGGGCGGTGGCGTCGGGGGCACCGAGCTTTCGCCGCAGCGCGCGCAGCTGGGCGGATGCGTACTTGGACGTCATCTCGTACTTCCACAGGGTGGCGTAAAGCAACGCGATCCCCGCCAGCGAGACCAGGAAGGTCAGCCGCATCGACCCGGGGAGGTTTTTGGCGCTGCCCAGCGAGGGATGCACGTAGGCCTGGGCCAGCCGCACGGCCATGAAGTTGAGGGGGACGAACACCCCGGCCACCACCGCGAACACAGACGCATAGCGGGCCTGGCGCTCGGGGTCCTCGATGGCAAACCGCAGCGGCTGATAGGTCGCGTAGAGCAGGAAGATGATCAGGAACGACACCAGGGTCGAGTCGTTCCAGTCCCACCACACCCCCCAGGCGGCGCGCGCCCAGATCGCCCCGGTGATGAGTACGCCGACCGCGAGCACCAGCGCGAGGTGGATGGCCACGTAGGAGCGCATGTCCCACCGGGGGTCGCGGGTGCGCAGGTGCGCCACCGCCATCGCCGCCCCGACCACGAAGCCCCCCAGGGCGACGATGGCCAGCGGGACGTGGATGTAGAAGATGCGCTGGACGAAGCCCTGGTCGGCGTCGTCGGGCGCATAGAAGAACACCAGCGCCAGCGCGGCGCTCAGGACCAGCACGGTGAGCATCGACAGGGCGCGCAGTCCCTTGCCGTACGGGGTGGAGATCAGTCCTCCAGGAGAAAGTCGAAAACGGCGTAGGCGATCAGCCCGAACACCAGATCATAAAGCGCCAAGGTGGCCAGCCAGCGGCCTGCAAGCGGGCCGGGTCCACCGCCGGCCAGCAGCGGCGCGCTCAGGCGCGCCCCGGAGAGCAGGACCGGGATCAGCAGGGGCAGGGCCACCAGGGGGCCGATCAGGTCGCGCGCGCGCGTGCGTACCGCCAGCGCCGCTACCAGCGTGCCTACCGCGGCGATGCCCAGGTCGGCGAGGGCGAGCGAGGCCACCAGTCCCGGCAGGGCGCCCCCAATCGACGGACCCAATAGCAGCAGGGCGAAGGCGGGCACGGCCACCAGCTCGAGGGCCACGAGGTACACGCCCAGCGCCGCCGCCTTGGCGAGCAGCAGGGCGCTGCGCGAGACGGGGGCGAGCAGGAACCCGTCGAAGCCGCCCTGCTCGAGATCGGCCACGAACAGGCGGTTGATCGCCAGCATGGAGGCGAACAGCAGCGTGACCCACAGCACGCCGGCCGCCAGGTCGCCGTCCACGCGCCCGCGGTTAAGCCCGAAGTGAAACAGCACGAACGTGGTCACCGCCAGCAGCGACATCGCGGGCACCGACTCCAGCGTGCGCAGCTCGACCCGCAGCTCCTTGCGGAGCAGGGCGAAGACCACGCTGGCGGTGCTCGGCCCGGCCGCCGTGGGTCCCGGCGCGCTCATCGGTAGAGCTCGCGCACCCCGGCGGCGTCGAGGATGCCAGGCCGGTCGAGCAGGATGACCCGCCCCCCGCGCAGGGCCAACACCAGGTCGGCTTCCTCCAGCGCCCGGGCCGGGTCGTGGCTGGTCAGCACGCGCGTGCACCCGGTCGGGGGACCGATTAGGGGCGCGACGAGCTCGAGCGCGGCGGGGTCCAGGTGAGCCAGGGGCTCGTCGAGCAGCAACAGCTCGGGCCGGTGCAGGACGGCGCGGCACACGGCCAGTCGCTGCACCACCCCCCGCGAGAGCGTGCGCACCGGGTCCCCGGCGCGCGGGCCCAGACCCACCGTCTCGATCAGCTCGCGCACCCGCTCGGGGCCCACGCCGTAGAGCCGGGCGTAGAAGAGCAGGTTCTCCTGCCCGGAGAGCTCCCGGTACAGCAACGCGTCGTGGCCGACGAAGCCGATCCGGCCCCGCACGGCGTAGGCGTGCTCGGGCAGCGACCGGCCCAGGACGCGCACCGTGCCCCGGTGGGGGCGCAGCAGCGTGCCCAGCACGCGCAGCAGCGTGGACTTGCCCGCCCCGTTGGGACCCAGCACGGCCAGCGTTTGTCCGGCGTCGAGGTCTAGCGAGACGCCGTCCAGGGCGGCGCGCTCGCCGTAGTGGCGCGCCAGCCCGGCGATCTCAATGGCGGCCACGACGGCCGCGCAGGAGGGAAACGGCGTGGTTGAGAGAGGGAGCGAGCACCTCGAAGGACTCGCGCACCGCCTTGGGGCTACCCGGAAGGTTGATGATCAGGGTGCGCCCGGCCACCCCGGAGACGCCCCGGCTGAGTATCCCCATCGGGGTGTGGCGCATCGCTTCGGCGCGCATGGCCTCGGCGAATCCCGGGGCGTGGCGGTCGATCACCGCCAGCGTGGCCTCCGGGGTGACGTCGTCGGGGGTGAGCCCCGTGCCCCCGGTGGTGAGCACGAGGTCGGCGCGGGCGTCGACCCAATGGCGCAGGCGATCCTCGATCAGGGGCAGGTCGTCGGGCACCACTTCGATCCCCACCACCTCTGCCCCCGCGAGCTCGGCGAGCTCGGCGAGCAGGGGCCCCGACTCGTCCTCGCTCTCGTGGCGGGTCACGGACGTCGAGATCGTCAGCACGGCGGTCCGCACGGGCCGGGACTGTAGCCCGGTGAGGCCGCCCCCGGGCGCCCCGGCGGGGGCGCACATCCCGCGGCCGGCGCCCCGGGTCAGCGCCGTCCCGCGCGCCCCGCGCGCCGTCCCGCGCGCCGCCGGGCGCGGCGCTTGCTCGACGCGCGACGGTAGTCGCGATAGATCAGGCGCGCGCGCAGCTGCCGCCCGGCGCCCAGGAGCCTCACGGCGGTCGAGGGGAGGGCGCCCGAGACCATCGTCTCAGGTGCCCTAACCGCTCCGCGTCCAGTCCTCGCGCCCGCCGCGCTTTTCCAGCAGGGCGATCTCGGCGATCGTCACCCCCCGCTCCAGGCCCTTGACCATGTCATAGACGGTCAGCGCGGCCACGCTCGCCGCGGTCAGCGCCTCCATCTCCACCCCGGTGCGAGCCACCGCCCGGGCGGTGGTGGTGAGCAGCACGCGCCCGGCCTCGGCGTCGACCTCGGCCTCGACGCCCACGAAGCTCAGTGGCAGGGGATGGCACAGGGGGATCAGCTCGTGGGTGCGCTTGGCCGCCTGGATGCCGGCGAAGCGGGCAAGCGCCAGCACGTCGCCCTTGGGCGCCCGCCCCGCGGCCAGCACGCCGGCGGTTGCGGGATCCACGAGCACCACCGCGCGCGCGACGGCCGTGCGCTCGGTGACCTCCTTGTCGCCTACGTCGACCATGCGCGCCCGCCCGCGCGGATCGAGGTGGGTGAGCTCGGCCATCAGGCGGCCGCGTGGGCGCCGCGCGCCGCGTCGATCAGCTCGCGCACGGCCTGCTCGTCGCCCGAGCGCAGCAGCCCGATCGGATCGGGGTCGCCGTTGACGATCGACTCGAAGAACGCCTTGCGGTCCTGGTAGGTGGGAAGCGTGGCCTTGGCCCAGCCGCGGGCCTCGTTGAGCAGGAGCGCCAGGCGAGCATAGGGCTCGCCGAACGCCGCGGCGATCTCCTCCTTCATGCGCTTGGCCAGCGCGGGCGAGGCGCCCGAGGTGGAGATGGCGATCGCCAGCGGGCCGGTGCGCACGATCGCCGGGAGGATGAAGTTGCACAGCGGCGGCACGTCGACGACGTTGACGAGCATCGCCCGGCGCTCGGCGTCCTCGTAGACGGAGATGTTGACCTCGCTGTCGTCGGTGGCGGCGATGACCAGGAACGCACCCTCGAGGTCCGCGGCCTCGTACCGCCGCGCCCGCCACTCGATCGAGCGCTCGCGCGCGTAGGCCTCGAGCGCGGGGTGGGCCGCGGGCGCCACCAGGGTCACCCGGGCGCCGCAGGCGAGCAGCCCGTCGACCTTCTCCAGGCCCACGTCGCCGCCCCCCACCACCAGGCACGAGCGCTCCTGCAGGTTCAGGCAGGCGATGTAGAACGGCGTGTCGAGCATCCCCCGTACGCACGACTGATCGCATGCGTCCAGACGCAGCTGGCATACGCATTCCTTGCCGGCATAGGCCTGGGCGGGCATGTAGAGGAAGGGTAGAGCCCGGGGCCTCAGCGGCCACGCCCCGCCAGCGCCCGGCGGGCCATCCGGGCCAGCGGCACGACGCCGTAGCGCAGACCGCGCTGGCGATCGGCGTCCCGTCCCGAGGCGAGCTCGATGAATGCCCGCGCCGCGCGTTCGAGCTCGGGGTCGTAGGGAAACCACCAGGGCGCCAGGCCCCCGGCGGGATCCAGGCTTCGCACCTGCGCCCGGGTGGCCGCTGCCAGCGCTCCGCTGGGGCTCGGCCCGGGGGGCGTCCCCCAGCCCGCCTGGGGCACGGCCGGGGTGATGAGGTGATCGTTGAGCCACACCGCCCCGCAGTCGAGCTCGCGGCTCACCCGCTCGCCCCGGTAGCGGTCGGCCGTCCACACCGAAGCGGCCAGCGACGGCCCGCCGGCGTTGGCCAGCTCGATCGCCGCGGCGGGGGTGTCGACCGCCGTGACCGCGACCACCGGGCCCACCACCGGCGCATCAGTCAGATCCGTCCCTGCGCCGACACCGGTGAGCACGGCGGGGGCGAACAGCGCCTCGGGCCCGTCCGGGCGCTCGACCGGCCCGCCGCAGTGAAGCGTGGCGCCGGCGTCGGCGGCGGCGCCGACCGCCGCCGCCACCCGCCGCTGGCGCTCGGTCGAGCGCAGCGGCCCGATCTGCGTGCCGGGCTGCGCCGGGTCGCCCACCGACAGTGACCGGGCGACCTCGACGAGCTCGGAGACAAAGCGCTCGGCCAACTCGGAGGCCACGTAGACCCGCTCCACCGACCCGCGCGCCTGACCCGCGGCGGCAAAGCCGGCCCAGGCGAGACCGGCCACCGCGCGCGAGACGGAGGCGTCGGCGAGCACGAGGGCCGGGTTCTTGGCCCGCAGCTCGAGCACCGTGGGCAGCCCGCCGCCGGCGCACGCCGCCGCCACCTCCCGGCCGTGCTCGCGGCTGCCGGCGAACAGCACGGCCGACACCGGCGCCGCCACCAGCGCGGCCCCCACCTGCGGCCCGCCGTGCACCACCCGGACCAGTCCCTCGGGCAACCCGGCCCGAGCGAGCAGGCGGGCGATCCGCTCGGCCGCCAGGCGGGCTCCCGGCGCCGGCTTGAGTACCACCGCGTCGCCCCCCAGCAGGGCCTGGGCGACCTGGCTCAGCGGCTGGGCGAAGGGACCGCCGTGGGCGGCGATGACCGCGACCACTCCCCGCGGCTCGTGGGCCAGGCGGGCGCGCTTGAGCGGGAACATCCCGCGCTGGACGGCCACCGTGCGCGGGCCGAGCAGGCGGGGGCCGGCCCGCGCGGTCTGGCGTAGTGCCTCGACGGCGGGCAGCAGCTCGGTGACCGCGATCTCGGCCGCCGGCCGCCCCTGCTCGCGGGAGAGCGCGCCCACCAGCTCGTCGTACTCGTCGATCACCGCCTGCGCGGCGCGGCGCAGGTAGCGCGCTCGGGCGCTCACCCGCAGCGCGGCCCACAGGGGTTGGACCTTGGCCGTCTCGGCGACCACCGTGGCCACCCCCTCGGGCGCCTGGGCGGGCACCGTGCCCAGCGGCGAGTCGGTCGCCCGATCGAGCACGGCCAGGCGATCGGCCGCCGGCTCAGCGCTGGGCATCATCCCGGCCGAGGGCCCGGCGGATCTCGCGCAGGCGCTCGGCCAGCTCCGGCTCGGCGTCGTCGAGCTCGTAGAAGCGAGCCCCGCGCACCTCCTCCGGCAGGAGCTCCTGCGGGGAGAGGTGCCCGGGGTGATCGTGGGGGTAGTCGTAGCCCACGCCGCGTCCGAGCTCACGCTCGCCGGGATGAGAGGCGGAGCGAAGCGGCGCCGGCGGCCGGGCCGCACCCTGCTCGCGCACGTGGCGCTGGGCGGCCGCCAGGGCCCGGTAGGCGGCGTTGGACTTGGGCGCCAGCGACAGGTACACGGCGGCCTGGGCCAGGGCGAAGCGGCACTCGGGCAGGCCCACGTGCTCCACCGCCTGGGCGGCGGCCACCGCTACCACCAGCGCCTGGGGGTCGGCGTTGCCCACGTCCTCGGAGGCGAGCACGATCATGCGCCGGGCGATGAAGCGAGGGTCCTCGCCGCCCTCGAGCATCACGGCCAGGTAGTACAGCGAGGCGTCGGGGTCCGATCCCCGCGTGGCCTTGATCCAGGCCGAGATGTAGTCGTAGTGCTGGTCGCCGCCCTTGTCGTAGAGGACCGCCCGGCGCTGTAAGGCGTCCTCGGCGTGCTCCAGCGTGACCGCGGAGGCCCCCGCTGCCGCGGCGGTGGCGCACGCCAGCTCCAGGGCGCTGAGACCCTGGCGGGCATCGCCCCCCGCCCGCTCGGCGAGAAACCTCAGCACGTCCTCGGAGACCTCTGCCCCGCCGCACTCGTGCCCCTCCAGCGCGCGCACCAGCAGCCGCTGGATCTGCTCGGCGCCCAGCGGCTCGAGCTCGTAGACCCGCAGACGCGAGATCAGGGCTGAGTTGACCTCGAAGTAGGGGTTCTCGGTGGTGGCGCCGATGAGCACCACCAGACCCTCCTCGACCGCCGGCAGCAGCGCGTCCTGCTGGGCCTTGTTGAAGCGGTGGATCTCGTCCAGGAAGAAGATCGTCGGCTCGTCGGTGGTCTGCCGCCGGTGGGTGGCGCGGGCGAGCACCTCGCGCACCTCGGCGCGCCCGGCCTGGACGGCGCTCAGCTCCTCGAACGCCGCGCGCGCCGCCGCGGCCACGATCCGGGCCAGGGTGGTCTTGCCGCTGCCGGGGGGGCCGTAGAGCAGCATCGAGTGCGGGCGCCCCTCCTCGATCGCCGAACGCAGCGCCGATCCCGCCCCCAGCAGGTGCTCCTGGCCGACGACCTCGTCAAGCGCGGCCGGGCGCAGGCGCACCGCCAGGGGGGCCTGCTCGAGGGGGACCGCGGTGCGGCGGCGGGGGCGCTCGCCGTCGTCGATTTCAAAGAGGCTTCGCACAGGAGGAGTATCGCGCCCGGCGCTGCCGGCGCCGCGGTCGGGGTTCTGGCGCCGGCGGCCCGGCGGCCAGGCTCCGCTGGCCGGGGCGCCCACTGGCGTAGCATCTGAGGACGGATGCCCCCGCTGCCCAGCGCGCAGAAGGCACGCCCCGACCTGGGCGCCGAGGCGGTGCAGACGCTCCAGCGGCTGATCCGCTTCAACACCGTCAACCCGCCGGGCAACGAGCGCCCGGCGCAGGAGTTCCTGGCCGCCCGCCTCTCTGACGCCGGCTTTGACTGCGAGCTGCTGGGCGCCACGCCCGAGCGCCCCAACCTGATCGCGCGGCTGCCCGGGGAGGCCGACGGCCCGACCCTGTGTTTGCTCTCGCACGTGGACACCGTGCTCGCCGAGCCGGCCGAGTGGAGCCACGACCCGTGGTCGGGAGACCTGGCCGACGGCCACGTGTGGGGGCGCGGCGCGCTGGACATGAAGTCCCAAGCCGCCGCCGAGGTGGTGGCGGCCACCACCCTGGCGCGCTCCGGGTGGCGTCCGGCGCGCGGGCAGCTGATGGTGATCTGCGTGGTCGACGAGGAGCGCGGCGGCGGCGAGGGGGCCCAGTGGCTGTGCGCCACCCACCCCGACAAGGCGCGCTGCGACATGCTCATCAACGAGGGCGGGGGCTGGCTGTTCGAGTTCGAGGGCCGGCGCATGTACGGCGTGGGGTGCGCCGAGAAGGGCGTGTTTCGCTTCACGCTGATCACCGACGGCGTGGCGGGCCACGCCTCGATGCCGCGCCTGGGGGACAACGCCCTGCTGAAGATGGCGCCGCTGCTTCAGCGCATGGCCGACCACCAGCCGCGGTTCGACCTCACCCCCGAGCCGGCCGCCCTGCTGGAGGCCATCGGCGAGCGCGTCGACGGGGACGTGGCCGGGGCGCTCGAGCGCGTACGGGGGCGCGATCCGGCGCTGGCCGTGCTGCTGGAGCCGATGCTCGGTGTGAGCCTGGCCCCCACACGGATCGCCGCCTCGGAGAAGGTCAACGTGATCCCGTCGCGCGCCGAGCTGCAGGTCGACTGCCGGGTGCCGCCCGGCCTGGAGCCCGAGCAGGTGCGCGCGCGCATCGAGGAGGTCCTGGGCGCCGAGGGCTACCGGCTGGAGTTCACCGAGCAGGTGGCGGGCAACCGCTCCCCCACCGACGGCGAGCTGATCGGCCACATCCGCGATTGGGTGGCCGAGCACGACCCGGGCGCCGTGTGCGTGCCCAGCGTGCTCCCCGGGTTTACCGACTCCCGCACGTTTCGGGCCACCTTCCCCGACTGCACGGCCTACGGGTTCTTTCCCCACCGCCACATGACGCTCTATGAGGCGGCCCCGCTCGTCCACAGCGCCGACGAGCGCATCGACGTGCGCGACGTTGAGTACGCCACCCGCTTCTTCTATGACATCGCCGGGCGGGTGCTCGGATGACCGCCTCCTCTGCCCCGGCGCCCGAGCCCAAGCTCCGCCTCGGGGGGATGGCGCTTCGCAACGGACTGCTGGTGCACGGTCCCACCCACTGGGCGGCGTCGATCCGCGACGAGAACGGCCAGATCGCAGTCGCCTCGGGCCCTAAGCCGCGCCTGCGCGGAGCCGACCGGATTCCCGGCGTGCGCGGACTGGCCCGTCTGGCCGAGGCGTTCGCCGTGCTGCCGCTGGTCAAGCGTGCGCTGCCCACCGCGCGCATGCCCTTCGAGGACGCCGCCGTGCTGGGGACGATGGGCGCCGCCGCCCTGGCGGGGGCGTTGATACGCCGGCGCGGAGCGGGCCGCGTGGTGCCCGAGGCCGCCGCCGCCGCGCTGGGCCTGGCGCCGGCGCTGCTGGCGCTGCGCAGCGGCGAGCTGGCCGCCTACCACGGCGTCGAGCACAAGTCGATCGCCGCCTACGAGCAGGACGCTCCCGATCCCGCGGAGACGAGCAAGGAGCACGAGCGTTGCGGCTCTCACCTGGTGGCGCCGATGATCGCCTCCAACGTCGCCGGTGCGGCGGTGCTGCGCCGCCTGGTCGCCTCGCCGGGACCGCTGGCGGGCGGGGCCGTCGCCCTGGCCGCCACCGGGGCGGCGGTCGAGGTCTTCGTGTGGTGCGAGCGCCACGCCGATACCGCCACCGCGCGGGCGATCCGCCGCCCCGGATATGAGCTCCAGCGCGCGGTGGGCACGCGCGAGCCCACGCCCGAGCAGCTGCAGGTGGGGCGGGCGGCGCTGGATGAGATCCTGCGCTTGGAGGGGGCGGCAGGACCCGCGGCGGCGCTGGCCAAGTCCAACGCCGGCGGCGATTCTCTAGAACCGCGGGCCAGCCACCGATAAGGAGTGTGGATGCAGCTTCCGCTGGCCGACTTCTTCCAGCACGTCCAGGACTTTGCCCTGCAGTGGAGCGGGGTGGCGACGCTGCTGTTCATGGCCGCCATGGTCTTCTTCTTCTGGCGGGTCCTGAAGTCGCTGCCCAGGACCAAGCCGCAGCAGATCAAGCCGGCCTCGAACCTGTCGGTGGGCTGGAAGGAGATCGCGGGCGCCGACGAGGCCAAGGCCGAGCTCCAGGAGATCGTCGACTTCCTGCGCGACCCCAAGCGCTTTCGCAAGCTCGGGGCGCGCGTGCCCAAGGGCGTGATGCTGCACGGCCCGCCGGGCACCGGCAAGACGCTGCTGGCCAAGGCGGTGGCGCACGAGTCGGGCGCCCAGTTCTTCTCGCAGTCGGCGGCCGCGTTCGTCGAGATGTTCGCCGGCCTGGGCGCGGCCCGCATCCGCCGCCTGTTCTCGATCGCGCGCAAGAACGCCCCCGCCATCATCTTCATCGACGAGCTCGACGCGGTCGGCGGCCGCCGCGGCTCGGACCTCAGCGGCGAGAAGGACCAGACGCTCAACCAGCTGCTGGTCGAGATGGACGGCTTCTCGACCACCGGCGACCTGGTCGTCCTCGGCGCCTCGAACTTCATCGAGAAGCTCGATCCGGCGCTGATGCGCCCGGGCCGGTTCGACCGCCAAGTGTTCGTCGCCCCGCCCGACGTCAAGGGACGCCAGGGCATCCTGGGGGTCCACACGCGCGACAAGCCGCTCGAGGACGTCGACCTGGAGCTGGTGGCCCAGCAGACCAGCGGCCTGACCGGCGCCGACCTGGCCAACATCTGCAACGAGGCGGCGATCTTCGCCGCCCGGCGCGGGGGCGCCACCATCATCGGCGTGGACTTCGAGCACGCTCTGGAGCGGGTGATCGCCGGGGTGCAGTCGCGGCGTGTGCTCAACGACCACGAGAAGCGGGTGGTCGCCTACCACGAGGCCGGCCACGCGCTGTGCGGCGAGCTGCTGCCCTCGGTCGACCGCGTGCACAAGATCTCCATCGTGCCCCGCGGCCGAGCGCTGGGCTTCACGCTCAACCTGCCCGCCGAGGACCGCTACCTGAAGACCCGCGAGGAGCTGATCGACTACATGACCGTCCTGCTCGGCGGGCGGGTGGCCGAGCAGATCGTCTTCGGCGCCATCACCACCGGCGCCTCGGACGACCTCAAGCGCGTCGACGAGATCGCCGACGCGATGATCAACGACTACGCCATGGGCACCTCGATCACCGCCCACCGCGGCAGCGACGGGGCGGTGTCTGACCTGACCCTGCGCATCCGCGACGAGGAGCGCCAAGAGCTGGCCAATGAGGCCCGGCGCGTCGCCCGGCGGCTGATCGAGGCCCACTTGGACAAGCTCGACGAGCTCGCCGCCGAGCTGCTCGAGCGCGAGGTGCTCGACCGCCCGGCGATCGACCGGATCATGGCCGGCGTGCCCCCGGTCCGGCGCGAGCCGGAGGTCGGGCTGCGGGTGGCCGCCGCCCGTCGCGCGGACCCCCCGGCCCAGGGCGCGGCCCCCGGCGCCGAATAGACTGCGCCCCCAATGTTGGAGCGGATCGACCACGTCGGGGTCGCCGTGGCCGAGATCGACGCACCGCTCTCGGTGCTGCGCGACGCCTTCGGCCTGGCCGTCGCCCACCGCGAGGTCGTCGAGGAGCAGGGGGTCGAGGCCGTGCTGCTCGACGTGGGCGAGAACCACGTCGAGCTGCTGGCGCCCTTGGACGAGGACACCCCGGTGGGGCGCTTTTTGGCCAAACGCGGCCCGGGTCTTCACCACATCGCCTATCAGGTCAGCGACATCGCCACCGAGCTCGACGCCCTGCGCTCGGCCGGGGTGCGACTGATCGACGAGCGACCCCGGGTGGGCATCCGCAACTCGCGCGTGGCCTTCGTGCACCCCTCCTCGGCGGGGGGCGTGCTCACCGAGATCGTCCAGCCGGCGGAGCAGTGATGCCCACCGCCAAGCCCCAGCGCGTGAGCATCGGGTTTCACGGCGGCCAGGTTCTGAGCCTGCGCATGGGCGAGAAGGACGTCGCCGCCCTGAACAAGGCGCTGGGCCACCAGCAGGGCTGGCACGAGCTGGTCTCCGAAGAGGGTCCGGTCCGGGTCGACCTCGAGCAGATCGTCTACCTGCGCGTTGAGTCCGAGGAGCACCGCGTGGGCTTCGGGGCCTGACGCCCGTCCGCTCTGACCCCTACCCCGGCGCCGGGCGATCGGGCGGTGGGTCGGGAGCGGCGCTCGATCTCGCACTGCTGCGCTGGGCGCGCTCCCGCGGCCACCCACCCGGCGCCGAGCGCGCGGTGGCGCGGTTCTCGGCGCTGGGCGAGCACGGCGCGGTGTGGCTGGCGCTGGGTGGGGCAGGCTGGGCCTTGGATCGCCGGCGCCGCCCGGGCTGGCGCCGGGCCACGCTGACCGTCGAAGCCGCGTACCTGGCCAACACGGGGATCAAGCTGGTGGTCGGCCGGCGTCGTCCCGAGCTCGAGGATCTCCCGCCGCTGGCGGGCACCCCCACCCGGCTGTCGTTTCCCAGCGCCCACGCCGCCACGTCGTTCGCCGGCGCGCGCGCCTTCTCGCGCCTGGGCGCCCCCGCCGCACCTTGCTATGCCCTGGCCCTGGCCCTCGCCGCCTCGCGCGTGTACCTGGGCGTGCACTATCCCTCCGACGTGGCCGCGGGGGCGCTGCTCGGCGCTCTGCTGGGCGCTGCGGTCCCGCTGCCGGGGCCGGCGGAGCTGGCCGAGGAGGCCGGGTCCCGAGCGGGGGAGTCCGCGTGAGGGTGGGGATCGTCGGGCTGCCCAACGCGGGCAAGTCGTCGCTGTTCAACGCGCTGACGCGGGCCGGAGCGCCCGCCGCTAACTATCCCTTCACCACGATCGAGCCCAACGTCGCCGTGGTCCCGGTGGCCGACGAGCGGCTCGACGCGGTGGCCGCGGCGGCGGGCTCCCCCGAGGTGCTGCCCGACACGATCGCCTTCCACGACATCGCCGGCCTGGTCGCCGGAGCACACCGGGGAGAGGGGCTGGGCAACGCCTTCCTCGGCCACATCCGGGCGACCGACGCGATCGTCCACGTCGTCCGCGCCCACGCCGACCCCGCCGTGGTGCACCCCGGAGGGCGCGTGGATCCCGTGGCCGACGCCCGCACCGTCGAGACCGAGCTCGTCCTCGCCGACCTCGAGCACGCCCAGCGCCGCCAGGAGCGCGTGGAGCGCCGCGCCCGGGGCGGGGAGCGCGCCGCGATCGCCGAGCAGGCGTGGTTGCAGGAGCTGATCGGCACGCTGCAGCAGGGGCGTCCAGCGCGCGAGCTGCCGGCCCCCGAGGAGGCCGCCGACGCCGCGACGCTCGGCCTGCTCAGCGCCAAGCCGGTGCTGTTCGTGGCCAACGTCGACGAGGGCAGCGACGAGGTGCCCGCCGAGCTGGCCGAGCACGCGGCCGCCCAGGGGGCGATGGCGATCGCGCTCCCGGCGCGCCTGGAGTCCGAGCTCGCCGAGCTGGAGGCCGGCGAGGCGGCGGCGCTGCGCGAGGAGCTGGGGGCGGGTGATCCCGGCCTGGGACGCGTGGTCCGGGGCGCGTTCTCGCTGCTCGACCTGGTCGCCTTCTTCACCGCGCACGAGGGGCGACCGGCTCAGTCGCGCCACCTCCGCCGCGGATCGAGCGCCTGGCAGGCGGCGGGGCTGGTCCACGGCGACATGCAGCGCGGGTTCGTCCGCGCCGAGGTGATTGCCTGGCAGGCGCTGGTGGAGGCCGGCGGCTACGCCGGCGCCCGCGACCGCGGAACGCTGCGGCTCGAGGGACGCGACTACGTGGTGACCGACGGGGACGTGATCACGTTTCGGTTCACCACCTAGGGGCGTAGCGCTCGGTCCGTCGGCGCGGCGCCCGCCGTGCGTTCCAGGCGGGCGGCCAGGCGTCGCATGCCGTGCTCGCGCGCCGCCGCTGCCCCCCGGGCATAGTCGGTGTCCCGGTCTCGGGGACGCTCGACCGCCACCCGGACCAGCGTGGCCACCTCGCGAAACGTGCGCAGCTCGTCGGCGTTATCGCGTAGCGCCGCGGCGACCCGGGGGCGCTCACGCAGCGCCCCGGCGATCGCCGAGTCGAGCGAGCCGTGCTCGCGCAGCAGATCGCGTGCGGTCTTCTCGCCGATCCCCGGCGCTCCGGGGATCCCGTCGGAGGGATCGCCGCGCAAGGCGATGAAGTCGGTCACCAGCTCGGGTCCGACGCCGTAGCGCCGACGCACTTCGCGGGCGTCGATCCGGCGCGGTCCCTGCTTTGACGGCTCGAGCACGGACACTCGATCGTCGATGGCCTGAAAGAGATCGCGGTCGGCGGTGAGGATCAGCGCCCGGCCGTCCGCCTCGGCTTCCGCGCGGGCGAAGGAGAACATGAGGTCGTCGGCCTCGAGCTCGTCGGTCTCGGCCACCGTCCAGCCGAATGCGCTCAGCAGCTCGGGCGTACGGCGCCATTGCCCGGCCAGCTCCTTGGGCATCGGTGGACGGTGCGCGTGATAGGAGGGGTAGAGCTTTACCCGATAGGCGGCCTGCTCGGCCCCCAGGCAGCACACCACGACGCGGGGATCGGTCGCCTGGACCGCCGCCAGGATGGCGTTGACCGTCCCCAACAGCGCCCCCACCGGTCGTCCCCGCCCGTCCATGATCGAACCGGGCATGGCGAAGTGCGAGCGATACAGCAGCCAGGGGACGTCGACGGCGAGCAGGGGATGCGACACTGGGCCGAGCTTAGGGCGGGCGCGGCGCTCGTACCCGTCATAGGCTCTCGGGCGCGCCGCGACGGCGGTCACAGCCACCCGCAGTCTCAACCAAGGAGTCCCCTCAGGATGCTCACCCTCACCGGACTGGATGAAGTCAAGGCCCACGTCGGGCAGGAGCTCGGCGTCAGCGACTGGCACGAGGTCACCCAGGAGGCGATCGACCGGTTCGCCGAGGTGACCGGCGACGACTATTGGATCCACCTCGACGTCGAGCGCGCCAAGGACAGCCCGTTCGGGGGGACCATCGCCCACGGCTACTACACGCTCTCGCTGGGGCCGATGTTCTCCTACCGCATGTTCAAGCTCGAGGGGTTTGCCTTCGGGGTCAACTACGGGGTAAACCGCGTGCGCTTTCCCGCCCCCATGCCGGTCGGCGATCGGGTGCGCATGCGGGCCAGGCTGGTGGGGGTGGACGACATCCCGGGCGGCGCGCAGATCGCCACGGAGCTGACGTTTGAGCGCGACGGAGGCGACAAGCCGGTGTGCGTGGCCGAGTCCCTCTCGCGCGTGTACACCGGCTGACGTGGCCCGGCGCCGGGCATCCGATCTGTTCGTCGAGTGCCTGGAGGCCGAGGGCGTCAAGTACGTGTTCGGCATCCCGGGCGAGGAGACGCTCGATCTCAACGAGTCCCTGGCCAACTCGTCGGTGGCCTTCGTCCCCGTCCGCCACGAGCAGGGGGGCGCCTACATGGCCGACATGTACGGACGGCTCACCGGCCGCGCCGGGGTGTGCCTGGGCACGCTGGGCCCCGGCGCCACCAACCTGGTGACCGCGGTGGCCGACGCGTTCCTGGACCGGGCGCCGCTGGTGGCGCTCACCGGCCAGGGCGACCTGGAGCGCACCCACAAGGAGTCCCACCAGTACATCGACCTGGTGGGCATGATGCGTCCGATCACCAAGTGGAACGCCGGCCTGACCTCCCCCGAGGTGATCCCGGAGGTGGTGCGCAAGGCGTTCAAGGTGGCCGAGTCAGAGAAGCCGGGCGCCACCCACATCGAGCTGCCCGAGGACGTGATGGCCGCCGGGGTCGACGCCGCCCCGCTCCAGCGGCGCCGCCCGGTGGAGCCCGAGCCCGGCGCCCGCGAGCTGCTCAAGGCCGCCGATCTGATCCGCAACGCCATCAACCCGGTGGCGCTGGCCGGCAACGGCGTAGTGCGAGCGGGAGCCTCGCCGGCATTGCGCGAGTTCATGCGCGCCACCGGGATCCCGGTGGCGGAGACGTTCATGGGCAAGGGCGTCGTCGACTACCAGGACCACCAGGCGCTCGGCACGGTGGGCCTGCAGTCGCGCGACTACGCGATGGCCGGCTTCGAGGACGCCGACGTGGTGATCGCGATTGGCTATGACCTGGTCGAGCACGCGCCCCAGCACTGGAACGATCGCCGCGACAAGAAGATCGTGGTTATCGACTCCGTCGCGGCCGAGATCGACGCCTACTTCACCCCCGAGGTTGAGCTGATCGGCGACATCTACCACGTCCTGTCGCGGCTAGCCGAAGAGTGCCGCGACGCGCCTCACTCGGGGGGCTCCACGCGTCTGCGCGACGTGATCCTGTCGCGTTTCGAGGCGGCCAAGGACGACGACCATTTCCCGGCCCAGCCCCCGCGCGTGCTGTGGGAGCTGCGCCACGCGCTCGGCCGCCAGGACATCCTCATCTCCGACGTCGGCCTGCACAAGCTGTGGATCGGGCGGATGTTCCCTGCCCACGAGCCCAGCACCGTGCTGATCGCCAACGGCCTGGCCGGGATGGGCTTCGCCGTACCCAGCGCGATCGCCGCCAAGCTCGTGCATCCCGAGCGCAAGGTAGTGACCGTAAACGGCGACGGCGGCTTTCTCATGAACTGCCAGGAGCTCGAGACCGCGGTGCGGCTCAAGACGCCGATCGTCAACGTGATCTGGGAGAACTGCCAGTACGGCTCGATCGTGTGGAAGCAGGACAAGAAGTTCGGCCGCCACTTCGGCACCGACTTCGCCAACCCGGACTTCGTCGGCCTCGCCGAGTCATTCGGCATGCCGGCATGGCGGTGCGGCGGGATCGACGAGTTCGCCGAGCGCCTGCGCCACGCGCTGACGCTCGACCTGCCCTCGGTGATCGTGGTGCCGATCGACTACTCGCTCGACGTGGCGATCTCCGAAGAGCTGGGCACCGAGACGGTCGCCACCTGAGGATCTGCCCGCCGGCGCGCCTCGATCGGACGCCGGCCGCCAAAGTGGGTAATGGTTAGACGGCATCCCCGGGCCGCCTTCCCCGCGGCGCGGCCCGGGCACCGCGAGACCGAGGAGCGATAGATGGCCGTCACCGAGCAGAGCGCCCACGAGCAGGCCGTCGTGGACCGGGTCCCCAAGGAGCTGTACATCGATGGCCAGTGGCGCCCGGGCAGCGGCGGGGAGACGCTGTCCGTGGAGGATCCGGCCACCGGCGAGACGCTGTGCGAGATCGCCGACGGCCAGGTCGAGGACGCCCGGGCCGCGCTGGCGGCCGCCACCGACAAGCAGACCGACTGGGGCGCCCACCCACCCCGCGAGCGGGGAGAGATCCTGCGGCGGGCGTTCGAGGCGGTGACCGAGCGCAGCGACGACTTGGCGCTGCTCATGACCCTGGAGATGGGCAAGCCGGTGGCCGAGTCCCAGGCGGAGATCGCCTACGCCGCCGAGTTCCTGCGCTGGTTTAGCGAGGAGGCGGTGCGCATCGACGGCCGCTACTCGGTCGCCCCCACCGGCCAGGGGCGCGTGCTGGTCATGCGCCAGGCCGTCGGCCCGTGCGTATTCATCACGCCGTGGAACTTCCCCATGGCCATGGGCACGCGCAAGATCGCCCCGGCGGTGGCCGCCGGCTGCACGATGGTGATCAAGCCGGCCCAGCAGACGCCGCTGTCGATGCTGGCGCTGGCGCAGATCCTCGAGGAGGCCGGCCTGCCCGGCGGGGTGCTCAACCTGGTGACCGCGTCCTCCTCGGGCTCGGTCATGGAGCCGATCATCCGCGACCCCCGCACCCGCAAGCTGTCGTTCACCGGATCCACCGAGGTCGGGCGCAAGCTGATCGAGCAGTCCGCCGAGCAGGTCCTGCGCGTGTCGATGGAGCTGGGCGGGAACGCGCCCTTCCTGGTGTTCGAGGACGCCGACCTCGACGCCGCGGTGGAGGGGGCGATGATCGCCAAGATGCGAAACATCGGCGAGGCGTGCACCGCCGCCAACCGCTTTCACGTAGCCCGCGGCGTGGCGGGCGAGTTCGCCCAGCGGATGGCTGAGCGCATGGGCGAGCTGAAGGTCGGTCGGGGCACCGAGGAGGACGTGCAGGTCGGGCCGCTGATCGATGCCGACCAGCGCCAGAAGGTCTCAGAGCTCGTTTCCGACGCCGTGGACCGCGGGGCCAAGGTGCTGGTGGGCGCCGAGCCGGTGGGCGGGCGCGGCTACTTCTATCGCCCGACCGTGCTCGATCGGGTGCCCGGCGACGCCCGGGTGCTCAAGGAGGAGATCTTCGGACCGGTCGCCCCGGTCGCCGCCTTCACCTCGGAGGCGGACGCCATCGCGGCGGCCAACGACACCGAGTTCGGGCTCGTCGCCTACGTCTACACCCGCGACCTCAACCGCGCCCTGCGCGTGATCGAGGGCCTGGAGACGGGGATGGTCGGCCTCAACCAGGGGATGGTCTCCAACGCCTCGGCCCCGTTCGGCGGCGTCAAGCAGTCGGGCTTCGGCCGCGAGGGAGGCAAGGAGGGGATCCACGAGTACCTGGAGACCAAGTACGTGGCGATCAACCTCTGAGGGGGTGCTAGTTCTCCCGTCAGTGTCCGGCTGGGAATGGCCGCCGCGACTTTGGTGATGGGGGCGTTGCCCGCCACCGCTGCGTGCCCTAGCCAAGCTCGGTCTACCGAGATCTGGTGATTGACCCGGCCCCGGCCCAGGCGTAACGTCGTCGCCGTCGAAGGGGAGCATTTCGGGTCGATGCAGCGCCTTCAGCCGACCAATCGCGCGATCGCAGGAGTGGGACTGCTGCTCTTTGCCCTGGTGCTGCTCGGCGTCGGCCTGCACCACATCGTCGTGACCGGGACCTGCTCGTCGACCGGTTACAACTCATACGGGCCGGTCGCGCACTGCCCGGAGGGAAGCGGCTGGTGGGCCGGGTTCCTCGCCGCCGGCATCGTCCTGTCGATCGCCGGGGGCCTGATCGCCGGAGGCTCTGGTCCTTTCCTGATCACCCCCGCCGTCTTCTGCGCGGTCGGCGCGGGGGCGATCTCGGTGCAGTTCGACGCCGGCGCGGGCTCGGACAACAAGACCTTTGGGCTGATCTTCGGCGGCTTCTTCCTGGCCGGCGGGCTGATCTGGGCTGCCCTCATCGCCCGGTCAGCCCTGTCTGAACTGCGCGGTGAAGGGGACACGAGCTCGCTCGCCCCCCTCGGCACCAGCCCCGCCGGCACTGCTCCCACCACTCCCCCGGTGACCACCGACCCCATCACCGGTGAGCCCACCACTCCCGCGGGTGTGCGCCGTGAGCTCTAGGGCAGACGCCAGCCCGGCGCGGCCGGCGCTTGCCGTGGTCGTGTGGATCGCCGCGCTGGCGGGCGCCATCGTGCTCTCGAGCGCGGTCGCCCAGCACGTCCGCGACCAGCAGCGCGCGGCGGCGCGGGCCGCGGCTACGGGGAACGGCGGGTCGACGCCGGCGGCTCCGGCGCGCAGGTTTGATCCGGCCAGCGTCAAGCCGGCCGATCCGCGCTCGCTGTTTCGCACCTCCAACTTCGCCCGCGCCCTGGGCATCGTCCGTCGGCGGGTCGGCGCGCGCGCCGACGTCCAGCAGGTGCGCCTGGCGCCCGGCGAGCTCCAGCTAACCGTGCTGCAGGGCGACCGGGCCAATCAGCTGAGCGTCGACGCAGACGGCGATTACACCGTTCTGACCACCAGCAGCGTCAGCGGCACCATCGAGGCCTTCTACCTCTCCCAGGTCCACTCCGGTGTGCCCGCGGCGCTGGCGCGCCGAATCGCCAGCCAGGCCGACCTCCCGGTGGGGCGACTGGATTACATGGTCGTGGCCACCGACCCGGTCGCCCACCGCCACCACTGGCTCGTCTATCCGACGGGCGGGCGCGTGCACTTCCAGGCCGACACGGCGAGCGGCCCGATTCTGGAGTACGGCCCCCACGGGGTCCACACGCTCGGCGGCTGATCGCGCCGAGCGCGCAGGCTATGCGCCCTGCTTGAGCCGCAGCGCCTCGGCGGCCTCGGCGATCTTGGTGTTGGACCCCAGGAGGCCGCCCCAGCCGAGCAAGGCGCGGTCGCCGAAGTAGGCGTGATGGACTTCGCCGTTCTCCTCGTACTCGATGTCGGCCCACACCAGCCACCAGCCGATCCGCTGCTTGCCCGTCGACCGGATGCGGTCGAAGGAGATGCGCTTCTTCTTGCCCTCGAACACCGCGCGGTCTGACTCGATGGTCAGCGTGCCGTGGTCCTGCTCGCGGGTGAAGCCGGCGCCCGTGGCGCCCTCCGGGCGGTACCAGACCTTCCATTGCATGGTGGCTGCCTCCGGGTCGGCGTGTGCGCCAACCCTATCCCCATGAGGAAGGCGATCGAGGAGAGCCGCAAGGTCCTGGCCCGCGCCGGGCGCTCGTTCTATGACCGGCAGATGACCCACCACGCCGCGGCGCTCACCTACTACAGCCTGATGTCGCTGTTTCCCGCCGCCCTGCTCGCCCTCTCGCTGCTGGGTCTGCTCGGCGAGTACCCGTCCACCTACCGGGCGATCGTCGATTACCTGCGCGACGTGGTTCCCGGCCCGGTCCTGCACGCGCTGGATCGGTCGTTGAGCACGGCGCTCAGGCACCGCGGGGCGGCCGTCGGGGCGCTGCTCGTGGGGGCGCTGAGCGCGCTGTACGGCAGCACCGGGTTCCTGGAAGCCGTACGCCGCGCGCTCAACGTCGTCTTCGAGGCCGCGAGCGGACGCGGCTTTCTGCGCCGCAAGGCGGTCGACACCGTCTCCACGCTGGTGCTGATGGTGCTGGTGCTCGTGACCCTGACCCTGATCTTCGTCGGCGGGAGGTTCGCCCGCGACGTTTTCGGCTTCATCGGCCTGGGAGCGGGCGCTTCGGACGTCTGGGCGGTGGCGCGGTGGCCCGCCGCGGCGGTCTCGGCGACGCTCGCCTTCGCCTGGGTGTACTACACGACCCCCGACGTGCGGCCGCGCTCGTTTCGCTGGGTGACGCCGGGCGCGGCCCTAGGGGTCTGCGTATGGCTGGTGGCGTCGCTGGGGTTCTCGTTTTACCTCACGCACTACTTCACCCGGGTGAGCGCGGTCTACGGCGCGTTTACGGTCCTGATCGTGCTGGTGGTGTGGCTGTGGCTGTCAAACGCCGCCCTGCTGCTCGGCGCCGTGGTCAACGCCGAGATCGAGCGCGAACGCCAGCTCGACGAAGGGGTGCCCCCCCACGCCACCCTCGCCCTGCCCGGGCGCTGATGGAGCCGGACGGTGTGACAGATTCCGCGCCGTGCACGGACCCGACCGCATCGCTCGCCGAGCGCTGGCCGTGCTATCGGCGCTCTTCGTGGCGGCGGGCTGCGGCGGCTCGGGCGGCGACTTCAAGGCGCGCTACCGAGGGATCTACTCCGAGCAGCGCCAGCTGGGGCTCGACCTGGTCTCCGAGCTGCGCCGGGCGGGCAGCGAGACCGACGCCCAGCTCGCCGCACACCTGCAAGCCTTCCAGCCGCGGTTGGCTCGCCTTTCCTCGTCCCTGGCCGGCCTTGGCGCGCCGACGTCGCTGCGCTCCGACCTCGATCGCCTGCGAAACGCGCTCCACAGCGAGGCGTCGGACCTGAGTGCGCTGATCGGCGGCGTGCGGACCCACGACGCGCTGCGGGCGCGCTCGGCCACCGTGATCCTGCTCGACGAGGCCGCGGGCGCCAAGTCGGCGGCCGACCGGCTGCGGGCCGCGGCCGGCCTGCCCGCAAGCCCCTGAGCCGGGGCCGCGGTCACTCGTAGGCGATCGCGCCCAGGATGTCCAGGCGCGATGCGCGCCGAGCGGGGACGACGGCGGCGAGCACGGCCAAGAGCAGGGACAGCGCCAGCAGGCCGGCCAGGGCCGACCACGGGATGCTCAGCTCCAGTCCCTGGCTGGAGAGGGCAGAGACCATCACCACCGCGAGAAACAGCCCCAGCAGCGCACCCATGGTGGCTCCCACCGCGGCGACGATCACACCCTCGTAGCGCACCGCCCGGCGCAGCGAGCGGCGGCTCGAGCCCAGCGCCCGCATCAGGCCCAGCTCGCGGGTGCGCTCGTGCACCGACAGCGAGAGCGTGTTGACCAGCCCGAACAGCGACACGACGACGCTCAGCGCGAGCAGGGCGTAGAACAGGTACAGGACGCTGTCCACGCGCTGGGCCTGGGCGGTGGCCAGCTGGCGCTGGGAGCGCGCCCGGACGTCCGGGAAGGCCGACAGGGCGCGGCTGATCGCCGGCAGGACCCGGCGCGGATCGGCCGCCGCGGTGAGCTTGACCAGGATCTGGGCGGCCCGGCGCTGGCCGAAGAAGTCGTTGAACGCCGGCAGCCCCACGGTGTAGCCGCCGAGCAGCCCCTGGTCGCGGTAGATCCCGCGCACGAGCAGCCGCTCGTGCCGGCCAGAGGGGCCCCGCGCGTCGAAGCTCTCGCCCACGTGCAGGTTGGCCCGGTCGGCGAACCGCTTCTCGACCAGCGCGCCGTCGGGCCCCAGCAGGCCGAGTGTGGTGTCAGAGCCCTCCACCCAGTCGAAGCGGTAGACGTTCTGGATCGTCTGGGGATCGATCGCGTTGGCCTGCTGGGAGCCCGCCCCGGCCACGCGGGAGTCGGCCCGCTTGAGCACCGAGGCCACGTCCACTCCGGGAACCGCGCGCACCGGCGTCGCCGCGGCGACGGGGATCGGCGAGGAGCCGTCGCGATTGACGAGCGCTACGTCGCCGGTGAAGTCCCGGTCGATGAGGTGCTCGATCGAGCTGCGCGCGCTGCTGGCGAACACGGTCACGAACAGCATCACCGCGAGCCCGATCATCAGCGCCGAGGCGGTGGTGGCGCTGCGCGCCGGGTTGCGCAGGGCGTTCTCGCGCCCCAGGCGGCCCACGACCGCGGTGGCTCGCTCGAGTGGCCAGCCCGCGGCCCGGGCCAGCGGCCCCACCAGCCGCGGGCTGAGCAGCGCCAGGGCTAGGATCAGCAGGGCGGCGCCGCCCGTCGCCAGGGCGATCGAACCCCCGCCGCGTAGGGCCAACGCGCTCACCAGGACTCCCGAGGCCAGGGCACCGGCGCCCAGCCACGGCATGGCCCGGCCCAGGCGAGTCGCCGGGGGGACGACTCCCTCGCGCAGGGCGCTCACCGGAGGCAGGCGCGTGGCCCGCAGCGCCGGGACCAGCGCCGCCACGACGGTGACGCCTATCCCCGCCGCCACCGAGACTCCCACCGTGCGCAGCTCGAGCACCTCCGGGCCAAAGGCGAGCCGCCCGCCCGCGGCCGAGATCAGGGCGCGCAGGCCCTCGGCGGCGCCGTAGCCGGCTGCCGTGCCCAGCGCCGATGCGGTAGCGCCCACGGCGAGGGCTTGGATCAAGACGGCGCCGAGCACCTGACGTCGGCTGGCTCCCAGCGCGCGGAGCAGCGCGTACTCGCGGGTGCGCTGGGCGACGGTGATCGAGTAGGTGTTGAAGATGACGAACGCCGCCACGAGCAGGGCGATGGCGCCGAAGCCAAGCAGCGACCCGATCAGGAACGACAGGCCACGACGCAGGTGGGCGCTGCCCTGACGGGCCTGGTCCTGGCCGGTGCGGGCTTGGAGCTCTGGGCTGAGGAGCGGCCGGACCTGGGCCAGCAGCCGGCGAGGGTCGGTCCCCGGACGCCCCTGGAGGGAGAGCGAATCGACCGTGCCGGGCTTGAGGAACAGGCGCTGGGCGGTGCGGAGGTCGAACGCCAGGTAGGTGGCCCCCGCGGTGGCCGCGCCCCCGAAGCGGACCAGACCGACGATGGTGAACGCCTGCGTCGGCCCCTGGGTGGCGACCCGGACCGATGCGCCGATGCCCAGGTGCTGGGCGCGTGCGGTGCGCTCGTCGAGGGCGATCTGGCCGGGCCCGATCGGCGCCTGGCCGCGGGTCACGCGAAGCGCCTGAAACGGCGGGTGCATGTAGGACACGGCGATCGTCGGCGAGCCGTCGACCTGGACCACCCTCCCGCGGCTGTCGAGCAGCGACGCGGTGTCGCTGATCTGGCCCTCGACCCGAGCCACCGCCGGCGACCGGGCCAGGCGCGGGGCGAGGGCCTGCGGAACGCTCGGCGCCTCCGAGAACCGGCCCGCGGTCGTCGAGCCGCGGCCGGAGACCACGACGTCGGCTCCCTGCGCAGCGTCGGAGAAGATCCGGTCGTAGGTGCGGTGGATCGTGTCGGTGAACACCAGCGTGCCGGCGATCAGGGCGACGCCGAGGAGGACCGAGACGCCGGTGAGGAGGATCCGCAGCGGATGGACCGCCAGTCCCCGCAGCGCCACCGCGAGCACGGTCAGCCCACTTTCAGGGCGGTGACGATCGCCTCGGCGGTCAGGTGGCCCGCGTCACGGACGATCCGCCCGTCTTCTAAGAACAGGACGCGGTCGGCCTTGGCCGCCGCGAGGGGATCGTGGGTGACGAGCACCACGGTCTGGCCGAACTGGGTGGTCGCCCGGCGCAGGAGGCCGAGCACCTGCTCGGTGGACTCGGAGTCCAGGTTGCCCGTCGGCTCGTCGGCGAACACGACGGCCGGGCGGGTGACCAGCGACCGCGCGATCGCCACCGCCTGCTGCTGACCGCCGGAGAGCTCAGCCGGGCGGTGGGTACGCCGGTCCGAGAGGTCGACGGCGTCGAGCAGCTCGTCCACCCACCCCCGGTCGGGACGCCGGCCAGCCAGGCTCAGGGGCAGGGCGATGTTCTCCTCGGCGCTCAGCACGGGCACCAGGTTGAAGGCCTGAAAGACGAAACCCACCTGGCTGCGCCGCAGCTCGGTGAGCTGGTGGTCGCCCAGCTCGGACAGCGAGCGCCCGGCCAACTCGACCTCGCCACCGGTGGGACGATCCAGCCCGGCCAGGATGTGCATGAGCGTGGACTTGCCCGACCCCGAGGGGCCCATGATCGCGCTGAACGTCCCCGGCGCAAACGACACCGTCACCCCACGTAGGGCATCCACCGCGGTCTCCCCCGTCCCGAATCGCTTCACCAGCTCAAGCCCCGTCACGGCGGCGGGCGGGACCGCGGGCGCCGACAACCCAAGCTCATCTTCCTCCTGGCCTTCGGCCGGCTCGGGCGAGGCGCCCTTGCCGCGCCGAGCCAGGCGCCCGAGCAGGCGGCGGCCTGGCTTGGGGGGGCGGTCGCCCTTGTCTTCGGTCGGCTCGGGGAAGGGCGGGTCGGCGGCGAACCAGTCCGAGGAGGCCTCGTCGAGCGCGGGCAGGGCGTCTCCCTCGTCGGGGGTGTCGGCGTTGTGCCCGTCCTCGCGGGCGGCGTCGGTGTGGCCCCCGGTCATCGCCTCGCCCAGCTCGGCGGGCGTCGGCGCCGCGTCCTCGATCACCTCGTGCTCGTCGGTGGGGGCCTCGAGCTCCTGGGCTTGCTCGCCGTCGGAGGTCTCAGGGAGTGGATCGCCGCGGAGGCGTGGCCATCGCCGGCGTCCGTGCGATCCCAGGGGGAGGCGGGCCATCTTCGCTCGCAGCGTAGTACGGCGGGCGCTCCCTGGCGACACCTGGGCGCTAGCATCGCACCTCGGGGCGAGATAGCTCAGTTGGTAGAGCACACGACTGAAAATCGTGGTGTCCCCGGTTCGATTCCGGGTCTCGCCACTCTCAAGAAGGTCCTGCAAATAGGCAGGTTTTGAGGCGGGTCGCGAAGGCGTTTCGAGGGGCTGTGGAGGGACGAATTTGGGCGCCACGTCCTTTTGACGTCCTAAACCTGAGGGTGGTTGAGGGTTTGCGCGCGCTGCCGGCGCCCGATCGGGAAGGGATCCGCGTCGAGGAGGCGGCTCCCTCTGCCGGTGTCAGGGCCCTTGATGCGGCGCGCGATCCGTGGTCCTTCTTGCGGAAGGAGCAGGGAGCCGCTCCATGCCCCATCCCCACCGTTGGAGCACGCAGCGAATGCACGTTCAGGTCGCCGGTCGCTGCTCGTATCACGCGAACGCGGAAGCCGCGCGATATCCGGCTTCCCGGCCTGTTAGCCCCGTCCATCGACTGATTTTGCCGCTGCCCCTTGGCGCGAGATACTCGCCGGGCGATGTCGCAGGAGAACGTCGAGGTTGTGCGGCAGGTATTCGAGGCGGCGGCCCGCCGTGACGCCGACGCAGTTCTTGCGCTCTATGACCCTGAGGTCGAATGGGACGCCACTCAGACGCCGGGCGGGCTCGGGGGCGATGAGGTCTACCGGGGCATGATGGGCTGGGTCGTTTTTTCCGCCAGTGGCGGGAAGCATGGGGTAGCGACGAGTACGAGTACGACGAGCTAATCGACGCTGGCGATGCGGTGATCTCGATTGCCACGCAGCGGAGTCGCGGGAGAAGGAGCGGCTTGCCGCTCGCGCGGATGCTCGCTGGTGTCTGGACGATCCACGACGGCAAGATCATTCGCGTGGTGTGGTTCCCCACCCGTCCGGAAGCCCTCGAAGCCGCCGGGCTGCGGGAGTAGGCGATGTCGCAGGAGGACGTCGAACGCGCTCGTGCGGGCTATGAGTATCTGAACCGGGTCGGAGAACCGAACCGGGAGCTCCTTGATCCACAGATCACATTTGACGCGATCGGACTTCCCGGCTTCGGCTCGTATCGAAGCCTCGACGCCTTTCTTACCGATTGGCTCGCCTACAGGGACACATTCGACGAATGGCGAATCGAGCTCGAGGAGTTGGTTGAGGGCCGCGGAGGACGCGTCTTTGTTTCCACCCGAGATGGAGGGCGGGTCAAAGGCTCCGACCGCGAGGTGTTCCAGCGTGCTTTCCATGTGCAGGAGTTCCGGGCGGGCAAGGTCGTGAGGTTTCGGCTCTTTCTGGATCGCTCCAAGGCCCTCGAAGCCGCCGGGCTGCGCGAGTAGGCGATGTCGCCTGACGACGCTGAAGTAGAGCGCTGCGCATCTGCTTTGCGCGAAGAGCGGTACGCGTAGCGGCAGTGTCGGTTTTCGATCGGAGGACAAGCTGCGCCAGGCGCCCGGCCGAGGCCGTGGAATGGCGCTTTTTCTGGGGGCGAAAGGGAGACACTCGCCCTGAGCTGGTGACCTGGGCCCGTGCCCGACCCGGACGATCGTGGCCGGCAAGGTCGGCCTCGCGCGCAAGTCCGCGCTTTGCAGTCGTGGACGGCCGTGCCCGGGCCGGGATATGAGCCCGGGTTATGGAAGGTTCGGCCCCCAAGCTGGCGGTCGTCGATGGCGCTGGGCGCAGGCGCTCGCCGGCCCCGATGCCCGGCTACCACAAGGGCCGCCCCGCAACAAGGGCAAGCGCTATCCGGCCGACCTCCGCGTCCCGAGGAAATCATCGCCGTCATGCGCGCCGCCGGCGACGGCGCCTATGGGCTGCGCCTGCGCGGGCTGATCGTCGTTCTGTGGCGCGCGGGGCTGCGGATCGGCGAAGCGCTGGCGCTCAACGAGTCTGACCTTGAGCCCAGCCGGGGCTCGGTGATCGTGCGCTCCGGCAAGGCGGAAAGCGCCGCGAGATCGGCATGGACGAATGGGCCTGGGCCCAGCTTCGGCCCTGGCTGGCCCGCCGGGTCGAGCTACCCGTCGGGCCGCTGTACTACGTGCTCGTCGGCCCGACCAAGGGGCGCGCGTGGGCGCCCACCGCCGTCCGCGCCGAGCTGCACGCCCTCGCCCGCCGCGCCGGCGTACGCCGGCGCTTCGCTCCCCACCAGCTGCGCCACGCCCACGCCGTCGAGATGGCCCGCGAAGGCGTGCCGCTCAACGTCATCCAGCGCCAGCTCGGCCACTGCAACCTGGGCATCACCTCGGTCTACCTCCAAGGCATCGACGTCGCCGAGATCATCGACATCGTCCATGGCCGACCCGCCCCCGTGATCCCCGCCAGCAGCGGCCTAGCCGCCTAAAACCAGACCGAGGTCAGGAAGCCGGCAGCCCGCGAGGCTCGCTGCCCCTACCCCTCCGCGAAAAAGCGCCAGCGAGCACGGTATTTCGCTGCAGGGCTGTGGCTGCTCCTCGGATCGAAAAGCAACAGTAAGCGAGTGTGCGGATACCGCGCTGCTAGAGCAGCGTCTCGAGGAGCGCGGCGGCGGCTTGGGATGGATCTGTTGCACGCAGGCGGGTCGCGTGATGCTGGGCCTGCTGGAGCATGTTCTGGTCGTCGAGGACCGCATCGACGGCATCGCTTATGGTCTTTGGGGAGGCGTCCTCTCGGGGCACTGATCTTGCGACGCCCAGCGCTGCGGCGCGCGCGGCGACTCCTGGCTGATCGCGCCCCCAGGGCACGAGCGCCATCGGTCGCCCGTACCAGAGCGCCTTCATGACCGATCCGTGCCCGGCGTGGCTGACCAGCAGCGCGGCATGCTCGAGGACCGCGGCGTGTGAGAGGGTCCGTTCCACTCGAGCGTTCGGCGGAACTGACCGCAGTTCGTCGGGATCGCGCTCGGGTCCGACTGTCGCCACGACGCGCAGCCGCCGATCCGCGAGCGCCTCGAGTGCGGCCTCGGCCAGCGGCAGGTCGTCGCCGAGCTGCGAGCTGATCGTGACCAATGCCCACGGATCGCCCGGCTCAGTTACGTACGGGGGCACCTCGCTCGGCGGCTCCCAGATCCCCAGGGGACCCACGTAGTGGTGATGATCCGGTAGCCCGGCGAAGGAGAGGTCAAAGACGCGATCGGTCGCATGCAGCACCAGGTTCGTCGACTCGAGCAGCGACGCGTAGCCCTCGATCAGCGGCATCGCGCGCGGGCCGAAGTCCTGCTTGATCGGCCGCGGAGGATTGGGACCCACGTAGAACGTGCTGTTGACGACCGCCCACGGATACGAAGGGGCCGCCGCGGCGACGACCTCGACGCCGAACAGCGAGGTCACGATCACCGCCGGCGCTCGCCGTCGCACGACCTCTGCGACCGGTCGTGCGACCTCCTTCGCCCACGCGGTCATGCGCGCTCGCACGATCGGACCGGCCGCGGCGAGGTCGCCGCCCGTCGAGGTCATCGCCTCGCGGACCGCCCCGACCAACCGCGGACCAAGATCAAGCTCGGATGCCAAGGTCTCCGTTTCGACACCGAGTGGATCGAGCGAACGAGCCACAGATGCATCGCCGACGAAGACCGTTTCGTGCCCCCGCTCGCGGAGCGCGAGGGCGGCAGCCACCAATGGCTGAAGATCACCGCCCGCCCCGGCCGTTGCAACCACCAGCACACCTTCCGAAACGGCACTCACCTCCCACCGCGAACGACGTCCCCGCGAGCCTAACCCAAGCGGCTTCCCCATCGGTGGGCAAGCATGCTGGAGCGGGCGGCTTCTGCTCCGGGAAAGAGCATCACCGAGAGGGCCGGGCTGAGGGTGGGCCTCGAGCTCCGTGCTGCTCCTAGAGAAACCGGAAGCCAGCAGAGCGTCGGCGACCGGGCCGCGAGAGTGATCAGATGATCGAGGAGCAGCAATCTCCCCTGCGCTGGTGCTTTGCGCCGATTGCACTAGGCCAGTCGTGGCCGGTCCTCCCACCGGAGGCAACCGGCCCTCACGAGCAAAGAACGCGTCGCATCCCCCACCGGGCCGGCCCGACCAGCGCGCGCACTCGCGGGTTGTGCCGACGCGCGAGCTCGACGCGCAGCAGGCGCTCATGTTCGAGTCGAGTGACGAGGCGAAGGAAGCGGGCGCTCACTAGCCCGCGACGATCTATGCCCGCCCTGCCGCCAGCAGCACTAGGTTCGAGAACTTGACCGTGCCGTCGTCCGAGGCCCTCTCCTCGACGGCCTCCAGGATCGCGTTCCACGCCGCATCCGGGTTATCCGGCGCGTTCTTCTCGATCATGGCGACGAGGGGCGGAACCGTGTCCTTGACCATGGCGACGAACTCGGAGGCGGACTCCCACTCGAAGCTGACCTCGGTCTCCTCGACCTCGACGTCGGAGAAGCCACCGCCCTCGAGCAGTCCGCCAATGGCCTCCGGCGTCGGGCGCGACAGCGGCCCGGGCGTTCCGGGCGGTGGCGGATCGACGCCGAGAGTGCGCATCGCCGTGCCCATCGGAACCGCGATGAACGGCACGCGCTCCGGCGGCCCCCACGAACTGATCACCATCCTCGAACCCGGGACGACGAAGCTCCGCACCCGGCCAGCCGTGGCTTCAGCCTCTGGCTCGAAGATGATCCCGAAGCGGGACAGCGCCGCATCGAAGCTCTCAGCCGGGAAGTCGAGGCTGGCCGCCTCGGACTCCACGAACTCGACGTTCTCGAGGCCGGCCGCCGCTGCGCGCTCACGGCCGTAGGCCAGCATCTCGGGAGAGATGTCGGTCGCCACGACCTTGCCCTTGGGTCCCGCCACACCCGCCGCCGTGAGCGACGGCTCGCCGTAGCCCGCGGCCACGTCGAGCACGCGGCTCCCGGACTCGACGCGCGCCAGCTCCACCATGCGCTTGCTGACGGGAGCGGTCGCCGCGTCGATGAAATCCGACCGCTTGCGCCAGCCCTCGGCGCCCTGCTTCCACTGCTGCCGTTGTCCATCTCGGAACTCAACGGCGTCTACTGTCTGGGAATCCATCCGACCTCCTGGTTGGCCGGTGCCAACCCTATGCGATCCCTAGCGCCGGGGGAACGGCTTCACTCGGGGCTCCCGTGTCCCCATAGGGGAGGCGCTTCGAGCAGCGATCACGCCGCGTAGGTCGTCCTTCGCGCGCTCGTCAGCATGCGCTCTGCTTCCGCGCGATCAAGCCCCGGGAACCGTGATGATCGCATCCCACTCGTCCTGAGCCTCTTGCTTGACCATCGGCGGTATCCGCACGAGCTCGGCCTCGGTCACCGACGAGGGATCGATATCCCGCAGGCGCGTGGCATGAAACGGCGGGCGCTCGTGAGCATGCACGAGCAGGGCGCGCAACCGCTCGGTCCGGTAGCGCTCGATCCGTTCGCGCAGCCAGTCAACGCGGGCAATGTGGTCCTCAAGTACCGCCCGCGCCGCATGAAGGTGCGCGGCACGGCGCCGCTCATAAGCCGCCCGACCGATGCGGCCCGTCGATGGCACCACGCAAGCGTAAAGGCGCACTAGGGTGCCTCGGCATGCCCCTCCCTAATCCCAGCATCTCGGACCTTCACCAACTCGCGGCGAAATTCCACTTCAGACTGTCCGAGGCGGAGGCCGAGCAATACCTGCCGCCGGTGGTGGGCACGGTCGAGGGCTATGCCGCGCTGGACGAGCTGCTCGCGGGCCCGGCCCCGCCCGAGTATCCGCGCGATGCGGGCCACCCACCGAGCCCGGACGAGAACCTCCTGCACGGTTGGGCCTGGCGCTGTTCGATCAAGGGACGAGCCGACGGCCCGCTCGCCGGGCGCACCGTGGCGATCAAGGACAACACCGCCGTGGCCGGGTTGCCGCTCCGGCTCGGCACGACCGTGATGCGCGACTTCGTTCCGGACGAGGATGCGACGGTGGTGACCCGGGTGCTCGATGCAGGATCAGAGATCATCGGGAAGACCGCGGTCCCGTCGTTCTGCTTCGACGGAGCCGGGTTCCTAGGGGAGTTCGAGCCGCAGGTGCTCAATCCGTCCGACCCGAGCCGCCTCCCGGGCGGCTCCTCGAGTGGGAGCGCAGCGGTGGTGACGGGCGGCGAGGTGGACCTGGCGTTCGGAGGCGATCAGGGCGGCTCGATCCGGCTTCCCGCGAGCTTCTGCGGGTGCTGTGGCCACAAACCAACCTACGGACTCGTTCCGTACACCGGCATCTTCCCCGTCGAGCGAACGCTCGATCACGTCGGTCCATTGGCGCGAAACGTCCGCGATTGTGCACTGGCGCTCGATGCAGTAGCGGGACCGGACGGCCTGGATCCCCGACAGTGTGGGGTCTCCGCGATCGAGACGCTCTCTCACGTGGACCGAGGCGTGAAAGGCCTCCGCATAGGTCTGCTCCGCGAAGCCTTCGAGATCGCGGAAGCATCCGAGCGGGAAGTCGATGAGGCTGTCAGGACGACGGCTCACGCGTTGCGCGATCTCGGGGCTGAGGTCGGCGAAACGTCGGTGCCGATGCACGAGCACGGGGTCGCGATCTGGAGCGCGATCGCGGTCCAGGGCTGCACCGACCTGGTGATTCGCGGCGACGCCGTCGGCACGAACGCCACCGGGCAGACCTCGACGCAGCTGACCGACTTCTTCGCAAAGGCTTGGCGCGAGATGGCCGACCGGTTCCCGCCGACCCTGAAGGTGACCCTACTCGCCGCCGAGCACGTCACCCGGCACGCTCACCACCACTACTACACCAAGGCGCGGTGGTTGGCGCGGGCGCTGCGCGACGCCTACGACGCCGCGCTGGCGGATTTCGACGTGCTGGTGATGCCCACCACCGCCATGCGGGCGTTCCCACGACCGCCGGCGGAGGCGCCGGTCGAGGACATCGTGGCCGTGGCGCTCGGCAACCTGCACAACGTCGTGCAGTTCGACCTGACGGGACAACCGGCCCTAAGCCTGCCCGTGCCCAACTACCCCGGGCTGCCGATCGGCTTTCAGATCGTCGGACGTCACCTCGACGACGGAACGGTCCTTCGAGTCGGTCGAGCGGTCGAGTCCTTATAAGGCGTCTGCGTCGAAGAACTCGACGAGCAGCCCGTCGACCCGCTCGGGCTCGGGTGGCTGTCCATGCCGAGGAGTGCGCTACGAGATCGGCGCTGAGTTGGCCGAACCTGACCGGGCCGACGTCCCGAACCTAGAGCGCGTTGTGCGCCTGGCGGACGCGACGCATTCGGCCCGCCCGCGCCGCGGAGACGACTGCATTCGCCCAATCCCGAGCGCGACGCCGGACCTACTCCGCTCGAGTCGTGCCGGGTGCCGGCGACCCGATTCTGGCAAGCGGGTGCTGCATCGTTTCAGAGCACGGGGCGCTCCCCTGTGCGCGTCACATCGGGGGGGCTTCCGGTAGGCTCGCGCTCGATTCATCCAGAGCGACCCGAGGGACCTGGCCCGATGACGGTCCGGCATCCGGCTTCGGCGCGGTGCCAATGCCAGGATCGATGAAGGAGGACTCATGGCACACCTCGAGGCGCTGCGGTTCCGCCTCGCTGGCTCCGACGATGCGCAGGCCGTCGCCAATCTTCACGCTGAGAGTTGGCGCCGTAACTACCGGGGCGCCTACTCCGACGCCTTTCTCGATGGTGACGTCTTCACCGACCGCCTGGCGGTGTGGACCGAGCGGCTGCGGGAGCCCGATCCGCGCCGTTGCACGATCCTCGCCGAGGACGGCGGCCTGGTCGGCTTTGCCAACACATTCTTTGACGACGACCCGACGTCGGGAGCGCTGCTCGACAACCTCCACGTTGCCGATGGGCACAAGCGTCGGGGCATCGCCTCGCGTCTGCTGGCGTTGACGGCCGAGGCCGTCGTAGCGCGGCCGGAAAAGACCGGTCTTTACCTGTGGGTACTCGAACAGAATCTGGCTGCTAAGGCCTTCTATGAGGCCCGCGGCGGCAGACGCGTAGACCGAGCGCCCACCTCGCCTCCGGGCGGGGTGACGAGCCGGCTCAACGGCTCGTCAGCCAAGCTGCGATATGCCTGGAGCGATCCCACCGTGCTGCTCGCTTGAGGTGATATCGGCTCCGACGATGCGCGGGCACCCGGCGTCACTTGTTCTCGCCTACAAGGAACTGGCGCAGGCCCTGGGAGCAGAACCACAGCTCCTCGTCGTCGTGCTGCAGGCGCGCGGCGGGCGGGCTGCGACGAGCTCGCGGCAGACGGGGTCGCGCTGCTCTTCACGGACGATGAGGCGAAAGAGCCGTATGGGGCTTTCGACGCCGCGCAGCATTCGAGCGCCGACCGGCTCGGCGCGGTATGCCGCGCCAACCGCTGATCGCCTTCCGCTCCGAAAGCGGCATGCACCGCCGGACACGGCACAGTCCCGAGCAGATGGTCGGCGATTGCGGCGCTCGTTAGATCGCCGGTCCCGCGTCAGGCGTTGGGCTGGGCCTACTCCGTCACCCGGGCGGCCGCCAGTGCGCTTGCCCAGTCGGGGAAGCCCGATTCCGCGCGTACGACCTTACCGGCCCTCAATGTGTAGATCGAGAAGAAGAGTTGCCGGTAATCCAGCCCGCTGCTCGCGCCGGTGGCGGTCCATAGCTCCCTGACGACGACACGATCGCCCGCGTCGACGTACTCCTCGACATCCATTCGGAGGCCAGGGAGGACCTCCAACCAGCCCTCCACCAGACGACGGAGGGCCTCAAGTCCGGATGTTGACTCGGCCATCTCGCTGTGATCGACATATTCGACCTCGGGATCCGAGAAGCTCAGCCAGGCGTCGATGTCGTGCGCGTTTAGGGCCGCGTTGGCGCGCCGGAGCGTCTCGACATTCTCCTCCGACATTGCGTGCCGCCAGTATCCCGCACCGACCAGCAACGCAGGCTTGACGCTCAGTGCCGCTGCGGTGGGGTTGGAGCACGCAGCCGCGCGTGCTCTCAGAAATTGGCATTACCGGGCCGACCCTCGGGCTGGCGCTCGGCCCCTTCCCGGTGAATCGAACGCTGCCGGCCCGGCTGGGTCCGGACGCGATCGCTACCGCGCGCCGGCGATGGCTGGCCTTCGTGGCGCGTTCGAGAATGCGCCCCGCCAGTGGCATGTCGGCGGAGCACCACACGTGCCGCTTCTCGTAGGGCCACGCGTAGACCGGGTTGCCGTCACGAACCAGCTCGAGCAGCCGTGGCTCGCGAAGCTCGTCCGCGGACCACGCGTACACGCGCTGTAGCCGCGGGACGATCACGGCGTAGTCGAGCAGCCGACCGAGATTCTGCTCGTCGGCGATATAGGCCTCGACGTCGCGCGTGAGCGGATAGCGGTAGGGGAGCACACGGCGGAGCGACAGGAACGCCCCGGCCATCCCGAGCCGTGGATCGCCGAGCACGCGGCCGAGCGGGGCGAATCGCCCTACCGCCAGGCGCGCCGCCCCAACGAGCGCGTGGGCATAGAGGACACGGCCGAGCGCGACGTTCATGAAGAAGCGCTCCGCCGCGCCGGGCTTACTGGGGGTTAGCGTCACGGCGGAGCGTTTCGACCGCCTCGATGAGGCGATTCCCTGAGGCGCGTTCGGCGCCGGTTCAGCGGACCGTGGCGCCCGCGCCGGCCAGCTCTTCCAGTGCCCGCTGCGAATCGCCGGGTTCGACGTCGATGCCCCGGATGCCCTCGGTATCCAGGACGACGTCGAATCCTTGCCGAAGCGCGTCCAGTGCGGTGTGGCGCACGCAGTAGTCGGTGGCCAGCCCAACGACGGTGACCCGGTCGATGTCGTGCTCGCGCAGCACCGATTCGAGGCGCGTCTTCTCGAACCCCGAGTAACCATCGAGGCCGGCCCGAAATCCCGCGTCCACGACGACGTCGATCTTGTCGGTGTGGACACCGGGGTGGAGCTCGGCCCCCTCGCTGTCCTGGATGCAATGCGGCGGCCACGGCCCGCCCTGGTCTTTGAAGGAATGGTGATCGGCGGGATGCCAGTCGCGCGTCGCGATCACGAGATCGAAGCGGTTGGAGTCGATCAGCTCGTTGACCCGGTCGAGGATCTCGTCGCCGTGGGGAACCGGTAGCGCGCCGCCCGCCACGAAGTCGTTCTGGAAGTCGATGATCAGCAGCGCCTCACGCATCAAACTTCGACCTCTCGCTCCCCCGGTGGATGGCGGTCCTCCGGTCGATGACCACCTGCCTGAGTGGTATGTCGAGCTCCTCGCCCAGCCGCGTGAGCATGTCGGTCTCGACCCAGTTCGCGCGATGCGGGGGATGCGTCGCCACGATCACCTCATCGACGTCGTAGCGGCGCAGCTCGTCAGCCAGGCCTTCGATCGGGTCGATCGGGTCGCCCACTTCGCCGGTCGCGTCGAAGCCATGCTCCCTGGCCGAGATGAGGGTCTCTTCCAGGCGCCGGTGGGCGTCCTGGGTCTCGCGGTCGATGTCGGTGGTGACGAAATGGGTGCGCGACTGGAGCACCGGCGCCAGGACCTCGACGACCGCCCGCTCGCCATCTCGCTGGCGCAGGTCTTCCCACACGGCGTCTTCGGCTACGGCCTCGTTGGCGATGAGGAGTGCGCGTCGCTCGCCGCGCCCATGCGGCGCCTGGCTTTCCCGTTCGGCTTCGCGCAGCGACCTGTGCCGATCCGGGTCGCGCCTGTCCAGGTCCCAGAAGAGGGCAGCCGCGGCGATCAGGATCAAGAGCGCGATGCCGACCAGCGCGCCAAAGACGTATCCCACGAGCAGCGCGACGGCCACCACGAAGGCCAGCACGTAGGTCAGGCGAAAAGCGTCGCCCTCAGATTTGACCCGGAGGCGCACAGGCCACTCCTTCTCCACCGCTATTTCCCGCCTGCCGGACGGGGAAACGCTATGAGGGCCGAGCCGTCCGACCTGCTCGGGCTGTATCTGCGATCGAGCATCGAGCCCGAGCGGGCGGGCGAGCAACTCGTCGGAGCAGGGCGCGCCCCGTCCGACACCGCGCGGTTGCCCACCCGCCGCGACGCCGCCAAAGAGCTACTCGAGAGACACCCGCCCGCCAGGACCCCCGGTATACACCTGCCCGACGCATCAACAGCTGCGTCCCCTGTGGGCCGGGCCGTTTAGGCCCTCAATCGCTCCACGGGGTCCTAAATCCCCCCGGAACCTCCCGTATCCACGCGACGAGGCTCGCGGCGCAAAACCTCCGGCCTAGTCGATTTGCAGGGACTTTCCGCCTCAAGCGCGCTCTTGTAGGGTCTCTGAAAATCGTTGCGTCCCCGGTTCGATTCCGGGCCTCGCCATGTCTGGGAATTCCTGGTAATTGAAAGAGGAGGAGGATCGATGATCTGCAGGCCGTTGGTGTTGTCGTTAGTACTAGCTTCGACCGGCGCATTGGCCGCGGGTTGCGGCAGCAGTTCGTCCTCGAACAAGTCAACCAGCACGCCGGCGAGTACCACGCCGGCGACTTCAGCGACGACCACGACCTCTGGTGGCGCCACGTCCACCCCCGGCGCGAGCCCCGCTAACAACCCTGGCGTCGCGCAGGCCGTGGCCAACTGCAAATCCAGCGTAAACGCGCAGCCGACGCTCTCCGCGAGCGTCAAGTCCAAGCTCACTGCGATTTGCGACAAGGCGGCGAGCGGCGACGTATCGGGCGCCAAAAAGGCGGCAGCCCAGGTTTGCCGGGAGGTCATCAAGTCAAGCGTGCCGGCTTCAGCGCAGGCGCAGGCGCTGGCTAGCTGCCCTAAGCCCTAACGGATTCAGCACCGCTTTCGGCCCGTGGTCCCCTGGAGGCGCGGGGGACCACGTGTCCGCATTGGTTGATCTGAAGCTCACGTAGGTCGGCGCCGGGCCGAGGAGCACCCGCCCGAGCCCGCTCTGGCCCGGCGGCTGATCTCTGACGCCCCCGGCGGGGCGCGACATCCCGTCCCGCCCTGGCCGCAAAAGGCCTCCCACCCACGGAGCGCCACGCCCGCCCACCCGCACGAGGTCCGGGGGCGTCGGCGCCTGGGGCAAGCGCGCTATCATATGCATATATCTAAGTAACTATGAAAGTTGAACGGTGCCCAACTTGCTCTTGATCCCATTGGACGACGCTGTCGTCTTCCCCCATATGTCGGTGACCTTGCCGCTCGAGCTCGGCGATGCCGAGGAGCGCGTGCTGCTCGTGCCGCGCCATGAGGGCTCCTACGGACGCGTCGGGACCGTCGCGGAGGTGGCCGAGCGGGCGCGCCTGCCCGGCGGCGCTCGCGCGGTGGCCCTGGTGGGTCTCCACCGTGGCGTGGCGGGTGCTGCGCGGACCGATGGGGCGGGCCTGCTGCGCGTGGACGTCGACGAGCACCGAGACGACGCGCCGCAGGACGGGCGGGCGCGGCAGCGCGCGCGCGAGCTCGAGCGCGAGTATCGCGCCGTGATCGAGGAGATCCTCGAGCTGCGCGGAGATGACGGGAGCGTGTCCGCATCCCTGCGGGCGATCACCGAGCCCGGCCCGCTGGCCGATACCTCGGGCTATTCGCCCGATCTCTCTTACCAGCAGAAGGTGGAGCTGCTCGAGACGCTCGACGTGACCGACCGGCTGGAACTCGCATTGCGCCTCCAGCGCGAGCGGCTGACCGAGCTGCAATTGCGCAAGCGGATCCGCGAGGACGTTCAGTCCGGCGCAGACAAGCAGCAGCGCGAGTACTTCCTGCGCAAGCAGATGGATTCGATCCGCAAGGAGCTCGGCGAGGACGAGGGCTCGGTCGTCGAGGAGTACCGAAAGAAGATCGCCGACGCCGATATGCCCGAGACGGTCGCCGAGCAGGCTAACCGCGAGGTCGACCGACTGGAGCGCATGGGCGACGCCTCAGGCGAGGCTTCGATGATCCGCACCTACCTCGACTGGCTGATCGCCGTGCCGTGGTCCCAGCGCTCCCAGGAGCGGCTGGATCCGGTGCACGCGCGCGAGGTCCTCGACGCGGACCACGCCGGCCTGGACGACGTCAAGGAGCGCATCACCGAGTACCTGGCCGTGCGCAAGCTGCGCCAGGATCGCGGGATCGCCGAAGACAAGCGCTCGGGCGCGATCCTCACCCTGGTCGGCCCACCCGGCACAGGCAAGACATCGGTGGGCGAGTCGATCGCCCGGGCGACGGGCCGCGAGTTCGTGCGCATGTCGCTGGGCGGCGTGCGCGACGAGGCCGAGATCCGCGGGCACCGGCGCACCTACATCGGCGCGCTGCCGGGGCGCCTCGTGCGCGCGCTGCGCGACGCCGGGACGATGAACCCGGTGATCATGCTCGACGAGGTCGACAAGGTCGGCGCCGACTGGCGCGGCGACCCTTCGGCGGCCCTGCTCGAGGTGCTCGACCCCGCCCAGAACCATTCCTTCCGCGACCACTATCTCGACGTCGAGCTCGACCTGTCCGAGGTCGTCTTCATCGCCACCGCGAACGTGACCGAGACGATTCCGGGGCCACTGCTCGATCGCATGGAGGTGATCCGCTTCGACGGTTACACCACCGACGAGAAGCTCGCGATCGCCCGGGGCTACCTGTGGCCGCGCCAGCGCGAGCGCAACGGCCTGCGCGAGGACGAGGTCAGCATCGGCGACGACCTACTGCAACTAGTGGCCACCGAGTACACGCGCGAGGCGGGCGTGCGCCAGCTCGAGCGCGAGCTGGGCACGGTGCTGCGCAAGACCGCGACCGCGATGGCCGCGGGCGACGCACAGGCCCCAATCGGGATCGACCTAACCGCGGTGCGCGAGGCGCTCGGGCGGCAGAAGTTCTTCCAGGAGGCCGCCGAGCGGACCGCCACCCCGGGTGTGGCCACCGGCCTGGCGGTAACCGGGACCGGTGGCGACGTGCTGTTCGTCGAGGCGTCGGCGATGAAGGGCAGCGGCGGCCTGGTATTGACCGGCCAGCTCGGCGACGTGATGAAGGAGTCCGCGCGCATCGCGCTCTCGTACGTGCGCTCACATGCCGACGAGCTCGAAATCGATGACGAGGCGTTCGACGACCGCGAGTTTCACGTCCACGTCCCGGCGGGGGCGATCCCCAAGGACGGCCCGAGCGCCGGCATCACCATGACGACCGCGCTCGCCTCGCTGCTGTCAGGCCGCGCGGTCAAGCACACCGTCGGCATGACAGGCGAGATCACGCTGCAGGGGCGCGTGCTGCCGATCGGCGGGATCAAGCAGAAGACGCTCGCCGCGCACGCCGCCGGGCTCACCGATGTGATCCTGCCCGAGCGCAACCGTGGGGACCTCGACGACGTACCCGAGGACGTGCGCGAGCAGATGACCTTCCACCCGGTCATGACCATCGGCGAGGTGCTGGAGCTCGCGCTCGAGCCGGCCCGCGATGTGGCGCTGTCGTAGCTGTCCCCCCGTCCCCGAGGACGTCCGCCACGCGGCGGACGTCCTCGAGCGGCGCGGGTCGATGGCAATCGTGTACGCCTGCCACACCGGCGCGACGCGGTTCAACGAATTCGCGCGCGCGGTGGGCGGCCTGGCGCCCCAGACGCTCGCCAACCGACTCGTCCAGCTTGAGGACGCCGGTCTGATCGGGCGCGTGGTGCTCGCATCACGGCCGCCGCGCGCCGAGTACAGGTTGACCCAGAGCGGACGCCGTCTGGCCGAGGTGCTCGAAGGGGCTCTGCCGCTAGTCGCCCACGCGGGCAGCGCCAGGACCAAGCCAGGACGCCTAACGTGACGGCGCGAAAGCGCCGTTGCTGCTCGGCAGACGGACGGGGCGGGATTTAGGGGTGGCTTCGGTTCGGGAGACCGGTGTCGAGGGTCACACCGAGCGCCTGGTCGATTTGCTGGATCAGGGAGCGCGATGGCGCTCTTCCCGAGCCTGGGAAGGCGGCGCTGGCGAGGAGTGGCTGCGGTCGGCCGCCGAGGCTGAGCCGCACGTCGGCGCAGCCGCTCGGGTTCACCAGGGCGATCGCCAAAGGTGCCCGGCCCCGCCGTGGATAGAGCACGAGCCGCACGGTTGTGCCGAAGTCGGCGGGGCAGGAGTGGACACCGGGCTGTGCCGCCGGGAGGCTGTTCAGGAGCGCGACGACGGCGCGGATCTTTTTGCGGTTGGTGACACGGATCGGGCGCTGGCGGGATCGGTTGGGCGCCAGCGAGCTGGTCACGCTTACCCGCAGGCGCCGGGCACCCGCGGCGATGTGCTCGGACGCCGGCCGAGGCACCAGCCATACGACCTGCGCATCGGCACGAAGCCCCGTCGATCCGTCCTGCAGTTGCGTGACCTCGACGATCAGCCAGCGCTCCGACAGCACGCCCGTGACCGCAGGCCGGGCGTAGCCCGCGATCCGGTAGCTGGTCCCGGTCGAGGTCGTGCCTGAGCCAGTCAGGACGCGAACCGAGCCGGCTGGAGGGTGGGCGTCGATGTAGCTGAGCACGGGCGACGGCGTGCCTGGAACGACCCACCAGACGGATTGGTCGATTGCGTTTGGAGTCACAGGCGGACCCGACCCGGGATGGGAAAGCACCGCGCCGTCACCGGCCGGCTCGGTCGATGACGGCACCGCCCCGGAGGGGAGCGAGAGGCTTGCCAGTAGCGACGCCGCGTCCGCCCGCGCGGCAGCCTCGTTTGACTCCGCCGTGGCCGGGACGGCGGGCGTCGGTCGCGCGATGGAGGCTGCCACGTCTCCGGCCGCGCTGAGAAGACCGGCCGACAGCACCATCGCGGCTGCGCGCCCCGCCCGTGGCATGGCCCTATCCAACCCCCTTATGGCCCGGCATGCAAGCGCGGCCGCCAGGCTCAGCTCATCCGCCGGTACCGCCAGACGCACAGCGGTATGAACACGACCAGCAGGCCCCCGATCCAGGCCGCCGTTTCGCCCAGCGAGCTCGGGATACCGTGGGTGAGCGCGTACGAGCGGGCGACGTCTGCGGTCAGCGTCACCGGGCTCGCTTCCGCAAACGTGCGCAGCCAGTCGGGCATGCTGGTCACGGGCACGAAGACCGAGCTCGCGAAAACGAGCGGGAAGATGGCCACGAAACCGGCCGCCTGGGCGGCCTCGGCGCCGCGCACGGTCAGGGCCACAAACGCAAATATCCAGCTCAGGGCAAACCCGAACGCGGCGACGACCGCCACCGACGCCAGTGCCTGCGGCGCTCCGCCGTGAAAGCGAAACCCGATCAGGTACCCGATCACGATCATCAGCCCCAGGATCAGGACGTTGCGCACAAGATCGGCCAACGTGCGTCCGAGCAGCACCGCCGATCGCGTCATGGGCATCGAGCGAAACCGATCGACGACCCCGCGCTCCAGATCCTCGGCCAGGCCAATTGCGGTCTGGGTAGCCCGGAAAGCCACCGACTGCACAAAGATCCCCGGCAGCAGGAAGTCGACGTACTTGACTCCGTGGGGCAGCGAGCCCCGCACCGCACCGCCGAACACGTAGACGAACAGCAGCACGAACATCACCGGTTGGATGGTCGAGAAGATCAACAGCTGTGGCTGGCGGATGAAGTGGCGCAGATTGCGCGCCGTGACCACCCACGCGTCGGTGACCGCCGAGCGCAGCTCCCGCCCAGAGGGAGGGCGGAGCCGCAGAATCAGCCCACCGTGCCGGATCGCCGCGGACCTCAAGGCGGTATTCGTCGTCGGCGGTGAGGCGACCGGCGGCGGGCCCGCCCCGTCCTCGCTCGGAGGCAGGCCGGTGAGCTGCAAGAACACGTCGTCCAAGGTCGGGCGGCGCAGCCCGAGATCGCTCACCCCGATCCCGGCGCTACGCAGCTGGGCAGCCGCGTCTGCGATCAATTCGAGGCCATCGCGCGGGGCGGGAAGCGTCAGCTGGTCCGGCCGCGCGCCCGGCGCGGGATCGCCGCAGCCCACCCCGGCCAGCACCGCCTGGGCCCGGTCGCGCTGCGCCGAGCTGGTCAGCTCGACCTCGAGGAGCTGTCCACCGACGCGGTCCTTGAGCTCGTTGCCAGTGCCCTGGGCGATCACCCGCCCGTGATCGATGACCGCGATCTGGTCGGCGAGCTGGTCGGCCTCCTCGAGATACTGGGTGGTCAACAGCAGCGTGGTTCCCTCACCGACGAGCTCTCGCACGATTGCCCAGATCTCGTTTCGGCTGCGAGGATCGAGTCCCGTCGTGGGCTCGTCGAGGAACAGGATGCGCGGACGCGTGAGCAGGCTCGACGCGAGATCCAGCCGGCGGCGCATGCCGCCGGAATAGGTCCTCGCCGGGCGATCGGCGGCATCGGCGAGGTCAAAGCGTTGGAGCAGCGCGTCGGCGCGCTGCTCGGCCTCTGCGCTAGAGAGGCCAAACAGGCGGCCGAACATGTGCAGGTTCTCCCGGCCGCTGAGAATCTCATCGACCGCCGCGAACTGTCCGGTCAGCCCCAGCATCTCGCGCACCGCGGGCGCCTCGTGCACGACGTCGCGGCCAAACACCTCGGCTCGTCCGGCATCCGGCTCGAGCAACGTGGCCAGCACACGAACCAGCGTCGTCTTGCCCGCCCCGTTGGGCCCGAGGAGCCCGAACACCGTTCCCTGAGTGACCTCCAGGTCCACTCCGGCCAGCGCCGTGGTCGCGCCGAAGCGCTTGACCAACCCCGCTACCCGGACAGCTGGGGCTGGGGAAGGGTCGGCGGGCATCTCTGAGGCGACCATACTCGGCGCCCCACTTCCTCGTGACGGCCTGGGGACGCTTGTGCCACCCCCGCTCGGCGGGTCAGCACGCCGCGCTGGACGCCGCTCGTCGCCAGCTCTGCCGACTGTGCGCTTGACAGAGGGCTCAGGCAGTAAGAATATTGAACCGATAGGCCCACTGAACTGGAGATCGCCCATGACCGACGTCGCGGCCCCTAGCGCTCCCCCCTCGACCGAGGACCTCGATCGGGCCGCCGAGTCGCTGTCCGCGCTCGCCCGAGAGCTCGCGCCGCAGGCCGAGGCCAATCGGCGTCTTCCCCAGGAGCTCGTCGCTGGGCTGCAGCGCTCGGGCCTTCACCGCGCCGGCGCCCCGGCGAGCATCGGAGCGCCCGAGGCGCCTCCGGCGGTGACTCTGCGATGCGCGGAGGCGGTAGCGCGCGGCGATGCCTCCACGGGATGGTGCGTCTCGATCGCCGCTACGAGCAGCCTCCTCGCCGGCTGGTTGCCCGGGGCCGGGATGACGGAGATGTTCGGTGACGCGCAGACGGTCGCGGCCGGGGTGTGGGCTCCACGGGGCAGGGCGCGACGCGTCGATGGTGGCTATCGCGTGTCGGGTCGCTGGGCGTTCTGCAGCGGAATCATGCACTCCGAGTACCTGTTCGGCGGATGCAAGGTCGAAGCCGACGCCGGCGGCTCGCCGACGGTCCGTGTCCTCGGGATGCCGACGGGCGAGCTGGAGATCATCGACACCTGGCACACCAGCGGCCTGTGCGCCACCGGCAGTCACGACGCCGTCGCCGACGACGTCTTCGTCCCCGATCACCGCAGCCTGTGGCTGCTCGAGCCGCCGACGTCTGACGCCGCGCTGTACCGGTTTCCGATCTTTGCCTTCTTTGCGCTTTCGATCGCCGCCGCCGCGCTGGGTAACGCGCGCGGTGCGATCGATGATCTCGGCACGCTCGCCGCCGGCAAGGTCGGGCAGGGATCGAGCCGCACGCTGGCTCAGCGCGCTGGCACCTGGACGGTCGTTGCGCAGGCCGAGGCGTCGCTGCGCGCCGCGCGGGCGCTGTACTACCAGGCGATCAGCGAGGCGTGGGACGCCGCACAGTCCGTGCAGCCCGTGTCCGTGGAGTTGCGCACCGGCCTGCGGCTCGCGGCGACGCACGCCGTCCGGACCGCGGCCGAAGTTGCGCGCAACATGTATGACCTAGGCGGCGGTTCGGCGATCTATGACGACTCGCCGCTGCAACGGCGCTTTCGCGACGCGCACGCCGCGACCGCGCACTTCCAAGTCAACCCCGCGACCTGGGAGCTGACCGGCCGCCTGCTGCTCGATCAGCCCACGGAAACGGCGATGCTGTGACGCGCGAGATCGGCGCCGTGGTGCCGTTCTGGCTCGACCGTCCGGACGAGGAGGCGGTCGAGATTGGGATCGCCGCTGAACGGGCCGGGATCGAAACGATGTGGATCGGCGAGATGGCGTCGTTTGACGCGTTCGCGCTCGCCACCGCGATCGGACTGAACACCCAACGAATGCGGCTGAAGGTCGGGCCGCTCGCCGCCGGGGTGCGCGGCCCCGTGGGGATCGCACTTGGGGTCGCCTCGGTGGCCACGCTGATCGGCCGACCGGTCGATGTCGCGCTGGGCTCCTCGAGCCCGGTGATCGTCAGCGGCTGGCATGACCGGCCGTGGACGTCGCTCGCGCCCCGCATGCGCGAGACGCTCGCCGCGCTGCGCACGATCCTCGACGGCCAGCGCGCCAACGCCGACGGCGAGTTCGTGCACGCCCATGGCTTCAAGCTTCGCCGGCCGCAGCCTGAGGCGACGATTACCGTCGCGGCGTCCGGACCGGCGATGACGCGCGTCGCCGCGCGCCATGCCGACGAGGTCGTTCTCAACCTGGTGAGCCCGGATCAGGTCGCCGGCGTGCGCGCGCGCATCGACGAGGAAGCCGCCGCGGCCGGCCGGACCCCGCCGCGCGTCGCGGTCTGGGTGGCGTCAGCCCTGAATCCCGGCGAAGGCGCCCGAGCGCAGATCGCCGGCCAGCTCGCCGTCTACCTGGCAGCGCCCGGATACGGCGAGCGGTTCGCCGAGCTCGGCTTCGGGGACCTGGTCGACCGGGCGCGCGCCGGCGCACGACGCGCGGACCTCGTCGCGGCGATCCCGTTCGAGCTGGTCGCCCGGGTCGCCGCGGTCGGCGGCGCGGCGGAGGTCGCCACCCGAATCGCCGCATATCACGAGGCCGGTGCCGACCACGTGGCGCTGGCCCCCAGCACCGCCGAGGACCCGGCCGGGCGGGGCCTCCTGGATGCCCTGGCCCGCCAGGCGGTGGCGTGATCGGGGCGCTCTGATGATCGAGGACCTCCGGCACGACTTGTCGCATCGCTTCGACGCCGACTCGGTCAGCCGCACCCTGGCGCTGGTCGGCGAGAAGTGGACCCTGCTGATCCTCCGCGAGGCATTCTTCGGCGTGCGCCGCTACGGCCAGCTCGCGCGCAATCTAGGGATTCCGCGGCCGACACTCTCGGGGCGGCTGCGCACCCTGGTCGACGCCGGCCTGCTCGAACGCGTTCGCTATGCCACCGGGCCGGACCGCCACGAGTACCGGCTCACGCCGGCGGGGATCGACCTGTTTCCGTCGATCGTGACCCTCATGCGCTGGGGCGACGTTCACCTCGCCGGACCGGACGGCCCCCCGACCGTCCTCCGCCACAACGCTTGCGGGGAGATCGCCGATCCCTACCTTGCGTGCCGAAGCTGTGGCGGCGAGATCGACGCACGCAACGTCACGCCGGAGCGCGGCGCTGGCTACGTCGGAGAGGGACGGGTCAGCGACCGGTGAGCGCCGGCGAGCGGCGCTTGGAGGCCAGGAGCGCGGTCGCCGGCTGCTCGAGCGTCACTGCCGGGTGCCATTGCTGCTTCGCGCTGGGGCGCGGCGCGGTCGTCGCGGGGGCCGTTCAGCCTCGAGCTTGACCGCGGCGAGCAGCCGTCGAAACGTCGCGCGGAGCCGGCCGTAGGAGACGAGGTCGGCCAGGAGACCGAGCGGGCCCGCCGAGCTGTAGCCGAAGCGCAGCACCAGGCGCGTCCGTTTAGCTCCGGCCTCGCGGAGCCGAAGGCGAAAGCGGTGATCGACGCCGGTCAGTGAGGTCCATGCCAGCTCCCGGCCCGGCGTGAACTCGACGATCTCGACGTCCGCGCCGATCGGCGTCGGTCCCACCCGCACCAGGATGCGGTAGTGAGCGCGCAGCCCGCCGCCGGGGGTCTCGGCGTCGGCCTCGATGGCCAGGCCCTCCTCCAGGCCGGTGAGGGCAGCCGGATCCTTGATCAGGGCCCAGACCCGATCGGTCGGGGCGTCTACGTAGATGGACTCCTCGATCCTCATCCGAGGATTGGGAGCCGGCGCTCGCGTTGTAGCGCGCTGAGCGTCGCCTGCATGGCGGCGATGAGCTCGCGGTAGGCCTCGTCGACGTCGGGCTCGGGGCCGTACCTGGCGCGCAGGTCGATCGGTTCGAGCAGCTCGATCGTCACCTTGGCGGGGAGCGGCAGCAACGGCGGGAACCCTCCGACGCTCAGCCCGAACGGAACCCCGATCATGATCGGGATCGTCTTGAGCCGCATCACGCGGTCCGCCCGGGTCAGTCGTGCGAGCCGCTCGCCACGCGATAGGAACAGAGCCGTCTCCTGACCGCCCAGCGTGACCATGGGGACGATCGGGACGTCATTGCGCAGCGCCAGCCTCAGGAAGCCGGTGCGGCCCCCGAAGTCCACCTTTGCCGAATCCCAGCTCGGCCTGAACACCTCGTAATCGCCGCCCGGGAACACGGTCACCATGGCGCCCGACTTCAAGGCTGCCTCGGCGTTTGCCGGATCTGCCTCCACGGTGCCGAACCGGCGCACGATCGACCCGACGGGTGAGTTGAGCACCATCCGGTGGGCGAGCTGGTAGTGGGGCCGCTCGACCCCGAAGTAGGCCGAGAAGGCAAGCTGCGAGATGAGCACCTCGGGCGAGTTCGTTCCCCCCGTGTGGTTACCGACGATCAGCGCGGGTCCCTGGCGGGGCATCCGCTCGAGGCCCCGGATGTCGGGCCGGAACCAGGCGCTGGCCAGCAGCCACATCGCCGGTAGGAGCTCCCGCATGGCATCGGTGTCTCGGTCGTCGAGATTCCCTTGGCGAAAGCGGGGGACCAGCCCACCGGCAAGCCGGCGTGCCGGTGAGGTCGCGCCGGCGACGGAACCCGCAAGGGCCCGCATGAGTGATCCCGGGGCGGTCATGGCCTCGTCATCGCTTCCAGGCCCGCCCAAGCCTACGCGCCAGTCAGTGGGCTCGTGTCTAGGAGGAGCGACTTCGACGCCACGCTGGACTTGACAGCTTCGTCAATGTGGAGCTGAGCGAGCCGCGACGCGAGGAGACAACATGACGCAGACGTGCACGCACCTCGACCAGGTCGTGGTCGAAAGACCCGACCACGTCACCGGCTGCGAGGACTGTTTGGCGATCGGCGGCCGCTGGGTTCATCTGAGGGTCTGTCGCAGCTGCGGTCATGTGGCCTGTTGTGATTCCTCGCCCAACCGCCATGCCTCGCGGCACGCGCGCGAGAGCGGGCATCCGATCGTCACCTCCATGGAGCAGGGCGAGGACTGGTCTTACTGCTACCTGGACGAGGTTGCTTTCGTCCTGCAGAGCCCGGCATGAGCGAGCCGCTCGGGGCGGGCATGGAGGAGCCCCGCCGGGCATCTTCGCCGTCGGTGACGTGCACTCAGGGTCGGTCAAGCGGGTGGCCTCCGCGGTCGGAGAGGACTCGATGGCCGTCCGCCTGGTCCACCAACGCCTCGCCACCCGCTGACCCGGCCGGCGCTATGGGTCGGGCTTGGCGTGGAGATTTGCGGTCGTGGCCGAGGGCGCGTCGCGCCGAATTACGCCCGAGCGGCTGAACCACGCATCGCGGGCGGTGACGTTGCCGGCATAGTCGTAGGCGTAGACGACCAGGCGGTAGCGGCCCGGGCCGAGCGAGGCCAGCGGCAGCGGCGGCGCGAGACCGCCGGCCAGCCGATAACGCCATCTCGGCTTGCAGATCCTGTTGAGCGCGAAGCACGAGAACCCTGGGTTGGTGGCCCCGGGGGCAAAGATCACGCGTTGCAGGCGGTCGGCCAGGTGTCGCGTGCTGCGCACGGCCCACCGGAGTCCCCCGATTCGGTGATTGCGGGCGTCGAACAGGCGGTAGGCCAGGGCCGCCGGAGCGAGCACGGGAGTGTCGTACTTGATCTTCTCCACGAAGCTCTGAGGGTCAAACGCGTCCACGGTGACCTTGCCGTCGCGGTAGATCCTCGGTCGCCCGATGAGCGGGGCTTCCGTATCGGACCAGGGCGACAGGGTTCTTCCGCCGCGCCGGAGGACGTTGAGCAGGTTGCCCCCTGCCGTTTCAGACAGGTGCACGTGGCCGAAGCCGGCGTGGATGCGTCCGAGTGGCGTGCGGTAGGCGTGCACCCGCTCCCCGCCGCCGATGCGGAGGTCGAGGTGCCAATAGACGAACTGGCCAACTTGGACCACCCCCGCGTCTGGACCTCGGGTCTTGATGATCCGGGCGGTGCCGGTCTGCAAGGGGTAGACGAGCTGGTGATCGCGGGCTTGGATGTCGAAGCCGATGTGCAGGCCCGACGGGCGTACCTCGTTTAGCCCTGAGCGCAGTGGATGCTGCTTGTGAAACGGCCTCAGCGGCCAGCCCGGCCGCGCCGCCGCGCGACAGCCCGTGGAGCACGGAGCCCCGTCGGCTTCGAGGGGCACCAGCCCGTCGCCGGGCCGGGCGCTGCGCTGACCCGGCGTGAGCGCGAACGGCCAGGTGTCCAGTCGCAGTCCATGCCGGTCGATGAGTCCGACCTGGCTCGGACGCACGTGGATCCGCAGCTCGCGCTGGCTATGGACGTCTACCAGCTCGGTCGCCACCAGCGGGCCACGCGGAGCCAGTGACGTGCCACGGCCATGCGTGTAGCGAATCCGGTAGCGAGCCCCGCGGTGGTGGGCGATCGCCACCCCGTTGGGCGTCTCAATCGCCGCGGCTCCGGAGGCGACGGCGACCGACGCCGAACCCGAATGCACGTCTAGGACGAGGGTGCGTCGCGCTGGCCGCCCAGACGAGAGCACCAGCGCCGCACACCCCAGCGCGGCTTGACCGCGGTGCATGACGTAGCGGTTCCCATCCGGGAAGCGCATGAGGAGGCTGGCCGTTCCGCCGATCCGGATGACGTCGCCTTGCCCTAGCCGAGCGGGTTGACCGAGCGGTACACCGCCGCGATAGAGGTGCACCGAAGCGCCGACCGCCCCTCGAGTCACGGGGGCAGAACACGGCGCGGCGCCTGCCGCGCGGGCGGGCACGATCAGCCAGATGCAGGTCAGCGCCCCCCACAGATTGCTCCAGCGCCGCGCCCTCATAGCGGCATGTACCTTCTCAAGGCGCCGCCCACCCCGTGGCGCCAGAGCCGACCCAGGCCGAGGCCGCTAACGGCGGTGGCGGCGGCGGCGCCCGCGGCTCGTCGGCCTTCCCTTGCGACAACCCCGGTAGGTGCGCCTGCTCACGATGAGGGCGCCGGTGCTCTGCCGGGAGACGATCTTGACCCTGAAGATGCCCAGCGGCAGCCGGCGAAGCCTCAGCGAGGTGATGTCGTGGCCCCGACGCACGAGCACGCGCCGGCCGTTGACGAACGCCGTCACCCTCACGACCCGTGCCCCGCGCGCGTGGTGCAGACGAAAGCGAAACCGCCGCCGATCCACGCAAGGTGCCTTAACGGACCCTGGCGCCGCTGAGGTCGGCCCCGCGCTCGGCGCGGGCGCCGGCGCGAGGCGTCCGACGACGCCGATCCGCTGGCCGGAACAAGCGCTCGTCTTTGCGCAATGAAACGCGGCCCAGGCTTCGCCGTCGGGAGCGAAGGCGTCGTTGAAGTTGAACAGCCGGTCGCCAAACGTCTCGGAGTCCGTGGTGGAGATGAGCGGCGTGGCCGGATCGTTGAGCGGTGCGGACCACCACACCGGCTCGGCCGCCAGCGCGTTGTCGGTCTCGGACAGGTAGCCGCTCAGGGTGGGCCCGTTGTCGCCGTTGGCGAGGAACGAGATCGCGACCCGGCCAGCTGCGTCGGCGGCGATCGCAATGTGGCGGGCGTCGCTGACCCCGGGCGGCCCGACGGCTGCCGGGCTCGACCAAGTGGCGCCGTGGTCGCGAGAGATCGACAGGCTGGGGATGCCTGCCCCCAGGATCGCCTCGGTGGCGGGGTTGGGCCCACCCGTGCCCGTGCCCGCACCCGCGGCCGCGCCTCCGGTCCCGGCGATCCAGGCGAGATAGACATTGCCCGCCTGGTCTGCGGCCATCGAGCTGATGTAGAGATCCTGGACGTCGGTGTGGGCCACCGGGGTGAGCTGCCAGCTGGCGCCCTCATCGCGGCTGATGGCCACCGAAAGGTCGCCGCACATGAAGACGGGGAAGTACAGGACACCGTCGGGCCCGACGGCGCCCGGTCGCGCTGGATGCCTGGTGGCGCAGCCCGGGCGGGGCGGGGGATCGGGAAAGCTACCCGTAAAGGCGAAGCTATGTCCGCCGTCGAGCGACCGAAAGCACCACATGTTGCTCTGCTCGAAGTCGTTGAGGTTGGCGCAGTAGTAGACGACGTGCCGATACCCAGTGGGCGAAGCGCCGCCCGCCGGGGCCGGGCCCTCGAGGATGCGCATGGATCCCATGCCGGGGCAGCCGACCACCGGGTTGGTCTGCCAGGTGCGCCCGTCGTCGTCACTCCAGGAGACCTCGGCACCGCACAGCGGCGGAAGCACCGAGGCAAACCAGATGCGGCCGGTCTGCGGGTCCCTGGCCATCCACGGCGGCACGTCGAGGATGTGATCGGTGCCCCCCGAGTCGAGCGCTTGCCAGCGCCTGCCTCCGTCGTCGGATGCCGCCACCAGGGCGGGGCCCCGGTCGTCGAGCGGCGCCGGATAGTCGTTCTGCACCAGGGGGGCATAGAAGACGCGGCCCGAGGGAGCGATCGCCACCATGGCCGATTCGCTCGTGCGCTCCGGGATCACGGCCAGGCAGGGCGCGGGCCGGCGGCCCGGTTGAGGCGAGAGCGCTGCCCCGCCCGGACGGTAGGCCACCGCGGGTCGCGAGCGATCGCACCCGGTGCGAAGGCCGGCGGCCCCGGCATCGGGCCCCCCCGCCGCCCCGGCTAGCTGGACATAGAGCGCCAGCGCCGCGACGACGCCGATGGGCAGGCGCGCAATCGTCGCCATCACTAGGAGTGCAGGCGGCGGGGTCGCCGTCCCCGCGGGCGTCCGAGGGTGAAGCTGTGGCGGGGAGGGGTCTTGGTGCACCCGCGGTAGATCCGGGTACTCACCGCGCGCGTGCCCCGGTTGGTGTAGGTGACGATCCTGACCCTAAAGCGACCGCGCGGCAGCCGCCGCAGCGTGAGCCGCGACAGGTCACGGCCGCGGACCGCCCTCGCCAGGCGGCCGTTGATAGTCACTCGCGCGCGCGTGATCCGTTCGCCGTGCGGATGGTGCAGGTGAAAGGTGAACCGACGCCGATCGATGCACGCGCCGCGCCTGGGCCTAGGGCCCGCCAGGGCTTCGGGCACCGGCATGGGGGCGGTCAGCCGCCCGGCGTAGTCGGTGAACCCAAACGTGGTGGTCGCCGGCGTCTTGCGATCGCTCGGACAGGCGGCGGCTGCGGGCAGGTCTTCGCCGCACGCATCCCAGAAGCTGGCCCACGGCGTGCCGTCGGGTCCGATCGCGGCGCTTACGTAGTCGAGCCCGAGCCCGTTGCTGCTGCCCTTGCCCCCCGAGTCGAGGGGCGGCTCGGAGGCGGGATTGACCGCCGCGCTCCAGAACAGCGGCCTGGCCGCCAGGGCGTCGAAGGTCTCGGTTATGTAGCCGTCAAAGCCGGCGTGGGCCTTGGTGTGCCCCAGGTATGAGAACGCGACGTGCCCCGGGCTACCGACATCGAAGCCGAAGTGGGTGCGGATGCCCTCCACGCCGGGGGCGAGCACTTCCTGCGCCGGTCCCCAGCTGGCGCCCAGGTCGTGGGAGACCGCCAGGTCGACCACGCCGGGCTGATAGCCGCCATTGGGGTTGGGATTGCCCGGGTTGGCCCAGGCGAGGTACATGTTGTCGGCCGAGTCGGTGCGCAGCTCCGCCGCCCCGGTCCCGTTGGGCCCGGCGGCGGGGACGTCGAACGGGATTTGGGCCACCACCGGCCACGTGGCGCCCTCATCGTCGCTTCGAATGAGGAACGCCTTGCCCGCGCAGAACAGGAGCTCGTGCAGGCGACCGTGAGAGTCCGGGGCCGCCCAGGGGGAGAAGTTCGGGTGCTCGTCTTGGCCAGCGCACTGGGGATGGCTGGTGCCGGGGGCGCCAAACAGGCCCTGGCCGGCCGCGGTCCAGCTACCGCCTCCGTCGAGCGACTTCTGGCACAGGTCGCCGTTTCGCCCGATGCTGTCGTATTCGCCGCAGGCGTAGACGACGCGGGGGTAGCCGCTCGTCTTGCTCGTCCGCGGTGGTGCGGTGGTGACCTGGGTCCATTCGCCGCCGAATCCGACCGCCAGCAACGAGTAGCCCCACGTCAAACCGTCGTCGTCACTCCAGAGCACTACCTCGCTGGGCAGGTCGGGATCGGCCCAAAAGAGCCGGCCGGTGTCGCGATCGATGAAGAACTTGTCGTCGATCTGATCCCACGCGGGATAGCCCGGCTGACCGGCCAGGCTGGTCGGCGCCTGGTAGTTGGTCGAGACGGGATCGACGAAGCTCCAGGACCGACCCAGGTTGGTCGTGCGGGCAAAGCCCGAGTTGCCACCCAGGAAGTACTGGGTGGCCAGGCCGGCAAAGGACTGCACCGCCGGTGAGTAGAAGACGGCGCCGGTGTTGGTGACCGCGACCGCCGATTCTCCCCCCGCGAAGCCGGTCTTCATGCCGCACGGGACCGGTGGTACCGACGGCGGGTCCGTTACCACCGCGCCCGCGCTGTGGTGGGCGACGGCCGCCTGCGGGGCGCGGCAGCCGGGACCCGCCGCGGTCGGCGACTGCGCTCGTGCGCTGGCCGGCGCGGCTACCGGCGCCGCCAAGGCCGCCAGAGCCAGGATCTGCGCTCCCACTCGCATGCTTGTGCCTGCCCACCGCGGCCCCCACAGAGGCGGGCCCGCGCTTGCTCAGGACCGGCAAATGATACAGCGCAGCCTCAGTGTCCAATAGTGATAACCGGTGCCCGCTCGAGCAAGGTCGCGCCCCGCCGGCTCGAGCTGAGACCGGGGATCTGTCCTGGCCCTTTGGCTAGGCTCCGCTAGCGGGCCGGATCGGTCATGGCGGACCTCTTCATCTCCTATGCACGCGAGGACCAGGACTTCGTCCGGCGGCTCCATCGTGCGCTGAGCCGACGCGGCAAGGAGGGGTGGGTGGACTGGGAGGGGATACCGCCCACCGCGGCTTGGATGGCCGAGATCCGCTCGGCGATCGGGGGCGCGGATGCCTTCGTGTTCGTGCTCAGCCCGGACTCGGCTGAGTCCAAGGTGTGCGGCGATGAGCTGGGGATCGCGCTCGAGCAGAACAAGCGCATCGTGCCGCTGCTGCGGCGCCCGCCCGACGGCCAAGAGGTGCCCGGCGCGCTGGCCGAGCTCAATTGGATCTTCTTCAGGGACGAGGACGGGTTCGACGAGCCGATACACGCGCTCGTCGAGGCGCTGGAAACCGATCTCGACCGGGTCCGGCTACATACCCGGCTGCTCGTCCGGGCGCGCGACTGGCAAGAGCGCGATCGGGATCCCAGCCGGCTGCTGCGGGGCGCCGACCTACGCGAAGCGGAAGCGTTCATCTCCCAGGCCGAGGCGCGCCCCGAGCCCACCGCGCTGCAGCGGGAATACCTCGCCGCTAGTCGCCAGCTCGCCACGCGCCGCCAGCGGCTGCTGCTCGGGGGGGTCTCGCTCGCGCTGGTGATCTCGCTGGCCCTCGCCGCGCTCGCCTACATCGAGAGGGGGACGGCGATCGCCAATCAGAAAACGGCGAAGTCGCGGGAGCTGGCGGCGCTTGCCACCCTGCAGCTGCCTCTAGATCCCCAGATCAGCCTCGCGCTCGCGCTGGCGGCCAACCATGTGGGGGATACGTCGCAGGCCGGCGCGGCGCTCCTGCGCGCCGCCTTCGACGATCAGCTGATCGCCACCTTGCAGGGCCACGACGGACCGGTATACGCCGCGAACTACAGCCCCGAAGGGCGCCGTGTGGTGAGCGCCGGCGGCGACGGCACCGTGCGCGTATGGGATCTCGACCGGCGGGCGCGCGCCCAGGTCCTCACCGGCCATCGCGGGCGGGTGACCGCCGCGGCGTTCAGCCCCGACGGGCGACGGGTGCTAAGCGCGGGCCAGGACGGCACCGTGCGCGTGTGGGACCTCGAGCACCCCGGCGCAAGTCGGGTGCTCACCGGCCACCGCGGCGGCGTGGAGGGCGCCGCGTACAGCCCCGACGGCGGGCGCGTGGTCAGCGCGGGCGACGATGGCACGGTGCGTGTGTGGAACCTCGAGCATCCCGCCGCAAACCGGGTGCTGACCGGCGCCCGCGGGCGGGTGCTTGCCGCCGCGTTTAGCCCCGACGGCCATCGGGTGGTGGGCGCGGGCGACGATGCCGTCGTGCGCGTGTGGGATCTCGCCCGCCCGGGCAGCGCTCCCCGGCTGCTCGCCGGCCACCAGGGAAGCGTGCAGGGCGCGGCGTTTAGCCCGGACGGCCGGCGCGTGGTCAGCGCCGGCGACGATGGCACCGTGCGGGTGTGGGATCTCGCTCATCCCGCAAGCCGGGTGCTCACCGGCCACCAGGGACGTGTGAACAGCGCGGCGTTCAGCCCGGACGGCCGGCGCGTGGTCAGCGCCGGCTACGACGGCACGGTTCGCATCTGGGACCTCGAGCACGGCGACAGCACCCGCGTGCTCGCCGGCCACCAGGGGAGCGCCTATTCGGCGGCGTTCAGCCCGGACGGCAAGCGGGTGGCCAGCGCCGGCGGCGATGGCGCGATACGCATCTGGGACCTGGACCAAGGTGCTCGCACGCGGGTGCTCGCCGGCCACCAGGGGCGCGTCTATGCCGCCGCCTTCAGCCCCGACGGCCACCGCGTCGTCAGCGGCGCCACCGACGCCACCGTGCGCGTGTGGGACCTCGACCGCAGCTCTCTGCTGCGGGTGCTCACCGGCCACCGGGGAAGCGTCTACGCGGCCGCCTTTGCCCCCGACGGCCACCGCCTCGTAAGCGCCGGCGCCGACGGCACCGTGCGGGTATGGGATCTCGCTCACCCCGCTGCGGACCGGGTGCTCACCGGCCACCGCGGAAGCTCTAACGCCGCCGCCTTCAGCCCCGACGGCCACCGCATCGTCAGCGCCGGCTTCGACGGCACCGTGCGCATATGGGACCTCGATCACCCCGCTGCCAACCGGGTGCTGACCGGTCACCGCGGTGGCGTGGAGGCCGCGGCGTTTAGCCCCGACGGCCGGCGCGTGGTGAGCGGCGGCGACGATGGCACTGTGCGGGTATGGGATCTCGATCACCCCGCCGCCGCACGGGTGCTCCTCGGCCACAACGGAAGCGTGGAGGGCGCGGCGTTTAGCCCCGACGGGCGGGACGTGGTCAGCGCCGGCGATGATGGCACGGTGCGGGTATGGGATCTCGCTCATCCCGCCGCCACACGGGTGCTCACCGGCCATAAGGGACGGGTCTTCGGGGCCGGGTTCAGCCCGGATGGCCGGCGGGTTGTCAGCGCCGGCGGCGACGGTACGGTGCGGATCTGGGACCTGAGCCTGGGCAGCGACCCGCTGGTCATCACCGGGCACCAGGGAAGCGTCTACTCCGCGCGGTTCAGTCCGGATGGTCAGCGCGTGGTGAGCGGCGGACACGACCGGACCGTCCGCGTCGTCACCTGCACCGTCTGTCGCCCCCTGGCCCAAGTCCTGGCTGAGGCCCAGCACCGGCTCGATCAGGGGTTGCTCACGCCGGGTGAGCGCGAGTTCGTCGCCGAGCGCGTGAAGGCCGAGGGCTGAGCAGTGCGCACTCAGACGCTAGCGCCGCCGCCTGCGGGTCAGCGCGCCCCGGTGGCGGACTGGCGCGATACCGTCGGTCAAGCCGAGCGGCGCGGCGAGCTGTTGACCGCGTTTGACCTGGCCGAGCGGGGGCTGGCAGCCCACCCGGACGATGTCTGGCTCAAGCACCGCGCGGTCCTGGCGCTGGCCCGCGCGGGCTCGACCGAGGAAGCGGCGCGGCGCTTTGACTCCTACGGCCTGGGAGAGGTCGAGGACGAGGACGTAGTCGCGCTGCGGGCACGCATCGCCAAGGACGTCGCCCTGGCCGCCCACGGTGAGGAGCGGCGTCGGCGGGCGACTCGAGCGGCGAGCCTGTACCGGACGATCTTCTCTCGCACTCGTGGCTTCTACCCCGCCATCAACGCCGCCACGCTGAGCCTCATCGCGGGCGACGTCGACCAGGCGCGCACCGGGGCGCGTGAGGTGCTCGAGCTGCTGCGCGCCAACGTGGATCAGTCCTACTACGTGGCCGCCACGGAGGCCGAAGCCCACCTGTTGCTCGGCGACGAAGCAGCGGCCCGCGCGGCGCTCGGGCGAGCGGCGACGTTGCACGGCGACGACTACGGTGCCGTTTCCACCACCCGACGTCAGCTGCGCACGATCTGCGATGTCGAGGGCATCGATCCCGCGTTGCTCGGTGCCCTATCGGGTCCGCCAGTAGTCCACTACTGCGGCCACCTGATCTCCGCCCCGGCCCAGGACGGACCATTTCCCGCCCAGGCCGAGGAGCACGTCGCCCGGGAGATCGCCGCCGAGATCGACCGCCGGCCCCCGCGCTACGCCTACGGCGCGCTGGCCAGCGGGGCAGACATCCTGTGGGCGGAGGCACTGCTCGCCCGGGGCGGCGAGTTGCACGTGGTGCTTCCCTTCGCCCAGGACGAGTTCATCGTCTCGTCGGTCGCGCCGTCGGGCCCGCGCTGGGTGGAGCGCTTTCACCGCTGTATCGCTTCGGCGGCGGCGGTCAGCTACGCCACCGTGGACGCCTTCCTCGACGACGATGTGCTCTATCGCTACGGCACCGAGCTGGCCATGGGCCTTGCCCTGTTGCGCGCGGGCTATCTCGACGCCGAGGCCCGGCAGCTGGCAGTCTGGGACGGAGAGCCGGCGCGGGGCGAGGCCGGAACGGCCATCGACGTGGCGACTTGGCAGCGCCACGGCCGGCCCGTGACGGTCATTTCTCCGCGGGAGCATCCCCCGGGCGCGGCCCTTAGCCCCCGCTCCAGTGGCGCGGCGCGTGGCTCCAGTCGGGTCGTACGGGCGATGCTGTTCGCCGACGTCAAGGGGTTCTCCAAGCTCACCGACGAGCAGCTCCCCCGTTTCACCGACCGGGTCCTGGGCGCCTTTGCCGGTGTGCTCAAGCGCTATGGCGAGCACGTGCTGCATCGCAACACGTGGGGGGACGGGCTGTACGTCGTGCTCTCGGATGCGGGGACGGCGGCGGCCTGCGCGCTGGACCTCCAGGGGGCGATGCAGTCCATCGACCTCAGCGCCGAGCACCTGCCCTCCCACCTGGCGCTGCGCCTGGGCGGGCACCTCGGCCCGGTGTTTCCGATGCAAGACCCGATTCTGGAGAGCCCCGCGTTCATCGGCTCCCACGTCAGCCGGACCGCCCGCATCGAGCCCGTCACGCCGCCCGGCAGCGTCTACGTCACCGAGCCCTTCGCCGCCGCGCTGGAGCTCGCCCTCGGCGATGAGTTCCAGTGTCAGTACGTCGGGCACATGCCGGCCGCCAAGGACTTTGGCCGATTGCGGATGTACCAGCTTCGCCGAGCCAAGTGAGAGGCCGCCTGGCCTGACAATAAGAGCATTGGGGAGGCGATGAGTTTGGTCGCCTCCTGCGGTCTCAGTGGAAAACCCGACGAACAGGAGGACGCAGTGACCGAGACGAGGACCCGCATCACCGAAGTGGGGAGGGTGATGGTCCCGGTCGCCGATCAGGATCGTGCGATCGAGTTCTATGTCGAGAAGCTCGGCTTCGAGAAGCGGGCGGATATTCCCTACGGCGAGGGCGCGCGGTGGGTCGAGGTGGCTCCGCCGGGCGGGGCGACGGCGATCGGGCTCGTCCTTCCCCGCGAAGGGGATCCCGTCGGCATCGACACTCACGTCGCGCTGAGCACCAAGGACGCCGGAGCCACCCACGCCGACCTGCGCGCGGCTGGCGTCGACACCGATGCCGAGGTCATGCGCATGGGGGACCCCGTGCCTCCCATGTTCTTCGTGCGCGACCAGGACGCCAACACCCTCCTGGTCGTCGAGAGCAACTGAGCCAAGGCCGAGGCCGCCGCCGCGAGACCCTCGTCGCGGCGGCGGACGCCGGTCGGCTCGTCTCACGGGCGCCCGGAGAGCGGGCGGGGCGGGGGCTGGTGGCGCGAGGGCGGGTCGTCGGCGATGAGCTGCGAGACGGTGACCAGCGCAAAGCCGCGCGTGCGCAGACGCCGGATGATCCTGGGCAGGGCGGCCACCGTCTGGGAGCGATCGCCCCCTCCGTCGTGCATGAGCACGATCGCTCCGGGCTGGCCGCCGCTGATGCCCGCGTAGCTGATCTTCCTGGCCCCCGGTCGGCTGAAGTCCTTGGTGTCGGCGCTCCACAGGACCAACGCCATCCTCCGGGCGCGCACCAGCGAGAGCGTGGCCTGGTCGAAGGACCCGTACGGGGGGCGAAACAGCCGGGGGGCGGGAGCGCCCGCGCGCCGGATGTCCTCGGCGGCGCTATCGATCTCCGTCGCCTGGGCGCCCGAGGAGAGCTGCGACAGGAACGGGTGGCTCTCGGTGTGGTCGCCGATGACAAACCCCTCCCGCGCCTCCTTGGCCACCAGCTGGGGGTAGGCGCGCGCATGGTTGCCGATCAAGAAGAAGGTGGCGGGCGTGCGAGTTCGCTCGAGGATCGCCAGGACCGCGGGCGTCGAGGCCCCCGGCCCATCGTCGAAGGTCAGCGCGACCTCCCGGCGCCGGCGTCCCGCCAACTCGACGTAGCTCGTGTAGGAGAGCAGCCGATCGACGGCGCCGTCGGCCCCCGTCGCCGGCGGGGCGGCGGCCGACGGCCGGACTCTCGCCGGCGGGGTCCGAGCGCCTCGGCTCGGCAACGGGGTCGTAGCGGCGGTGGTCGGGGAAGGTCGCCGCGCCGGGACCCGCCGGCTCGAGCTGCCCCCGAGCCCAAACGCCGCGACGGCGGCCAGCCCGACCACCGCCGCGGCGATCCCCAGGCCCGCGCGTTGGCGCTGGCGGCGACGACGGCGCACCGCCGCCCGGCGCGCCTCCAGCTCCCTGGCCGACCGCGGCGCTGGCGGCGCTTGAGCCCCCCGGTCTGTCCTTGAGTCCTTCACCGGCGGCGCGGATTCTCCCAGCCGACGCCCCGAGCCTCGCCTGCCGGTGGCCTATTCGCAGCGCTCTGACCGGCCGCCTTGGTGGCCGGTCACGCCACCGGGCGGCGCCCGACCAGGCGGCACAGCTGCACCGGCTCGCCGAGGCCGCGCACGAATCTTCCGCCCACCGGCTTCCACGCGAACGCCGACGACGTGGCCTCGGCTACCGCGCTCGTAGCGACGAGCTCGTCGCGTCGGGCTACGTCCAGGATCCGCGCGGCGACGTTGACCACGGTTCCAAAGTAGTCGCCGTCGTGCGCCACCGCCACGCCCTGGTGCAGGCTCGCATGTACGCCCGGACCGACCTCGTCGCGGCGGTGCTCGATCACGCCCAGGCCCGTGCGCACCGCGTCGTCGGCGTCGGGGAAGGCCAGCATGTAGCCGTCGCCCAACCCCTTGACTACGCGGCCGGTGCTTCCGCACTCCTGGGTGACCACCTGGGCCAGGTGCTCGATCGCCCGGATCGCCGCCTCCTCGCCCGCGGTGTCCGCGTAGGCGGTGAAGTCCTTGAGGTCGCAGAACAGAATGGCCACCCGCGCGGCGCCCGGCAGCAGCTCTCCGCCGGCGCGCACCTCGGCCTCCCGGATGGCCACCTCGGTGAGCTCGCGCTCGAACAGGCGGCGGTGAACGGACACCAGATACGGGGCCGCGAGCGGCAGCAGGCGCTCGAACGCCCAGTGGACCTCCGGGAGCGCGGCGACGGAGTCGCCGGCCTGCTCGCGCAGGCGCGGCTCGACGTACAGCCGGAACGCCTGCACTTGGGCCTGGGCGATGCGCGCCAGGGCCCGCCCCGCCACGCGCGAGATCTGGAGGGCCAGCTCCGGCGGCCAAACCTCGCGCAGCCGGGCGAGCTCGAAGAAGATCTGTGCCTCCTCCTCGGTGAAGTACGGCTCGTCCAGCTCGGGCGCCGGAAGTCCGGCGGCTTGGATGACCACCGCCAGCTCGGCGGCGGGCGTGCCGCCGCGGGCTTCGATCTCCCGTGGGCTCACCGTCCGTCGCTGGCGGTCGGGATCCAGCACGGCGTCGAAGATCGCGTCCTCGAGGCGCCCGCGCTCGCGCGCCCGGCGCATCGCTTCGGGGGCGACGCCGAGCTCGAGCAGCAGCGCGACCGTCTCGAGCTCCCCGGGTTCACCGCCTATTTGGCGCACCACGTCCCCAGCCCGGGCCCGCGCCTGCGCACCGATCGTTGCGCCTTCCACGGACACATGATCCCGCGTTGGGCCTCGATGTCCAGGACCAGGCCGGCCTGCGTGCCGACCTGGTTGGCGGGTGGCGATCAGGTCGCGGCCGGCTCGCGCCCGCGCTGGCGCTCGGCGCTGATGCGCACCACCCCGCGCGCCAGCCCCACGCGCTCCATGGCGGCGATCACCCACGCGGAGGGATCGAGCTCGAACCACCGCAGGCCGTGTTGGGCCGAGCGCGGGAAGGCGTGGTGGTTGTGGTGCCAGGCCTCTCCCAGCGAGGGCAGCGCGAGCCAGGCGAGGTTGGTCGAGCGATCCTGGGTGGCGAACCGGCGCCGCCCGAGGAAATGACAGAGCGAGTTGATCGACCACGTGACCTGGTGCAGCAGCGCGACCCGCACCAGCCCGCCCCACAGCACGCCGCGCAGGAAGCCGCCCGGCCCCCCGTGCACCGCCAGCCCGACGATCCCCGGCGCCAGCAGGCTGAGGGCGACCATCGCGGGAAAGGCGCGAGAGATGCGCCGCAGCCCGCGGTCGTCGAGGACGTCGGGGGCATAGCGGCGATGGTTGGCGGTGCCTTGGGCGGCAAATAGCCAGCCGACGTGCGCGTGCCAGAGCCCGGTCAGGACGCCGCGCACTCCTTCGCCGTGGCCGTGCGGGGAATGGGGATCGCCCTCGGCGTCGGGGAACGCGTGGTGCTTGCGGTGATCGGCGACCCAGTCGGCGACCGCGCCCTGCAGTGCCGTCGAGCCGAGGGTGGCCAGGGTGTAGCGGACGGCGTGCGGGGCGTCGAAGGCGCGGTGGGTGAGCAGCCGGTGATAGCCGACGGTGATGCCGAGCCCGCTGAGCAGGTAGGTGCCGCCCAGCAGGGCGAGATCGGCCCAGTCCACCGCGCGGTTCCACGCCAGCACGACCGCGACGAGCAGGCCGACGACGGGCACGACGACGCCGGCCACGCTCGCGCGCTTGGCCGCCGTGCTCATCGGTCGCAGATCGGCTTCGGGCTCGGGCGTCTCGCGCCGGAGGGAGCGATCGCGCTTCTCGGGCGCCTCGCGGACGGTGGCTGTGGTTGGCGTATGTAGGGACATGGAGGCACCGTTTCACCCCTCGCTCGGGGGTTCTTGGCAAATCTGGACCAGAAATAGGGCAGAATTTGCCCGATGCCTACGAAAAAGAGCGATTCAGCCCCTGGCTGGGCCCAGGGCCTGCCCGCCGAGCTCGCCCCGGCGCTCGACCCCGAGCTGCCCTCCCTCGCGGAGGAGATCATCGCCGGGGTGGCCACCGACATTCCCGAGTACGCGGGCGCGATGCACGGCTCCTACGGGCGCAACATCCGTCGCGGCGTCGAGGTCGCCCTGCGCGATTTCGTCGACGCGGTGCGTCGGCCCAGGGACGCCGCGGCCGGGCGCCCCGAGGTCTACCGGGCCCTGGGCCGGGGCGAGCTGCGCGAAGGCCGCTCCCTCGACGCGCTCCAGGCCGCCTACCGTCTCGGCGCCCGGCTGGCCTGGCGGCGCCTGGGTCGGGCGGCGGCGGCCGCCGGCCATCCGGCCGAGGTCCAGCGGACGCTGGCGGAGGCGATCTTCGCCTACATCGACGAGCTGGCCGCCGAGTCGGTGGAGGGCTACTCGGCCGCCAAGGCCGAGCGCGCCGGCGAGCGCGACCGCCGACGCCGCCAGCTGCTGGGACGGTTGCTCGAGGGCGCGCCGGCCGAGGAGCTCGAGCAGCTCGCCGACCGCGCCGATTGGCCGGCGCCCAGCGTGGCCGCGGCCTGCGCGGTCGAGCCCGATCGGCTGCGCCCGGCGGTCAGGCGGCTTGCCCCCGAGACGCTGGCCGACATCGTCGACGGCGCCGGCTGCTTGGTGCTCGGAGACCCGGATGCCCCAGGAAGACGGGGCGCCAGCGGCGCCGTCCTGACCGAGCACGGCGCCGCCGTGGGTCCGGCGCTTCCCCTGACCCGGCTCGCGGACTCCTGGCGCTGGGCGCTGCGTCTGCACCGCGCTGGGGGTCTGACCGACGCCGACAGGGGCACCGCCTCGGTGGACGAGCACCTCGCCGACCTGGTGCTGTTGGGGGATCGTCCGCTCACCCGGCGGCTGGCGGGGCGCGCGCTGGCCCCCCTGGACAGCGAGACCTCGGCCAGCCGCCGGCGCCTGGCCGACACCCTGGAGGCGTGGCTTCAGTGTCACGGCAATCGGGCGGCCGCGGCTCGCCGCCTGGGCGTCCATCCCCAGACCGTGCGCTACCGGATCGAGCGCCTGCAGGACCTGTTCGGCGCGGCGCTGGAGGAGCCTGGGGACCGGCTCACGCTGATGGTGGCGCTGCGGGCGCGGGGCCTACTCGGCGACGACGAGGACCCGGGCTCGGCCGGGGTCAGTCCTCGAGCACGTCCATCCGCGCGATGAGCCCGTCGCCGTCGATCATCGCCGGCCCGCTCGGCCCCGTCCGCCTCGCCCCACCCGCAGCGGCAAGCGCAGCGGATCGGCGATGTTGCCCGTGTTGTCGGTGGCCAGCACCCACACCTCATAATCGCCGGGGCGCAGGCCGGTGAGCGCGAGCCGGTAGCGATTGACGCGCCCCGGGCGACCGTCGGGACCCGTGAGTCGGCGGACCAGCCCGACCTGGCGCCCGCGCCGCTGGGTCCAGACGTGGAACTGCATCGTGCACGGCGCCGAGACCCGATAGGCGACCGTGACCGCGCGTCCGCAGCGCCGGCCGGAGCGGCCGCCGCAGGCGCGCGACAGCGACGCCGAGGAGAGCGCGGGCGGCGGCGTGGGGCCGGGGATGGGGCCGCTGCCCGGCGGCGATGGGGTGACCACCACGGTGGCGCGCAGCGGGGGATGGACCTTGTCGTGGAAGGTAAAGGTGCCCACCCGGTTGAACTGGGCCGAGGCGCCGAAGCCGGGAGGATGGGCGACCAGGCCCGGCGGCGTGTCGGGGTCGGTGTCGATGTGGATCGGCTGTCCGGGGTCCGAGGTGACCGAGTGGCGGGGGCCCGACCACCCCCACAGCACGTAGTCACCGGTGAAGATGCTCACCCTGGCCGGCGAGAAGCCGCGCGCGCCGACGTCGACGAGGGCGGGCGGATGACCGAGATGCGCGCCCGCGTCCTCGGTGCCGGGCGCCCCCCCCACCACCGCCGCTCCCAGCGCCGCCAGGGCTCCGGCGATGCACACCGCTCGGGAGACCGGGGCCGGCTGCATGTCCGAATCCATAACCGCTGTCCGAATCCATAACCGCTGTGGCGCCCCCGGGTTGCGTCAGCGGATCAGCACCGGCGTCCCCAGCGGCACGTGGCGGTAGAGCTCGATCACGTCCGAGACGTGCATGCGGATGCACCCGTGCGACGCGCGCGAACCGATCGACCAGTCCTCGGCGGTGCCGTGGATCCCCACCCCGCCCCCCAGGCCGAGCCAGCGCGCCTTGAGCGGGTTGTTCGCCGCCCCGCCGGGGATCGTCTGGCCGGCCAGGGATCCGGCCCAAGACGAGTTGGGCACGTGCCAGGCCGGGTCGACCTCCTTTTCCTCTACGTGGTAGAGGCCGGCGGGGGTGGCGAGCCCCGCCCGCCCGACGGCGATCGGGTACCCCCGGTAGAAGCGCAGGTGCTTGAACAGGCGCAGCCGGAAGTGGTCGCGGTCCACGGTCACCACCGTGGCGTACAGGTGGGGCAGGCGCCGGGCGCCGACCCGAGGGCGATCGCGCAGCGCCTTGACGTGGAGCACGCGCCCGCCGGGATCGACGTGCTTCAGGGCGTTGCCCGTCGCCCGGATGAGCGTGCGCTGGTCGAGATGGCGCCCCCAGCGCTCGCGGCGCACGGCGATATGGGTGAGCCCGATGTGCACGTGCGCGCTGCGCGGGGCCCGGTCCACCCGCCGGGCCACCTGCGCCGCGTAGGTCTTCAGCGCCGGGACCGAGAAACGCAACGCCGGCGTCACGCTGATCGGGGCGCCCCCGGTGCCCGTCGCCGGGGTCCCCGTTCCGGCCGCGTAGGCGCGCCGCGCGGTGGCCGCGGCGTCAAAGCGCGCCCGGGCGCGCCCGGGGCGCAGGCGAAAGACGTGCCCGGCGGCGCCGATCACCACCGGGGAGTGCAGCAGGCGCGGCCCGAGCTGCTCCTGCAGGCGAGCGGCGGCGGCGTCGACGGTTAGGCCCGAGACGTCCACGCCCGCCACGCTCACCCCAGACCCGATCACCCGCGAGTCGACGGCGTGCCCCGCTGAGGGCAGGGCGAGCGCCGCGGCCAGGAGCGCGCCGAGCGGGCCGATGCGCGACATCGCATCCAGCGTACCGTCGCCCGCACGGTCCCTCGCCCGACGGCCGTCGGCCGTCGGCTGCGCTCAGGCGGCGCGCGTCGGCGCGGCGGCGCCGACCGGTGGGCCGTGGCGGCGCAGGAAGTCGTCCAGGTGGGCCCACGTGGTGTGCGCCGCCGAGCGACCGGTGAGCACGCCCAGGTGCCCGCCCGGGGCGGTGGCCAGGCGCACCTCGGCGGCGTGGGGCAGCAGCTCGCCGACGTGGTGCACGGCCGCCTGGGGCGCGAGCACGTCCCGGCTTCCGGCGATCGACAGGACGGGAAGCGTGACGTCGGCCAGATCGATCTCCTGGTCAGACAGCGACAGGCGACCCTCGGCGAGCTCGTTGACCCGGAAGAAGCGGTGATAGAGCTGGCCGAAGGTGCGGCCGGGGTAGGCGAGCATGTTGTCGGTGAAGCGGTCGACCGCTTCGACCTGGGCGAGGAAGTCGCGGTCGTGGAGGTTGTTGAGCACGGCCAGCGGCTTGGTCACGTACTTGTCCAGCGAGGCCAGCTGATAGCCGCGCTTGACCAGCGGCGCGGGGGCGCCGCCGAGCGCCCGGTAGAGCATCGTCCCCAGCATCCCGTTGGTGAGGGCGGCGATCGGCCGGATGGGCGCCATCAGCCGCACGCGGGTGAAGTCAAACGGGCTGGCGATCATGGCCACCGAGTTGATGGCCAAGCCGCGCGCGGCGGCGGCGGCGAGCAGCGACATGACGCCGCCCAGGCACCAGCCCACCAGCTGGACCGGGCGGCCGGAGTCTGAGTGCACGCGCCGCACGGCGGCGGGGATCACCTCGGTCACCCAGTGCTCGAGCCCGAGGTCGCGGTCGGAGAACCCGATCTTGCCGTAGTCGACCAGATAGGTCTCGTGCCCCAGGGCAATCAGATGCTCGGCCAGGCTGCAGCCCCGCCGCAGGTCAAAGCAGTAGGCCGGGGCGGCGAGCGGGGGCACGAGCAGCACGGGCAGCGCCCGCGCCGTGGTCTCCTGCGAGCGTCGGTAGCGAAACACCGTGCACTGGGGCGCCTCCTCGATGATCGAGGCCGTAGTGGGGCGCAGGTCGGCCACCCCGCCGCGCAGCAGGATGTCGTAGGCGTTGGTGACGGCCGAGGCCAGCTGCTGGGGGTCGGTGAGGTTCATCGCCGGGCGGGCGCGCAAAAGCCGATGGGAGGCGGCTGGTGACCGCCCGGCCCGGCCCTCGGCCGAGGATTGTGGGGCATGGGGGGCCCGTTCTCAAGCGGCGCGGGCGCGCGGGAGGGCGAACTGGGCCAGGGCGTCGACGAACCGCTCCGGCTCCTCGATCTGCGGGCAGTGCCCGCACCCCTCGAGCAGCAGGTACTCGGTGCAGGGCAGCGCCTGGAGCACCCGCCGGGCCCCCAGGTGGGTGACCATTCGGTCGCGATCGCCCCACACCAGCAGCACCGGGCAGCGCACCCGCTCGAGCGCGAACGGGCTGCGCAGCTCGCCCAGCAGCCGGCGGGCGCTCTCCAGGTAGCGGGCGACGGCGGCCCGATCGCGGTGGTGGCTGGTGAACGTCTCGACCACCTGCCGCGCGACCGCCCGCGGCCGGGCGAAGGCGAGGTTGCGATAGGCCTCGCCCACCGCCAGGCGCACCGCCCGCTCGGGCAGCGGCAGGGGAAAGGCCAGCAGCGTGCGGACGATCGGATCGCGCTCGACGGCGGCAAACCACGCCGGCATCTCCAGCCCCGCCGGGGCCACCGGGACGACGCCCGACAGCGGCAGCTCGTCGCGCTCGGCGGCCCGCAGCGCGACGCAGCCGCCCAGCGAGTTCCCCACCAGCACCACCTCGGCGCCGGCCTCGGCGGCCGCGTGGCGCACCGCCGCCCGGGCGAAGCGGTCGAGCTGGCGCAGGATCGGCTCGTGTTCGCGCAGCTCGTCGGCGGCCCCGAACCCCGGCAGGTCGAGCGCCAGCGCGCGGCGCTCGCGCCGAGCCAGTAGGTCCATCGCCGTGCGCCACGTATCGGCGCTGTCGGCGAAGCCGTGCAGCAGGACGATCGGCGGCCCGCGCCCCTCGAGCTCCAGCGCCCGCGTCCGGTAGCCGCCCAACCGCAGTCGATGCTCGAACAGCGGCTCCATATAGGGGGAGGTTGTAGCGCCCGGGCGGGACGGCTCGGGGCGGTCGGGGTCCGGGGCGCAGCTGGCGCCGCGGTTCGGGGGCCGGCGTCAGGCGCGCCCGTAGACGGGCACGTGCGCGCCGCTCACCGGGCCGGCCCGGTCGGAGCACAAAAACGCGATCACGTCGGCGATCTGCGCCGGCGTGACCCAGCGCGAGTGGTCGGCGTCGGGCTGGGAGGCGCGGTTGCCCGGGGTGTCGATGACGCTGGGCAGCACCGCGTTGGAGCGCACTCCGTCCTGGGTGTACTCGGCCGCCAGCGCGTCGACGAAGGCCAGCACCGCCGCCTTGGACGCGATGTAGCCGGCGGCGCCGGCAAACGGGCGCACGGCGGCGCGGGTGGAGACGCACACGATCGCGCCGCCGGACTCCAGCAGCGCGGGCAGAGAGGCGGCGCACAGCAGATAGGTCGGGCGCAGGTTGAGCCGCAGCTGGGACTCGAACTCTTCCACCGGCGTCTCGTGCACCCGGCCCGGGGCGGAGAAGCCCCCCACCAGGTTGACCACGGCGCGCAGCGGAGCCTGCGGCGAGGCGGTGGCCACCTCGACCGCCGCCCCCACCGAGGCGTCGTCCATGAGGTCGGCCTGGGGGATCTCCAGGCTCGCGCCGGCCTCGCCGTGGCGCTCGCGCACGATCTCGACGTCCTTGCGCGAGTGCGAGGGCGCGACCACCCGCCAGCCGTCGGACAGGAAACGCCCGGCCACCCCCGCCCCCAGCCCGCCGGAGGCGCCGCTGATCAGGGCGGTCCCGGAGGCGGACGGAGTGGAGCTCGAGCCGGCCATCGCGCGGCGCCAGCGTAACGGTCGGGACCCCACCGCGACCTGTCCGCGCCCGGGGGTACCTTGGCCGCCGTGTTGGTGCGGGAGTTCATCGACGGAGCCGAGGTCGACCAGGTGCTGCTGGTGCGCGAGGCCGAGGTGCGCTCGCGGCGCAACGGGGGCGAGTACCTCAAGCTCACCCTCGGCGACCGCAGCGGCGTGGTCACGGCCGTGGTGTGGGAGGACGTCGAGCCGGCGATCGCGATGGCGCGCCCGGGCGAGCCGGTGGGGGTGTGCGGGCGCTATGCCAACCACGCGCGCTACGGCCCCCAGCTGACCGTGCGCTCCCTGCGCGAGGCCCCGGCCGGGGACTCCTGCCTCGAGGACCTGCTCGACGGCCCGGCGCGCGCGCCCGAGCAGATGGAGGCCGACCTGCGCCAGCTGGTGGCCACGGTCCAGGATCCGCACCTGCGAGCGCTGCTGGACCGCGTGCTCGGACCCGACTCCGAGCTGTGGCGGCGCTACCGCCTGGCGCCGGCGGCCAAGTACTACCACCAGGCCTACCGCCACGGGCTCCTCGAGCATTGCCTCGGGGTGGCCCAGGCGGTGAGCGCGATCTCGGCCACCTTCCCCGGCCTCGACCGCGACATCGCGGTCACCGGGGCGCTGCTGCACGACGTGGGAAAGCTCGAGGCCTACACCTCCGAGACGCCGAGCATCGACCTGACCGACGCCGGCCGTCTGCAGGGCGAGATCGCGCTGGGCTACTACCGCATCCGCCGCGAGATCGAGTCGCTGGAAGGCTTTTCGCCCGACCTGGGCCAGGCCGTGCTGCACATCATTCTCTCCCACCACGGTGCGCTCGAGCACGGCAGCCCGGTCGTGCCCTGCACCCGCGAGGCCACGCTGGTGCACATGATCGACAACCTGGGCGGGCGCCTGGGCAGCTTCGACCGCCTCGAGAAGGAGCTTCCCGACGGCGCCCAGTGGTCGAGCTTTGACCGCGCGATCGGGACGGGGGCGTTCTTCGCCTCGCGCGGAGCGGCCGGCGCCGACCGCGAAGCCGCCTAGCCGGCTCAGCCGGCGCGACCCGACACGCGCCCCGCCCGCTCGGCGTCGAGCAGGTCGCGGATCTCGGCGGCGGCCGCCGCCAGCCGCTCGATGTACTCCTGGCGCTGGGTGGGGGTCAGCTCCTCGCCGCGCTTCTCGAGCAGCTCGGCGAACCCGAGCACGATGGCCAGGGGCGTGCGCAGGTCGTGGACCAGCGTCACCAGGCGCTCGCTTGCCTCCTGCTCGCCTGGGCCGGCCGACACCGTCACGTCCTAGCCCTGGTTGGGCGACTCGCCCAGGCGGATCTCTCCCCGCTCGAGCGCGATGGCGATGGCGTGGACCCGGTTGCGGGCCTGTAGCTTGCGGATCGCGTTACGCACGTGCGTGCGCACCGTTTCGATCGAGATCGTGATCTCGCCGCTGATCTGCTCGGCGGTCAGACCCTCGGCCATCAGGTGCATGATCTCGCGCTCGCGGGGCGACAGCTGCGACACCCGCGATGTCGCGGGCGGGGACAGGAGCATGCGGTCCAGGCGCGGGTCGACGTAGGTGCCGCCGTCAGCCACCTGCTGAATCGCCATGCGGAGCTCGTCGAGCGAGCCGGCCTTGAGCGCGTAGCCGCGCGCACCCGAGTCCAGGCCCTCGAACAGCAGCTCGGTGTCCTCGTCGCCCGTGTAGAGCACGACCCCAAGACCGGGTTGGAGCTCGAGCACGCGGCGCGCGAGGTCGGTGCCCGAGCCGTCGGGCAGGCGAATGTCGACCACCGCCACGTCGGGGCCGACGGCATGGATCAGGTCCAGGCCCGCCTGCACGCTCCCGGCCGTGCCCACCACGTCCATGCCGCTGCCCGCGAGCATGGCCTGGAGGCCCTCGCGCATGGCTTGGTGGTCGTCGATGATCGCCAGCTTGGTCATCTGTGCCCCCGTCCACGGCCCCTCGCCCGCGGACAGGTGACTCCGGGCTTGGATGTGACCGCCCCGTCGGCACGGTCGGCCCACCGGCGGACAATAACGGCCCCGCCTGCCCGGCGCAGCGACGGCCGAGGACGGCGTAGCGGACAATCTGGGCCGGCACCGCCTCGGTCAAACGTCGCAAATAGCGCTCTTGACCCGCTGGCGCAGTTTCGGTCTCGCAGGCGAGTTCTATCTTTTTCGCTGCCATGGCCAAGGACACCGAGAAGCTGATCCGCCAGCTCTCGCTCATCTCGTATCTGATGGCCGAGCGCCGCCCGGTGACCGCGCTCGAGATCCGGCGCGACGTCGAGGGCTACAGCGGCATGAACGAGGACGCCTTCGCGCGCCGCTTCTATGCCGATCGAGCCGAGCTGGAATCGCTGCGCATCCAGCTCACCGTCGAGAAGCCGATCGACGGGGTGGCCGAGCAGGAGAACTACTCGCTGCGGCCCGAGAACTTCCACCTGCCGGCGATCGCGTTCTCTGACCAGGAGCTGGCCGCGCTGCAGACCGCCCTGTCCCTGCTCGACGGCGAGTTCGCCTACGCCGAGCCGCTGCGCCTGGCCCTCCAGCAGATCACCTGGGGCCGGCCCAGCCCGCTGCGCGCCCCCGAGCAGCGATCGGTGGCGCTGGGGATCACCGCCTCGGCGGGCGGCCACGAGCTCTCCCAGCGCCTGCAGAAGATCGAGACGGCGATCTTTCGCCAGAAGACGATCACCTTCGACTACTACACGATGGAGCGCGACGAGGTCGGCCCGCGCAAGGTGGATCCCTACCACCTGCTGTTTCAGGGCGGGCAGTTCTACCTCCTGGGCCGCTCGCACGAGCGTCGCGCGATGCGCGTGTTTCGCCTCAGCCGCATGCGGGGCAAGGTCGCCTACGCCACCAAGGCCGAGCACGACTTCAAGCGCCCGACGGACTTCGACCCGCGCGCGTACGCCAACCGGGCCGAATGGCAGTTCGGCGATCACGCCGGGGAGGCCAAGGTCTGGATCTCCCCGCGCATCGCCTGGCAGATCGAGCGCCACTTCGGTCGCTACGGCGAGGTGCGCGAGCCCCAGCGCGGCGAGCGCCCGCCCGGGCGCCGCGCGCCCGCCGACGGTGGCGATCGGGTGTTCGTCACCCCCTACGCCAGCGCCCGACAGCTGGTCTCCTGGCTGCTCGGGCTGGGAGAGCACGCGCGGGTGCTCGAGCCGCCCGAGCTCTCCGAGGAGGTCACGCGTCGCGCCCGCCTGCTCGTCGAGCGCCATCGCGGGCCCGCCCATCCGCCCGAGAGCTCGGCCCGCTCGGGGGCCTCGGCGCGCTCGGCCGGGTCGGCGCGGGGCACGCGCTCGGCGCGGGGCGGGCGCTCGGGCCGGGGGACTCGCTCGGGCCGGTCGGCTGCGGCGTCCTCGCGGCGGGCCCCGAGCGCCGAGGCGGCGTCGGCCCGCGGCAACGGCGGCCGCGCGGCGTCTTCGAACGGGCGCCACGAGGCCGCCATCCGGCCCGAGCGCTTCGCCCGGCTGGTGACCCTGGCCTCGATCCTGATCGACGCCGGGCGCGCCGGGCGCAACCTGCCCATGGCCGAGGTGTGCGAGCGCCTGCAGGTGTCCGAGCAGGAGCTGGTCGAGGACATCAACGTGCTCAACGTCGTGAACTTCGGCGGCGGCTCCTACGTTCTGTACGCCGAGGTCAACGACGAGGGCGAGATCGAGGTCGACCCTGAGCCCTACAGCGACAACTTCGCCCGGCCGGCGCGGCTGCTGCCGGTGGAGGCCAAGGCGCTGGTGGCGGCCATCGACCTGATCGGCGAGCACATCCCCGAGGGCTCGCTCACCTCGGCACGGGAGAAGATCGTCGCCGCCCTGGGCGAGGACCCAATGGAGCAGGGCCTGCAGGTGGCCGCGGGCGGGGGCGACGACTCCGAGGTCTCGCGGGTGGTCTCCGAGGCGATCGCCGATCGCCGGCTGCTGGAGCTCGAGTACTACAAGGAGAACGAGGACGAGTTCTCCCGCCGCACGGTCGAGCCTTACGCCCAGATCAACGGGCGCGAGGGGTGGTACGTGGCCAGCTTTGACCCAGCCAAGGACGACGTGCGCCATTTTCGGCTGGACCGGATCAAGAGCGCGCGCGTGGCCGATCAGACCTTCGAGCCGCGCCCCGACGTCAACCCGTCGGCCGACGTCGAGGGCTGGCCGCGCACCGGCCAGGTGCCCGCCTCGCGCACCGCGCGGGTGTGGATCGATCCCGAGCGCGCCCGCTGGGCCCGCGAGGAGCGCGAGGTGGTCGAGGAGCTGCCCGATGGCGCTGTGATCGTCGAGCTGTCCTTCGCCGGCACCGACTGGCTGGTGCGGGAGGTGCTCAAGGAGGCCGGCGACGCGGTGGTGCTCGATCCCGACGACGCGCGCCGGGCCGTGGCCGCCGCCGCCAAGCGCCTGGCGTGATTTCCCCGCGAGCCTCGGCGGCCGGTGGGCAGTCGCCCGCGAGCGGCGGCGTCAAGTGAGCCGTCGGCGCCCAGTGAGCCGTCGCGCCCAGTGAGCCGTCGCGCCCGGATCCGCATGACCGAGGCCGAGGCGGCCGCGTTCCTGGACGGGCAGCGCACCGTGGTGTGCGCCACGATCGGCCCCGACGGCTGGCCCCATCTGATGCCGCTGTGGTACGTGTTGCGCGAGGCCGGCGACGCTCCCTCTCCCCAGCTGTGGTCGTGGACCTACGCCGCCTCGCAGAAGGTCAAGAACCTCGAACGCGATCCGCGCGCCACGCTGCAGGTCGAGACCGGCGAGCGCTATGACCAGCTCCGCGGCCTGATGCTCAAGGCCGACGTCGTCGTCCATCGCGCGGAGGCCGACGTGGCGGCGCTGGGCATGGAGATATTCACCCGCTATGCGGGCGGGGAGGCCGGCGAGCTCCCCGACGAGGTGCGCGAGATGGTCCGCGCCCAGGCGCCCAAGCGGGTGGGGCTGCAGTTCGTCGAGCGCGAGCGGGCCAGCTGGGACCACGGCAAGCTGGGCGGCGCCTATTGAGGGCGGTTCGCCGCCGTACCCCAGGCCCGGCGCGAGCTCGAGGGGCAGCAGCGGCCCGTCCCGGAGGAGTGGGCCCCGGAACCCACGCCGCTAGGCTGCGAGACCGGCGATGAGATCCGCGAGGCGGTGGGCGACGGCTCGCGCTTCGGCGTCGGCGTCGAGTACGTGGTCCAGGACGAGCCGCTCGGGCTGGCCCACGCCGTGCTCACCGCCGAGGGCTTCCTGGGCAGCGATCCGTTCGTCATGTATCTGGGCGACAACCTCCTGCAGGGGGGGATCACCGACCTCGTCGAGGCGTTCCGACGCCACGAGCCCGACGCGCTGATCCTGCTCACACCGGTCCCCGACCCCGAGAACTACGGGGTGGCCGAGCTCCAGCGCGCCGACGGCGACGGGGCCGGCCACGTGGTGCGCCTGGTGGAGAAGCCCAGCACGCCCCGCAGCGACCTGGCGCTGGTGGGGGTCTACATGTTCACCGGAGTCATCCACGAGGCGGCCCGGGCGATCCGCCCCAGCGCGCGTGGGGAGCTCGAGATCACGGACGCGATCCAGCACCTGGTCGACGGCGGTCTGCGCGTCGAGCCGCACATCGTCCGCGGCTGGTGGAAGGACACCGGCCGGCTGGCCGACATGCTCGAGGCCAACCGCCTGGTGCTCGACACCATGGATCGCCGGGTGGAGGGGACGCTCGAGGACTCCCAGGCCGACGGCCGGGTGGTCATCGAGCCCGGGGCCACCCTGGTGCGGGCCACCGTGCGCGGCCCCACCATCATCGGTGCGCGCACCCGCATCGTGGACGCCCACGTGGGGCCCTACACGGCGATCGCCGAGGACTGCCTGATCGAGCACTCCGAGCTGGACCACTCGATCCTGCTCGCCGGCTGCTCGGTCCGCCACCTGGACCGCCGCCTGGAGTCCTCGCTGCTGGGCCGCAACGTCAAGGTCGACCGCGAGCCCCGGCAGCCGCGCGCCTACCGGTTCATGGTCGGCGACAACTCCGAGATCGCGATCCCGTGACCGCGCTGCTGATCACCGGCGCCGGCGGCATGCTCGGTCAGGCGGTGGTGGCCGAGGCGAGCACGCGGGGACACCAATACGCCGCGCTGGACCGCGCCGGCCTGGATGTCACCGACGCCCCGGCGGTGACCCGGGCGGTGGCGCAGGCCGCGCCGGCGTGGGTCATCAACTGCGCGGCCTACACCGACGTCGACGGCGCCGAGTCCGATCCCCGGGGCGCGCTGGCGGTCAACGGCGCCGGGGCGGGCAACGTCGCGCGGGCGGCGGCGGCGATCGGGGCGCGCCTGGTGCACCTATCGACCGACTACGTCTTCGACGGGCGCTCCCGGCGCCCCTACGTGGAGTCTGATCCCACCGGCCCTCCCTCCTCCTACGGCGCCTCCAAGCTCGCGGGCGAGCGCGAGGTGGCGGCGTCCGGGGCCGAGCACGTGATCGTGCGCACCTCGTGGTTGTTCGGGACCGGGGGGCGAAACTTCGTCGACACGATGCTCGAGTTGGGCGCCCAGCGCGACCGGCTGGCGGTGGTCTCCGACCAGGTCGGCTGCCCGACCTGGACCGGGCACCTGGCCCCCGCGCTGCTCGGGCTGGCCGAGGGCGACGTCGCCGGCGTGGTGCACGCGGCGGGCGCCGGCTCGTGCTCCTGGCACCGCCTGGCGGTGGAGATCTTCGCCCTGGCCGGCCTGGACTGCGAGGTCGGCGAGACCAGCACCGCGGCGGTGGCGCGCCCCGCCCCTCGTCCCCCCTACAGCGTGCTGGGCAGCGAGCGCTCCGACGCCCCGCGGCTGCCCGCCTGGCGCGAGGGCCTGCGCGCATACCTGGCCCAGCGCGGCGCGCTGGCTCGGGCCGGCGCCCCGGGGTCAACGGCGTGAGGCTGCTGGTGTGCGGCGGGGCCGGGTTCATCGGCTCGAACTTCGTCCGGGTGAGGATCCGCGAGCAGGGCGACGAGGTCGTGGTGCTCGACAAGCTCACCTACGCCGGGCGCCGCGAGAACCTGCAGGACCTGGCTGGCGAGGCGGGCCTGACCTTCATCCACGGGGCGATCGAGGACTCGGCCTCGGTGGCGGACGCCATCGACGGCGCCGACGCGGTCGTCAACTTCGCCGCCGAGACCCACGTGGACCGCTCCATCGCCGAGCCCGACGCGTTCGTGACCACCCACGCCCAGGGCACCTACGTGCTGCTGGAGGCCGCCCGCGAGCGCGGCACGCGCCTGCTGCAGGTGTCCACCGACGAGGTCTACGGGTCGATCGAGGACGGCTCGTTCAGCGAGGGCTCGCCGCTGTCGCCCTCCTCCCCCTACAGCGCGACCAAGGCCGGGGCCGACCTGCTCGTCTCCTCCTACTTTCACACCTACCGCCTGGAGACCGCGATCTGCCGCGGGTCCAACAACTACGGGCCCTACCAGCACCCCGAGAAGCTGATCCCGTTGATGGTGCTCAACGCGCTCGCCGGCGATCCCCTGCCCGTCTACGGGGACGGCATGAACGTGCGCAACTGGCTCTACGTGGAGGACTTCGCCCGGGCGGTCGGGCAGGTGCTCGAGCGCGGCGAGCCCGGCGAGGTCTACAACGTCGGCGGGCCCGACGAGCGCCCCAACCTCGAGGTGGTGCGGCGGATCCTCGAGTTGTGCGGGCGGGACGAGTCGCTGATCGAGTACGTCGCCGACCGACCCGGCCACGACCGGCGCTACTCGCTGAGCTCGGAGAAGGTCAGGGGGCTCGGCTGGCGCCCCCAGACGCGCTTTGGGGCGGGCCTGGAGCAAACGGTCGCCTGGTACCGCGACAACGTGTGGTGGTGGGAGCCGATCCGCTCGGGCGCCTACCGCGACTACTACGAGCGCCAGTACGGGCGCTCGCTGGGCTAGGGCCGGGGCGGCCCTAGCGCGCGGTCCGGGGCGCGCCGCCCCGGGGTCCGGTGGCGCCCGTGGATCCCCGGGCGCCGGTGGCGCCGGTCGCCCCGGTGGGTCCGTGCCGAGCCGGCGTGCGCCTCGGCGCCGTGGGCTTGCCCGAGGGGGCGGGCCCGAACACCCGACCGAGCCCGGCCAGGTGCCAGCGCCCGCCCTCCTTTATCAGCGTCAGGGTGTCGATGCGGTCGTGGCCGTTGTGGGAGGACTTGACCTGGGCGGTGGCCTGGTCGCCGTTGACCGAGACGCTCTGCACCGAGGTGGTGAAGGTGTCGGCCGCGTCGAGCTGGCGGCGGACCGCGTCCTGACAGCCGCCCTTGGCCCGGTCGAGCGCCGCCACCAGCGCACCGGAGAGGTCCTGCTGGCAGATGTGCTTTTCGTCGTGCTTGCTCGCCGCCGAGTTCCAGTCGTCGATCTCCTGGGCCACCGCCTTGGACTCGCCGCTGAAGCGCCCCGCCGAGGTCTGGGGGGCCTGGGCGCAGCCCGCGGCCAGGGAGGCGATCGCCGTCGCGCACGTCAAGGCCGACGCAAGACGATGCGGTGGGCGGCGACGCATCGCCAGAGCCTACGGCAGAATCGGCCGGTGCCCGCCCACCGCGCCGCGCCCCGTCCCGGCCGCGACCGAGCGCTGGCGACGCTCGAGCGCGAGGTGGTCGGCTGCCGTCGCTGCCCGCGGCTGGTGGCCTGGCGCGAGCAGGTGGCCCAGACCAAGCGCGCGGCCTTTGCCCAGCAGACCTACTGGGCGCGACCGGTTCCCGGCTTCGGCGATCCTGGCGCCCGCGTCATGCTGCTCGGCCTGGCGCCCGCCGCCCACGGCGCCAACCGCACCGGGCGCATCTTCACCGGGGACCGCTCGGGCGACTGGCTGTTCGCGGCGCTGTGGCGCACCGGCTTCGCCAACCAGCCGCAGTCCCTGGCGCGTGACGACGGGCTGCGGCTGCGCGGGTGCTGGATCACCGCCGCCGTGCGCTGTGCCCCGCCCGCCAACCGGCCCACGCCCCAAGAGCGCGACCGCTGCCTGCCCTACACGGCGCGCGAGCTCGAGCTGCTCGACGGCGTGTCGGTGCTCGTGTGTCTGGGCGCCTATGCCTGGGATGCCGCCCTGCGCCTGGCCGCCGCCGGGGGCGACGATCGCCCGCGCCCGCGCCCGCGCTTCGGTCACGGCGCCGAGGTGCGCATCGGCGCCCGGACGCTGCTCGGCTGCTTTCACCCCAGCCAGCAGAACACGTTCACCGGGGTCCTGACCGAGGAGATGACCGACGCCGTGCTCCGGCACGCCCGCGAGCTCGCCGGGCTGGATTAGTCGCCCGCGCCGCGCTCCAGGGCGAGGATCGGCATCACCGACTTGCCCACCGCCGCCGGCAGCCCCCCCGCGCCAAACCAGCCCGCCTCTGCTATCTCGGCGCTCTGAACTTCAAGGAGCTTGTCCTCGACGAGCACCGAGTAGCAGAACAGCGTGTCGCGCTTGTACTCGAGCTCCAGCTCGAGTACCCCCAGCTCGGTGAGGGCCAGGTCGCACAGGCCGAGCTCCTCGGAGAGCTCGCGGTGGGCGGCCCGCAGGGGATCCTCCCTGGGGCGCACGAACCCTCCCGGCAGCTCCCACTGGCGGCGGCCATAGGTGTGGCGCACGAGCACGACCTCGTCGCCGCAGCGGACCACGCACTTGACTCCCCGGGTGCGGGGCCGGGTGAGAAACCACCCCACCCGGAGCAGGCCGTAGGCGATGCGATAGCCGCGTCGCGCTAGCGCTTGCCTGACTGCGGCCACCGGCTGAGGCTAACCGCTGGACCCGGCCGGTCCGCGGGGACCCCGACCGCTACGCTCGGATCCCGTGCCGCTGTCTTCCTTTTCTCCTCCCGTGCGCGACTGGTTTGCCGGGGCCTTCGAGCAGCCCACGCCCGCCCAGTCCGGGGCCTGGCCCCGCATCGCCGCCGGGGAGAACGTGCTCATCTCGGCGCCCACCGGCTCGGGCAAGACGCTGGCCGCGTTCCTGTGGGGCCTGGACCGCATCTGCACCTCGCCGCGGCCCGAGGCGCAGCGCGGGGTGCGCCTGGTCTACGTCTCGCCGCTCAAGGCGCTGTCCTACGACATCGAGCGCAACCTGCGCGCGCCGCTGCGAGGCATCGGCGCCGACGTGCGGGTGGGGCTGCGCACCGGGGACACCCCCCAGCGCGAGCGCGCGGCGATGCTGCGCACGCCGCCGGACATCCTCATCACCACGCCCGAGTCGCTGTACCTGATGCTGACCTCGCGGGCGGCCGAGATCCTCACCGGCGCCGAGGCGGTGATCGTCGACGAGATCCACGCCGTGGCGGCGACCAAGCGCGGCGCCCACCTGGCTCTCAGCCTGGAGCGGCTCGAGCGCCTGGCCGGCCCGCTCCAGCGCATCGGGCTGAGCGCCACGCAGACGCCGCTCGAGGAGGTGGCGCGCTTTCTCGTCGGCCCCCGGCGCCGGGCGAGCATCGTCGACGCCGGCATGCGTAAGCCGCTGGACCTGCAGATCCACGTCCCGGTCGAGTCGATGGTCGAGCCCGAGCTGGACGCCCCGGCCGAGCTGCCCGAGGCGGTCCCCGGCGCAGAGGCGACGCGGCGCTCGATCTGGCCCGCCATTTACCCGGAGCTGCTGCGTCTGGTGCGCGAGCACCGCTCGACGATCGTGTTCGTCAACAACCGTCGCGGCGCCGAGCGGCTGGCCCTGCGGCTCAACGAGCTGGCCGCGGGCGAGGACGAGGCCGCCGGACGGCCGGCGGCCGAGATCGCCCGCGCCCACCACGGGTCGCTGGCCCGGGAGGAGCGCACGGTGGTCGAGGAGCTGCTCAAGGCCGGCGAGCTCCCCTGCCTGGTCGCCACCTCGTCGCTGGAGCTGGGGATCGACATGGGAGCGGTCGACCTCGTGCTCCAGGTCGAGTCGCCCAAGTCGGTGGCCCGCGGACTGCAGCGCATCGGCCGGGCCGGGCACGGCGTGGGCGACGTCTCCAAGGGACGCATTTTCCCCAAGTTCCGGGCCGACCTGCTCGAGTCGGCGGTGGTGGCCCGCCTCATGCGCGAGGGGAGGATCGAGCCCACCGTGGTGCCGCGCAATCCGCTCGACGTGCTCGCCCAGCACGTGGTGGCGATCGCCGCCAGCGTGGAGGAGATCTCGGTCGGCGAGCTGCACGAGCTGGTCACCGGGGCGTACTCGTTTTCCGAGCTGTCCCTGGAGCTCCTGCACAACGTGCTCGACATGCTCGACGGGCGCTACCCCTCAGAGGAGTTCGGCGACCTGCGACCGCGCATCGTGTGGGACCGGGTGGGGGGCACCATCCGCGCCCGGCGGGGAGCCCGCCAGCTGGCGGTCACCAACGCGGGCACGATCCCCGATCGCGGGCTGTTCGCGGTCACGCTGCCCGACGGGCGCCGGGTGGGCGAGCTCGACGAGGAGATGGTCTACGAGGCGCGGCCGGGGCAGACGTTCCTGCTCGGCGCCTCCTCGTGGCGGATCGAGGAGATCGGGCGCGACCGGGTGATCGTCACGCCCGCCCCCGGGGTGCCCGGCGCGGTGCCGTTCTGGCGGGGAGATTCGGCCGGGCGCCCGCGGCAGCTGGGGGAGGCAATCGGAGCCTTCTCGCGCTGGGCGGTCGAGCAGCCCGCCGAGGTGCTCGAGCGCGAGTACGACCTCGACGGGTGGGCCGCCGCCAACCTGCTCGCGTTCTTGCGCGAGCAGCAGGACGCCACGCGCGTGGTGCCCAGCGATCGCACGCTCGTGATCGAGCGCTTCCGCGATGAGATCGGCGACTGGCGCCTGTGCGTGCTGTCGCCGTTTGGCGGTCGGGTGCACGCCGCCTGGGGGCTGGCGCTGTCGGGGCGCATCCGCGAGCGCTTCGGCCTGGAGTCCGACGCGATCTGGTCAGACGACGGGATCATCGTGCACCTGCCCGACGCCGACGAGCCGCCGGGGTCCGAGCTGGTGCTGCTCGAGCCCGACGAGCTCGAGGAGGCGGTGATGGCCGAGCTGGGGGGCTCGGCGCTGTTCGGCGCTCGCTTTCGGGAGAACGCCGCCCGGGCCCTGCTCATCCCCCGCGCCCGGCCGGGCCGCCGGACGCCCCTGTGGCAGCAGCGGCTGAAGTCCCAGACCCTGCTCGAGGTCGCCCGCCGCTACGCCGACTTCCCGATGGTGCTGGAGACCTACCGCGAGTGCCTGCGCGACGTGCTCGACCTGCCCGGCCTGCAGGCGCTGATGGCCGGCCTGCAGTCGCGGGCCATATCGCTGGTCGAGGTCGAAACGCCGACCGCGTCGCCGTTTGCCTCCTCGCTGCTGTTCGACTACGTGGCCACCTACATGTACGAGGGCGACACGCCCAACGCCGAGCGCCGCGCGGCGGCGCTGTCCCTGGACCGCGAGCTGCTGGCCGAGCTGCTGGGCCAGGAGGAGCTGCGCGAGCTGATCGACGCCGGCGCGCTGGCCCAGGTGGAGGACGACCTCCAGGGTCGCTCGCCGGCCACCCGCGCCGCCACCCGCGACGAGCTGGCCGAGCACCTGCGCCGGCTCGGCGACCTGTCGCCCTCCGAGGCGGCCGAGCGGGTGGTGGTCGGGACCTCGGCGGAGGCGATGCTGGCCGAGCTTGAGGCCGAGCGCCGGGCGGTGCCCGTGCGCCTGGCCGGCGAGCGCCGGTTCATCGCCGCCGACGACGCCGGCCTGTACCGCGACGCGCTGGGCGCCGTGGCGCCGGCGGGGCTGCCCGACTCCTTCCTCGAGGAGGTGCCCGACGCGCTGGCCCGGCTGGTGCGCCGGTGGGCGCGCACCCACGGCCCGTTCACCACGGCGGAGCTGGCCGGCCGCTGGCGGGTCGACCCGGCCGCTTCGCTGCGGGGCTTGGAGCGCGCGGGTGAGCTGGTGCGCGGCGAGCTGCGCCCGGGCGGCAGCGAGCGCGAGTGGTGCGACCCCGAGGTCCTGCGCCGCCTGCGGCGCGCCTCGCTGGCGGTCCTGCGGCGGGAGATCGAGCCCGCCGACCGGCGGGCGTTCGCGGGGTTCTTGCCCTCGTGGCAGGGGGTCGACCGCCGTCCGGCGGGCGGGCCCGGCGCCGATGCCCTGCGCGAAGTCTTGCTTTCGCTGCAGGGGCTGGCCCTGCCCGTCGAGGTGTGGGAGCGAGAGCTGCTGCCCCGGCGGGTCGGGGGCAGCTACTCGCCGACGTGGATCGACGCCCTGTGCGCCAGCGGCGAGCTGGTGTGGGTGGGGGCGGGGGCCCTGGGGCGACGCTCGGGTCGGGTGGCGCTCTACTTTCGCGAGGACGCCCCGGTGCTCGGCCCGCCGCGGCGCGAGCGGGGCGGGGCCGCCGGGGCCGGGGGCGGGCCCGGAGCCGAGGAAGCCGAGCACCGGGCGGTGCGCGAGCGCCTGGCCGCCTCGCCGTGCTTCGTCACCGACCTGCTCGCCGACCTCGACCTGGCGCCCGAGGCGCTGCAGGAGGCGCTGTGGGACCTGGTGTGGGCGGGCGAGGTCACCAACGACGCGTGGGCTCCGCTGCGCGCGCCGCGGCTCACGCTGGCGCGCGCCGGCCGGCGCGGCTCACGCCCCCGGAGTGCCCGCCGGTTTTCCCCCGCGGCGCGGGCGGCCAGCCGGCCTCCGCACCTCCAGGGGCGCTGGTCGCTGACCGCTCCCCTGTTCGACCCCGCCCCCGACCCGGCGGCGCGGCGCCGGGCGCTGGCCGAGCTGCTGCTCGAGCGCTACGGGATCCTCACCCGCGAGCAGGTCCTGGCCGAGGGGGTCGAGGGTGGCTTTGCCGCCCTGTATGACTCGCTCGGCCAGCTAGAGACGCTCGGGGTGTGCCGGCGCGGCTACTTCATCGAGGGGCTGGGCGCGGCCCAGTTCGCCCTCCCCGGCGCCGTCGAGCGCCTGCGGGGCCAGCGGCCCGAGCAGGCGCGGGCGCTGGTGCTGTCGGCGATCGACCCGGCCCAGCCCTACGGCGCGGTGCTGCCTTGGCCGGCGCTGGCCGCCGAGCGCGAGCGGCGCCCGACCCGGGTGGCCGGGGCCTACGTGGTGTCGGTGGGGGCCGAGCCGGTGCTGTACGTCGAGCGCGGGGGCCGCGGCCTTCTCACGCTGTGCGCGCCCGAGGATCCGCGTCTGGCCGTGGCGCTCGAGGCCCTGGCCGACGCGGTGCTCGGCGGGCGGGTGGGGCGTCTGTCGGTCGAGCGCGTCGACGGCGAGCCGGCGCTGGGCTCGGCCCTGAGCGCGCAGCTGGTGGCTCTGGGCTTTCGCGCCGGCCCGCGCAAGCTCACGCTAAGCGCCTGAGTCCGGCGGCGGGGACGGGGACGTGGGTAGTCCCTCCTTCGCCCTCACGGTCGGCGCGTGGATCGCGCTCGAGCTCGGTCTGCTGGTGCGCGACGCGGCCCGGGGAAGGGGCGGCCCGGCACAGGACCGCGGAACCCGGAGGCTGGTGTTCCTGGCCTTGGCCGGCGCACTCGCGCTGGGGTCCGGCCTGGCGCACCTCTTCCGAGCCGACCCCGGCCTGTGGCTGCCCGGGCACGGCACCGACGCCCCGCTGGCGACCGGGTTGGGGCTGATGTGGGCCGGGCTGGCGCTGCGGGTGTGGTCGATCGCGTCGCTGGGGGCCGCCTTTCGCCTGACGGTCGAGGTCGACCCTGGGCAGCCGGTCGTCGACCGGGGCCCCTACCGCCGCGTTCGCCACCCCTCCTACACGGGCCTGCTGCTGATCGCCGCGGGGTACGGGGTGGTGACCGCGGTCTGGCCGTCGCTGCTCCTGGCGGTCGTGCTCCCGTTGGCCGTGCTGGTCCGCCGCATCCACGTCGAGGAGCGGGCCCTGGAGGTCGGCCTGGGCGAGCCCTATCGCGCCTATGAGACCCGCACCAAGCGCCTGGTTCCGGGGGTTTGGTAGCTCATGGCTCCTTCTTGCCCGGGTTGAGCAGGCCCTTGGGGTCGAGCGCCCGCTTGATCGAGCGATGCGCCCCCACCGCGGCCTGAGACCACTGCCGGTGCAGCTGGCCGCGCTTGATCCAGCCCAAGCCGTGCTCGCCGCTGATCGTGCCCCCCAGGGACACGGCCATCCCCAGCAGGTCGGCCGCGGCGGCCTCGGCCCGGCGCCGCTGATCGGCGTCGGCGGGGTCGAGCAGCAGCGTGGCGTGCACGTTGCCGTCGCCCGCGTGACCCCAGCTGCACGCCTGCAGTCGGTGCCGAGCGCCGATCTCAAGCGTGCCGGTCACCGCATCGGCCAGGCGCTCGACGGGCACGGCGATGTCCTCGGAGAGCTTTCCGCCGCGCTGGGCGCTGACCGCGAGCGAGACGCCGTCGCGCCAGCGCCACAGCGCGCGCGCGCCGGCCCGGTCGGCCGGAGCCCGCACGGCCGCCAGGGCGCCGGGTGAGAGCGCCTCGACGAGCTCGCCGCGCACCCGCGCCGCCTCCTCCACCGAGCCGTCGGCCTCGGCCACGACCAGGAACCCTGCCCCGGGCGGCACCCCGTCGGGCAGCGAGGCGCCGCCGGCGGCCAGGGCGCCGGCGTCCAGGAATTCGACGGCGGCGGCGGGGACACCCGCGGCCATGACATCCAGGATCGCCTGCCCGCCCGCCTCGGCGTCGGCGTAGAAGGCCAGCACCGGCAGCTCGGCCTCCGGCGCCGGCTCGAGCCGCAGCCACGCGGCGGTGATCACGCCCAGCGTGCCCTCGGAGCCCACCAGCAGTGAACGCAGGTCATAGCCGGCGACGTCCTTGCGCACGGGACCGCCCACCTGGACCAGCTCGCCGGGGGCGAGGACCACCTCCAGCCCGGTCACCCACCGGCCGGTGGCGCCGTACTTGAACGCGTGCGGCCCCCCCGCGTTGGTGGCGATGTTTCCGCCGATCTGCGACTGCTCGGCGGCGCCGGGATCGGGCGCGAACAGCAGGCCGTTCTCGCGGGCCCGCCGGCGCACCTGCGAGGTCCTGGCGCCCGCCTCCACCCACATCCGCCACCGCTCGGGCTCGAACGAGCGCACGGCCTCCAAGCGCTCGAGCGCCAGCACCACCCCACCGTCGATGGGCACGCAGCCCCCGGCATAGCCGGTGCCGCCCCCGCGCGGGATCACCGCCAGGCCGCGCTCATAGCAGTAGGCGACGATCTCGGCGACCTGCTCGGCACGGGCCGGGGCGACCACGGCGTCGGGCGCTCCGCGCACTCCGTGCGCGACGCTGGCGTCCTGGCCCCAGTGCGCCTCGTGGGGGTCGCGCATCGCCTCTCGGCCGACCAGTCCGGCCAGCGCGTCGTGCAGGGAGCGGCGGGTGGCGGCGGACATCCGGGGTCGTCCTGGGCAAGCGGCCGGCTCTACCCTAGCCCCATGCCCGAGGGCGACACGATCCTCCGCACCGCGCGCCGGATCGCCCCGGTGCTGGTCGGCAACGTGCCCGACGAGATCCTCACCCCCCAGGCGCGCCACCGGCGAGACCGCTGGCCCGAGCGCCTGGCCGGCCGCGCCGTGCGCGCGGTGGACGCCCACGGCAAGCACCTGTTCCTGCGCTTCGAGGGCGACCTGACCCTGCACTCGCACCTGCGCACCACCGGCTCGTGGGGCGTCTATCGCCGGGGCCAGCGCTGGGGGCGCTCGCCGCGGCGCGCCTGGCTGGTGCTGCGCCGCGGCGATCGCGAGGTGGTGCAGTTCGACGGCCCGGTGCTCGAGCTGATGACCGAGTCGCGGACCCGCTTTGACCGGCGCCTGGCCGGGCTGGGGCCCGACATCCTGGGCGAGCGCTTCGACGAGGCGGGCGTGCTGCGCCGCCTGCGGGCCGACGACCCCACCCGCCCGATCGGCGACGCCCTGCTCGATCAGCGCATCGTCGCCGGGGTGGGCAACAAGTGGAAGGCCGAGGCGTGCTTCGACGCGGGCCTCGATCCGTTTCGGCGCACCGGCGCGGTCAGCGACGAGGAGGCGCTCGCCGTCCTGCGCAGCGGGCGCAGAGACATGCGCGCCTCGGCCCAGGAAGGCCGGTCCGGTCGTCCCAACGCGGTCTACCGGCGGGCGGGGAGGCCGTGTCCGCGCTGCCAGACGCGGATCCGCAGCCGTGGCCAAGGCGACGACAACCGCATCACCTACTGGTGCCCGCGCTGCCAGGCGTGAGCCCGCACGCCGGCTCCCCGGCCGTTCGCACCGCCCTGCGCCGGGTCGGCCACAAGGGGGCCGACCTGATCGCCCCGGGCAACACGGCGGCCAGCTTCGACGCCGCCCTGGCCGCCGGGGTGGACATGATCGAGTTCGACGTCCTGCCCGAGCGCCGCGACGGCTCGGGGCGGCTGCTGCTCGCCCACGACTACTCCGCCCTGCGCCGCGGCGAGGCGCTCACGCTCGAGCAGGGCCTCGATCACCTGGCCGGCTCCGGGTTCGCCGACGTCGAGCTCGACGTCGACCTCAAGCTTCCGGGCTATGAGCCGCGGGTACTGGCGGCCCTGCGCCGGAGCGGACTGCTCGGGCGGGCGCTGATCTCGACCATGTATCGCGAGAGCCTCGAGCGCCTGCGCGCGCTCGAGCCCACGGCCAGGCTCGGCTGGTCGGTTCCCCGCGTGCGCCGCGACTACACCACCGACCTGCTCACCAAGCTCCCCGCACTCGCCTTCGCCACCGGCTATCGGCTGGCGCTTCCGCGTCTGGCCGCGGCCGCGCTGTCGGGCGGTCGCTGCGACGCGCTGATGGCCCATTGGCGGCTGGTCACGCCGGCGCTGGTCCGCGCCGTGGGCGCTGCGGGGGGAGAGCTCTACGTATGGACGGTGGATGACCGCGCGCAGATCGCGCGGCTCGAGCGGATGGGGGTCACCGGCGTGATCACCAACGATCCGCGGCTGTTCGCGACCCCCTGACCGGCGCGCGAGGGCGCCGTGGCGAGAGCCCAGGCGGCGGTTAGAGTCGGCAGGTGCCGGCGCTGTAGCCCGGCGGATCGGCGCCCGCCGCCGGGGAGTGCCCGGCGGTGGTGTGGATCCGAACCGTCGCCACGGCGCGTCCATGCCGGCGCCACTCCAGCCTGACCGCCCCCCGCACCAGCGTCGGGCTCCCGTCCGGCGGGCGCGTGAAGGGGAAGTCAAAGCCCGACTGGCGCACGCGGACGGCGGCCGAGCCGACGTCCCGCCACGGCGAGGCCAGGCCGGGGACGAACAGCCAGCGTCCCTTGGCGTCGCGGTACTGGACCCGGAAGGACATCAACATCCGCTCGCTGCGCACGCCGGTGCCCGGCATCGACGCGCGGACCCCCACCGTGTGGGGATGGGCCTTGGTGTTGCAGAGGTTGATCGTCGCCCAGGTGAGCTTTGAGTGGTGGACGTTGATCCGGTGTCGCTTGGCGGCGAGCGCCGAGGCGCCGCCGAGCGGGATCGTCAGCGCGAGAGCGCTCACCGCGGCGATCAGCGTGGCGGAGCGACGACTCATGGGGGCGGCAAGATAGTCGCGTGACGTAAAGCCCACCTCACCCGTAGTAGGGGTGTGGGCACCATGCTGGTAGCCGTGGAGCCGGAGGCTGAGCCCGGCATCGAGAGCTTCGAGGCCCTGTATCGCTCGAGCTGCTCGGACCTGCACGCCTACGTGCGCACCCTGCTGGGCGACTCCGCCTCCGCGGAGGATGTGACGGCGCTGGCGTTTGAGCGCGCCTATCGTCGGCGCGCGAGCTTCGACGCCCGGCGCGGCAGCCCGCGGGCATGGCTGTTCGGGATCGCCCGTAACGCCGCGCTGGACGAGCTGCGCCGCCGCCGAGCGGCGCCGGCGCTCGCCCCCGAGCCGGTCGCCCCCGGCGAGGATCCCTCCGACGCGGCGGTGCGTCGCGCCACCGTGCGCCGCGCGCTCGAGCAGCTCGGCGCGCGCGACCGCGAGCTGATCGCGCTCAAGTTCCACGCCGGGCTTTCCAACGCCGAGCTCGCCCGCGTGCTGGGCACCAGCGAGTCCAATGCGGGCACGCGGCTCCATCGCGCCGTCTCGCGGCTTCGGCGGGCGTGCACGGACACCACCGAGGAGGACCGGCCGTGACCCTTCGCCGCCGCCCGCGCCCGCTCGACCCCGCCGCTCGCGCCGAGCTCGCCGCGATCGACGCCGCCCTGGCCGGGCGCCCGGTCGCCCCCGAGCACTCCGCCCTGGCCACGCTGGTCGCCGACGTGCGCGCGACCGCGCCATCGCCGTCGCCCGAGCTGGACTCCCGTCTGGAGGCGGGCCTGCGCTCGGGCTTTGCACCGGCCGGTGCGCCCGCCCCACGCGGGCGCGTCGCCACGCTGGGTGCCGCGGTTCGTGCACGCCTGGGCGCCGGGATCTCGCGCCGCTCGCTCGCCCTGGGGACGGCCGGAGCGCTGGCCAGTGTGCTGATTGCCGCCGTCGTGATCGTCTCGCTCCCGGGCAGCGGGTCGCGCAATGCCACACAGCCGCAAACGCAGCTACTCGAGAGGGCCGCGCCGGGTGCCTCTACGCCGCCACCGGCGGCGGCGCCGGCCACGGTAACGCCGACGCCGGCGAGGCCCACACCGTCACCCCTCCGGCCGCTCCCGCCCGGCGTCGCCCCCGCCCCCACCCGCCGTGTCGACCGCGCCGCCTCACTCGCGCTGAGCACCGCGCCCGACTCGCTGAATACGGTCGCCGACGGCGTGGTGCGGGTGACCGACTCCTTCGGCGGGATCGTCGCCAGCTCCAACGTCTCCTCGGGCCGCCCGGCGACCGATGCCGGGCCCGGCCAGGGCGGAGAGGCGAGCTTCGACCTACGCGTGCCGTCGGACCGGCTGGCGGCGGCTCTGGCGGCGCTTTCGCGCCTGGCCGACGTAACCGCGCGCGATCAGAGCACGCAGGACATCACCGCGCCCTATGACGCCGCCGCCTCGCGCGTCGGGCGCCTGACCGGCCAGCGCGACGCGCTGCGCTCTCGACTGGCGGCGGCGCACGGCGCCCAGGTCCAGGCGCTGCTCGCGCGGCTGCGCGCCGTGCAGGCGCAACTCGCCCTCGCCCAGCGCCAGCAGCGCCAGCTTGATCTGCGCGCGCGCTACGCGCGCGTGACCGTGCAGATCGCCGCGACCGGCACCCGCCACGGCGCAGCAGGGCCCTGGGGCCCGGGGCGGGCGCTCGACGACGCGCTGCGGGTTCTCGCCGTCGCCGCCGGCGTCGCGCTGGTGGCGCTCGCCGCGCTCGTGCCGCTCGCCGCCCTCGGCCTGGCGGGGTGGTTGGCCGGTCGCCGACTGTTGCGTCGGCGCCGCGAGCGCGCCCTGGGCTTCGCCTGACCGGCCGGCTGGGCCGTGGAATACTCGGCCGGCCATGGCCAGCGTTCCCGAGCAGGAGACCGTCACCCTGCTCGCCCAGGTGCCGGTGTTCGAGCCGCTGACGCCGACGGAGCTCGGCCGCATTGCCGAGGTGGCGGTGCCGCGTACGTTCCCCGCCGGCCAGGTGATCTTCCACGAGGGTGACGCCAGCGACACCTGCTACGTGGTCCGCCAGGGCCACGCCCGCGCCATCCGCGAGCACTCCGACGGGCGTTCGATCACCCTGGCCAACTTCGGGCCGGGCGATATCTTCGGCGAGCTGGCGATGTTCGACGAGGAGCGCCGGTCGGCCACGGTGGAGGCCATCGACGAGCTGGGGGCGATCGCCCTGCTGGGCGCCGACATGCGTCGCCTGCTGCGCGAGCATGCCGAGATCGCCCTCAAGCTGATCGTCGCCCTCGGGCGGCGCCTGCGCCAGACCAACGAGCGCCTCTCGCGCCAGTCTTTTCAGACCGTGCAGAGCCGAGTGGCCACCGTGCTCTCCCAGCTGGTCGGCGAGGCGCGCGCAGAGGGAGCGGGGGAGCGCGACGTCCTGCTCAAGTGCACCCAGGCCGACGTGGCCAAGCTCGCCGGCTCCTCGCGCGAGTCGGCCAGCCGCTTTCTCGCTGTGCTCGAGCGCGCCGGCGTCGTCTCCCAAGGGCGGGGCAAGCTGGTGGTGCACGACCCCGAGGCGCTGTCGGGCTATGTCTTCTAGCCCGCCCGAGGGGCCCAGCCCGGACGCTCCCGAGCCGGCGCCCGAGGCCTCGGGCCCGGGGGGCCCGCCCCCTGACCTGCCCGCCCAGGAGCACTCGGCCGGCGGGGTGCTGGTGCGCGACGGCCAGGTGGCGGTGATCGTCCCCCGCCGCCGCGCCCCCGACGGGCGCCAGGTGCTGGCGTTGCCCAAGGGGCACATCGACCCCGGGGAGACGCCCGAGCAGGCCGCCGCGCGCGAGGTCCGCGAGGAGGCCGGCGTCGAGGGCGAGCTGATCGCCAAGCTGGGTGACGTGCGCTACTGGCGGCGCCGGCGCGGGCGCCAGATCCCCAAGGAGGTGGCGTTTTATCTGTTCGAGTTTCGCTCCGGGGACCCCGCCCGCCACGACCACGAGGTCGAGGAGGCTCGGTGGATGCCGCTGGCCGAGGCCGAGCGCGCGCTCACCTACGAAGGCGAGCGCGAAATGGTGAGCCGAGCCCTGTCACGATTGGCCGCCGACCGCTAGCCTCCGCGTCCGGTGCAGGTCCTCAACTTCTACTCAACCCTGTTTGCCGATCAGCTCAAGCGCGGGCGCAAGACGGCGACCATCCGGCTGGGCGACAAGAGCCACAAGTACCGCCGCAACCAGCTGGTGCTGGTGACCATCGGCTACCAGCACTCACCCCGCGAGCGGATCTTCGAGGCGGTCATCGACGCCGTCGACGTGATGAAGATCCGCGACCTCTCCCCCCGCGACATCGAGCACGACAACCCCGAGTTTCGCCGCCACGAGGAGCTGATCCACTTCCTCGAGCAGATCTACGGACGCGAGGTCTCCGTCGAGGACACCGTCACCGTGGTGCGCTTCTCCCAGATCCTCGACCAGCCGCCGGGGATCACCGAGGCGGTGCGTGGCTTCGGCGGCGCCCAGAACTGACCGGCGCCGGGCCCCGAGCCGGGGCCCCGCGGGCTTCGCCCGGCCCTTGGCACTCGCTATATGAGACTGCCAAGACCCCAAGGATCGCGCTATAGTTCGGCCCCAGGAGGCTTGGCACTCTTCACATGAGAGTGCCAAGAGGCTCCGCCACCCGCAGTCTCTGTCATCGGAGGTTGGATTTCATGAAGCTCAAGCCCCTGGGCGATCGGCTGATCGTGCAGGCGATCGAGGAGGAGGAGACCACGGCCAGTGGCATCGTCCTCCCCGACACCGCCAAGGAGAAGCCGCAGAAGGGCAAGGTCCTCGCCGTAGGCGACGGCAAGCTCGACGACGACGGCAAGCGGATCCCGCTCGACGTCAAGAAGGGCGACGAGGTCCTCTACAGCAAGTACGGCGGGACCGAGATCAAGGTCGACGGCGAGGATCTGCTCGTCCTGCGCGAGTCCGACGTCCTAGCCCGCGTCGAGTCCTGACCAAGTCCCTCGCTCTTTCAAGGAGAAGCTAGTTCACCAATGGCTCATAAGGAACTGAAATACGACAGCGAGGCGCGCAAGGCGCTGGAGGCCGGCGTAGACGCCGTCGCCAACGCCGTCAAGGTCACCCTCGGCCCCAAGGGCCGCTACGTGGTCCTGGACAAGAAGTTCGGCGCGCCCACCATCACCAACGACGGCGTCACGATCGCGCGCGAGATCGAGGTCGAGGACGTCTTCCAGAACCAGGGTGCCCAGCTGGTGCGCGAGGTGGCCACCGCCACCAACGACGTGGCCGGCGACGGCACCACCACCGCCACCGTGCTGGCCCAGGCGATCGTGCGCCAGGGGCTCAAGAACGTGGCCGCCGGCGCCAACCCGCTGGCGCTCAAGCGCGGCATCGAGTCCGCCGTCGACCAGTCCGTGGATCAGATCAAGTCCCAGTCCAAGGACATCTCGGGCAAGGACCAGATCGCCCGCGTGGCCACGATCTCTGCCGGTGACGACGAGATCGGCGACGTTATCGCCGACGCGATCGAGAAGGTCGGCAAGGACGGCGTGGTCAACGTCGAGGAAGGCCAGACCTTCGGGATGGAGCTCGAGTTCACCGAGGGCATGCAGTGCGACAAGGGCTACATCTCGCCCTACATGGTCACCGACCAGGACCGCATGGAGGCGGTGCTCGAGGACCCCTACATCCTGATCGCCAACCAGAAGATCGGCTCGGTCCGCGACGTGCTGCCGGTGCTCGAGGCGGTCATCCAGTCGGGCAAGCCGCTGCTGATCATCGCCGAGGACGTCGAGGGCGAGTCGCTGGCCACGCTGGTGGTCAACAAGCTCCGCGGCACGTTCACCGGCGTGGCGGTCAAGGCGCCGGGCTTCGGCGACCGCCGCAAGCGAATGCTCGAGGACATCGCCATCCTCACCAACGGCGAGGTGATCACCGAGGAGATGGGGCTCAAGCTGGAGAACACCCAGCTGTCCCAGCTCGGCCGCGCCCGCCGCGTGGTGGTGGCCAAGGACACCACCACGATTGTCGACGGCGCCGGCGAGTCGGAGGCGATCAAGGGTCGCATCAACCAGATCAAGACCGAGATCGACAGCACCGACTCGGACTTCGACCGGGAGAAGCTCCAGGAGCGCCTGGCCAAGCTCTCGGGCGGGGTCGCCGTGGTCAAGGTGGGCGCCGCCACCGAGACCGAGATGAAGGAGAAGAAGCACCGCGTCGAGGACGCCCTGCAGGCGACCCGGGCGGCGCTCGAGGAGGGCATCGTGCCCGGCGGCGGCGTGTCCCTGCTCGCGGCGGCCGCTGCCATCAAGGCGGACGGCCTGGGCGAGGAGGACGAGCGCACCGGCGCGCGGATCGTCCAGCGCTCGCTGGAGGAGCCGCTGCGTCAGATCGCCGAGAACTCCGGGCTCGAGGGCTCGGTGGTGGTCAACGACGTGCGCAAGGCCAAGAAGGGCTCGGGCCTGAACGCCAACACCAACCAGATCGAGGACCTGGTCTCCGCCGGCGTCATCGACCCGGCGATGGTCACGCGCTCGGCGCTGCAGAACGCGGCCTCGATCGCCAAGAACATCCTGACCACCGAGGCGATCGTCGCCGAGATGCCCGAGAAGGAGGGCGCTGGCATGCCCGGCGGCGGGGGCATGCCCGACATGGGCGGGATGATGTAAGCAGCGCTATCGCGCTGAAAGCATCGAGACGTTCCCGAGGGCCCGGCCGCCGCGCCGGGCCCCCGGCGTTCTGGTCGACGCTCGGATGGGCCGGCCAGGCAGCTAGCGCTTGGGCACCGCGCCGACCGGCCGCGGGCCTTCGCCCACGTACTTGGCGGTGGGGCGGATCAGGCGGCCCTCGCGCTTCTGTTCCAGGACGTGGGCCGACCACCCCGCCACCCGCGCGCAGGTGAACATCGAGGTGAACAGCTCGGGCGGCACCTGGGCGTAGTCGAGGATCACCGCCGACCAGAACTCGACGTTGGTGGCCAGCACGCGGTCGGGCTTGCGCGCCCGGAGCTCGGCCAGCGCGGCCTGCTCGAGCGCCTCGGCCACCTCCAGGCGAGGGGAGCCGATCTCCCGGCAGGTGCGGCGCAGGACGCGGGCCCGGGGGTCCTCGGCCCGGTAGACCCGGTGCCCGAAGCCCATCAGCCGCTCGCCACGATCCAGGGCCTCGCGCACCCAGCGCTCGGCGTCCCCGCTGGCCGCCACCTCGTCGAGCATCTTGAGCACCCGCGAGGGCGCGCCACCGTGCAGGGGCCCCGACAGCGCGCCCACCGCGGAGGACAGCGCCGCTGCGCAGTCGGCCCCGGTCGAGGCGACCACCCGGGCGGTGAACGTCGAGGCGTTCATGCCGTGCTCGGCGGCCGAAATCCAGTACGCGTCGATCGCCTTGACGTGGTCGGGCTCGGCCTCGCCGCGCCAGCGGATCAGGAACCGCTCGGGGATCGACTTGGCCTTGTCCACCTCGCCCTGGGGTACCGGGGGCTGGCCGGCGCCCCGCGCCGACTGGGCCACGAACGACAGCGCCATCACCGAGGCCCGGGCCAGGTCCTCGCGCGCCTGCTCGTCGGAGATGTCGATCAACTGCTCAAACCCCCACTCGGGGGCGAGCATGGCCAGCGCCGACTGCACGTCGACGCGCGGGTCCCCCGAGCGCACCGTGAGCGGATGGGGCTGGGCGGGCGGCAGCCCGGGCCGGTAGGTGCCGTCGACGAGCAGGCCCCACACCTGCTCGTAGGGGACGACCCCCACCAGGTCCTCGATGTCCACGCCGCGGTAGCGCAGCGCGCCGCCGTCGCGGTCGGGCTCGGCGATCTCGGTGGCAAAGGCCACCACTCCCTCGAGTCCCGACTGGACCTCGGGGTGGCGGGTGGTCTCGGCTCAACCCCGCGCTCAACGCCTTCGTCGACGTCGACCACGAGGGAGCCCTGGCCGCCGCCGAGCAGGTGTCGGCCGGCGATCCGCGGCCCTTCGCCGGCGTGCCGGTGGCGATCAAGAACAACCGCCCGGTGGCGGGCATGCGGCTCACGCTGGGGGCCGAGTTCGCCGGCGACTTCACCCCGGAGTACGACCACAACGTGGTGCGCCGGCTCCAGGGCGCCGGCTTCATCGTGGTCGGCACCACCACCCTGCCCGAGTGGGGCATCCTGCCCACCAGCGAGGCCCGCCGCTTCGGCCCCACCCGCAACCCGTGGGACCTGGAGCGCACCCCTGGCGGGTCCTCGGGCGGCTCGGCGGCGGCGGTGGCGGCCGGGATGGTCCCCATCGCCCACGGAAACGACGGCGGCGGCTCCACCCGCATCCCGGCGGCGTGCTGCGGGCTGGTGGGACTCAAGCCCCAGCGCGGGCGCATCTCGCTCGCCCCCGAGGCGGGCGAGCAGTTCCTGGTCACCGACGGCATGCTCACCCGCACGGTGGCCGAGACCGCGGCCCTGCTCGACGTCCTCGCCGGGCCCGAGCTGGGCGATGCCTCGTGGGCGCCCCCGCCCCCCGAGCCGTTCGCCGCGTCTGCCGCGCGCCCCCCCGAGCGCCTGCGGATCGCCGCCACCACGGTGCCCGCGCTGGAGAACGGCCAGGTCGACCCGGTCTGTGCCCAGGCGGTCACCGACGCCGCCGAGCTGATGTCCGAGCTCGGTCACCAGGTGGTGTGGGAGGACCCGCCCTGGCAGGTCCCCGACGTGCTGCGGACCTTCACCGCTTCGTTCGGTCCGGCGATCTGCACGCAGATCGCCTGGATGGCGATGATGCAGGGACGCCAGCCCACCGAGCAGGACATGGAGCCGCTCAGCTGGGCGATCTGGCGCCTGTGCCAGGGGATCAGCTCGATCGAGGCGGCCGGGGCCGAGCTCCAGCTGCAGTCCTTTGCCCGGGCGATCGTCACCTGGGCCGACGGCTTCGACGCCGTCCTCACCCCCGGGCTGGCCGAGGCGCCGGTCAAGCTCGGCACGATGGACTCCTGCGCGCCCGAGCCGATGAAGGCCTTCGCCCGGTCGGGTCAGTTCACGCCGTTTACCGCGATCTGCAACGTCTCGGGCCAGCCGGCGATCGCCCTGCCCCTGTTCGAGCGCGAGGAGGGACTCCCGCTGGCGGTGCAGCTCATCGGCCAGCCCGCGCAGGAGGGGGCGCTGCTGGCCCTGGCCGACCAGCTCGAGCAGGCGCGGCCGTGGAGCGACCGGCGAGCTCCGGTCGACGAGCTGGTCAAGGCCGGCGCCTGAGCGCCTAGCTTCCCTGCGCCCCCAGCACCGCCGCCATCGCCTGGGGTGAGACTCCCAACGCCTGCGCGTCGCGCGGGCCGGAGCCGGCGGTCATCGAGACCTCCATCAGCTCGGCCTCATCCCAGGTGGCAAACGCCCGCCCGTCGGCGACCGCCTCGACCGCCCGCAGGGCGCGCGAGACGATCGGCGTGGGCACGGGGAGGATCGGCCGCTGGCGTCCAAATGAGCGCAGCGCCAGCTCGAGCAGCTGGCGGTGCGAGAGCGTGTCGGGACCCGCCAGCTCAAAGCGCCGCGCGCCGTCTGCGGACCCGACGCCCGCCCCGTCGGAGAGGGCCCCCGCCACGCAGTCGGCCACGTCCTCGGCCCAGATCGGCTGAAACAGCGCCCGCCCACGCCCGGACATGGGCATCACCGGGAGCAGCGACAGCCGCTCGAGCAGTCCCAGCCAGGGATCGCCCGGCGCGTAGATCAACGACGGTGCGAAGATCGTCGACGGCAGGCCCGAGTCGCGCACCGCCGCTTCGGCCAGGGCCTTGGAGCGCAAGAAGCGTGTGCGGTTATACGGCGAGGCCTCCAGCGCGGAGAAGAACACGAAGCGCTCGACCCCGGCTCGCTCGGCGGCCTGGACCATGCGCCAGGTGGCGATCCCGTTGAGCTCCTCGATCGAGCCCAACCGCTGGTCGCGGATCGCCGCGGCCAGGTGCACGACGGTGCGCACCCCGCGCATCGCGTTGCGAAACGAGGGGGGATCGGCGAGATCGCCCAGGGCGATCTGCACCCGGACCCGCTCGGCTCCCAGCCGGCGGGGGTCGCGAACCAGGCAGCGCACCGGCTGCCCGGCGGCCGTGAGCCGGCGCAGCAACGCCGAGCCGACCAGGCCGGTGGCGCCGGTCAGCAGCAGCACGGGCCGGGCGAGGTCGCTCCCATCGGCCTCGCGGAGGATAGTGCGCGGGGACCCGTAGAATGCAGGACCGGCGAGCCCGGTCCCGGGCTCGAGGTTCTTCTCACCCCAACCGCCACCAAGAGACTGTCATGGCCTACGTGATCGCCGAGCCCTGCATAGGGACCAAGGACAACTCCTGCGTCGAGGTCTGTCCTGTGGACTGCATCCACCCGACGCCGGACGAGCCCGGCTACGACGACGCCGAGATGCTCTACATCGACCCCGAGGAGTGCATCGACTGCGACGCCTGTGTGGAGGCCTGCCCGGTCGACGCTTGCTTTGCCGAGGATCAGCTGCCCGACGAGTGGCAGAAGTACTCGCAGATCAACACCGACTACTACAAGAACCAGTAGTAGTAGTAGTAGGCGCTACTGGGGAGTAGCGCTAGCGCGCCCGTCTTGGGGTGCGTCGCCGCGGCGCACCGGCTGTCTCGAGAACGACGTGCTCGGTCCGGGTCGCGTTTGCCGCCGTCAGGAGCAGCGTCGCGGCCAGGCTGGCGCCTGGGGTGGCGAGCATCCGACGACCCTTGTTGCTCAAACGCAAGATCACGCGTCCGCTCCGGTGGGCGGCGATGTCAAACCCGCCGTGGGCGAGCGAGACGAGTCGGGCGGCGGCGGCGTGCGCGCGGCTGCGGCGCGCCTTCCTCCCGGCGGGGATCGCGAGCGTCAGAGCGCCGCGGCAGCGTGTCGCCGCGGCGCAGCGAAGCGGTATGACCACCCTTCCCTTGCGGTGGACCATCAGGCGGTGCGAGGCGCCAGCCAGCACCGGCAGCGACGACAGCACGGGCTTTACGGCGGCAAACGGCCAGGCGAAGCTGGCGGGTGAGCTGGCCGGCGACGGTGGGCTTGGGCGGGGCACGCCGTCGGGCCAGAGCAGGAAGTCGATGTCGCGGGTCTCTGCCCCTGCGGTGATGGAGAACGGGGAGGCCTGGTCTTCGCTGAACGCGCCGCCCGACCACACCGTCTGATACCCGGGCGCTCTGAACTCGGCGATGTAGGTGCCGGGTACCAGGGCCCAGGACCAGTAGTGCCACTGGTTGGGGTTTAGGTAGATGTAGATCGTCAGTAGCTGCTTGGGGCTTCCGCTGCCGACCTGAAAGAACGTCGCCGACGCCTGGGCCTGTTTGCCGGGACCCATCGCCGCCTTGCCGATCACGTATCCCGCTGGGGGAAGAGCAGCGTTGATGCCGCTGGTGGTCGCGCCGTCGGCGACGTGGATCGTCTGGGCGTCCGAGTAGGCCACCACGCCCGGGTAGAGCTCCATCGCGGTCCCGTTACGGCCCCAGAACTCGACGTACCAGTCCCCCGGGGGAAGACCGTGGACCGAGTAGGTCCCGTCGGGGTTGGTGCGCGCGTAGCCGACCGGCTCGAGGTCATCGCCGGGCTGATCGACGATGTCGACCTCCGCGCCGGCGATCGGGCTTCCGCTGCTCGTGGTCACCTTGCCGGTCACCGTGCCGCCGTTTTGCAGCATCGCGTCGACGTGCATGACGGCCGAGCCGGAGCCCAGGACGATCGGCGTGGCGCGCGCCGGATCGGCCGTCTGGTTGTAGTACTGGGTCGGGTACTCCACCGTCCCACCGGGCAAGGTCCAGAACTTGACCACGTAGCTGCCGGGCGAAACCGCGGTGAACGAGTAGCGCCCGTCCGCGGTGCTGGTCGTGTTCGTGACGTAGCTGCCCGGTCCGCCCCCCGCGGCCTCGGTGTAGAGGGTCACCGTCACCTGGCCAACGCCCGACCCCGAGACGTCCCGCACCGTCCCGGAGATCGAGTTCGCCCGCTGCATCACCGGGTTGATCTGGAAGTCCTGAGTCGTAGAGGTGATGGAGACCGGATCCGCGGCGCCGTCCGTGCTCTTGCCGTCGTAGTACTGGGGCGCGTAGCTCGTATCCGGGCTCGTGAACTCCACCTTGTAGGTGCCGACCGGCAAATAGCCCGCGACGTAGCCCCCATCCGAGCGCGTGGTCCCGGAAGACACTTCGACGTCGGGGGCCGGGTAGAAGCTGCTGCACGGCGGCTCACGCACGCTTACGTGAACGCCGGCCATCGGTGTTCCCGTCTGGTCCTTTACGAACCCAGAGACCTGTGCTCCATACGGAAAGCTTGCGTTGATCCCACTGGTGGTGGAGCCGTCGCTGACGGTCACCGGCGTGGCGCTCGAGACCGAGGAGACGTTGTTGTAGAACCGGGTGCCCCCGCCCACGCCGCTGGGCGAGAAGCACACGGTGTAAGAGCCCGCCGACAGGCCGCCGAACGCGTAGGACCCGTCGCTGGCCGCAGACGTGGTGTGGATCTGCGTCGCGCCGCTGGACCCGTCGGAGACCACCGTCACCCCAGCACCCGAAGCCGGATAGCCGCCGCTGTATGTGACCGTCCCCGCGATGCCGCCCGCCGCCATGCTCTGGGCCGGCGCGGCAAACAAAACAGCGACGGCGACCGCAAGCAGAGCAGGCAGCAGCCGTCGTCCGGTGACCTCCCGTAGGTGCATTCCCTGCACAGCGCTTACCCCCTAACCCGACGACGACGGTACCAGTCGCCCGCACTCCCGTCCAGGCCAAACCGGGCCCTAGCCCGGCACCTCGCACGGACGGCTCGCCGACTGCCCGACCGCTAGCCGTGCGGGCGCGCACTCCAATCGATGATCCCGTCGCGGCTGAGCTGGCAGGAGTCGCCGTTGTCCTTGGTGAAGCTGCCCGAGATTGCTCCCGAAGCCCGCGTACCGGGCCCGGTGGGCTTGTTTGAGCTGAAGCCGCCGGTCACCTTAAATGCGGCACGGCGACTGACCCCGGGGACCGCCAAGTTCACGTAGAACGGCTTGAACAGGCCGAAGGAACCCTCGACGGGCACCGGGTTGCCTCGCCGCAGGACCAGGTCCCCGCCCGGAACCGGCTGGTCGGTCGAGCCCGACGTGCACGCGTAGTGGACGTGCAGGATGAAGCTCCCCACGCGCCGACCGCGGCGCGTGACCCGTAACGAGACGGGGTGATGATCCGCGGTTTGACCGCGCCAGCCGCCGACCTTGGGGAGGTGACCGTATGTGCTGGCCTTCGCGCTGGTGGCGACCACGGGGAGTAAACCGAGCGCCACGAGCGCGCCCCAGACCCGCCGGCGCATGGGGGAGCTACTCGGGCGGGTTCTGATCATCCGGGCCAGCCTCCTGTCACCGGCTCGGGGATCGGCCGTGGTGGCGGGCGGCTGCCGGGGGATCCGCAGGCCCACCGATCTCCGGTGAAGGCGCGTGCGGGCGCGGTTCGTCCTCGCGCCCGACCTCCGGCCCGACCCGCCCGGCAAGCGCGGCCTGAAGCGCCGCGCGGGCATCTCGGTGCAGGCCGCGCACGATCTCTCCCGCGGGCGCCGCCCGGGCCAGGCCGTGCGCCTGGCCGGCCCATAGATTGAAGCCGTCCGCGTCGCCGCGCTTACGCGCCTCGGCGCGCACGGGGGAGGTGAGGTGGTGGATGTGCGGATACGCGCTGGGGGCCGACGTCCCGTGCTCCGCCATGAACCGGTTTCGCAGCCCCCGGGCCCGCCGGCCGCTGAACGCCCGCGTCAGCGCCGTCTCGTCCTCGCCCGCCAGCGCTTCGCGCTGGGCGGGATCGGTCCCCGCCTCGGGCGAGAGCATCAGCGCGGTGCCCACCTGGGCCGCCGCCGCGCCCGCGGCCAGCACGGCGGCCACCGCCGGCCCGTCCGTCAGTCCCCCCGCGGCGATCAGGGGCAGTTCGGTGACCGCCCGGGTCACCCGCAGCAGGGCCAGGACGCCGAATCCCTCGGGGTCGGCCCGATCGTCGAACGTCGACTGGTGCCCGCCGGCCTCGATCCCCTGGACCACCAGCGCGTCCGCCCCGGCCTGGGCGCCGACACGGGCCTCGCCCGGTGAGGTGACCGTTACCCACACCTCGCTTCCCGCGCCGCGCAGCTTCTCGAGCACGCCGGCCTCCGGGCAGCCGAAGGTGAACGACACCACGGCCACGCCGGCAAAGCGCAAGACCGCAAGCTTTGCCCCCCATCCGTCGTCGTCGTCGTGGGCCGGGCCGAGCGGCGTTCCATAGCGGGACGCCTCGGGCTCGAGCTCGCGCGCGTAGGCGGCCAGCGCGTCGCCGTCGGCGGCCCCGGGGCCGGGGACGAACAGGTTGACCCCGACCGGCGCCGAGGTGCAGGCGCGCACCTCCTCGATGTCGGACGCCATCTGCTCGGCGGTGCGGTAGCCGGCGGCGACGAACCCCAGGCCGCCGGCCTCGCTCACCGCGGCGGCGAGCGCCGGCGTCGAGGGCCCCCCGGCCATCGGCGCACCGACGATCGGGCGGCGCAGGCGGTCGAGCAGCAACGGCGGACGCCCGCCGCGCTAGGCCATGGGCAGGCTCATGCCCGCGGGCTGGGGGGCCGCCGGAGGCTCAGCGGGAGTGGGCTCCTGGATCAGCGGAAGCTCCACCGGCGAAAGCGCGATCAACCCGCGTGCGGTATGGCGCACCGCCTGCGCCGCCGGGTCCGAGGGCTCGACGAGCACCAGCGGCACGCCGTTGTCGGACTGCTCGCGCAGTGGCAGGGTGAGCGGCACCTTACCCAGCAGCGGCACGTCGAGTTCGTCGGCCAGCGCCTGGCCGCCACCCTCGCCGAAGATGGCAAAGCGCTCCCCCGACGGGGTCACGAAGCCGGCCATGTTCTCCACCACGCCGGCGATCTCCAGCGAGACCTTGTGCGCCATCTCCGCCGCCCGGCGGGCCACCCGCTGGGCGGCGGGCTGGGGCGTGGTGACGATCAGGAACTTGGCCTGGGGCAATAGCTGGGCGAGGGTCATCGAGACGTCGCCGGTCCCCGGGGGCAGATCGATGAGCAGGTAGTCCAGCTCCCCCCAGGCGACGTCCTGGAGGAACTGGGTAAGCGCCTTGTGCAGCATCGGCCCCCGCCACACCACGGCGGCGTCTTCTTGCACGAAGAACCCGATCGACATCACGGCGATGCCGTGGGCCTCCAGCGGGACGATCTTGCGCTCGGCGTTGACCGGCGGGCGCTGGGCACCGAGCCCGTACATGCGGGGGATCGAGTACCCCCACACGTCGGCGTCCAGGATCCCCACGCGCTTTCCTTCGGCGGCGAGCGCCGCCGCCAAGTTGGAGGTCAGCGTGGACTTGCCCACCCCGCCCTTGCCCGAGCCCACGCACAGGATGTTGGTCACCTGGGCCAGCGAGCCCTCGGGCAGCCCGCCGCGGCCCAGGCGCTGGGCCAGCGCCGCCTTCTGGTTGGCATCGAGGACGTCGAAGTCGACCTTGACGGTGCTCACGCCGGGAACCCGCTTGACCGCTTCGGTGACCGCGGTCTGGAAGTGGTTGCGGATGGGACAGCCGGGGGTGGTCAGCGACACGGTGACGTCGACGGCGCCGCCCTCGCGGATGTCGATCGAGCGCACCATGTCCAGCTCGACGATCGAGCGGCGCAGCTCGGGATCGATCACCGCCTGAAGCTCGTGGCGGATCTGCTCCTCGGTCATGCCTCGATTCTCGCAGACGTTGCGCTCGGTCTCGCACTCGCCGGCCCGCCGGAGATAATTACGCCATCGCCAGCCCCGCGCCCGAAGCCCAGCCCGCACCCGGCCGTCTCACCGGCATCTATCTGCGCGAGCGCAAGGGCGGCGCCTCGGTGGCCGTCGATCGGGCCCAGGCGATCGCCGGCCGGGGGCTCCAGGGCGATCGTTACTCCAGCGGCGCGGGCAGCTTCTCGGACCGCGACAAGCCGGGCCGCGAGCTGACGTTGGTGGAGGCCGAGGCCCTGGAGGCGCTGGAGCGCGAGACCGGGATCGCCCTGGAGCCCGACCAGACTGGGCGCAATCTGCTCACCGCCGGCGTGTCTTTGAACGAGCTGGTGGGTCGGCGCTTTTTCGTCGGATCGATCGAATGCGTGGGCACCGAGCGCTGTGAGCCGTGCCGCACCCTGGAACGGCGCACCGTCACGGGCGTGCTCAAGGGGCTGGCCGGTCGGGGCGGCCTGCGCGCCGACATCCTGGTGGGCGGCGAGATCGCCGTCGGCGACCGGGTCGAGCTCGAGGCCGCCTAGCCCCACCCGGGACCCCGGGTCGGCGCGCCCGGCTTGGCGCGACCTCGCCCCATACACGCGCCGCCCTTAAACGCGCCGGGGCGCCCCGATGGGGCGCCCCGGCGTGAGGGAGGGTCCTACTTCTGCCGGCGAGGTATGGGCCGGCAGCCTTCCCGTCTCGGCCGCTCCTCACCGGCCGGCGGGGTAAGCCGGGTCAGGCCGAGTTGAGCACCCGCTCCTGGACGCGGGCGGCCAGCTCGTTGCTCGCCTTGATCCCGTTCTGGACGGAGTTCTCGACCTGGGCCGAAACGTTCTCGACCTGCGCCGAGACGTTCTTGGCCGTGGTGGTGCGCCGGCGGTCGAACCGGTTGAACGCCCGCTCCACGCGGCGCCGACGCTGGCGCAGCTGGCGCTCGACGCGGGTACGCGTACGACGGACCTCGCGCTCGAGGTTGTTGCGGGCGCGGGTCCCCCGGCGCTCGAAGCGGCGGAGCTGAGTCTCCGTCTTCTGGCGGTCGGAGTAGGTGGTGATCAGTCCGTTGACCGTGCCTACCACGCGGTCACGCGCTTCCAGCGCGACGCCGACGGGGATCAGGACGGCGGTCTGGGCGTAGTCGACCGGCGTCTTGGGAACCTGCCGCTGCGCGGCGGCGCGGCTCCGGGCGCGGGATGCGGCCGCGCGCTTGGCGGCGGTGGAGCGCCGCTTGGCGGCGGTGCTGCGGCGGGTGCTGGCACGGGTGCCAGCGGTGCTGTTGGGGGTGGTGGCCATAGCTGTAAACGCTTCTCCTGGTGGTCGGGGACCCTCTCTCAGGGCCCATCTAAGGACATTAGTTCTAATAAGGTTCGGGGTAACTCTACCACCGAACACACGTTTGTAAACCGCTCTGTCCGCGCGGTTACAGGCAGAAAAAACGGCCTGTTTCGCTACTTACACGACCGCGGCCCGGGACAGCCAGCGCTCCGGGTCGCGCAGCTCGTCCAGCGCCGGGAGCGCCGCCGGCTCGGCCCACACCTCGTTGAGGGTCTCGATCCCGCCGGCGGTCACCACCGCGTCGCAGAAGCGGCGCCCCTCCTCGTACTGGCGCAGCTTGAGCTCGAACCCCAGTAGGCGCTCGATCACCCGCAGCAGGGCGGGCCGCTCGCGCCGACGGCGGTTCAGCGCCGCCCGCAGGTGGTCCAGGGACGGCAGCACGTCCTCGCCCACGGCGTCCATGACGTGCTCGGCGTAGCCCTCGATCACCGCCATCGTGGCCTGGATGCGGTCGATCAGGGCGCGCCGCTCGGGCCCGGCCACCAGCGTGATCAGCTCGCCCGCGCGGGCGGCGGCGATCACCTGGCGCACGTCCTCGCCGGTGGGCAGCCGCACCAGCCGTGAGGGGTTGACCCCCACGTCGATCGTGTCCAGGAGCGAGCGCAGCAGCGAGCCGACGTGCTCGCGCAGCCACGGCACGGCCGAGAACTGCACGGCGTGGGTCACCTCGTGGAAGGCCACCCAGGCCAAGAGCTCCTCGCGGTCGGCGTCCAGCGCGCGCGTGGCCTCGTCCAGGTTGGGGGCCACGAACAGCAGCCGGGCCGGCGTGCCCGGCTCAAGCAGCGGCAGCTCGTACTGGCCCAGCACGCGCTGGGAGAGCATGCCGGTCAGCCCACCCACCTCGACCGCCATCAGGTAGCCCAGGCCCCGGCGCAGCGGCGCCCCCAGGGCGCCCACCCCGGCGCCCACCTTCTCGGTCAGGGGGTCGAGCATCGGGCGCATCGAGTCCAGGTTGGCCCGGATCCACTCGCGCCGGTCCACGGCGATCGGGGCTGGGAGCCGCTCGCCCACCTTCAGCCCGGTGTACTCGCACACCCGCAGCTCGGAGCTGTGGGCCAGCTCTCCCAGCGCGGGCAGGGCGGGGCTGCGCGCCGGCTGACCGGCGACCAGCGACGCCACCCACTCGGCGGTGTTCCAGTCGATCACGCCTCCATCATGGCGCATCGCCTCTCAGATTCAGATGAGTCGCCGCCCCGCCGGGGCCGGTGTCAGCGGACGGGGATCCGGCGCAGCTGGGCCAGTCCGTGCTCGCTGCGGGCCGCCAGCACCGGCGAGTGGGGCTCGAGATCGAGCGGCGCCGCCAGGGGCTCGTCGTAGGCGCTGAACGCCACCAGGCCACCGCTCTCGCGCACGATCAGCTGGGAGGCCGCCGCATCCACCGATCGACATCGCCACAGCGTGGCCATCCCGTCCACCCGGGTGCAGGCGACCTGGCACATGGACAGCGCGATCGAGCCGATCGCCCGCAGGCGGTGGGCCACCTCCTGGAGCCCCTCCGCGGCGGCGGCCACCCAGTCCGGGTGGGCGGACTCGATCGCCACCAGCTCGAGGCGTCCATCGGGGACGCGGCGCTCGTCGGGGGCGCCGGTCAGCCGCTGTCCGTCCAGGAACGCCCCGCCGTCGCGCCAGGCCATCCACTCCTCGCCGGCGCCGAAGTCGTAGACGTAGCCGAAGCACACGTCGTCCATGGTGGCGCCGGTGGCCACGGCAAAGGAGAGCGCGTGCGGGCGCAACCCCCGCTTGGCGTTCATCGAGCCGTCGATCGGGTCGATCACCACCCGCGTGCCCGGGTCCCCGTAGTCGACCTCGCCGCGCTCCTCCGAAAGGGCCACGAACCGGCGGCCCTCGGCGTGCAGGCGGTCGAGCTCGGCGAAGATGATCTCCTCCGCCGCGCGGTCGATGACCAGCGCCTGATCGCCGCCCTCTCCCCGGCCGGTCTCCACCGCCCGGTCGGCGGTGGCGGGATGGTCGCGAAGCATCTGACGCACGCCCTCCACCGAGCGCCGGCATGCCTCGGGCCAATCCGCCGCCGATGCGCTCGAGGCGGGGCTCATCCGCTCATATCCTAGGAGCGTGGCCGCGATCCGAGCCCCTGTCCTTCCCCGCGACCTGACGACCGGCCAGCGCACCGCCCTGGACCACCCGGGCGGACCTCGGCTGCTAGTCGGCGGCGCCGGCGCCGGCAAGACCCACACCCTGCTGGCGCGCTTCATCGGCCTGGTCTCCGGGGGGGTGCCCCCCGAGGCGGTGCTGGTGCTCGCCCAGTCCGAGCGCGGCGCCGACCGGCTTCGCCGGGCGCTGGAGGACGCCCTCACCGAGCCCTACGAGGAGCTGTGGGTGCTCAGCGTCGCCGGCCTGTGCGCGCGGATCCTGCGCGACGCCGCCGCCCAAGCGGGGCTCGATCCGTTCTCGGTCCCCGCCACCCGCGCCGACCGCGTGGCGCTGTTGCTCGAGCACCTCGACGAGCTGTCCCTGCGCCATCATGACCTGGGCGGACGCCCGGCCGTCGCGCTCGCCCGCCTGGTGGCCCGGGTGGACGAGCTAAAGCGCGAGCTGGTCACCGCGCCCGACCACGCGGCCTGGGCGGAGGCCCTGCCCGCCGCGGGCGGCGAGGCCGGCGCGGCGCACGCCGAGCGCGAGCGCGAGTTCGCCCACCTTTATCTCCACCACGACCGCCTGCTCGAGCGGCGCGGGACGCCGGACACCGGCGAGCTCTTGATTCGCACCCTCGGCCTGCTGCGCGAGCAGGCATCGGTGCGCGAGCGCCTGGGCCAGCGCTTTGCCCACATCCTCAGCGACGACTACCAGGAGGCCGGTCTCGCCGCCCGCGAGGTGATCGCCGCGCTGGGTGAGGGCGCCTCCGAACTGCTGGTGGCGGCCGATCCCGACCAGGCGATCGGGCGCCGGCGGACCCTGCCGAACGCCAACCTGCGCGCGTTCTCCGAGCGCTTCCCGGGGGCGACCACGGTGCGCCTGAAGGACAGCCTGCGCCTGCCGCGCCAGATCGCCGCGGCCGCCGAAGCCGTCCTGGCCCCAGTGCGAGGCCGGGCCCCGGCCGCGCTGGAGGGCCGCCCGGGCGGCGAGGTGCGCTTCTGGCGCTGCGCCAACGAGCGTGCCCAGGCGCAGGCGGTGGCCGCCGACGTCGAGCGGCTCGTCACCCGCGAAGGGGTCCCGCCGTCGCGCGTCGCGGTGCTCGTGCGCTCGCTGGCCGGCGAGGGCGAGGCAGTGGATGCCGCGCTGGAGGAGCGGGCGGTGCCCCACCTGCTGGTGGGTGCGGCGGCGTTCTTCGAGCGCGCCGAGATCCGCGACGTGCTCGCCTGGCTGCGGCTGCTCATCGACCCCCGCGACGCCGGTGCGGTGGTGCGCGCGCTCGCCCGTCCGCCGGTCGAGCTGCGGTCGATCGATCTGGCCCGCTGCATTCAGATCGCCCGCCGGCGCAAGCTCGACATGGTCGCCGGGCTGGCGGCGGCGACCGAGTCGCCCCAGGTCCCCCCCGATGCCCGCGATCGCATCCTCGGCTTCCTGCGCCTGCACGCCTCGGCGATGGGCGCCCTGGACACCACCCGCCCCGACCTGTTCGTGCATCGCCTGATCGAGCGGCTCGGTCTGCGTCGCCAGCAGCTCTACGCCGCCCATACCGACGTCGTCGAGCGACTGCGCAACCTGGCCAAGCTGACCGAGCTGGCCGCCGCCCACGGGCGGCGCGCCCCCCAGGCCACCGCGCGGGAGTTCGCCGTCTACCTGGCCGCGGTCGCCGACGCGGGGCTGCCCGAGGAGGAGGCGGCGCCGGCGAACCGGCCCGGCGCCGTGCAGATCATGGCCATGGACCACGCCCAGGGGCTGGAGTTCGACCATGTCTACGTGCTGGGCCTGCATTCCGCCCGCATGCCCGGCGCCCGGCGGCCAGGACCCGAGCCGATCCCCGACGAGCTGCTCTCGGGTCCGGTGGTGGCCGACGACCGCGACGCCCACGTTGCCGAGATGCGGCGCCTCCTGTACGTGGCGATGACGCGCGCCCGGGAGCGGGTCGTGCTCGCCTACCCGGCCTACGGCGAACGCGGCTCGCTCCAGCATCCCTCGCCGTTTGCCGAGGAGGCCCGGGCGGCCGTCGACGCCAGCTGGGAGGAGCGCGACGAGGAGCTGTTCGGGCCCGCCGAATCGCTGCACTCGATGTTTCGCCTGCTGCGCGACGAGATGCTGGACAGCGTGGGGCGCGTCGGGGGACGGCTGGGCGAGCTGCGCCTGGACACCGACCTCGACGTCTCGCACGGCGTCGTGCGCTACCTCGAGCTGGTAAAGCTGGCCGCCCTGCTCGATCGTCCCACCGACCAGAGCATCGGGGACGCCCTGTCCGACGTCAACGCGCGTGTCCTGCAGGCGGCCACTTCGCTGCAGCGCGAGATCTTCCAGAGCTCCCCTCTGGACGAGATGCTGCTCGACGCCGAACGCTCGGAGGCCGGTCGCGCGCTGGGGCTCCAGGCCCGGGACGAGCCCTCGCTGGAGGCGTTCCTGCCCCGCCGCGGAGACGGGCTTTTGCTGTCGGCCTCCGACATTGAGACCTACCTGACCTGCCCTCTGAAATACAAGTTCGCCCGGGTCTTTCGCATCCCCCAGGAACCGACGCTCAACCAGCGCTTCGGCATCCTCGTCCACCAGGTGCTGGAGCGCTTTCACGGCGCCGGTGGGAGCAGCATCGACGAGCTCCACGGCCTGCTGGCCGCGGGCTGGCGCCGCGGCGGCTTCGGCGACTCCGAGGAGGAGCGCCAGCTGCGCGAGAAGGCGCGCGCGGCGCTGAGCGCCTACCACCGGCGTTTCTCCCACGAGCAAGGCGAGCCCATGTGGTTCGAGCGCGCGTTCTCGTTTCGTCTCGGCGCCCACCAGCTGCGCGGCCGCGTGGACCGCGTCGACCGCCTGCCCGGCGGCGGCTACGAGCTGATCGACTACAAGACGGGCCGTCCCAAGTCCCGCTCCCAGCTCCAGGACGACGTCCAGCTCTCCCTGTACGCGATCGGGGCCCGGGAGGCGTGGCGGCTGGACCCCGAGCTGCGCTCCTACTACTACGTCCTCGACGACGAGAAGGTCGCGCTGGAGCCCGATGACGGCGAGGGCGAGGCGATCCGCGAGACCGTGCTCGAGGTGGGCGACGCGATCATGGGACAGGGCTTTGAGCCCACACCGTCCTACGCGGCGTGCTCGGTGTGCGAGTACCGGCTGGTCTGCCCGGCGGCCGAGAAGTGAGGCGCCCGCGCCTCGAGGGATGCCGGGGCGCGGAGGGATCGCCGCTTGCGCGCCGCGGCGACGGCGCGTAGCGTCTCCTACGTGCCGCGCCGTTTGCTGACCGAGCGCTCCCCCACCGCCCAGGTGGCGATCGCCATCCTGGCGCCCGCTGCCGTCGGGCTGCTGTGCGGCTTGGCCCTGGGCGTCTCGGCCACCGCCTACGTGGTGGCCGCGGCGTTCGCGCTCCTGGGCGGCGCGGCGGTCGGCTATGAGCACGCCGACGCCCTGGAGGGCGCCGGGCGCGGGCTGGCCGGCGGCATGCTGCTGGGCACGTTCGTCCTCTTTGGCGACGCCATCGCCAGCCCTCGCGTCTCGCTGCCCAGCTCGCACGTGCTCCTGCCCGTCTGCACCACCGCGATCTGCGCGGCGTGCGGGCTGTTCGGGGGCGCGCTGCGCGCCCGCCGGGAGCAACTGGCGGCCCCGCCTCCCGGCCGGGGCGAGCCCAGGGCCGCCGCCCCGGGCCCCGGCGTCTAGGCGCCCCTAGGAGCGACCGCCGCCCTCGCGGCCGCGCTGGCGCAAAAAGCGCTGAAACTCGCGCGCGATCAGGTCACCCGAGGGCACGTCCTCGGGTGCAATCGTCGACTGCTCGTCCTCGGCGGCGCGCTCGAGCCGCTCGACGAACGCCTGGACATCGGGGTCGCTCTGGACGGCGAGCCCGACCTGGCGCTCGTAGTCGGCCGCCGCCGACTCGAGCTCGGAGGCGTCGACGGACACCCCGACCAGGCGCTCGAGCTTCCTTACCAGCGCGAGCGCCGCCTTGGGGTTGGGCGCCGCGGCGACGTAATGGGGGACGCTGGCCCACAGGCTGGCCGACGGAAGCCCGGCCTGGGCACACGCGCTGTGCAGTACGCCGGTGATGCCGGTGGGACCCTCGTAGGTGCCGGCCGTCAGCCCCAGGCGGGAGACCAACTCGGCGTCCGAGCTCAGCCCGGTGATGTTGACCGGCCGCGAGTGGGGCACGTCGGCGAGCAGCGCTCCCATGGTCACCACCAGCTGGATGCCCAGCGCCTCGGCCAGATCGACCACCAATCGGCAGAACGCCCGCCAGCGCATCGACGGCTCCGGGCCCTCGAGCAGGATCAAGTCGCGCGGCGCCCGGGGGACGCGCGCCTCGTAGACGTCGATCTCGGGCCAGCTCAGCTCGCGCGTGCGGCCATCGGTGAGCCGGATGCGCGGGCGGGTGGACTGAAAGTCGAAGAACTCCTCGGGGTCGACGCGGGCAAAGCGCGTTGCGCCGAGGCCCGCCCCCACGAACGAAAGCGCCGCCGACGCGGCGTCCCCGGCGTCGTTCCAACCCTTGAATGCACACACCAGTGCGGGAGCGCGAAGCCCATCGGGACGCCGGTCCCAGATCAGCGGCTGCATCCGAACCACCGTACATGATGGGGCCATGAGCTCCGCCACGCTGAAGCCGGGCCCCGCGGCCGCCGACTCGGAGGCTCCGATCGCCACCCTGCGGGCCGGTGACACGGTGGACTCGGTGTACGCGTGCGCGCGCAAGGACCGCCTGTTGGCGAGGACCGGGGCCCCCTACCTGAGCGTCGAGTTGCGCGACCGCACGGGGGCGATCGCGGGGCGCGCGTTTCGCAGCGCCGACGCGCTCGCCTCCACGTTCGAACGCGGCGACCTCGTGCGCGTCACCGGACGGGTGCAGCGCTTCCGCGACCAGCTGCAGCTCGAGCTGAACACGATCGCCCGCGCCGGCGAGCCGGAGTCGGATCCGGCTGCCTTTCTGCCCGCCGCCTATCGCGACCTGGACGAGCTCGACGGCTTCCTCGAGCACCTGACCGGCGAGGTCGCCGACCGCCGGCTGCGGGCGCTGCTCGAGGGCCTGCTGTCCGACCCCGAGCTGCGAGCGCAGTGGCGCCGAGCCCCCTGCACCCGGGGCGGCCACCACGCCTACCTGGGAGGCCTGCTCGAGCACACCGTTGCCGTCGGCACGCTGGCGCTCGAGGTCGCCCAGCTTCACCCCCGGCTCGACCGCGACCTGCTGCTGGGTGCCGCGCTCGTGCACGACATCGGAAAGACGCGCGAGTTCACCTACGGAGCCGACTTCGGCCTCACCGAGGAGGGCGCGCTGCTGGGACACATACAGCTGGGCCTGGAGCTGCTCCGGGAGCGCTCTACGCCGGCGCTTGACCGCGAACGCCGCCTGGCGCTCGAGCACTGTGTGCTGTGCCACCACGGCCCCGACCCGGCGCCCGGGCGCCGGTTTGGCTCGCCCGAGGCGCTCGCCCTCTACCGCCTAAACTCGCTCGAGGCGGCGGTCAAGGGGACGCTCGAGCACGGGCTGCCCGGCCCGGGTGGCGCGCCGCGCCGGGCCGACGGCGCCTGATGGCCGGCGTCGCGCTGGTCACCGGCGGGGGGCGCGGGATCGGCCGCGCGATCTGCGACGCGCTGGCCGAGGCCGATCACCCGGTGGCGGTCGCCGACCTCGACGCCGACGGCGCCCATACCGCGGCGCAGGAGATCGCGTCTCGCGGCGGCCCGACCCTGGCGGTCGGGCTCGACGTCACCGACACGCGCTCGGTCGCCGAGGGGGTTCGCCGCGTGGCGGACGAGCTCGGTCCGGTGGACGTGCTGGTCAACAACGCCGGCTATGACGAGCTGCGCCCCTTCGTGGACACCGACGAGGAGTTCTGGGCACGGATCATCGAGATCAACTTCAAGGGCTGCCTGCGCCTGTGCCACGCGGTGATACCGGGAATGCTCGAGCGGCGCCGCGGTCGGGTGGTCAACATCGGCTCGGACGCCGGGCGGGTGGGCTCCTCGCTCGAGTCGGTCTACGCCGGCGCCAAAGGGGCGGTGATCGCGTTTACCAAGACGCTGGCCCGGGAGGTGGCGCGCTCCGGGGTGACCGCCAACTGCGTGTGCCCCGGCCCCACCGACACCCCCATGCTGCAGGGCATGGCCGCCGAGCAGGGCGGAGGCAGCCGCCTGATCGACGCGCTGACGCGTGCGGTCCCCATGCGCCGGCTGGGCCAGCCCGAGGAGGCAGCCGCCGCCGTAGCGTTCCTGGCCTCCGAGCAGGCGAGCTTCATCACCGGGCAAACCCTGTCGGTCAGCGGCGGGTTGACCATGGCATGAGCGCGATCGCGAGGAGATGACGTGGAGCACAAGCTGTCCGACATCCGCTACGAGGTCGAGCGTGGCCTGGCCACGGTCACGATCGACCGGCCGGAGCGGCTCAACGCCTTCCGGGCCCAGACGGTAGAGGAGATGATCGGCTGCCTGAAGCGCGCCTGGTCGGACCCCGCGGTCGGCGTGGTCTGCTTGACGGGCGCCGGCGAGCGCGCGTTTTGCGCCGGCGGCGATCAAAAGCAGCGGGGCGAGACGGGGGATTACGGACCCTCGAGCACCGGCCTGTTCGAGATCGAGTACCTGCACCGCCTCATACGCGAGCTACCCAAGCCCTTGATCGCGGCGGTCAACGGCTTTGCCATCGGCGGCGGCCATGTGCTGCATGTGCTCTGCGACCTGACGATCGCCGCCGAGCACGCCGAGTTCGGACAGGTCGGTCCGCGGGTGGGGTCATTTGACGCGGGCTTTGGCACCGCCTATCTCGCCCGCGTGGTGGGCGAGAAGCGGGCCCGCGAGATCTGGATGCTCTGCCGCCGCTACGACGCGAGCACCGCCGAGCGCTGGGGGCTGGTCAACCGCGTCGTGCCGGGCGCCGAGCTGTATGCCGAGGTGCGTCGGTGGGCGGACGAGATCCTGTCGCTGTCGCCCACCGCGCTTCGCTTCATCAAGCAGTCGTTCAACGCCGACAGCGAGCACATCGCCGGGCTCCAGAAGATCGCCTTCTCGGGCCTAGAGCAGTTCGTTGGCTCCGAGGAGGCGCACGAGGGGGTGCGGGCCTTCAACGAGAAGCGCCCACCCGACTTCGCGCCCTACCGCGCCGCCGCCTCGCGCTGACGCTCGTCCCGCCAGCAGTGCGCTGGGCCGCGCCCGCCCTGACCTAATCTCCCGCTCGGAGCGGCAGGGGTCTGGTGGCCCATCCGGTCTTCAAAACCGGCAGGGCGTCGCAGCCCGGCGCTTGGAAGGTTCGATTCCTTCGCCGCTCCGTGCCGGCAAATCCGAACGATGGGCCTCCCTAGCGGGCGGGCGCAGCGAGTCGCCTACGCACCACCGGGGGGCTCGGCCGGCGAATTGGCGAGGGCGTTGATCGCGGGATGCCTTGCGCTCATGGCCGGGGGCGGTTAGCGTCGGCGGCAAGGCACCCGAGTCGAGGAGGATCACATGGCGGAGCTTGTCGGCAAGAGCTTTGACAGCCCGGACGAGGTCAGGGAGTTCACCGAGGGCAAGGGCCGGGTCGACCTCGTGGACCTCAACGGGAACGCGATCGGCCGTGGAACCTTTGAACCCGGCTGGCGCTGGTCAGAGAACGTAAAGCCGATCGCCGGCACCGACTCGTGTCAGGTTGAGCACATCGGCTACGTGCTCGAGGGCCGCATGGCGCTGAAGATGGACGACGGCACCGAGCACGAGTTCGGCCCCGGCGACACTTTCCATATGCCGCCCGGGCACGACGCGTGGATCGTCGGCGACCAGAGCTGCGTCCTGCTCGACTTCGGGGGTCTCAAGGGGTACGCCCAGACGAGCTGACCGCTCCAGGGGCCGGGATCTCCCCCAGATCTGACTATGCTGGGGTTGCTCCGCGAGCCTTCGCTCTTCTCGCTTTTCGGCGAGTTTCGGTCAACGGGCCAGAGAGGCGGCTAGCGATGGCTAGAAAGCAAGCAGCCGCCTGACCGCATCCACGATCGATGCGGCCGGCCCAGTTCGATCAAGCCCCCACCTAGGCACCAGGCAGCAAGCCCAGCGCGACCCGCAGCGCTCATCCGGCTGTGGCTGGCCGTTCGTGCCTTCGGTCGCCGACACCGCAAGCTGGTCGCGGTAGTCGGGTCCCTGGCCGTGGCGGGCGCGCTGGCGTTCGTGCTGGCCGGACGCCGCCACCAGTTTGCCACCGCGCTCTCCAGCGCCTCGATCGTCGTGCTGGCGTTGGCTACCGCACTCCAGGTGGTCGCTCTGCTCGCGCGCACCGAGGCCTGGCATCGCACCATCTGCGCCGCCGGCGGCACGGTTGCCCGGCGCGTGCTTTACCGGGCCTCGGCGATGGGCTACGTCGGAAGCATCCTCAACACGCAGATCGGGGTGGCGGCGCGGATCGCCGCTCTGCGTCGGGCGTCGCCGTCCGAGTCCCCGGGCGTCTCGACCTTGATCGCCGCCGAGTTTCCGATCCTGGCGGTCGAGGCGATGCTGGCCGCGATCGCGTCCTTCACCCTCATCGGACCCCTCGGGTTGCCATGGTGGCTTCCGCTGGTGGCCCTGGCGGTCATGGGCGCGCTGAGCGCTGGACTGCGACACCTCGCGCTGCGCACCGGACGAGAGTTGTGGAACGGTCTGGCCGTCCTGCGCAGCATGCGTGGCGGTCGGGGCTTGATCGGCCTGGTGCTGATCGCCGTCTTCGCGCAAATCTTCCGTAACTGGCTCCTGCTGCAGGCGGTCGGCGTGAACGCTTCGCTGCTCGACGCGATCGCCGTGCTGATCGCCATGGTCGCCATCGCCCAGCTACCGGTCGGCCCCACCGTGGGCGCCGCAGCCGCGGTCCTGATCCTGGGCCACAACGGCGTCGCCGCCGTCGCGGCGGCGGGCGTGCTGACCACCGTCACCGGCACGGTCGGCGGCTTGGCCTTTGCCGGGTGGGCGGGGGCGGACCGGGTCTGGTCTGGTCGCCGAACGCGGGCGGCCCTGCGCCGGTTGCAGCCCAGCGCGGTTCGGGACGGCTAGCCGGCGCGCGCCGCGGCCGCCGGGCCGCCCTTCCCCGCCCCGCGTGGCATGCTGCCCGACGTGGCCACGCGGCGGGACCTGGACTTCACCTACTCGCTCATCGATCGCGTCTTTCGCCTCAGCCTGGGGGAGCTGGCCGACTTCAGCGGTGCCAAGTACGACGGCGACTTTTCTCTGACCTTGGAGGAGGCGCAGCGCCGCAAGCACGAGTACGTGGCCGGCCAGATCGGGATCGAACCGGGCCGGCGGGTGCTGGACCTCGGCTGCGGTTGGGGGGCGCTGCTGGCCTTCATCCGCGAGCGAGGCGCCGCGGGCGTGGGCGTCAGCCTGTCCTCGGCCCAGGTCGAGGCGTGTCGGCGACACGACCTCGATGTCCATCTTCGCGACGCGCTGGACGTGACGCGCGAGACGTTCGGTGGCTTTGACGCGGTGGCGAGCCTCGGTGCCTTCGAGCACTTCTGCTCCCCCGAGGACTACCGCGCCGGTCGTCAGGAGGCGGTTTACCGCGAGCTGTTCGAGCGGATCGCCAGCCTGCTGCCCATTGGCGGTCGCCTGTACCTGCAGACCATGGTGTTCGGGCCCAACATGATCGATCCCGAGGCGGTCGATATCCGCGCCCCGCGCGGCTCGGACGCGTGGTACCTCGCGCTGATGCAGCGTCAGTTCCCCGGGTCCTGGCTTCCCTGGGGCCAGGAGCAGATCGTGCGCTGCGCCTCACCTAACTTCGGCCTGGTGTCGAGCGAGAGCGGCCGTTTGGACTACATCGAGACGATCCGCCAATGGCGATTGCGCTTCGCCGCCCCGAGCTGGCGCAAGAGGCTGCTCAAGCTCAGGCTCGTGCCCCGCTGGCTGACCAGCGCCGACTTTCGCCTCGCCTTTACCTCCGGGGTGAGCGCCAACGGCGCTTGCTTCGAGCGCGAGCTGCTCGAGCACTACCGCCTGGTGTTCGAAAAGGGTGACCCGGAGGATGCTCCGCGGCCCGCGAGGCGCCCCGCCGGCTGATCCACGGGGCCGACGACGCCGCTCGGTCTAGGTGCCGGGAATCGGAGACCGCAGCTTTCGGCGGGTCCGCGCGGCACGTTCGCGTGCCTGGGCGAACGTAACGAGCTGGAGCTGCTCCTCGTCCCAGAGCTTGAACCGCACGGCGCGCAGGCCGTCTCGCACCGACAGCGTCGGCACGCTCTGCAGCACGGGGATCTCGTCGTGCGCGCGTTGCAGGTTGTAGTTGGGGATGCGGGCGCTCAGGTGGTGGATGTGGTGCAGCCCGATGTTGCCGGTGAAGAACTGCAGCGGCGGCGGCAGCTTGAGATAGGAGCTGCCTCGCAGAGCTGCGTCGGTGTAGCTCCATTCGTCGCGGTGCTCCCAGTACGTGTCCTCGAACTGGTGCTGTACGTAGAACAGCCAGATCCCGATGGCGCCCGCGAGCATGAACGTCGGCGCCTGGACGAGCAGGTAGGCCCGCCAGCCCGCCAGCAGGCAGATGGCGGCTATCGCCACCGCGAGCACGACGTTAGTGACGATGATGCTGCGTCGAATGCGCGCCCGCGCCGACTTGGGCACGAGCCGCGCCTGGAGCAGCATCGACCACGTCGGCCCCAGCCCGAACATGATCAGCGGATTGCGGAACAGCCGGTAGCTCAGCCGCCCCCGCCAGGGCAGAGCCTGATACTCGGCCACGGTGAGCGTGGTGACATCCCCTACCCCGCGCCGGTCCAGATCTCCGGCCGTACCGTGGTGCACGGCGTGACTGTGGCGCCAGCTCTCAAACGGCGTGTAGACGAGCAGCCCGAGCGCGGTCCCCAGCCAGACATTGGCCCGGCGCCCGGGGAGAAACGAACCGTGGGTGCAGTCATGAAACACGATGAACGTACGCAGCAGGAAGCCGGCTGCCGGGAGCGCGATCGCCAGCACCAACAGGTAGGACACGCTCAACGCCAGGTACATCGCGACCGAGAGCGCCAGGTAGGGGGCCACCGACGTAGCGAGATCGAGCAGGCTGCGCCCCAGGCGGGGCCGCATGTAGGGAGCGAGCACCCCGCGCCACGCTGCGTCTGAGCGGTGCTCGGCCGAGGCGGTCATCGCGCCCCCCTGCGCCGAGCGCCGCGCCGGGTGCTTGGCGCGTGCCGAGGACTGTTACCGAGCGCCAGACTGAGCCCTGCCCATGATGAGAACAACACGACCGCTCCCGATGGGATTGACGTTGCCTTCGCAACGCCCTCGCACGCCGCCATCGGCCGCCGCGAGCGCGTCGATAGATACTCGCTTGCCGAACCCCAGCCACCGCGCCGCAGGCGCCGCCGGCCAACGTCCAGCTCTCCCAGCGTACACCACCCGCCGCGCGGTCCGCCGGCTCGGCCCGGGCGTAGGTCCCGAGGCTAACCGTCCCGCCGTGCCTCGTCGGGCGGAGCGGGGTCGACGAGCTCGAGCGCCCCGAATCCGGGGAGCGGGCCGTCCATGAGGAACATCTCGATGGTGAGGTCGGGATCGACGTGAGCCTGGCTGAGGAAGGCGAGCACCCGGCGGCCGGTGAGCTCCTCGATCATCCGGCTGTAACGGGTCTTCATCAGGCGCTGAAAGTCGCGACGAATCTCGAGTACGCGCTCGGGCTCGCCGGCCTCCATCATCGTTTTCTCGATGGCCGTCAGGCCATCGCTAAGGACGCAGACGATGAGGTTGTCGAGTACGTAGGTCTTGGCCTTGATTGGCCCGCGACCGTAGTGCTCACGCATGAACGCGACGATCCGGTTGGTGATCTCGGAGAGCAGATTCCCGCCGGCCAGCGGCTGGCCGGCCGGCTGGCTGGCGCCGGGGCTGCTCATCGCTCACCTCGGAATGACGGCTGCCGTGCTGTGGGTCTCACTGCTACTGGTTGCGCCGCGCCTGCTGGGCGGGGCCTCGACGTAGGCCGCGCGCCCGCGATCAGCGCTGACCATACCTAACCAGCGCGAGCTAGCGCCTTTGCTCCACGGTGCTCGCCGCACGCTCGAGCGCCGCCCCATCGAACAGGAAGGGGGTGGCGTTGTCGATGTCGTGCACCGGCCCGTCGAACGGGTCTTCGCCAGCGGCCGCGTTGAGCAGGCAGCGGATGCCGATCTCGTGGCAGACCGCCACCACGACGTCCTCGCTCAGCGAAACGAGCCACCGGGCGGCTTGCGCGTAGCGCCGGGCGAGGTGCTCAAAGCTCTCTCCCCCCGGAAACAGATCGAGACGCGAGTGCGCCGCCTTCCAGGCGCGGTAGGCGGCGATGCCCTCGCCCTCGAGCGTGCCGACGTCGATGTCGTCGAGCAGCGCCTGCTCGGCGAAGGGCACCGATCGTCCCTGCATGGCGATCGAGGCGGTGTGCAGTGCCCGCTCAAACCGGCTATGGGCGCACAGCTCGACGGCGACGTTGGCCAGCTGCACCCCTAGCCGAGCCGCCTGCGCCCGCCCCTCCTCGGTGAGCTCGACGTCGACCCGGGGGTCGCCGTTAACGCGGCCCTCGACGTTTAGAACCGACTGGCCGTGCCGAGCAAGGACGCACACCCGCATCGGCCAGAGCGTAAGCGCTGCCGGGCGGGTAGGTTTCCTCGTCGATGCCAGCCAACGTTGCCCGGGGGCAGGTCGTGGTCGTCGGCGCGGGGATCGCCGGCTTGGTGACCACGCTCGAGCTGCTGGACCGGGGGCGCGACGTGTTGCTGCTCGACCGTTGCCGGCCCGAGGAGCTGGGCGGGCTGGCGCGGGAGGCCTTCGGCGGGATGTTCATGGTCGACACGCCCGAGCAGCGGCGCTCGGGCATTCGCGACACCGTGGCGTTGGCGCTCGAGGACTGGCTGCGGGTGGCCGACTTCGATCCCCAGGACGACTGGCCACGGCGCTGGGCCGAGCGCTACGTCCAGCGAGCGCGCGACGAGGTGGGGGGCTGGCTGCGCGAGCATGGGGTGCGTTTCTTCCCGGTGGTCAACTGGGCCGAGCGCGGCGTGTTCGGCGATGGCAACTCGGTGCCGCGCTTTCATCTCACTTGGGGAACGGGCAAGGCGCTCGTCGACGCGATGTGGAGTTCGATCGAGCGCCACCCGCGCCGCCAGGCGCTCGACGTGCGCCTGCGCACGCGCGTCACGGAGTTAGTGGTCGAGGGCGACGAGGTGACCGGATGTCGCACCGCCCCGGAGGAGGGCGGGCCCCAGTCCGAGGTGGCTGCCGCGGCGGTGGTCATCGCCGCCGGCGGCATCGGGGGCAACCTGGACCTCGTGCGCCGGGAGTGGCCGTCGAACCTGGGCCCGCCCCCGCGCGACATCCTCATGGGCTCGCACTACTACGCCGACGGGGCCATGCACGAGGAGGTATCGCGCATCGGCGGCAACGTCACCCACCTCTCGCGCATGTGGAACTACGCCGATGCCGTGCACCACCCCCATCCCCGCCGGCCGCTGCACGGGCTCAAGCTGATCCCTCCCCGCTCGGGGCTCGTGCTCGACCCCCGCGGCCGCCGCTATGGGCCGGTGCCGGTGATGCCCACCTTTGACGCCTACCACGCGCTCGAGCGCATGTGCGAGGACGAGCGCAAGTACAGCTGGCTGGTCTGCAACTTCAAGATCGCCAGCCGCGAGCTCGACGTCTCGGGAGCCGAGCACAACCCCCACCTGCGCGAGAAGCGCCTCGGGCGCTTCGTGGCCAGCGTGCTGCTCGGTAAGCCGGCGCTGGTCCGCTACTTCATCCACGGCTGCCCGGACTTCGTCACCGCCGACTCGGTGCCCGAGCTGGCCGCGCGCATGAACGATTGCACCGGCGAGCCGGCGGTGGATGCACAGCTGCTCGAGCGCGAGGTGCGCCGCTATGACGCCAACCTCGCGCGCGGCAAGAGCCTGTTTAACGACGATCAGCTGCGCCGTATCGCCCAGCTGCGCAACTGGCGCGGCGATCGCCTGCGCACCGCGCGCTTTGCCCGCATCGACGACGCCAAGGCCCGCCCGCTGATCGCGATTCGCCTGCAGGTCATGGCCCGCAAGAGCCTGGGCGGGATCCAGACCGACCTGGAGTGCCGCGTTCTGCGGGCCGACGGAACGCCCATACCGGGGCTGTACGCGGCCGGGGAGGCCGCCGGCTTCGGCGGCGGCGGCCTGCACGGCAAGCGCTCCCTGGAGGGGACGTTCCTGGGCGCGTGCGTCCTCACCGGCCGTGTCGCCGCCCAGTCGGTCGCTTCGCCGGGGGTCTCGACCGGCGCGCCGGCGGCGGTTCCGACGGCAAGCCTGTCCTCTGTCAGTGGGCCAACGTCTGCCTCGGCGGGCGGCGGCTCGGCGGCGCACGCCTGACCCTCTAACCGCAGGAGGTTTCATGCCCACCGTCCGCGAGGCCACCTTCCAGTTCCTGCGCCAGCGCGAGATGACGACGATGTTCGGGAACCCGGGTTCGACCGAGCTCCCTTTCCTGGCCCAGTTCCCCGAGGACTTCCGCTATGTGCTCGGGCTACAGGAGGCGGTCGCGGTGGGCATGGCCGACGGATACGCCCAGGCCAGCGGTCGGCCAACCCTGGTCAACCTCCACACCGCCCCCGGCGTGGGCAACGGGATGGGGGCGATCTTCAACGCCCAGGCCAACAAGTCTCCGCTGGTGGTCACCGCCGGTCAGCAGGCGCGCTCCCTGATGACCCTGCAGGCCAACCTCACCAACCGCGACGCGGTGCGCATGCCCCACCCGCTGGTCAAGTGGAGCTATGAGCCGCCGCGCGCCCAGGACGTGCCGCACGCTCTGGCCCGGGCCGTGCACCTGTCCGCGCTCCCGCCCCGAGGTCCGGTGTTCGTCTCTATCCCCATGGATGACTGGGACGTCGAGGTCGACCCCGGCGACGTGGCCCACCACACCGCCCGGCGCGTGGTCGGGCGCGCCGGCGCCGACCCACAGGAGGTGGCCGACCTGGCACACGCGCTCTCGGAGGCCAAGAGCCCGGTGCTGGTGGTGGGTCCCGACGCCGACTCCAGCGTCGCCTGGGAGGCGGCGGTCGCCCTGGCCGAGCGCCAGCGCCTGCCGGTGTGGGCCACCCCGGCGCCCGGAGGCGGGCGGATCGGCTTTCCCGAGGATCACCCGAACTTCCGGGGGATCCTCCCGCCGGCGATCGGGCCGGTGTCCGAGACGCTCGGGGGCCACGACCTGATCCTGGTCGCCGGGTCCTCGGTGTTCCCCTACTACCCGAACATCCCCGGTCCCCTGCTCCCGGACGGGGCGCGCCTGGTGGCGTTGACCAGCGACCCCGACGAGGCGGCGCGGGCGCCGATGGGAGACGCTCTGGTCGCCGACGTGGGCCTGACCCTCGCCGCGCTGGTCGAGGCCGTGGGCGACAGCGACCGTCCGGCGCCCGATCCGCGCTGGCCGGCCGAACCGCCCCCCGAGGAGGATCCGATCAACCCCTCGGCGGCCATGGCGGCTCTGGCCGAGGTGTTTCCCGACGAGGGCATCGTCGTGCTCGAGTCACCTTCGAGCACGCTGGCGCTGCGCAACCGGCTGCGCCTGAGGCGCCCCGGCTCCTACTACTTCGGCGCCGGCGGCGGCCTGGGCTTCGGCCTGGCCGCCGCGATCGGGGTCCAGCTCGCGCGGCCCGACCGCCCGGTGGTGTGCGTGATGGGCGAGGGCTCGGCCCAGTACGCGATCCAGGGCCTGTGGACCGCGGTCGCCTACCAGGTACCGGTCACCTTCCTCGTCGTGCGCAACGACGAATACGCGATCTTGAAGTGGTTTGCCACCATGGAATCCGTCACCGGGGCTCCGGGGCTGGACCTCCCGGCGCTCGACTCGGTCGGCGTCGCCACCGGCTATGGCATGCGCGCGCGCCGGGTCGCCGGTGTCGAGGAGCTGTCCGAGGAGCTTGGACGGGCGATCGCCTCCGATGCCCCCGAGCTGGTCGAGGTCAAGGTGGCACCGGGCATGGCGCTGGCCTGACCTCGCCCCCGCTCACGGGCGGTTCGCCGCGCGCGGTCCGCACACCGGCCACGGCCTGAGCCCTCGGCGGCGCAGCAGGATAAGCGCCCGACGGCGCTGCTCGCTGGGCGGCGCCGCGGCCGGGTCGCCGCGGCCGCCGACCGAGCGCCAGGTCTCGATGTCGAACTGGAACGCCCCCCGGTAGCGCCCTGCGTCATAAATCAGGCCCGGCCGAAACGACGATTCGCAGCGCGCGATCCGGTGAAGCAGCGCCCGCTCATGGGCCCGCCGGTGGATCGCCCCGGGGCGAGGCCGGCTGGGCGCAGACGGCCCTGCGGCCGCCGCCGAGGGCTCGGCGCCCGGCCCCAGGGAGCGTCCGGCGCCGTGCATCCGGGCGGTGAGCACTCCCCCGACGGCGGCCAGCATGGCCAGCCACGCCAGGGCCGTTCGCCGTCGCCGCGCGCGGACGGCCGCGCGACGCCGGGCCCGGTGGATCTGGCGCGGCGAAGGTGGGGGAGGCGCATAGGTCGGCAGGGGCGGGGGCAGGGCCTTGGCCGAGGCGATCCGCGGTCGGGCCAGCGCCACCGCGGGGCTCGGCGCCGCGGCCGCTGCAGCGGCGGCGGGCCCCGGTCTGAACGAGGGCGTCTTGCGCGCCGACTCGGGCGCCCGCCGGCGCCCGGCAGTGGGGGCGGCCGCGCGCCGCCCGCCGCCGACCGACTGGGCGCGCCGGTGGCCAGGGGAGCCCTGGGGTTCGCCCACCAGCGACAGCGGCCGCGCGCGCTGACGGCGCCGCGGACGCTCCCAGCGCAGCTCGGAGTCCTCCCACAGGCGGGCCGGTTGGGGAGCGATCGGGGCGCGACGTGCCAGCGGCGGCCTGGCGCGTTTTGCCATTGGCGCCCGCGTTACCCACAACTGCGCTCGCAGTCACGTGCGGGCGCGGGACTCGCCACCCCACCCGGCCCGACGAGACCGCCGGCGGGCCCTTGCGCCCGGCCTCAGGCCGCCGGCGCCAGGGCCGGCTCCGGCGCGCGTTCGCCCACCGGCTGCACCACGTAATCGCTCGGCGCGAAACGAGCCGTGCGACGGCGAAAGTCAAACGTAAAGCCGGGCCACAGCGTTGAGTTGCGGCCCTGGGAATCGAGGTACCAGCTCGCGCAGCCTCCCGCCGTCCATACCGTTTCGCGCATCTGCTCCTGGACCTCGGCGTTGAAGCGCGCCTGCACCTCCGGGCGTACATCGATCGTGGCCAGCCCCTGCCGGCGCATCGTCCGCAGCGCGTCCATGATGTAAGCCAGCTGGGACTCGATCATGTACACGATCGAGTTGTGCCCCAGCCCGGTATTGGGGCCAACCAGCGCGAACAGGTTGGGAAAGCCCGAGATCGTGGTGCCCAGGTAGGCCCGGGGGCTGCCCTGCCAGACGTCGTTGAGGGTCTGTGCGTCGCGTCCGAGGACCCGGTCGGCCCACGGCATCTCGGTCACCCGGAAGCCGGTTCCGAAGATGATCGTGTCCACCTCGCGGCGGGCGCCGTCCCGGGTCACGATCGCGTTGGCCTCGACGCGCTCGATGCCCTCGGTGACCACCTCGACATTGGGCTGGGTGATCGCCGGGTAGTAGTCGTTGGAAAGCAGGATGCGCTTGCATCCGATCGTGAAGCCGGGAGTGAGCCTGCGGCGAAGCTCCGGGTCGGGGACCTGCCGGCGCAGATGGCGGCGCGCCAGCAGCTCGGGCAGCTTCATCAGTCCCCGGTGGCCGGCGAGCCCCAGCACGAGCCACTCGCGCGACAGGTAGATGCTCGCGCGCGTCAACCGCTGGAGGAAGGGAAGCATCCGGTACAGGCGCCGCTCGGCGTGGGAAACCGGGCGGTCCGAGTGCGGCAGGACCCACGTGGGCGTGCGCTGGAAGACGTGCAGTGAACTCGCCTGCGGCTGAATCCGGGGGATGACCTGGATCGCCGAGGCGCCGGTGCCGATGACCGCCACGCGCTCGCCCCCGAGGTCGTGCTCGTGGTTCCACTGCGCCGTGTGAAAGGCGGTGCCCTGGAAGCGGTCGAGTCCCGGCAGCTCCGGGGTCGATGGCTCGCTCAGACCACCGACGGCTGAGATAATGACGTCGGCGCACAGCGGCCCGTGCGAGGTGTCCAGTCGCCAGCGCCGCTCCTCCTCGCACCACGCCGCCCCCAGCAGCTCGTGATCGAAGCGGATGTGCTCGATCAGGCCGTGGCGCTCGGCGCACCGGCGCAGGTAGGCCCAGATCTCGGGCTGGCAGGAGAACGTCCGGCTCCAGTCGGGGTTGGGCTCGAACGAGAACGAGTACAGGTGCGAGGGCACGTCGCACTGACACCCCGGGTAGGTGTTGTCGTACCACGTGCCGCCCACGTCGGCCCGGCGCTCGAGTACGACGAAGTCGTGCATCCCCGCCTGCTTGAGCCGGATGGCCATCCCCAGGCCCGAGAAGCCGGCGCCGACGATCGCCACCCTGACGGCGTCCGGAGCCGCCGCGCTCATGCTGGCAGGGGCGCCCCGGCGCCCAGCTCGGTACGGACCCGCGGGCGGTCGGTCTCGACGGCCCCCACCTCTAGCCGGCGCAGCCCGAAGCCCAGCCCCACCAGCCACAGGGTGGCGATGCCGAACAGGACCAGGTAGGCCGGCACCTCCAGCCACGCCGACCCCCCGACCGCCTCGCGCTGCAGGATCTTCTTATCGCGCAGGAAGGAGCGGGTGACCCCGTTGGCGGCCGGCACCCCCTTGGCCGGGATGGCCGAGTCCTCGGGAAGGTAGATCGGGGCCGCTTGCAGCGCGCGGCCGTTCTCCATGCGCAGGATCGCCTTCCACTGACCGTAGACGGGGATCGGCCGGGTCGTCTCATAGGTACCTGGCGACACGCGGCGCAGGCGATCGACGATCAGACCGCCCCCCTGCCAGGCGGTGGCCGTCAGCCACTGGGCGTGGCGAGCGGGGTCGCCGGGCGACAGGGTGGCGCGCACCGCCACGGTCTGGTGGGGCGGTGGCTGCACGGTGGCGAGCGTGAGCGTGGCCTGGGTGGGGTGCCCCGAGGTCATGGGCAGGGGGAAGGCAATCACGCCGACCGCGACCACCGCCGCCAGCGGCAGGACCCACCGCGGGGGCCGCTGGGTGGGCCGGCCCTGGCCGGAGGTCAGCGCCCGGCCGACGTACCCGCCCAGCACGCCGCCGGCCAGCGCCCCGGCCAACCCCAGCGCCAGCGCCTGTCCGAGCAGCGAGCCGGGCCAGGGCAGGGGCATCCACACGTGCGACCAGCCCCATTCCGCCGCCAGCCCCACGGTGCCGATGAGGAACCCGCTCACCGCCCCCAAAGTGACCGGCCGGCGCGGGGAGATCACCAACGCCGCCAGCTCGACGATGATCGCCTCGGGAAGGTAGAGCGGGAAGTGCAGGATGCTCATGCCGAGGATCGGTCCGATGACCACGGTCAGCAGGCCGCGTACGAACAGGTAGAAGCCGACCGCCTGCAGTGCCCCCAGGCGCCCGAGGTAGACCCGCGCCGCCACCAGGCCACAGCCGGCGGCGAGCATCAGCATGATCGGCTGATAGACGAGCTGGAACTGGGGGACGCCGAAGTCGAACTCGGCTTGCAGGGAGGAGAGGCCGAGGAGGAAGGCGCCGGCCAGCTGGACCGAGCGAAAGTGCGTGAACGCGCGCAGCGCCCGCGAGGGCGGCGGACCGCCCCTGGCCCGGGTCGCGCGCCAGCCCTCGACCAGCAGCACCCACACGCCCAGGGTGGCCAGCGACGCGCCCGCGATCATCAGCACGTGGGTGGGACCCCACAGGGTGACGTCCTGACCGAACAGCGAGTGCCACACGTCGTCAAGCGGAAAGCCCGACAGGGCAAACGCCCCGCACAAGAAGATCAACCCGCCGCCCAACGAGACGTGCCAATCGCGCGTGATGCGCAGGGAGGTCGCGCTGCGCGGGGCGCCCATGATGATCGACAGATAGCCGGCCAGGGCGATCCCGGCCAGGCCAGCCAGGATCGGATAGTGCGCTGGGGTTCCGAACGGGCTGGGATCGCGCCCGGTGTCGATGTGCTTGGCCACGTCCCAGTAAAAGCCGAACACCGCTAGGAGCAGCGCCCCTCCCGCTACTCCGGCGGGCACGGCGGCCCAGCTGGGCAGCCCGGAGACGCGCGCCGAGAAGGCCCCCAGGCGCTGCAGCGCGGGCAGGCCGCGACGGCGGTGCACCACCCCGGCCCACACGGCCAGGAGGGTGAGGAGGGCCGCTACGCCGGTGCCCCAAACGATGTCCCCCAGACGCGCCCCCTTGGCCGGCGGGGGGCCCGCGGCCACGGCCGCCGGGGCGAGCGCCAGCGCCAGCGCCAGGGCAGCGGTCGCCGCGACGCCGACGCGTCCCAGGGTGCCCATCGTCAAACGTCGCACGGCGGTCCTCCCGCGTAGAGGTGCATCGGACGGAGGGAATATTACACGAAATCGTGTCACATAGCTTGGTGCCTACGTCGCCGGCCCCGCGGGGGCGTCCGCCACATCGCCGGTCGGCGCCGCCGGCGACTAGCCGTGGCCGATCGAGGAACCCGAGAGCAGGAAGAACCACCCTTCGAACGCCACCACGGCGAGCACCACGCTGATGACCATGATCCGCTCCATGGCCCCCAGGCCCCGGCGCTCGGTGGAGTGCGTAGGGCGCTCGTCGCGCATGCTGCGCATCCAGCTCGCCCGCTCCGGGCGGCGCGGCGCGCGGCCGGCCGCACGCTCGTAGGCCGCGCCCAGGCGTCCCAGCGCCGCGATCAACGCGATCTCGAAGATCACCAGCGCGGCGATCACCGAGAACACCGCGCCCATGCTCAGCGAGGTGCTGGTGCGCTGGACTTTGGAGCCGATCCACACCGCCAGCAGCGGGCTGCCCGTCCACACGTTGACGCTGGCCAGGGCGATCAGAGCAGCCAGGATCACGCGCTTGACCCACGACTTGCGGGGCGGCGGCTCGGGGGCAGCCCGTCGGCGGACCGGGGCGCCCGCCCGTTGTCCACCCGTGCCCGCGTGCGTTTCCACCCCCAAAGGGGTACCACGTCCGTCCGCCGCGCGCCAATACCGGAAGGGGTAGCGTCTGACCCGTGATCCTCACCGCACCCGAGATCGACCCCGGCGCCTTCGCCGAGCACACGGGCTGGGAGATCAAGCCGGAGGGCGCCTGCAAGGCCGACCGCTGCGTGCCCCTGCCCGGTGCGCCCGAGGAGGGTCCGGTGCCGGCCGCACTGCTGGCCGAGCCCCTGGGCATGGCGCTGGTCCACGACGCTCCTCGCGCGCTATGGGCGCTCGGCCCCGAGTCGGGGGGGCGGGCGCTGCTGTCGGCGCAGATGCCCGAGCTCGAGCTGCCCGACCGCCACGGACGGCCGTTCTCGCTTGGCTCGCTTCGGGGGACGCGCGTGGTGATGGTCGCCTGGGCCTCGTGGTGAGGCTGCCGCTTTGACCTGCCCGTGTGGCAGGAACTGCGCGAGGAGCTGGTACCCCAGGGCGTCGAGGTCCTCACCGTCGCGCTCGACAGTGGCGGAGCCGAGGCCGCCGGACCGTTCATCGATGCCGCCAACCCGCGGCATCCCTCGTTGATCGACGCCACGCACCGGCTCGACGAGCTGCTGGGCATCAACAACGTCCCCATGGGCGTGTGGATCGACGAGCAGGGCACGCTGGTGCGGCCCCCCGAGATCGCCCACCCCGGCACCAGCGTTCTGCGCGACATGCTCGCCGAGCACGGCGTGCCCCAGGACGCCCCGCCGCTGCTGCTCGAGACGCTGGCCGAGGCGGCCAAGATCAGGGTCGATCCCGAGCGCTACGGCGCCGCCCTGCGCGACTGGGCACGGCGCGGCGGCGAGTCGCCCTATGCGCTCTCCCCCGACGAGGTAGTCGAGCGCTCGCGTCCGCGCCCGCCCGAGCTCTCCGAGGCCGCCGCCCACTTCGAGCTCGGCGTCCATCTACGCGCCGAGGGGGACGTCGACGCCGCGCGCGAGCACTTCCGGGCGGCCCATCGTCTCGATCCGGGCAACTGGACCTACAAGCGTCAAGCCTGGTCGCTCGAGGATCCTCTCCAGGGACCGACCGAGTACTACGAGGGCGACTGGCTCAAAGACGTGCGCGCCAGTGGGGCCGAGCACTACTACCCGCGGCCGGACCTCTAGCTAGGCGCCGTAGCCGACGATCGAGTCGCCGCTGGGAGCGACCACCAGGTCGCCGCTGACCGCCGGCGAGGGAAATGAGTTCTCGCCTCCGCCCACGTCCGCGCTCGCCCGCGCGGCGCCATTGGCCAGGCCGACCACGCGCAGGCTGGACTTGTCGCTGATGTAGAGGACGCTGTCCCCCGCCACCACCGGTGTGCCGGCGTTGCCCTCGTCGCTCCATGCCACCGAGAAGCGACTCCCGGACAGCCGCAGCGCGACCAGGCTGCCGGCGCAGGGCACGAGCAGCGTCGAGCCGGCCAGCGCCGGAGCCCCGAACGCCGATCCGCAGATGTGGCGGCTGAACTGCTGGCGTCCGATTCCGCCCATCCGCCGGCCGATCACGTAGCCGACGCCGTTCTTTCCGCTCTGAAACACCCGCCCGCCGGGGAGCCCGATCGGCGAGATCGAGCCCACGTCGGTGTCCGAGCCCGACAGGGTGGACCAGTCGGCCGGCGCCCAGAAGCCCCGCCGAGACAGCGTGGGCGACAGCCGCACGACCGCGTTTTGCAGGCCGAACCCGGGGCCGTTTCCGTTGCCGGTGGTGGTCAGGATGGAGCCGGCCTGCTCGCTTTCGCCGCCGGGAGACCAGATGCCGGCCTGGCCCGAGGGGGTGCGGAACGTGCGCCGGGCGCCCCCGCGGGTGGTCACGGAGACGATGTAGCCGCGGTAGGGCCCGCAGTCTCCGTCCAGGCCGCCGTAGGGCACGTAGACGCGGCCGTGGAAGACCAGCAGCGCCCCGCGCTCCTGCTGGACGATCGGGTTGGGAGGATCGAGGCGCTTTTGCATCCGCACGGCGCCGGTGTTGGTGTCCACCGCGACGAGCACGTGACGGTGGCCGCTGAAGGTCACGGCGTAGAGGCGGTTGCCGGAGATCGCCGGCGTGCCGGTGATCCCGGTGGGATCGATGTTTCCGCAGGGCAGATCGCTCTTGGGCACCGGGCGCCCGAAGTGATGGCGAAACACCTGGGCCCCCGCGGTGGTGAAGGCATAGACGCTGTTGTTTTCGGTGGCCACGTAGACGCGGCCGCCCGCGATCAGGGGCTGGCCGTAGACCTGTCCGTCGAGGCGGCGGGCAAAGCGGCGGTGCAGGGCGTGGAAGGAGCGAGCGCCGGGGGCCACCCCGGTCCGGGCGTCGTTGGCCTGAAACGTGGGCCAGTCGCCCGCGGCGCTGGCCCGGGCGCTAGCGCCCGCCGGGGGCGCCGCCGGCGCGCCGACGCCGAAGATGCTCACCAGTGCCCCGGGCAGGATTCGCAGCAGCGGATGCATCCCGGACGCAGGCTAGCTGCCCGGGCTTGGTGGCGAAGGCGCCGTCGGCGGTCGCCGGAGGGGCGGCTGGGCCGTCGGCCCCGGGCTACCGACGGGTGGGGGGCGCGGCCGGAGGCTGGGAGGGGGCGGGAGGCGGGGGGGCCGACGCCGGTGCCTTGGCGGGCTCGGACGGCGCGGCGGCGGCCTGGGTCTCGTCGGCGGACCGGCCCTCCAGGCGGGCGCGCTCCTCCTTGGACTCGCCGCTGATGGCGTCCTTGAACCCGCGCATGCCCTCACCCAGGGACCGTCCCAGCTCGGGCAGGCGCCGGGCGCCGAACACGAGCAGCACGATCACCAGCAGCAACGCCAGGTGGAGGGGATTCTCAAGAAATCCCATTGGGACAGTCTACTCGCCGGGCGAGCGCTCCTCCTTGGCTGGCTGGCGCCATGCACGACGCACGAGTTGGGCCGCCACCGCGACCATCAAGGCGGCAAAACCGGCGCGCAGGACGTCCTCGGGCAGCAGGTCGGCGAGCTCGGCGCCGGCGACCGCCCCCGCCACCGACAGCGCGCCGATGACGACCCCGTCGCCCAGGCGGACGTTGCCGTAGCGATGTTGGCGCCAGGCTCCCACCGCAGCCACCGGGATGATCGCCACCAGCGAGGTCGCCTCGGCGTCGACCTGGTGCAGGCTGAGCACCAGGGTCAGGCCCGGGACGAACAGGATGCCTCCGCCTACTCCGAGCAGGCCGGCGACCACCCCCGCCGCCACCCCGACGGCCAGCGCCTCGGCGATCACCGCACCACCAGGTCGACCGCCACGCCGACCAGCAGGGCGGCGAACAGCAGCGAGATGGCGCGCGCGGGCAGCTTACCCCGAACAGCCCGCTGAACAGCCCGGCGGCGGTGCCGATCAAGCCGAGCGTTAACGGTCGGCCGAGCGGCATGCGCGCCATACTACGGTCCGTGTCCGCTGCCGCCACGCTGGAAGGGGTATTGGCACCCCTGCGTGCCGACCCGGGCCGCGCCGCGATCCTGCTCGATGTGGACGGAACGCTGGCCCCGATCGTCCGCCACGCCACCGATGCCAGCGTTCCCGAGGCCACCCGTCTGAAGCTGATCGCGCTCGCCCGCGCCTACGCGCTGGTGGCCTGCGTGAGCGGCCGTCGCGCCGCCGAGGCCCGCCAGATGGTGTCGATCGGCTCGATCGCCTATCTCGGCAACCACGGGGGGGAGATCCTCCGGCCGGGGAGCACCGAGGCCCAGCTCGACCCCGAGATCGAGGCCGGGGGGCGCCAGGTGCGCGAGTTCGTCGATCGGGTGTGGAGCCGCGAGCACGACCGGGTCCGCGTGCGCCGGGAGGACAAGGGTGTGATCGCCGCGTTTCACTGGCGTGGCGCCCCCGACGAGGAGGCGGCGCGCAGACTGGTCGAGGAGCTCGCCGAACGGGCCCAGGAGGCCGATCTAAACGTCCACTGGGGACGCAAGGTGCTCGAGGTGCGCCCGCCGCTGCCGCCCGACAAGGGTCGCGGCGTGGCCACGCTGGTGGGGGCCGCCGACGTCGACGCCGCCCTTTACGTGGGGGATGACACCACCGACGTGGACGCCTTCCGCGGGCTGCGCGGGCTGCGCGAGGAGGGACGGCTGGCCACGGCGGTGTGCATCGGGGTGCGCTCGGAGGAGACGCCGCCATCGCTGCAGCAGGAGGCCGACCTGCTCGTGGACGGCCCCGAGGGCGTGCGGCGCCTGCTCGACGCGCTGCTCGACTGAGCCCTCGTGCGGTTCGTCGACTTCCTGAAGACCACCGTGCTGCTCAACGCCGGCTCGGCCACCGTCCTGGGCGCAATCGCGGTGGCGGGCGCCGGGGCTCGCTCGGATACCCAGGCCGCGGTGGTGTCGGTGGGTTGGTGGCTCGTGGCCACGGCGATCGGGCTGCTCCTCGGTCGCCGGGCCGAGGTAAACCCGCCCATCGCCCGCCTGCTGGCGACGGCCAAGGCGTCCAACACGCTGCCCGAGCAGCGGCCGGCCGCGCTTTTGCTCAACCGCCTGTGGCCGCTGCTCCTGCTCACGATCGGCGCCGGCGCCGCCGGCCTGCTCGCGCCCCAGGTGCCCGGCATCGCCGCCGGGTTCCCGGTCATCTGGGCGCTGTACTGGCGCCGTCAGGAGGCGGCGGTGGCCGCGATCGAGGAGCGCGATGGGGCGCAGTTCTTCGTCGAGCGCACCTCACCGCTGCGCCCGATCAAGCTGGTGCGGGCGACCGGCTTTCGCGCCTTCCGGCCCCAGCAGCTAAACGGCGCCGCCCGCTGAGCCGGTGCCCGCCCCGGCGGCCGCCGCGGCCCACCTCACCGCGCGCGGCGGGCGCGCCGATCCCGACCTTCTCCTCGTCTCGCTGGGCTCGACCGCCGGGCTGCGCGCCGCCGACGCCGATCTGAAGGCCTCGCTCGAGCGGGGCGGGGCCCGGGTCGCGCTGGCGGCCGCCGAGCCCCGGCGCGACCGACGCACGTTCGCCTTGACCGATCTGGCCTGGGCCCGCGCCGCGCGCCGCGCGGCGCGCCGCGCGCTGGCCGCCCAGAACCCACGCGCCCTGCTGTATTCGACCGTGACCGCCGCGCTGCTGTGGCCGCGCCCGGGCGCGGTCCGCTTCGATGCCACCGCGGCGGCCAATCGGCCCGGGCGCCATGGGATCTGGCAGCGTCCGGCCGAACGCCGGCGGCTGCGCGCGGCGCCGCTGCTCGTGCCCGCGACCGAGGCGGCGCTGACCGAGTCGGGGCTGGCGGACGAGCCCGCGGTGGTGGTGCCGATCCCGGTCGAGCCCTCGGGTCCGCCCGCGGCGCGCGACATTGCCGCGCTGACCTACGCCGCCGACCCGGTCAAGAAGGGGCTCGAGCGGGTGCTGGGCGCCTGGGAGCTGGCCCGCCGCCCCGGCGAGGAGCTGGTGGTGGCCGGTCTGGCCCCGGCCCGCGTGGCCGAGCTCGTCGGGGCCGATCCGGCCACGGCGGGCATCCGGGCGGTGGGCTCTTTGCCCCGCGACCAGTACCGCGCGCTCCTGCGCCGCGCGCGGGTGTTCGTGACCGCACCCCGCCGCGAGGACTACGGTGCGGCCCAGCTCGAGGCGCTCGCCGACGGCTGCGTGCTGGTGAGCACCCCGGCCCCGGGCCCCTACCCCGCGCTGGAGCTCGCCTGGGAGCTCGATCCCCAGCTGGTCTCCGAACAGCTCGGCCCCGCCCTGCGCGTCGCGCTCGACGAGCCGCGCCCCGCCTACCCCGAGCGGGCCGCCGAGCTGCTGTCGCCCTTCCGGCGCGCCGCCGTGGACGCGGTGGTGGCCGAGCGGTTGCTGCCGGCGCTGCTCGGTTAGCCCTTGCCCGCGCGCTTGCGCAGCGCGGCAAAGCGCTGGTAGGGCAGCGTGTTGGCGACGTTGGCGGCCGACAACCATGCGCGCCGGGCGGTGGCCACCCCCCAGCGCACGACGCTCAGCGTGTTGGTCCCGTGCGCGTCGGAGTTGATCAGGATCGGGACGCCGGCGTGGGCGGCCGCCCGGGCAGGCCCCTCTGCGAGGTCGCGGCGGTCGGGGTTGGAGTTGATCTCGATCATCGTCCCGGTGCGCGCCGCTGCGTCGATCACCTCGTCGAGTGCCACCGCGTAGGGCACCCGCCGCTCGATCAGTCGCCCGGTCGGGTGCCCGAGCGCGTCGACCAACGGGTGCTCTAGCGCGGTGATGATGCGGTCGGTCATCTCGCGCTCGTCCATGCCAAACGCGGTGTGGACGCTGGCGATAACCCAGTCCAACTCGGCGAGCAGGTCGTCGTCGTAGTCGAGGCCCCCGTCGGGCATGATGTTGACCTCGCTCCCGGCCAGCAGCTCGATGCCCTCGATCGCGGCGTTGGCCTCGGTCACGCGCTCGATCTGGCGCCGCAGCTCGTCGGGGGAGACGTCGTTACCGAAGCCGTGGCTGGCCGAGTGGTCGGTGATCGCCAGATACTCGTACCCGCGCTCGCGCGCGGCGAGCGCCATCTGTTCGATCGTGTTGCGCCCATCGGAGGCGACGGTATGGCAGTGCAGGTCGCCGCGCAGGTGCTCCGCCCGCACGAGCTCGGGCAGCGCCCCGGGGCCGTCCAGCGCGGCGGCCTCCAGCTCGCCGCGGTTCTCGCGCAGCTCGGGCTCGATGTAGGCCAGGCCGAGCAGGCGGTAGACCTCCTCCTCGACCGAGCACCGGTGGGTCTCGCCGCTAGCGTCCTCGAGCACGCCGTACTCGGAGACGTGAAGACCACGGCGCACGGCGGCCTCGCGCAGCGCCATGTTGTGCTCCTTGGAGCCGGTCAGGTGCTGGAGCAGGTTGCCGAACTGGTCATGCTCGACCACGCGAAAGTCGATGGCCAGCCCGGTATGGGCCCGCGCCCGGGCGCCGGCGTCACCGGTACGCTCGCAGCTCTCGACTACGTCGAGCTCGGCCAGCGCCGAGGTGAGCAGCGCCGGATCGGCCCCGGCGGCGACGATGTCGAGATCCTTGACGCTGTCGGCCATCCGGCGCGCCGAGCCGGCGACCTCGACGCGCACCTCGGGCCCCCCGGCCGCCACCAGGCCCTCGACTAGGCGCTCGGCCTGGCCCAGGGCGCGGTGCAGCAGGAACCGGGGCGCCGTGCGTTCGGCCACGCCGGCGTCCAGCGCGGCCAGAACCGTCTCCTCGAACTTGGCTCCGAACCCGCGTAGGCCGCGCAGCCGTTGCGCCGCGGCCGCCTCGCGCAGCGCCTCCAGCGAGGCCAGGCCGAGCTCGTCGAAGAGGCGGCGCGCGCGCTTGGGGCCCATGCCGGGCAACCGGGTGAGATCGATCAGGCCAGGGGGAAACCTCGAGCGCAGCTTCTCGGCGGCGGCGAGGGTGCCCGTGTCGGCGAGCTCGACGATCTTCTGCTGCAGCGTCTCGCCTATGCCCGACAGCTCGGTGGCCCGGCCCTCGCGGGCCAGCGCGGCCACCGACACCGGCGCGTCGCGCACCGCGCGGGCGGCGCTGCGGTAGGCGACCACGCGGTGGATGATCGCCCCGTCGAGCTCGTAGAGGTCGCCCAGCTCCTCGAACGCCGCAGCGATCGCCCCGTTGGAGGGATTTGGCGGCGCCGGGGGCTTGGGGGTCGGGGGCACGCGGGCACTAGGGTACGCCGCCTGTTGAGCGGTCCCGCTTGGCTCATCCTCCCCACCTACAACGAGGCCGAGAACCTCGAGCCGATCGTGACCGCCGCCCACCAGGTGCTGGCGAGCGCCGCCCCCGAGGGATTCCGGATCCTGGTGGTCGACGACACCTCTCCCGACGGGACCGGGGAGCTGGCCGACCGGCTGGCCGAGCGCCTGGCCGAGGTGTGCGTGCTTCACCGCACCGAGCGCCAAGGCCTGGGTCCCGCCTACCTAGCCGGCTTCGCCCACGCGCTGGCCCACGGCGCGGGCTACGTGATGGAGATGGACGCCGACTTCTCCCACGACCCGGGCGACCTGGCCCGCCTGCTCGACGCCGTGCACGCCGGCGCCGACCTTGCGCTGGGCTCGCGGTACGTGCCCGGTGGCGGGGTCAGCGACTGGGGGCCGCTGCGCCGCTTCATCAGCCAGGGGGGCTCCACCTACGCGCGCTGGGTCCTGAGCATCCCGATCAAGGACCTGACCGGCGGCTTCAAGTGCTTCCGGCGCGAGGTGCTGGAGTCCATCGATCTGCCCACCGTGCGCTCCCAGGGCTATGCCTTTCAGGTCGAGCTCACCTACCGCACGCTGCTCATGGGCTTCGACGTAGTCGAGGTCCCGATCGTGTTTCGCAACCGCCGCGTGGGCACGAGCAAGATGTCCTGGCACATCGCCGTCGAGGCGATGTGGCTGGTGCCCCAACTGCGCTTCGGCCGCTCGCACCGATTCGAGGGACACCCGCGCGCCAAGGCCCCGCCGGGGCCCGAAGCCGACCCGGCCAGCGAGCGCGAGCCGGCCGGCCGCTAGCTGCTCAGCGGGGGACCGACTGGCGCTGGCCGCTGGTCGTGCGCCACGTGATCGCGCTGCGGTCGATGCTGATCGAGCGGTATACCAGGCCGCCGTGGAGGGCCCGGTAGACGACCCTGGCCTTGGCCAGCCTGGGTCCTCGCTGGGCCAGCAGGCCGACTTGCTGCCCGCTGCCGGTTCCACCCCCGCCGCCGATCACGGCGATCGATCCGTCCGGGGCGATCGCATAGCCCACGGCGCCGTCGGGGATCTGCGGCTGGCCGGGGTCGCCCCCCTCGCCGGCATTGATCAGCCCGACGCGGACCGTCGCCGTGCGCAGGTCGATCCACCCCACGTCGGTCTCCGAGCCGTTGGCGAAGCCTTCGATGTGAAAGACGAACCCCAGCCGGCGGCCGACGATGCGAAGGCCATAGCGCCGCGTCACCACGTACGGCTGCCCGTGGTCGATCAGGCGGGGGCGGCGCAGCGTTGGACTGCACACGTAGGTGTCCTCATAGGCCGCGCGTCCCTCCGCGACGCGGTAGTAGCGCGTCACGAAGAAGGCTCTGACCCCGTGCCGGGCGAATACCGTGCGTCCCGACGAGCGACAGCTCAGGCGCGCGGCGCCTAATCCGTCGCTCGGGACGCCGGCTGCCAGCCCGAGGGCTAGGGTCACGCCGGCGACGATCCGCGCCGCACGGGGCAGAGATGGCCACGAGATCACGCGAGTCTTAACGCTCGCGGGCATCAAACGGACCGCCTGGCGTGGCGGGAGGGCCCGCCCCGGCCATTCGTCGGTGCCCGGGCCGTCGGCTGGGCGGCCGCCGCGCTCCTGCCGATGTCCCGGCCATGGATGCCCAGCATATGGCGCTGGTCCAGGGTTGGGATCGGACCCGCTTGGCGCTGGCCGGCTGGAACCGCGATCCCGGGCCCGCCCTGGGCCGCTGGGCGGCGGGCGGCCTGACCGTGGCCTTGGTGCTGCTCGTCGGGGTGTGGGCGGTGGCATCGGTGTCCACCCCCGATCCCTCCCCGCTGGCGCGGGGAGCCACCCGCTCGGGGACGTGGTCCGATGTGGCCTCGGTGCTCTGGCGCAACTCGCTCGTGCTCGCCCTGCACGCCATGGCCTGCGTGGCGGGGTTCATCGCCGGCAGCTCGCTGCCCCTGGTGGCCCAGGAGAAGCGGGGCGCGTGGCGGGTGATCCACGACCGCGCGGGACCGCTGGCGATCGCCTTCGTGGCCGGCGCCACCCTGTTCTCGCTGAGCACCCAGGCCTACGTGCTGGGGGCATCGGCGAGCACGGTGGCCGCCCATCTGCACATCTCGCCGGCCCGGCTGCTGGTGGCGCTGGCCCCCCACGCCCTGCTGGAGCTGACCGCGCTGTTCCTGCCGCTGGCCGCGTGGATCATGGCCAGCCGCCGGGGACGCTGGGACGAGCTCTTGGCCGCCACCCTCGTAACCGTGGGCCTGGCGGTGCCCGCCCTGGTGGTGGCGGCGCTGCTCGAGGTCTATGTGTCCCCCCACCTGGTCGCCTTCGTCCGCGGCTAGGCCGCTACTATATTTTGTATAGTGACTGACGGACCCCGCCCCGTCCGCACAAAGGAGCCCACATGGCAGGCCGCATCGCCGAAGTGACCGACAGCAACTTCCAGGCCGAGGTGATCGAGTCCGAGGCCCCCGTGCTGGTCGATTTCTGGGCGCCCTGGTGCGGGCCCTGCCGGGTCGTGGCGCCCGTGCTGGAGGAGCTCGCCGACGAGCGCCAAGAGCTCAAGATCGTCAAGCTCAACGTGGACGAGAACCAGCAGACCGCGGTCAACTTCGACGTCCTGTCGATTCCTACCCTGATCCTGTTTCGCGACGGGGAGGCGGTCAAGAAGGTGATCGGGGCCTACCCCAAGAAGAAGCTCGAGGCCGAGCTCCAGCCGGCGCTGGCCTAGCCCCCGCCGAGCACCGCCGGGACCTCCGAGCACCGCCGGGACTTGATCCACCGCGCGGGGACCGAGATCGTCAACTGGTACCTCCTCGAGGAGGATGGTCGGGTGACGATTGTCGACACGGGCTGTCCGGGCTACCGACCCCAACTGGAGGAGGCCCTGCAGCAGATCGGGCGCACGATCGACGACGTCGAGGCGGTCGTGCTCACCCACGCCCACATCGACCACGTCGGCTTTGCCCAGGCCCTCCAGGACCAGCGCGGCACGCCGGTCTTTGCCCACCAAGCCGAGGTGCCCCAGGCGACGACGGGCAAGGCGCCCAAGACCGAGGGAAGCGTATTGGGGGCCATGCGCCACCGCACCGGGCGCAAGGTGATCTTCCACATCGTCCGCAACGGCGGCGCCCGGCCTCCCAAGGTGTCCCGCGTCGAAAGCTTCGTCGACGGCGCCGAGCTCGATGTGCCCGGCCACCCGCGGGCGATCCACACCCCCGGCCACTCGCCCGGTCACTGCGTGCTGCACGTGGCGGCCGAAGGCGCCCTGTTCGCCGGCGACGCGCTGTGCGGCTGGAACACGGTCACCGGCCGCCCCGGCCCGATCCTGCCGCCTCCCGCGTTCAGCAACTCCATGCAGCGGGCCCGCGCGTCGCTCGAGCGGATCGCGGCGATCGACGCCCAGACGCTCTACTACGGCCATGGCGATCCGTGGACCGGGGGCACGGCGGCGGCGGTGGCCGAAGCGCGCTCGCGCGAGGCCGAGGGCTGAACATGCCCGGCCCGCTCGAGCCGCTGAGGGGCGCCAAGACGATCCTCCTCACGACCTACAAGCGCGACGGATCGGCCGTCGCCACCCCGGTGAGCATCGCCTTCGACGGCGATCGCGCGTTCTTTCGCTCCTATGACAAGGCCTGGAAGACCAAACGACTGCGCGCCAACCCCCAGGTCGAGGTGGCGCCCGCGACCCTGCGCGGCAGGCCGACCGGGCCAGCGATCCCGGCGCAGGCCAGGCTGCTGGAAGGCGCCGACGCCGACGCCCGGCTCGCCGCCCGGGCCCTGGCCCGGCGCCACCGCGTCCTGCAGGCGGTCCTGGTCCCCCTCAGCCACCGGCTGATGCGCTACCAGACCATGCACTACGAGCTCGAGCCCCGCCGTGATCGCGGTGATCGCGGCGATCAGCCCAGGCCCCCGGCGCCCGGCTCGGCCTCAGGCGCGGCGCAGCCCGATCAGTAGCTCGCGCCCGTCGATGACGGTGGATTCCGGCTCCGTGCCCCCGCCGTTGAACGAAAGCTCCACGGCCAGCGTCTCCCCGGCCACGTAGGCCTGGTGATCGCGCGCCGCCGCCACGAGCTCCGCGTCGCCGCCCAAGTCAAGGACGATGCGGTCCTCCACGGCCAGACCGGCGGCCTTGCGCGCGCTCTGCACCGCGTGCACTACCTCGCGCGCCAGGCCCTCGCGCTCGAGCGCCGGGTCGAGCTCGAGCTCCAGCGCCACCGCGTGGGACCCCTCGCGCTCGACCGCATAGCCCTCCGGCGGCGCCAGCACCAGCTGCAGGTCCTGCGCCGACAGCTCGTGCTCGCGCCCGTCGACGGACAGGCCGACCGGGCGTCCGGCTCCCATCGCCTCGGCCACCGCGCCCGCGTCTAGCGCCGCCACCGCGTCGGCCACCCGGGGCATCGACTTGCCAAACCGGGGGCCGAGCGAGCGATAGTTGGGCCGCACCTCGTAACGCCCGAGTTCCTCGGCCCCGGCCACGAAGCGCAGCTCCTTGACGTTGAGCTCCCCGGCCACGATCGAGCTCAGGCGCTCGATCGCCTCGCGCTCGGAGCCGGTGGCGACCACCACCCCGGCGCGCAGCGGCTGGCGCAGCTTGACCTTGGCCTGGCTGCGGGCGGCCAGGCCCAGGCGGACCGTCTCGCGGGATACCGCCATCGCCCGCTCGAGCTCGCGATCGTGCGCGTCGGCCTCGGGGGCGGGGAAGTCGCACAGGTGCACGCTGGGCTCCGAGCCGTCGAGATTGTCATAGATCTCGTCGGACATGAACGGCGTAAACGGCGCCAGCAGCCGGCTGACCGACACCAGGCAGTGGTGCAGGGTGGCGAACGCCGCCGGGTCGCCGTCCCAGAAGCGCCGGCGCGAGCGGCGCACGTACCAGTTGGACAGCTCATCGACGAACCCGGCGATCGCCCGCCCCGCCGACGTCGCGTCGTAGGCGTCCAGCCGCGAGCGCACCGTCTCCACCGTCGCCGACAGGCGCGAGCGCGCCCACCGGTCGAGCAGCCCCGCCGCTGCGTCCTCCGCCCCCGCCCCCGGCCCCCGTCCCGCAGAAGGCGAGCTCGGGGGTGTGCCCCCTTCCGCCTCGATCGCGTTGGCGTTGGCGTAGAGCACGTAGAAGCCGTATGTGCTCCACAGCTGGCGCAGGAACAGGCGCACCCCCTCGCCCACCGACTCGACCGAGAAGCGGTACCCGTCCCACGGCGCCTTGGAGGTGAAGAAGTACCAGCGGAGGGCGTCGGCGCCGTAGCGGTCGATCACGTCTCCGGGCACGACGATGTTGCCGCGCGACTTGGACATCTTCTGTCCCTCGGCGTCGAGGATCAGGCCCAGGCACACGACGTTGCGATAGGGCGCGCGGTCATAGAGCAGGGTGGATACCGCCAGCAGCGAGTAGAACCAGCCGCGCGTCTGATCGAGCGCCTCGCAGACGAAGTCGGCGGGGAACTGCGTCGCGAAGCGTTCCTCGCCCTGAAACGGCGCGTGGTACTGGGCGAAGGGCATGGCCCCGGAGTCGAACCACACGTCGATGACCTCGAGCGCGCGCTCCATGCGCTCGCCGCACTCGGGGCAGGCAAAGCCGACGTCGTCGACGAACGGGCGGTGGTGGTCGGACAGCTCGCGACCCGAGAGCTCGGCCAGCTCGGAGAACGACCCCACGCAGTGCACGTGCCCGGCCGGACACCGCCAGATCGGCAGCGGAGTCCCCCAGTAGCGCTCGCGCGAGAGCGCCCAGTCGACGTTGCCCCGCAGCCACTCGCCGAAGCGCCCGTGCTTGATGTGCTCGGGGTGCCAGCTCACGGTCTCGTTGGCGGCCAGCAGGCGGTCGCGCAGGCGCGAGGTGGCGATGTACCACGAGGGCTTGGCGTAGTAGAGCAGCGGGGTGCCGCAGCGCCAGCAGTGGGGATAGGAGTGCTCGTAGGCCTCCGCGCGCCACAGCCGCCCGCGCGCGCGCAGGTCCTCGACCAGGTCGGGGTCGGCGTCCTTGACAAACCGCCCGGCGAACGGCCCGATGCGCTCGTCGTAGGTGCCGTCGGCGCGCACCGGGTTGACCACCTCGAGCCCGTACTGCTCGCCCAGGCGGTAGTCGTCCTCGCCGAAGGCGATGGCCGTGTGCACCAGGCCCGTGCCCTCCTCGGCCGAGACGAAGTCGGCCGCCAGCACGGTGTGCCCGCGTTCGCCATAGGCCTCGGCGCCGATGAAGTCGAACGGGGGCTCATAGCGGGCGCCGACCAGCTCGGCCCCCGCGAAGCGGTCGAGCACCTCGGCGCCCTCGCCCAGCACCGCCTCGGATCGCGCCTCGGCCACCACCAGCTCGGCCCCTCCGCCGGGCGGGCGGGCGCGCACGTAGGTCATCTCCGGGTCGACGGCCACCGCCGCGTTGGAGACCAGCGTCCACGGCGTGGTGGTCCACACCAGCAGCTCCGAGTCGGCGGCCAGCGGTCCGGCCCCACCGCGCACGGGCAGGCGCACATAGATCGAGGGGTCGGTGACGTCGCGGTAGCCCAGCGCCACCTCGTGGGAGGACAGCGCCGTCCCGCACCGGGGGCAGTAGGGGACGACCTTGTGGCCCTCGTAGAGCAGGCCCTTGTCATAGATCTGGCGCAGCGCCCACCAGACCGACTCGATGTAGCTCTCATCCAGCGTGCGGTAGGCGTCGTCGAGGTCGATCCAGAAGCCGATGCGCTCGGTCAGCCGCTTCCACTCCTCCACGTAGGCGAACACCGACTCCCGGCAGCGGGCGTTGAACGCGGCGATCCCGTAGGCCTCGATCTGGTCCTTGGAGGTGATCCCCAGCTCCTGCTCGACTGCGATCTCGACCGGCAGGCCGTGGCAGTCCCACCCCCCCTTGCGCTCGACCCGGTGACCGCGCATGGTCTTGTAGCGCGGGTAGATGTCCTTGAACACCCGCGCCAGCACGTGGTGCGAGCCCGGCGGCCCGTTGGCGGTCGGCGGCCCCTCGTAGAACACCCACGGCTCGGCGTCGGCGCGGCGGCGCAGCGACTCGGCGAACACGTCGCGCTCGCGCCAGCGGGCCAGCACCTCGAGCTCGAGCTCGGGCAGCGCCAGCTGGGGGTCGACGGGACGGTGGGGCACCGGCGCCGATTCTAGGTTTTGGGATAGGGGCGCCTGACGGCGCCCGGGCTCGTCGGCGCTTTGCTCAGGCCGCCAGCTTGCGACAAATCCGGGCCAGGGAGAGCTTCTCGGACTCGTCGAGCGCGGCGAAGGCGCTGGCCACGCGCTGGGTGTGCTCGGGGAACACCCGCTGCACGGTGGCCGCACCGGCTGCTGTCAGCAGCACTGCTGCGGCGCGCCGATCGCGGACCAGACGCCGGCGCTCGACGAGCCCGCGGGCGGCCAGGGTGGAGACGATCTCGGTCAGGTTGGCCTTGGAGGTGCCCAGCCGGCGGCGCAGGGTGCGCAGCTCGAGCTCGCCGCCGGCGGTGGCCAGGATCACCAGCACCTCGAAGCCAGGGCCCGAGAGCCCCTCGCGCTCCAGGCCGGCGGTCAGCGCCCGGCGCAGGCTGCTCTGGGCGCGCAGCAGGGACTCCAGCGCGCGGTGGGCGAGGTGGTCGCCGACCGGGAGTGACACCGACGCCGACGCTAGCGCCCGGGCCGGACACGCAGTGGGGCGTCGCTCAGCCGGTGGCCGAGGCGCCCGTGCTGGCGGCCGGGCGCTCGTCCAGGGCGGCCAGCAGCGCGTCGCGCGCCTGCATCGCCCCGGGGCCGATGCGGGTCACGGTGCTGCCGCTCGCCTCGGGCAGCGCCCCGCGGTAGTCCAGGACCCGCACGCTCTCTCCGCGGTGCCGGGCGGCGAACACCACGCGGGCCAGGGCGTCCATGCTCGCCCGCCGCCCGCCGAGCACGACGGCGGCCGGGTCCAGCGCGCGCAGCGCCCGGGCCAGGCGCTCGGGCGACAGGGCCACCGCGAGGGCCAGCGTGCGCAGGCCGGCCCGCCGCAGGCACAGCTCGAGCGCCTGGACGTAGAGGGCGTCGAGGTCCCCCGCCTCGCTGGCGTCGAAGATCAGGATCCCCGGGTCGCGATGGGCGGGGGGCGCCGCCCGCTGGATCGCCGCCAGCCAGCCGGTGGCATAGCGCCAGGCGAACCCGTACTCGGGACCCGTCTCGGCCTCGGAGCCGCCCAGGGAGGAGACGGTCGGCAGCAGCACTTCCTCGACGGTGCGCTCCACCGAGCGCACGGCCAGGCTCTCCTCGAGCACGCGGTCACAGCGCGGCTCGTCAAAGCGCGAGAACGCCGAGCGCAGACGCACCGGCGACGCGGGACCCTCGCCGCGCTCGCGGGCGATGGAGACCGCCGAGGAGATGTTGTGCGTCTGCTCGAAGGCCTCGCGCAGGGCCTCGATCTCGGCCAGGTCGAACTGACGGTGACCCCCCGGGGTGCGCCGCGGGCGGGGAAAGCCAAACCGGCGCTCCCAGCTGCGCAGCGTGTTCGGGCTCACGCCGAGCATGCCGGCGGCGGCGTTGGTGCGCACCACGCTCATGGCAGGATGTATGGAGGCTGGGCGGGGTTTGGGCAAGGAGGGCAAGCATCCCTGCAAATCGGGCATTTCGCTGCATGGGCAGGAGACCCCTCCGGCGCGCCGACGGACGGCGAGGATCAGTCGCGATCGTCCAGGACCAGGAGCGCGGCGGGCGGCGGCCCGCAGGCTCCCAGGCGCGCCCGCAGGGGCCGCCCCGGGGCGTGGGTGCAGCGCACGAGCAGGGCGGGCAGCGGCGCCGCGCCCGTGGCCAGGCGGGGGATCGCCTCCACCAGCCGCGCCCAGTCGGCGGGCCGTTCGGCGTCGGGGGCCAGGAACTCGGCCAGGTCGCGGTTGACCGCCTCGGCCTCACCGACGCCGAGCAGCCGCTCGGCGCGGTCAGAGACCGCGCCGATCTCCCGGCCGGCGCCGATCACCAGGAACGCCTCGCGCGCCGCCGGCGCCGCCGCCGGCGCCGCGCGCAGGATCAGTCCCAGCTCGCACGCGGAGCACACGCGCGAGGGCGCGGCCAAGCCCGGGCGGGCACGCGGGCGAGCGCCGCAGTGCCCGCAAAAGGCGACCGTGGTCTGGGCCCCGTTGGTCACCACCGCGCTGAGCGCCCTCCGTGGCGCCCGGGCCGACACTAGACCCAGGCCCCCGGCGTCCTGCGAGCACCGCGGTTACTCATCGGACAGGTGCGTGTTGGCCCAGCGCTGGAGCGCGATCAGGATCGGGTAGAGGTCGATGCCCGCCTGGGTGAGCCGGTACTCGTGCCAGTCGCGGCCCGAGGCCTCGCGGTGATAGGGCCGCGGCTGCAGGATCTCGCGCGCGACCAGCGCCTTGAGCCGGGCGCTGAGCACGGTCTTGGCGATTCCCAGATGGCGATGGAGTTCGCCGAAGCGGCGATGCCCGGCGACGATCTCGCGCACGATCAGCAGCGACCACCGGTCGCCCACGATCTCCATCGCCCGGGAGATCGGGTCCTCGGGGCCCGTGCCGGCGCCAACCTGGGCGCGCAGCTCCCGTTCCAGTGCGTTGGTCTCGGCCCGGCGCGCGCTCGCCCGGGGACCGCCTGGGCTGGTGGGCGTCATCGGCCCGAACATCGGCCGACCGGGGCCAACCGCCCTGCCGGCCCTCGACTTTGCAGACCTTTGGCTTGCCCGGGCGCCAGGGTCGGTGCAGCCTCCCGGTCCCTCCCCGGGCGGGCCAGGGGCGATCGGCGTGTGACCCGCCTATGCGGGTGCCGTCGCGCGCGGGCCGCCGCGCCCTTCTGCGCGCTCTACGCGCGCCAGCCAGAGCGCCCCGAGCGCGGTCAGCCCGGCGGCGATCGCCTCGTAGTACCACGCGGCGACGAAGACGTGGTGCGGGCCGACCGTGCCGGCATGGCCGACGATCGCCACCGCGCCGGCGATGCCCAGAACGCCCCCGAGCTGGCGGGCGGTGGAGTTGACCGCCGAGCCCGTGCCATAGAGCCGGCCGGGGAGGGCGTAGACCGCCGCCGCGGTGAGGGTGGGAAACGCCAGCGCGATGCCCGCTCCGGTGAGCACGGTTCCGGGAAGCCAGTCGGCCGCGTAGTGGGCGCTGGTGCCGGCTCGGAGCGCATACCACGCGCAGCCGCATGCGTAGACGATGGCTCCTAGGCCGCTGGTTGGCCCGAGGCCGCGACGCCTGGCCAGGCGCGCGGCGGGGGCCGCCAGCAGCACGGTGAACAGCGGGCCGGGGGTGATGGCAGCACCCGCCTCGAGCACGGAGTAGCCCCACACGGAGGTGAGAAAGAGGACGTCGGTGAGGATCTTGGCGTAGAAGGCCGCGGCAAAGACGACCACCGCCAGGTTTGCCGTCCTGACCGAGCGAAGACGCAGGAACAGGCGCTCGGTCCCGTATTCGCGCCCCCGTGGGCGGGCGGCGACCAGCGCGAGCAGGCCGACGGCGGCGGCGAAGCTGCCCAGGATCCGGGGGTCGTCCCAGCCCCAGTCGGGCCCCTGGGTGACCCCTAGGGCGAGCAGGCCCACGGCGATGGTCAGCAGCACCACCGTGGGGATGTCCGGCACCTCGCCGTGCTCGGGGTCGCGCTGCTCGCGCAGGGCGCGGCGGCCGACGAGCCAGGCCGCCGCGCCGAGGGGGAGGTTGACCAGGAACACGAGCCGCCAGCTCGAGGCGCGCACCAGGACGCCACCCAGCGGGGGGCCCACGGCGGCCGCCACCGCGGCGGACGCCGACAGCAGGGTGACTCCGGCGATCCGACGGTGGGCGGGGAGCTCTCCCAGCACCAGCGCCAGCGCGGCTGGGACCACCAGGGCAGCGCCCGCGGCCTGGACTGCTCGCAGCGCTATGAGAAGCTCGGATGACCCGGCCCCGGCGCACGCCGCCGAGGCCGCGGTGAACATCGCCAGCCCGACCATGAACACCCGCCGCCGACCCACCAGGTCGGCGATCTGTCCGGCGGGTACCAGCAGCGCCGCGAAGACGATGTTGTAGCCGTTGAGCACCCACGACAGCCAGGAGGTGGCGACGTGGGGAAAGGACCGGTGGATGCTGGGGAAGGCGATGTTGACGATCGTGGCGTCAAGGAACGCCATGAACGCGGCGATCGAGCACACGACGAGCACTCCCCGCGTGCGGGATGTTCGAGGATGGACGCCCGCGCGGGAGGTCGGCGGCACCGGGATCGCAGTATCGGCGTTGGCGCCGGTGCGCGCCGGCGCGGGCGCGGCGCCCACCGAGCGGACCTAGCCCACAGTGCGCTGGGGAAGGCCTATCGCGTCGATCAGATCTTGCTCGCTGTAGGTCCCGGCGGGAACGACGGCGGCGCCCTGGAGGTGCGATGTGCGCAGCGGGGGGTAGTTCATCTCCCCGTAAGGGCCGCCGGTGCGCCCGGTGCCACCGTGGGTCGCCAGCACGGGAGCGAACGCGATGTGCGACTCGTTGACCTTGAGCAGACCGGCGTTGCTCACCTCGGTGACGAAGCGGTCGACCACGGCCGGGTCCTTCGCCCACAGCGAGTTTCTCAGCCCGTACTCGTTGGCGTTCAGGAACGCGATCACGCGATCCAGCAGCCCCTCGACCTCGTCGGGGGCGGGGACGATCACCGGGAGCAGGGGAAAGAACGTCTCCTCGCGCACGCAGGTGAGCGTGCGGGCTTCGGTCATGCCGTCCACGCGCAGGAGCGTCGGCTCCAGGAAGAAGCCCTCGGTGGAGCGATTGCCCTCGACGTCGACGCGCTCTCCGCCGCACAGGATGTCCACGCCCCCCTGACGTGCTTCGGCGAGGCAGTCGAAATAGCGGTCGGCCTTCAGCACCGGGGAGAGGACGACGTCGGGGTCCTCGGGCATGCCGGGACGGATGTCCTCCATCCGCCCCAGCACGCGCTCGATCAGCTCATCGGCGATCGCCGGGTGGGCCACGGCGTACTTGGGGACCATGCACACCTGGCTTGAGCCGTAGAAGCACTCGCACATCGCCACCGCGGCCGCGTCCAGGTCGGCGTCGTCCCAGATCACGATGCCGTCGTTGCCCGACAGCTCGAGGATCGCCTTCTTGCCGTTGGTCACCAGGTCCTTGCCCACCTTTAACCCGACGGCGCTGTCGCCAAAGAACATGACGTCGTTGACCAGGGGACTCTCGGTCCACTGGCGCAGGATCTCCTTGGTGTCGCCGGAGATGATGTTCAACGTGCCGGGGGGCGCCCCGTGCGCGTCGAGGATCGGCGCGACGATCTCGTGGTAGAGGAACATCACCGACAGAGGGGTCGAGCGGGGCGCCTTGACCACGAGCGTGTTGCCCGACAGCAGCGCGCCGACCGCCAGGGCCGAGTTGGACCCGGCGGCGTTCTGGGGCGGGTTCAGGCACACCACGCCGTCGGGCTTGCGCTGGAGAATGAGCTGACGCTTGCCCTGATCGATGTGCTGGCGCAGCTGGGAGAAGTACCAGTCCATCGTCTCGGGGCAGGTACCGTCGATCACGCCGCGCAGCTCCCACTCGGCGACGCGCCTGGGGTGTCCCTCGGCGATCAGGATCTCGATCAGGTCCTCGGCCCGCTCGCACACAGCCTGTCCGAAGTCGGCGGCGATCTCGCGCCGCGTGCTCATCGGCGTGCGCGAGTACTCCGGAAACGCGCGCGCCGCGGCCTCCAGCGCCTCGGCGCTGTCCCGGCGATCGCCGAACGCGCAGCGCCCGATCACTTCCTCGGGCGCCTCCCCGGGATCGCGCTCGCCGAGCTCCAAGGCGCGCTTGAGGCCGAACGCGCCCATCGGGTCGGCGATCAGCGCCGAGGCGCGCACCACGTAGTTCCAGCCTTGGCCGTCGCGTACTTGTCCGTCGATGAGCAGCGGGTAGGACCTCATGCGCTTACCTCCTGAAAGGCGGGTGGCCTTGGCGAATCGGTGGATTGCTCCAGCGACTCGACGTCTTGCAGCTCGCCGGAGTTGAAGCGACCGTAGGCGCCCAGGTCGAGCAGCCCGTGGCCCGAGTAGGAGAAGAGGATCGTCGCCTTGCGGCTCTGCTCCCGGCACCGGCGAGCGATGTCGATCACGGCCCGGATCGCGTGCGCGGTCTCCGGGGCGGGGACCAGCCCGGTCAGCCGCGCAAACAGGGCCCCGGCCGAGAACACCTCCGTCTGGCGGTAGGCGATCGCGTCCAGGATGCCCTCGTGCCGCAGCAGGCCGACCAGCGGCGCGGCGCCGTGGTAGCGAAGGCCCCCGGCGTGGATGGGCGGGGGCACGAACTCGTGGCCCAGCGTGTAGGTCCGCGTCGACGGGCCCTGCCCCATCGCGTCGGCGTAGTCCCACCGGTACTCGCCCTGCGTGAGCGTGGGACAGGCGGTCGGCTCGACGCCGAGCATCGTGATCTGCGCTCCGCGCAGCTTGTCTGCCATCCACGGCAGCATCAGGCCGCCCAGGTTTGACCCGCACCCCACCGACGCGACCAGGTAGTCGACGTCGGAGGCGCCGGCGAGCGCCAGCTGCTCGCGGGCTTCGAGGCCGATCACCGTCTGGTGCAGCAGGACGTGGTTGGCAAACGCGCCCATCGAGAAGCGGGCGTCGGGGTCCGAGCGCACCACCTCCAGGGCCTCGGTGACCGCGGTGGCCTCCGAGCCCGGGTGCTCGGGGTCCTGGGAGAGGAAGGATCGGCCGGCGGCGGTGGTCGTGCCCGGGCTGGGCAGGACGGTGGCGCCGTAGGTCTCCATCAGGTGACGCCGCCCGGGCTTGTGGTGGTAGGAGGCCCGCACCATGTAGACGGTGACCTCGATCCCGATCAGCGCGCCGGCGAGCGCGAGCGCCGAGCCCCACTGCCCGGCGCCGGTGTCGGTCACCAGACGCCCTACGCCCTCCTGCTTTGCGTAGTACGCCTGAGCCAGCGCGGAGTTGAGCTTGTGGCTTCCCGACGGCGACTGTCCCTCGTACTTGAAGTAGATCTCGGCCGGGGTGTCGAGCTCGCGCTCGAGCGCCCTCGCCCGGTACAGCGGCGTGGGACGCCATATGCGGTAGAGGCCGGCGACCTGGTCGGGGATGCTCACCCAGCGCTCCAGGGAGCGATCCTGGGCCAGCAGCGCCGCCGGCGCGAGCCGGCGCTGGTATTCGTCGCTCACCGGCTCGCCGGTCGCCGGATCGATGAACGGGTCCGGAAGCCGAGGCAGGTCAGGGAGCGCGTTGTACCAGCGCTCGGGGATCGCGCTGGCCGGCAGATCCCAGCGCTGAAGCGGCGGCGACTGGACCTGGGCTCCTACGCGGATCTGCGGCTCCTTCCTTGTGCGCGCGCGGACAATGTGTGAGCCGACGTCCCCTAGTCGTAGTAGTCGGCGCGGACTAGTGCGTACTCGATACCGGTGGACAAATGTTCTAGCCGGATCGTGAAGGCCCCCAGTCGGCCGGCGGCGGGGGCCGCGGGGGGCATTTCGGCGCTCAGGATGGCCTGTGGTTCAGGGGCCGGCGCCGAAAAACCGGTTAGCGGCCAGACGGGGTCCCCGCGGCGGGTTCGCGCAGGTTGGCCGCCCAAACGTCCGCAAATTGGCGCCAGCCCAACCGGAGGCGCCGGCGGTGCCGACAAGGCTCTCAATGGCGGCCACGTCCAACTGGCTGTGCCCGACCGAGCTTGACCGTGAGCGGCTCATCGGGAGTGTCCGCCTGGTCCGGGGTGCCCGGGCGGCGATGTTCGTCCTCATCACCGTGGTGGCCCTCGCCTCGGCGCCCAAGTACGGGCTCTGGCCGCTCATCCCGATCGGGGTCGCAGCGATCGTCTCCAGCTATCTCTATCGCGGCCTCGAGCGCCGACGGCGCCCCGAGTACTGGGCGGTCGGCGGCTGGCTGTTCACCCAGGTCCCGTTGGCGATCGGCATCGGGATCAGCGGCGGAGCGCACAGCCCGGCGCTGCCCTGGCTGGCCATCTCGGTGGTGTCGCTCGTGGCGCGCTTCTCGCACAACGCGATCCGCGCCGGGATGGCGTTTCTGTTCGTCCTGCTCGCCGCCCTGACCATCGGCGTCGACCCGGGCGGACTCGTACAGCATCCGTGGCTGTTCGTGATCCCCGCGGCGCTGCTGTTCTCGGTCTGGGTTTTCGCCCAGGCGCTGCTTCGCCAAGACCTCCAGCACCGCGACTACGACAAGCTCACCGGGCTGGCCAACAACGCCACCTTCACCGAGCGGCTGCGCCTCGTGGTCACCCGCCACCAGCGCGTGGGGGGCGCGCTCGCGGTTCTGGCCGTCGACCTAGAAGGCTTCGCGCTGGCCAACGAGACGTTGGGTCCCTCCGTGGGGGACGATCTCCTGCGCCAGGCGGCGAGTCGACTCGCCCGCACCGCCGCCGCCGCCGGCGCCGAGCTCATCGCCCGTCGCTCGGCCGACGAGTTCCTGATCCTGCTCGCCGACCTCCACCCCTCGCGCGGCACGCGCCCCCCCGTCGGACCCTGGCTGGACACCCGGCAGACGGCCGAGGAGGTCGCCCGCTCGCTGCAGGCGGCGCTGGCCGAGCCGTTGCAGGCCAACGGGCGCCCGATCTACCTGGGCGCGAGCATCGGCATCAGCATTCTTCTGGCCGAGGAGCGGGTCGGCGACCCAACCGGCACCAGCGAGCGGCTGCTCGCGCAAGCCCAGCAAGCTCTGTCCACCGCCCGCGCCGCCGGGCAGGGCAGCATCCTGCACTTCGATGTCGAGCACCCCGACGCCCGTCGCCGGCTGTCCCTGATCACCCGACTCCGCCAGGCGGTTGATCGCGAGGACTTCCTCCTCTACTACCAGCCGACGGTCAACCTCCACACCCGCGAGATCACCGGGGTCGAGGCGCTGCTGCGCTGGGATGACCCCGAGCGCGACGGCGTGGTGGCCCCCGGCGAGTTCATCGACGTCGCCGAGCAGACCGGGCTGATCGAGCCCATCGGCGAATGGGTCCTGCACGAGGTCGCGCGCCAGGCCAGAATCTGGGAGGAGCGCCAGCTCGATCTGGAGGTGGCCTTCAATCTCTCTCCGCGTCAGCTGTGGCAACCCGAGCTCGTGCCCACCATGCTCGCCATCCTTGCCACCGCCGACGTCGGCCCCGAGCGCCTGCTCGTCGAGATCACCGAATCCAGCGCCCTGCGCGACCCCGAACGCACCTATGCCCTGCTCCGGGACATCACCCAACGCGGCTTCCGGCTGGCGATCGACGACTTCGGCGTGGGTCTCTCATCCCTGTCGCGGCTGCGCACCCTCCCCGCCGACGTGCTCAAGATCGACCGCAGCTTCATCGCCGACATCACCCGTACCCCGCAAGGACCAGTGATGGTCCAGACGGTCGTCCAGCTCGCCCGCAACCTCGGCATGGAGCCGCACGCGGAAGGCATCGAGCACGAGGACGAGCTGCGTTTCCTGCTCGAGCACGGCTGTACGCAGGGCCAGGGCAATCTGTTCGCGCGCCCCTGTCCCCCGGACGCCATCGAGGCGCTGTACCTGCAATCGCTGGCCTCCCGGGTCGTGGCGCTTCCCGGCAAGGCTGGCCTCCCCGCCTGACCGCCGCCGCCGGGCTCGGTGGGCTCGGTGGGCTCGCCCCGGACTCTACGATCCCGCCATGGGCCGCCGAGGAGCGCGCGCGCTGATGGCGATCGCCGCCCTTGCGGCTCCGGCCGCCGGGTGCCGGGAGTCGACCCGGCCGCCCCCGGCGGCGTGCACCGCGCGCCCCGAAACGATCGCCGCCGCCCTGGGCGGCGCCCCGGCTCGGGTTCGGCTCGCCGGCGGCGTCGCGCTGTCGGAGTGCGTGTCCCGGGCCCGCGCCGACGCGGACCTGCAGAGCGTCGGATCGGTCCTCACCGGGGTGGCCGACGGGCTGCGCACGCGCGCCTTGGCCCACGCCGACGCCGCCCTGAGGCTGGGCTATCTGGTGGGCGCCGTCGAGCGGGGCGGGAGCCATACCAATGGCATCCACGCCGAGCTGATCCGTCGGGTCGAGCAGGACGCGGCGCTGCCCGGGGCCCGGGCCGCGGCCGTGGCGGCGTTCGGGCGGGGCCGGCAGGCGGGCCGGCTCTACGGATGACCGGGCCGCGGGACGAATGAGGCTGCGCCCGGACGAATGAGGCTGCGCCCGGACGAATGAGGCTGCGCCTTTACCACCACCACGACGGCGCCCGCGTGGCCTACCGCGAGGCCGGCGCCGGGCCGGTGATCGCGCTGCTTCACTCGGCCTACCTCTCCCACAAGGAGTTCGAGCCGGTGGTCGAGCACCTCGCCGACCGCTTCCGGGTGGTGCTCCCCGACCTGCCGCTGCACGGGGACTCCGAGCACCGGGCCCACCACCCCTACACCCTCGACTGGATGGCCGAGGTCATGTCCGGCTTCAGCGCCGAGGCCCTGGGCCCGCGTCCGCTGATCGGCGGCCACGGGATGGGGGCGGAGATCCTCGTGCAGGCGGTGATCAGCGGTCGCCTGCGGCCGCCGCGGATCGTGTTGCTGCCCAACCGCATGCATCGCCGTCCCGAGCGGCCCTGGATGCGCTCGGGCCTGCGCGCGGCGGCCTGGCCGGCGCGACTGCCGGTGATCGATCGCGCCCTCTCCCACCTCGCGCGGGCCGCCTTTCGCCCCGACCTGCTGGCCGGGCGCCTGAGCGCCCGCGGGACGTCCACCGCGCGCGACCTGGTGCGCCACGCCTTCGCCGACGTGGGGGGAAACGCCGAGTTGGCGCGCTCGTGGTCGAGGTTCGCCCGCGCCTGGCCGCGGGGAGCTCAAAGCCATCTCCTCGACGCCTACCCCCGCATCGACGGGGACGTCCTGCTGCTGTGGGCCGACGAGGATGAGTGGCATCCCGTCGACTCGGCCGAGGAGGCGCTCGACCTGCTCCCCCACGCCGAGCTGCGCGTGCTCTCGGGCGCGGGCTTCCTCCTCGCCCACGACGATCCGGTGGGGCTGGCCCGCGAGCTCGCCGCCTTCAGCGTCCGCGGCGTGCGTCCGGCGCCGGGGCGGCTGAGCTAGCGTTCAGAACGCGTTCACGCCGACAGGAGGAGCGAGCCGGTGGCCCGGACCAAGGCCCTGTGGGGCAAGGAGACCAGCAAGGCGGTGGAGAACTTTCCCGTCTCGGGCGAGCGCGTGCCGCGGTCGGTGATCCACTGGCTGGCGCGGATCAAGGGCGCGGCGGCCGAGGTCAACGCCGAGCTCGGCGAGCTCGACCGCGGCCGGGCGCGGCGCATCAGCAGAGCGGCCGCCGAGATCGCCGCCGGGCGCCACGACGACCAGTTCCCGATCGATGTCTTTCAGACCGGCTCGGGCACCTCGACCAACACCAACACCAACGAGGTGATCGCCGCGCTGGCCGGTTCGGGCGTCCACCCCAACGACCACGTAAACCGTGGTCAGTCGTCAAACGACGTCTTTCCCTCCGCGGTGCACCTGGCCGCAATGGAAGGCGCCACCAACGGCCTGCTGCCCGCGCTCAGGCGCCTCGAGCGCTCGCTGGCGGCCAAGGCACGCCGGTTCGACGCAATCGTCAAGTCGGGGCGCACCCACCTGATGGACGCCGTGCCGGTCACCCTGGGGCAGGAGTTCGCCGGTTACGCCGCCCAGGTGCGCCTGGGCCGCGCGCGCGTGGACTCGGCCCTGGAGCACGTGGCCCAGATCCCGCTGGGCGGTACGGCCACCGGCACGGGGCTCAACACCCACCCCAGATTCGCCCAGCGGGTGCGGGGGCGCCTGCGGGCCGAGACCGGGCTGACCCCCCGCCCGCCCGAGGACCCGTTCGAGGCCAACAGCAACCGCGACGCGCTGGTCGAGCTCTCGGGCGCCCTGAAGGTGGTGGCCGTCTCGCTGAGCAAGATCGCCAACGACATCGCCTGGATGGGCTCGGGGCCCCGGGCGGGGCTCGGGGAGCTGTTTTTGCCCGAGCTGCAGAAGGGCTCCTCGATCATGCCGGGCAAGGTCAACCCGGTCATGTGCGAGGTCGTGCTTCAGGTCGGCGCCCAGGTGATCGGAAACGACGCCGCCATCACCATCGGCGGGCTGCAGGGCAACTTCGAGCTCAACGTGCGGATCCCGCTGATCGCGCGCAACCTGCTGGAGTCGATCCGCCTGCTCACCGCGGGGGCCACGCTGTTCGCCGAGCGCTGCGTCGACGGCATCGAGGCCAACCGCGAAGGGTGTGCCCGCAGCGCCGAGGCGACCCTCGCCCTGGCCACGGCGCTCAACCCTCACATCGGCTATGACCGTGCCGGCGAGGTCGTCCAGAATGCGGCCGCCACCGGTCGCACCCTGCGCGAGGTCGCCCGCGAGCTCGGCGTCGAGGAGCAGGTCCTGGAGGAGGCGCTTGACCTGGAGGCGGCCGCCCGGGGCAACCGGCCCCCGCCGCGGCGGGGCTCCGCCGGCTCCTCGCGCTCCAGCAACTCCAAGCGCCCCAACGGCGCCCGGACCGCGCGAAAGCGGCCCCCGTCGCGCCGTTCCTAGCCCCGTTCGCCGCCGCCCGGGCGCCGTTTTGCCCGCTCGCCTGCGGGTAAGCGGGCGGCTATGAAGATCTTGATCCTGGCCAGCGAGCCGGTGTCCGCGCCGGACGTGCGCGACGCGGTCGGCGAGGATGTCAGCGACGCCGAGGTGATGGTCGTCTCGCCCGCCTTGACCCATTCGCCCCTGCGCTTCTGGGCTTCGGACGTCGACGAGGCGATCGAGCACGCGCAGTCCACCCAGCGCCAGACGGTGAAGCGGCTGCGCGAGGAGGGGATTCCGGCCCAAGGCGACTCGGGCGAGAGCGCCCCGCTCCAGGCCCTCGAAGACAACCTCGCGCTGTTTGCCGCGGACCGCATCGTCATCTTCAGCCACCCCGAGGGCGAGCGCGACTACCGCGAAGACGAGCTCGAGGAGGCCGAGCGCCGGTTCGGCATCCCGGTGACCCATCGCCGGCTCTCGCGCTCGGCGCGCTAGCGCCGGCGGCGGTCAGCCCGCGGGCAGGCCGGCGAACGCCCGGCGCACGGCGCCCACCGCCGGCTTGGGGCGGCCGTCGTAGTCGTAGAGCCCCTTCTGGTTGAGGCCCTTGAGCAGGCGGATGCCGGGCACCTGGCGGTGGATCGAGCCGCCGGCGAAGCTGGGGGTCACCGCGAAGTCGCGCAGATTCCAGACCAGCATGCCGCTGAGATCGGAGAGCTGGCGGTAGGTGCGGATGTGCAGCCGGAGCAGCCGCGCCTGGAAGCCGATGCCGCCCGGCGCGCCGCGCCGGTTGAGGTAGTTGGCCTCGGCGCCGAACTCCGAGACGATCAGCACCCGGCCGGCGAACACCCGCCGCAGATGCTCGACGCGCGCCCGGATGTCGCGCTGGACGGTGCCGGCGGGCGCGAACGTGTCCTCATACCAGCCCACGTAGTCGGTCGCCCCGATCGCGTCGACGCCCCGGTAGATGGGTCCGGCGACGCGGGGCGGGCGCTGACCCCACACGTCGAGGGCCACCAGCCGACCGGGATCGCTGGCGTGCAACTGACGCGCGAGCGTGTTGACGTAGCCGACCTGGCCGCCGCTGTGGCCGTTGTTGGCGATCTCGTTGGCCAGGTTCCAGGCGATCACCGAGGGGTGCAGGCGCTCCTCGCGCACGGTGGCGCGCGCCCGGTCCTCGGCCAGGCGGGTCAATCTCGGGCCCTGCGAGGACCAGTTGCCGGGCGCGTCGACCGGGCCGATGCCCTGCCAGACGAGGATCCCCGCCGCGTCCAGGCGCGCCAGCAGCTGGTCGTCGAGCGGATGCTGGGAGCGCGTGGCGTTGGCGCCGATCGACTTGAGGCCGTTGACGATCGCGTCCTGGTCGGCGCCGGTGAGCGCGTCGCCGCGCCCGCGCACGTCCTCTTCGATCGACGCTCCGTGGAGGGCAAGGGGTCGGCCGTTGAGGAAGATCCGACCGCCCGACCAGGTGAGCTGGCGCAGGCCCACCCGGGCGCGGTATCCGCTCTCGCCCGCCACCCCCAGCTGGAGGTCATAGAGGTTGGGGTGCGACGGCGACCACAGCGCGGGGTCTGAGATCGAGACCGTGCTGCGCAGCACGGCGGTGCCGCGGGCGGCGAAGCTGCGGGTGGCGAAGGGCAGCTTGATTCGCTTGTCGCCGTGGGCCAAGGTCCCGGCGAGCAGGATCGGGCGCGCGCGGACGTGGTTTCGCACCCCCACCGAGAGGGTCACCAGCGCGCGGTGGCCGTCGGGGCTCAGCCGCGTGCTCAGCGACGGCGAGAGCACCTCGCTGGGGGCGATCGGCCTGATCGTCACACCGCGATTGATGCCCCCGAAGTTGAACCACGTGCGGTGAAAGCCATCGCGCGCCATCTGCAGCGGGTCGCGCCAGTCGACCTTGACCACCAGGTTGTGGGTGCCCGCCGCGGCGGGAAAGCGGAACTCGAACGGCTGGTAGGTGCCGGCGTGCGAGCCCAGCCGGCGGCCGTCCATCCACACCGTGGCCCGGTGGTTGACCGAGGCGAAGCGCACGGCATAGGTGCCGGCCCCGGCCACGCGGAAGGCGGTCCGGTACCAGGCCACCGAGCCGTCGTAGTTGCGGGCCCCGGCCGTGCGGGTGATGGGCGCCGGGTTGGCAACGTTGGGCACCCACACCGTGCGGCCCGGGAAGCGGCCAGCCGCCCAGCCGCGCAGGCTCCCGCGGTCGCCGGGATCGTGGGACACCGTCCACGGCCCGTTCAGCGCCACCGCCCCGGTCGGGCCCTGGGCCACCGGGGGTCCGCTGCCGGCTCCGCCGCGCGCCGAGCTCGAGAGGCCCAGGAGCCCGGCGAGCGCCAGCGGCGCGGCGACGAAGGCGAGCACGGCCAAGAGCACCGGGCCGACCCGACCGGCGCCGACGCGGCGAGGCAGACGGCGCGGGCCACCGCCGGGACGGGCGGGGGCGGGCTCCCATTCGATCGGCCCCCAGTCGTCGGGGCCGCCGTTGCGGCCGTTGCCGTTGGCGCCGGGGCTCGGTAGCTCCGGCGGGGCGGCGGGCGGGGGCGGCGCCGGCGCGCGCCGGCCCGGGGCGGTGGGCGCGCGGCCGGACGCGGGCACCCCGGTCTGGCGCTCGCGCTCGGCGCGGCGCTGCTGGAAGTTGGATGTTCTGATCCCGCTCATGGCGTCGAGCCGCTGCGCGCTGCCCCGGCCGGGCCTGCCTAGCCCCGGCTGTCCGCTGCCGGCGCCGGTGCGGCGCGCGAACCCCAGGGGCGACAGGCGCGCAGGCCGCGCGCCCCCCTTACCGGTAGATCCGGAAGATTAACCAGACCGGGATCAGGCGAGCGTAGCGGGTGCACCCGCCCTTGTGAGCATTCGCTCAAACAGACGCCGGGCGCCGGCCTTGGACAGGGGCTCGTTGAGGTTGCCGCACTTGGGCGATTGCACGCACGACGGGCAGCCGTCGCGGCACGGACACTCGGCCACCAGCGCGCACGCGTCGGCGGTGAGCTCCTCGAAGCGGGCAAACGCCTGCCGGGCGATCCCGATCCCGCCGGGGTGGCCGTCGTAGATGAAGATCGTCGGGCCCCCCGTCTGGGGGTGGGCGTTGGTCGACAGCCCACCGATGTCCCAGCGATCGCACATCGCCAGCAGGGGCAACACCGCGATCTGGCTGTGCTCGGCGGCGTGCAGGGCCCCGAGCATGGCGCCGATCGGAAGGCTCGAGTCGAGCAGCTCCTCGTCGAGCTCGTACCAGATCGCCTGGGTGGTGAAGGTGCTCGAGGGCAGGTCGAGCACCTGGAAGTCGATGACCTGGTGGTCGGCCACGCGCTTTCGCTGATAGCCGAGCACGGTGTCGGTCACCTGGACCTGGCCCAGCGACAGGGAGACCCCCAGCGTCCGGCGCCGGTCGAGCAGGCGCACGATGGCGGTATCGGTCTCGCGCTTGGGCTGGGTGTAGTAGTCGCCCGCGAAGGGGGCGACCAGGGCCCGCCGGCGATCGGTGTCCAGGGCCGCCACCTCATAGGCGCGGCCGAGGTGCAGGTACACGGCGCCCGGGTGCACGGTGTGCGGGGCGCGGGCCGACTCGGTGGTCCCCAGCAGCTCGCCCGAGCTGGTGTCGACGATGGCGTAGCTCTCGGGCGAGGAGGAGCGCAGCGACACGCGCGCCGCCGGGTAGTCCTCGGGCGCCGCCAGGCACAGGCGCCCCCGCCGGGCAACGAGCTCGCCGGCGTCCACGAGCTGCTCGGCGTAGGCCTTCCAGCGCGGCCCCAGGACGGCGGCGTCCTCCTCCGCCAGCGGCCCCTCGTGGGCGGCGCACAGCAGGTGGGCGAGGTGGATCTGCTCGCTCTCATGGTCGAGGATGGCCGCCTCCACCGGCCGGTCGAGGAACTCGTCGGGGTGACGGCAGAAGAACTGGTCCAGGGCGTCTTCGCCGGCGACGTAGACCGCCAGGCCGCGGCCACGGCGGCCCGCGCGCCCCCACATCTGGCGCAGGCTGGCCACCGTGCCGGGGAAGGTGACCACCAAAGCGGCATCAAGGGCCCCGATGTCGATCCCCAGCTCCAGCGCGTCGGTGGTGACGATCGCCCGCAGGTCGCCGGCCACCAGCCGCTGCTCGAGCTCGCGTCGCTGCTGGGGGGTGTAGCCGGCGCGGTAGGGGGCCACGCGCTGGGCCAGCTCCGGGTCGCTCGCCGCCAGGCGCTCGGAGACCAGGCGGCTGAGCAGCTCCACGCCGCGCCTGGACTTCTGAAAGCAGATCGTGCGCGCCCCGCCCGCCACCAGCCCGGCGAGCAGCTCGGCGGCTTCGCCGAGGGCCGAGCGGCGCGTGCCCAGGGCCTCGTCGCTGAGCGGCGGGTTCCACATCGCCACCCGGCGCCGGGCGCGGGGGGAGCCGTCGCGCTCGACCACCTCCACCTCCTCAAAGCCGGTCAGGCGCTCGGCCAGCTCGGCAGGGTTGGCGATCGTCGCCGACGCCAGCAGGAAGCGGGGCTCGGTGCCGTAGGCGGCGGCCACCCGGCGCAGGCGGCGCAGCACGTTGGCCACGTGCGAGCCGAACACCCCCCGATAGACGTGGGCCTCGTCGACCACCACCACGCCCAGGTTGGAGAACAGGTCCCCCCACGCGGGGTGGTTGGGCAGGATGCCGACGTGGAGCATGTCCGGGTTGGTGAGCACCACGTTGGCCTTGCGGCGGATCGACGCGCGCGCCTGGCGCGGCGTGTCGCCGTCGTAGATCGCCGGCCGCACCCGGCGCCGGGGGCCGAGCTCGGTCAGCGCCCGCGCCTGATCCTGGGCCAGGGCCTTGGTCGGGTACAGGTACAGGGCCCGGGCGCGGATGTCGCGGCACAGCAGGTCCAGGGTGGGCAGGTTGAAGCACAGCGACTTCCCCGACGCGGTCCCGGTGGTGACGATCGTCGGGCCCCGGTCGGCCGCGGCCAGCGACTGGGCCTGGTGGGTGTAGAGGCCGTCGATGCCCGCGGCGCGCAGTGCCTGCAGCAGCTCGGGCGCCAGGCGCTCCTCGGGCAGCGGCTCGAGCTCGGCGGCCCGGGCGTGCTCGAGCGTCTCGGCGACGAGCCGGCCGTCGCGGCTCGCCGCCTCGAGCAGGGCCTTCCAGGGCTCGCGTTCAGATGTGACGGCCACGCGGGTCTCGTAGGGTAAGGCGCATGTCCGCCGACGCCGTCGACCGGGCGCGGCGCTGGATGCGCGAGCGCTCCTTCGACCACGCGGAGTTCACCGCCCGGCGGTCGGCGGACGGGTCGCGGCCCACCGTCTCGGTCTGCCTGGCGGCGCGCGAATGCGCCGCCACCGTGGGCGAGGTGGTCTCGGCGCTGGTGGGGTTGCGCGAGGCCGACGTCCTCGACGAGGTAGTGGTGGTGGACGCCGCCTCGGCCGACGGGACCGCCGAGCGCGCCGAGCGAGCGGGCGCGACCGTCCACCAGGAGGCCGAGCTGCTGGCCGAGCACGGGCCGGTGCTGGGCAAGGGCGACGCGATGTGGCGCGCGCTGTCGGTGCTCTCGGGCGAGCTGGTGTGCTTCCTGGACGCCGATACCGAGAACTTCTCCCCCCACTTCGCCTGGGGCCTGCTGGGCCCGCTTATCGCCCACCCCGAGGTGTCGTTCGTCAAGGCCTGCTATCGGCGCCCGTTTGAGGTGGACGGCGTGGCCCTGGCCGAGGGCGGCGGCCGGGTCAACCACCTGGCGGCGCGTCCCGCGCTGGCCCTGTTCTTTCCCGAGCTGGGCGGGGTGCGACAGCCGCTGGCCGGCGAAGTGGCCGCCCGCCGGGCGCTGCTCGAGCGGATCCCCTTCGCCACCGGCTACGGCGTGGAGATCGCGATGCTGCTCGACGTGTGGGGGGAGGTGGGGCTGGCGGGCATGGCCCAGGTCGACCTCGGCGTCCACCACAACCCCCACCAGCCGCTGCCCGCCCTTAGCCGCATGGCCTTCGCGGTCCTGTCGGTCATCGCCGAGCGTCTGCGCCGGGAGGGGCGCCTGACCGGGGAGGCCCCGCCCGCCCTGCTCGACGCCGTCTCCGGCGAGCGCCACGAGGTCCCGGCGCTCGAGCGTCCGCCGCTGGCCCAGGCGCGGACGGGCTGAGCTAAGCGGCGATGCGCTGCCTGTACGTGGATCTGGACGGCACGCTGCTGGGCCCCAACGGCTCGCTGCTGCACGACGCCGAAGGCCGCCCCTCGCTGCTGGGGGCGCGGGCGATGGAGGCCTGCCTGCGAGCCGGGGTTGAGGTGGTGGTGGTGTCCGGTCGCCGGCGCGCCCAGACGGGCGAGGACGCCCGCCTGCTCGGGCAGCGCTGCTACGTAGCCGAGGCCGGCGCGCTGCTGATCCTCGACGGCGAGGAGCACTGGCTGACGGGAGAGCTTCGCCCCGGCGAGCGCACCATCCACCAGCAGATCGAGGACTCGGGGGCGCCGGCCCTGCTGCTCGAGCGCTACCCCGGGCGCCTGGAGCACCACGACCCCTGGCACCGCGACCGCGAGGTCTCGCACCTGTTCCGGGGCCTGGTGGACGCCGACGAGGCCGACGCCCTGCTCGCCCAGCACAGCCTGGGCCACCTGCGCCTGGTCGACAACGGGGTCGTGCACCGTCGCTCGGCGGCGCTGGCCGACCTGCCCCAGGTGCGCGGCTATCACCTGGTCCCGGCGGCTTCGTCCAAGGCCGGCGCGGTGGCCGTCCACATGCGGGCGCGGGGCTATGCCCGCTCGGAGGCGATCGGGGTCGGGGACTCGCGTGAGGACCTGGCGGTGGCGGCGCACGTGGCGCGCTTCTGGGTGGTGGCCAACGCGCTCGAGCGCGATCCCACGCTCGCCGACGCGCTGTCGGGCCATGACAACGTCAGCGTCTGCCAGGAGTCCCACGGCGCCGGGGTCTACGAGGCGGTCGTCACCACGCTGGCCACGCGTTGAGGCCGGGGACGCTGTGATACTGGCGCCCGTGGCACGAAGCCGGTGCAAGCTGACGGGGGCGGTGGCCCTGGCCTGCGTGCCGGCCCTGAGCGGCGCCCCGGCGGCGGCGCGCCCGGCGGTCGTCGGGGCAAAGGTCGTCCGCTACGTGGGCAGGCTGCCCGGGGGCTCGATCCGCCTCCGGGTGCGCGCGAGGCGGGTGACGATCACCTTTCAGGCATCGGCGGGGTGCGGCGAGCTGCCGTCGGGGACCTTTCCGGCCACGGTTACCAGGCTGCGCGGGGGGCGCTTCTCGGCCCATCGGGTGGCCTCGGTCTCGGGCGCCACGGACGAGAGCCAAGGCACACCCACGGGCACGCTGACCGTGAGCGGCCGCCGACGCGGCGGGCGGGTCACCGGCCAGCTGCGCTACGACGAGAGCAGCAGCTCGCTGTTCGTCGGCACCTCCGGTCACCACTGCTCGATCTCGAGCAGCTACTCCGCCCGCCGGCGATAGCCGGCCCCCGGGCGAAGCCCCGTCCGGGGCGAAGCCCTCTTTGCTTGCCCGGTGTGGGTCAGCCGGCGACCTCGACGCTGCCCGTACGCTCGAGGTGGCCCCAGCGCAGGCGCGTGCCGAGCATGGCCGAGATGATCGACTCGATCACCACCAGGTACATGAGCTGGCGGTAGACGAACTGCTGCAGGGGCATCGACCACAACGGGCGCATGGACTCGCCGTCGAGGTGGAAGGCGTAGATCGCCAGCACGAGCTGAAACAGGTTGAAGCCCCCCCAGAACAGGAGCACGATGAACGGGTTCAAGAACAGCAGGCCGTAGACGGCGAACAGGTCGATCACCGGGGCCAGGATGGGCAGCAGGATCTGAAACAGGGCCAGGTAGGGCAGCGCGCGCCGGCCGATGTTCGATTCCCCGGGATGGCGCACGGCGCCCTTGTGCTTCCAGACCGCCTGGATCGTCCCGAACGCCCAGCGGTAGCGCTGGCGCCAGAGCTGCCCCAGCGTCTCGGGCGCCTCGGTCCAAGCGCGGGCGTCGTCGACGTAGATCACCCGCCAGCCGTGGCGCCCGATGTCCATCGTGATGTCGGTGTCCTCGGCCAGGGTGGCGGCCGAGACGCCGCCGATCTCCTGCAGGGCGGCGCGGCGAAAGCCGCCGATCGCCCCGGGCACGGTGGGCATGCAGTTGAACACCTCGTACATGCGTCGGTCGAGGTTGAAGCCCATCACGTACTCGATGTGCTGCCAGCGCCCGAGCAGCCCCCGGCGGTTGCCCACCTTGGTGTTTCCCGACACCGCGCCGACGTCGGGCTCGGAGAAGCCCTGCACCAGGCGCTCGAGCGTCTGCTCCTCGAAGACGGTGTCGGCGTCGACGGTGATCAGGATCTCGTGCTCGGCGGCGGCGATGCCGCGGTTGAGCGCCGCCGCCTTGCCCGCGTTGGGCTGGCGGATGAGCCGCACCGTGGGCTCGCCCAGCTCCTCGACGATCTGGGCCGAGCGGTCGGTGGAGCCGTCGTCGACCACCACCACCTCGAAGTCGTTGGGGTAGCGGCTGGCGGCCAGCGAGCGCACGGCGCGTCCGATCCCCACCTCCTCGTTGAAGGCGGGGACGATGATCGACACCGGTGGCGTGTTGGGCTCCTGGGCGCCGGCGGCGCGCCGGCGGCGCACGTGTCGGCGCGCCAGCAGCAGGACCGCGAGCATGCGCAGCGCCACCAGCGCCCCGACGATCACCACGCAGATGTTCAAGATCGTGGTGGCGATGCGCGAGACGAGCAGCCCCCCGAGCAGCAGGTTTCCCCGCAGCTTGTCCCCGCCGCTGGCCGGGAGCTCGACCTCCGGGCGCGACAGGCCGGCGAGCTGGGAGACGAGCACGAACCGGTAGCCGGCGGCCTGCAGCCGCGCGACGACCAGCTTCAGCGCGCTCACGGTCTGAGCGCGGTTGCCGCCGGCGTCGTGCATGAGGACGATCCCCCCCGGTCGCCCGGGGAGCTGATTGATCCCGTTGTCGATGACGTTCTTGACGATCTCGCCCACCCCGGGGCGCGCCCAGTCGTCGGAGTCGTAGTCCGACAGGGTCACCACGTAGCCATCCTGGGCCAAGGGGAGGATCGCGTTGTACTGGGCGTCGGTCAGGGCGTTGGGGACCGAGGAGTAGGGCGGGCGCATGAGACGGGGACGGATGCCGATCGCCCCCGCCACCGCCGACTCGGTCGCCTGCAGCTGCAGCTTGCGCTGCCACAGCGGGAGCCTCACCAGGTCGGCGTGGGTGAAGGTGTGATTGCCGATCTCAAAGCCGTAGCGGTGCTCGTCGCGCACCAGGTTGGGATGGCGCGCCACCTGGCTGCCGACCACGAAGAAAGTGGCCGGTACGCGGTAGCTGCGCAGGACGGCCATGATCTTCGGCGTCCAGGTGGGATCGGGGCCGTCGTCGAAGGTGAGCGCGATCTGCTTGCCGGGCGGGGGCTCGGCGGAGGTCAGCGCGTTGCCCTCGGCGTGCAGGATCGGGCGTCGGCAGTCGGGCTGTCCGGTCTGCTGGTTGATGCCGTGACACAGGGGGGCATTGGCCAGGCCCTTGGCGGTGGGGGTGGAGCTGGCCCCCACCGTCTTGGTGGTCAGCCCCTGGACCAGCAAGAGGAGCAGGATCATCACCAGGCAGAAGCTGAGCAGCACCCAGTGGGCCTGGGGGCGGCGGATGCGCCGGCGGATGCTGGCGGCCGTCGGGCGCGAGAGCGGCTCGCGGCGAAGGGGATTCCTCACCGCGGGGTGCGTGGGGGTGGGACTGCGAGGGTCATGTCGGGCGGGGACGCGGGAGCCGGCGCCCCGGCAGCGAGCAGCTTGGCGCATCGCAGGTGGCGCTGCCTGTTAGCCGCGCTTCGGCCCTGTTAGGAACTGCAAAGAACGGCGTAAGGTCCGAGGAGGACCCCTTGATCGGCCCCGCCGCGGCGCCGAGTATGGGGTCATGGCCACATTTCACACCGCCGTGCCCGCGGTGGCGGTCCCCGCCCCCGGGCTAGGGCTGCCCCGGCGCCCGGCGGGCCCGGCGCCGATCCCGGATCGCGAGCTGCCCGTGTTCTTCGACGGCAGTGGCCGCCGCGCGCGGCTCGTGCGCTGGGCGGGACGGGGCCCGGCGCGCCCGCCAGCGCGCCGCCAGGCGCCTGAACGGGCCCGCGCCCCGGCGCCAGCGCGCGGGCGGCGGCGCGGTGGTGCGCACCAGCGCCACCCACTCATCGAGCGGGAGCTCTCCCGAGATCAGCCCGCTTAGCCCCGCCGTCACCGGGGCCGGCACCTCGGCCCGGGCAAGCGCGCTGGCCAGCAGCGGCACCGAGCGCAGGGCCTCGACCGCCTGGCCGATGTGGAGGGGGATCTGCTCGGCGGGCACGCCCTGGGCCAGCAGCTCGCCGGCACGGCGGTTGCGGCTGCGCGGGGCCAGCGCGGTGGCCACCAGGTCGCCGGTCCCCGCCAGCCCGATGAACGACTCGGGGCGCCCCCCCTGCAGGGCGGCCAGGCGCCAGACCTCGGCGAAGATGTGCCCGGCGGCGGCGCCGGCCGCGTTCAGTCCCTGCGCCACGGTCGCCCCCGACGCCAGCGCGGCGACGTTCTTGGCCGCGCCGGCGAGCTCGACGCCGGTCGGGTCGTTGGAGATCTCGCACACTACGCCCGCGCGGTTGAACACCCCGGCCAGCGCCTGCGCCAGCTCCTCGTCGGCGGAGGCGGCCACCAGGGCCGCGCCGGCCTGGACCATCTCCTCGGCGTGGGCGGGCCCCCCGATGCACGCCACGCGGTGGGCGCCGAAGCGCTGGGAGAGCACGGCGGTGGGGGCGACCCCGTCGGGGGGCACCAGTCCCTTGGCCAGCGAGACCAGCGCCGCTCCGGCGCCCAGGCCGGCCGCGGGCAGGCCGGAGATGACCTCGTCCAGACCCTGGGAGGGCACGCCCAGCAGGACGAGATCGGCGCGCCCCAGGGGGCTTCCCGCCCGCTCGATGCGCAGCTGGCCGGGCAGCTCGACGCCCGGCAGGTAGGCCTGGTTCTCGCGTCGGGCCGACAGCTCGCCGACGCGCTCGGCCCCCCGTGCGTGAAGCGTGGTGCGCAGTCCGGCGCGCGCGAGCAGCACCGCCACCGCGGTCCCGAACGAGCCCGCGCCGATCACCACCGCGCGACGGCCGGGGACGCCGGAGCGAAAGCGGTGCGCTCGCGCCATATGGCTTCTTAGTCGAACTGGGCCGCGGGGTTACGTCGCGGCGCGTTCGCTTCGCCGTCGGGTATACCCCCGTGCGGGCCGGGGATCGCTCAGATGCGCCCGGCGAGCTCGCGCCCGGCGCGCTCCAGCTGTGCCGGCGTGCCCGCCTCGAGGATGATCTGGAGGTCGAGGATGCGGGCGTCGAAGGGGTCGAGGCGGTTGCGCCCCACCACGGCGTGGGCGGGCACGCCGAGCGCTCGCGCGGCGCGGGCGACCTCGGCCACCGCTTTACCCGCCAGCGTGCTGCGATCCAGGCGCCCCTCGCCGGTGACCACCACGCGGGCGCGCTTGAGCCGGCCCGGGAGCCCCACCGACCGGGCCACGAACGCGGCGCCGGATACGAGGTGGGCGTCCAGCGCCGCCCACAGGCCCCCGGCCAGGCCGCCGGCGGCGCCGGTCATGGGGACGCCGGTCGGGTCGCGGGGCAGGCGGCGGGCCAGGGCGCCCAGGCGCCGCGACAGCCGTCGCGTCGCGGGCGCATCGGCCCCCTTCTGGGCGGCGAAGCGGCTGGCCGCCAGCTCATACGGCGTCTGCACGTCACACAGGACGGTGATGCGCGGTCCGCCCCGGCGCCGGCCGGCTCCCACGTCGGCCAGCGCCGCGAGCGCCCCGGCGCCCCCGTCGGTACTGGCGCTTCCCCCCGCGGCCACGAGCACCTGGTGGGCGCCCCTTGCCAGCGCGGTTGCGATCAGCTCGCCGGTGCCGGTGCTGGAGGCGGCCTCGGCGTCGCGATCGGCCTCGGGGACCAGGGCCAGGCCGCTGGCCTGCGCCACCTCGACGACGGCGGTGGTGCCGTCGGAGAGCCAGCCGAGCTCGGCGTCCACCGGTTCGCCCAGCGGGCTCGAGGCCGCTACGCGCTCGGTGCTTCCGCCGAGCGCGTCCACAAGCGCCGCCAGCGTGCCCTCGCCCCCGTCGGCCATCGGGCAGCGCTCGACCGCCGCGGCCCCGCCCGCGATCAGACCGTCCGCCAGGGCGGCGGCCACCTCGGCGGCGGTGAGCGTTCCCTTGAACGCGTCGGGCGCCACCAGCACCGGCGGCGTGGTCCCCGGGGCCACGGTGGGGCATCCTCCCAGGGCACGGCGGGCGGCGAGTTGCCCCCGGGGCCGACGCATTTTCGCAAGCAGCGGGGAGCCCAAGCGCGTCCAGCCCAGCCGGGCCAAGCGCCCGGGTTAGGCCTGGAGCTGCTCCAGGCGGCACTCCGCGGGGGGCTTGTCCTCGCGCCAGCGCTGCACCTTGGCCCCGTGGCGGATGCGCCCGGCGCTGGCGTGATCGAACGTCACCTCGACCACCAGCTCGGGTCGCAGCTCGATCAACTCCAGCTCGCGCCCGGCGGTCCAGCGGCTGGGGTCGCCGCTTCCGCGCTTGCCCGTCTCATACGGCGCCAGGCGCCCCACCAGCTCGCGCTTCTCGCGGGTGGAGAAGCCCGAGCTGTGACCGACGACGTGCAACTCGCCGTCGCCGTCGTAGAGCCCGAGGATCAGCGACCCCAGCGTCCCCTCCTGCTTGCCCGGACGCCAGCCCACGACCACGCAGTCGATCGTGCGCACGCGCTTGATCTTGAGCATGCCCGTGCGCTGACCCGGGCGATAGGGGGCGTCGAGCTCCTTGGCGATCACGCCCTCCGCCTCGCGCAGCCAGCGCTCGGCGTCGGCCGCCTCGGTCACCGAGGGCGTGAGCTCGAGCGTGTCGTCGTGGCGGGCGGCGAAGCGCTCGAGCGCCGCGCGGCGCTTGGCGAAGGGCTGCTCGAGCAGCGAGCGATCGCCCTCGGCGAGCAGGTCGAAGCTCACGTATCGGGCGGGCGTCTCGCGGGCCAGGCGCTCGATGCGCGAGGCGGCGGGATGGATCCGCTGCTGCAGCGCGTCGAACTGCATCAGCCCCGCGTCTGAGGCGATGATGATCTCGCCGTCGAGCACGCACGGCGCGGGCGGAAAGCGCAGCTCGGGGAAGTAGCGCTCGAGCGGCTTGCCCCCCCGCGACTGCAGGCGCACGCCGTCTTTATCGACAAAGGCGATCGCGCGAAAGCCATCGAACTTGGGCTCATAGGACCAGCCGCCGCCCTCGGGCAGACCGCGACGCGGTCGCGCGAGCTGGGGGAGCAGGGGAGGGGAGAGGGCCAGCGACATCGGGCTGGGAGCGATCGTAGCCACCGCAGCCGCGCCGATACGATCAGACGGTGAGCACCGACCAGGCCACGCCGGCCGAGGAGGAGTATCTGCAGACCATCTTCTGGCTCAAGGAGGCCAGGTTGCCGATGACCGCCGCCAACGTCGCCCGCGCGATGCAGCTGTCGGCGCCCACCGTGCACGAGATGGTGGGGCGCCTGGAGCGCGACGGCTATATCACGCGCGACGCCGACAAGGCCATCGCCTTCACCGAGTCGGGCGACCGGCATGCCGCCGAGGTGGTCAGCCGCCACCGCCTGATCGAGCGTTTCCTCACCGACGTGCTGGGGATCCCGTGGGACGAGGTCCACGAGGAGGCCGAGCGGCTCGAGCACGCGATGTCCCCCGTGCTCGAGGAGCGGATGCGCGGGGCGATCGGGGATGCCAAGACCTGCCCCCACGGGCACCCGATCGTGGCCGGGGCGCGGGTGGAGGGGGTGCCCCTGGCCGACGTGCAGGCGGGGGCGTCGGTGCGCATCCTGCGGTTTGAGAACGAGGCCGAAGATCTGCTGCGCTACCTCAAGCTGGCGGGGCTCGAGCCCGGCCTGGAGGGAACCCTGGCCCGCAGCGACGAGGACGAGGTGGTCGTCTCCGCCGACGGACAGGAGCGGACGGTCACCCGCTCGGTGGCCGAGACGGTGTCGGTCCTGGCCGACCCCTCGCCCCCGCCGCGGATCGCGCTGCCCGAGCAGCTGGTGCTGGGACGCGAGCGCTACGGGCGCTGAATCGGCGCCGCCACGATCGCCCCCAGGTTGCCGGCGCGATCGACCGCGCGCACCGCTAGGTAGGAGGCGGTGGGCGGGATCGCCAGGCGCAGGTGCTCGCGCGCGTTGGCCGGTCCGGGAGCGGCGAGGCCCGGGACGGGGCGGGCGGAGTCGAAGTTCTCGGCCGTTATCGGCCGGTCCGAGTAGCGGACCTGGTAGGCGGCGGCCCGGCCGACCATCGCGCTGTCGCCCGGGGCGATGAAGCTGGCCACGGCCCCGGCGCCCGCGGCCCGGGTGACCGAGAGCGCCTGGACGGTGGCGGGACGCAGCGCGTCGAGCCCGTATTGGCCGGTGTTGCGCTCGTCGTGGCGGTAGTGGCCCCACGAGTTGTTGAGCGCCGGATCGCCGGACACCCGCCACTGGAAGAGCTCGCCCTCGCGCGTGCCGTAGACCAGCTGGAGCTGACCGTTCATCCGCGGTTCCCCGACCGTGCCCGAGAACCCGGTCCACTGACCGGTGTACTTGGGAAAGTCGGGCGGCTCCAGGCCGGTCGGACCCCAGGCGTGGATGAAGTAGTCGTCGTTGGCCTCGATCGCGTTGCGGGTTCCCCCGCCGGCGCCGACGTCGGCGGTGATCGGCGCGTCGTAGAACGGGAAGCCGTCCTGGCGCTCGGGGAAGCTGGGCAGCAGGGCGCCCGAGCGTACGTCCCAGGCCTTCTCGTAGACCTGGGGCAGCGCCGCCTGGCCCGGCTGGCCCAGGGCGAGCAGGATCGACTCCAGCCCGGTGCTCGACTGGATGTACTGGGGGGTGCCCGTCCCCAGCAGGTCCCCGAAGCCCCCCTGGCCGGTGAGGGTGAGCGTGTGCGTGTCGCCCGGGCGGTAAGGCGGGTAGGCGCTGCAGCTGGCGCTCTTGCACGACTGGTCGAGGACCTTGTAGACCGAGCCGTCGGCGTTGAGCGCCTCGACGTTGCCGGTGACCGCGCTGGAGACGATCTTCAGGCCCGAGCCGTCGACGTTGGCGAAGGTGGGCGGCGCGACGCTCTCGCCCACGAAGTCGATCGACTGGTCATAACAGAACGACAGCGATGGGAGCGCCGCCGGCCAGTGGGGTAGGTAGGCGCCGCCCGGGTGATCGTTGCCGTCGGCCCACACCCCGTAGAGCCAGGCCTTGGAGGCGGGGTTGCTGCCCACCGGGGTGAGGCCCAGCGCGGTGTCCTGGGTGGAGGCGCTCTTGCCGGAGCACTCGAAGCTCGAGACGAACACCTGCGGCTTGCCGGTGCCCAGGACATCGGCCACGCCCACCGGGTACATCAGCTTGGGATCGCGCATGTAGCGGGCGGGATCGACGCCGTCGCGGTCGAAGTCGGGCTGGGGCAGCTTGATGTCCACCGGCCAGCCCGGCAGCCGCGTCCCGTCGGGTGCCCAGGCGTAGACCATGCCGTCCCAGCCCGGGATAACGATGTCGAGCTTGCCCGTGCCCTGCAGCGGCGCGAGCACCGGCGAGGCCCACGCGCCCCGCAGCGGGTCGCGGCTGTGGGGCGTGGGCGAGCGCGGGGTGGGGACGGCGTACTGTCCGGGCGGGGTGTCCATGGTCTGCGGGAAGCCGGGCAGCGCGCGGCCGCGGCCGTCCCAGGCGTAGACCCGGCCGTTCATTCCGGTGGCCACCACGTCCAGCGTGCCGCTGTGCCCAAGGTCGCCGACCGCGATGCCCGAGAGCGGGTCGCGCTGGTTGCGAAGGTCGGGGTGGTTGGCGTAGGCGGGGGCGCTGAGGTTCTCCGGCGCCATGGGGTCGAAGCTGGCGATCGTGTCGGAGTGCACCGGGAAGCCGGGGGCCTCCTTGCCGCTGGGGCGCAGCGCGTGCACGTCGCCGTCGTAGGTGGAGAAGACCAGGTCGAGCTGGTGGTGGCCCTCGATGTCGGAGTAGGTGGGGGCGCCGCTGATCTCGGCCCCGTAGCGCTTGGGGGCGCCGTCGACCAGGCTGGGGTCGTGGCGCAGCCCTACCGAGCGACGGTCCTCGCCCTTGAGCCCGTTGGCATCGACCACGCGCAGGCGCAGAGAGACCGAGTACTGCTCGGAGCCGTCGGGCTGAAGCGTGGTCAGCGGCGGGTGCTCGTAGAAGGTGGGCGGGATCTGGCCCAGGTCCAGCGTGCCCAGCTTGCCGTTGAGCGGACCCTTGGCCGTCCCGCTGGCGATGGTGTGGAAGCTGGCGTCGGCCGGGTCGGCGCCCAGCGCGTACTCGAGCACCCAGCTGACGGCGCCGCCGGAGTTGACGCGCGAGGGCGCGAGCTTGCCGTAGACGGCCAGCGACGGGGTGGTCTTCGGATCGACATACTCGAACCAGTTGGGGGAGCCGATCTCGGCGGTGGGGGGGAGCTTGCCCGCCATCACCGCGGCGGTGGCCGCGCCGATGTCGGGTCGCCCGTAGCCGTACTGGCTCGACCAGTTGCTGTGGGTGGCGTCGGTGGTGGACAGCGGGTTGCCCGGCCACTGGCGTGCGGTGTGCGGCGACTGGGTCTGGGGGACCACCGGCGAGGCCGTGTCCATCATGATCTGCTTGACCTCGTCGGGCCGAAGCGCGCTGGGGATGACTCCCTGGTCGCGGGCGTTTAGCCCCGCCGACTGCACCATGCCCAGCATCGAGGCCATGAACGGCGTGGCCCCCGAGGTGCTCGTGCCGTAGCCGGAGAAGACGTTGTGGGTGCCGTAGCTGGTGGTGCTCGAGCGCGCCCGAAACCAGGTGGTGGCGTTGGCCTGCAGGCCGGTCCCGTGCTGGTCGAAGGACAGCGAGTTGCCCGGGATGACGTGGTTGAACAGCATCCCGTCGGTGTGGTCCATCGAGTCGAAGTCGTTGGAGTCCAGGGCCAGCGACACGCCGTGGTCGTAGGCGTAGTCGATCGCCTTCTGGTTGAACGAGCTGTAGGCGTAGGAGACGACCACCGAGCTGATCGTCGTGACCCCTAGGTCGGCGGCGTAGAGGATCGCCGCGCCCCAGTGATCGGGGCGCCCGAGGCACTCGGCCCCCTGCTTGATCGGGACCACCGTGCACGTCCGGCACTCGCCCACCCCGGCATAGCCGTTGTTGGCCTCGCCGGCGATGTCGCTGATCAGCCCCGGGGCGTGGCCGTAGGCGGTGTCCTCGGTCTGGGGATCGTTGGTGTTGCGATCGAAGTTCCACCCCGAGACGTCGTTGGGGTAGCCGTTGCCGTCGTTGTCAAAGCGCCCGCCCGCCGGGCAGCCGCCGGTGCCGATCTGCCCGTTGGCGATCTGGCAGTGCCCGAAGACGGCGATCAGGTCCTCCGGCGAGAGGTAGGGGGTGTGCTGGCCGGCGACGTGGACCGCATTGAGGTACTGGTGCTGGCCGCCGGGGACGCACGACCACGTCACCCCCTCCTGGTGGTTGGTGAACGGCGCCATCCCGCTGGCACAGGATGGGTTGACCCGCGGGTCCTGGGCATAGTCGCGGACGTCGAAGTGACCGTCGCCGTTGAGGTCATAGGCGCCGTGGTCGGCGCCGGAGGAGTCCTGGGGGTAGGGCAGCTCGCGCTTGTTGAGGCGGGGCTGGCCGCCGCACGAGGTGCTCAGCGCGCCGTAGAGGTTCCACTGCTCGTTGTTGTTGCACTGGGAGGTGATGTCGGCGGTGGTGGTCTGGGACTCGCACGGCGCGAAGTCCGGGTCGGTGGGCGTCGACTGGCTGTCGGCCCGCACCGGGCTGTGCCCGGCCAGCGCGAGCGCCAGCGCGGTGATGAGCGCGAGCAGGGCCAGCGCCGGCGCCACGCGCCGTCTGGCCTGCCCTGCCCCTCCTGCGTGCACGCTTGTGCCTCCCACTCCCCGGCTCCCCGGCGACGCCGGCCCAACCCGTCGAGGGCGGGGTGATAGCGCGCCGCGGGGCCGCTTGTCAAACCGCCACCGTCGCGGCGTCGGGCCCCGACGGGCGCTTGGGGGCCGCGGGGGAAGCTAGGCGGCGGCGGCGCTCAGCGACGACAGCGCCTGGGCCAGGCGCCCGACACCCTCCTCGATCTGCTCGGGCGTCACACCCGAGTAGGCCAGGCGCAGCGTGTTCTCGCCCCCCTCTAGGAGGAAGTCGGTTCCCTTGACGAAGGTCACCCCGCGCTGGGCCGCGGCCGCGGCCAGGGCGGCCACGTCGGTCCCCTCGGGTAGCGTGACCCACATGAAGTAGCCGCCGTCGGGCTCGACGAACTGCGCCTCGGGCAGCTCCCGGCGCAGCGCCTCGGCCAGCCGCTGGGCGCGCTCGGCCAGCGCGCGGCTGACCGTCTCGATCGAGCGCTCGAGCGCCCCCGAGACGCAGAAGCGATAGACGATCGACTGAGCGACCATGTTGGGCGAGATGTAGGTGCCGGTGGCGAGCTTGACGATGTCGGCGATCGTTTCGGCCGGCCCCACCAGATAGCCCACCCGGATCCCCGGGCACACCGTCTTTGAGAACGAGGAGGCATAGACCACCCGCCCCCGGCCATCGAGCGAGAGCATGGTCGGCGAGGCCTGGCCGCGAAAGCGCAGGGCCACGTAGGGGTCGTCCTCGAAGATCGTGAACTCGTGCCGGTCGGCCAGCTCGAGCAGCCGCTGGCGCTTGTCGCCCGAGAGCGTGTACCCGGCCGGGTTCTGGAAGTTGGGGATGATGTGGGCCAGCCGCGGCCTCAAGCCGTCGCCGAGCATGGCGGCCAGCGCCTGGACGTCGATCCCGTCGGGCTGGAGCTCGACCATGCGCACGTCGGCGCCCAGCTGGCGCAGGGACAGCAGCGTGCGGTCGTAGGTCGGTCGCTCGACCACCACCTCATCGCCCGGGCGCACCAGGTGCTCGAACAAGAACGCGTCGGCCTGCATCGAGCCGTTGGTGAGGAACACCTGCTCGGGGCCCACGCCGTGGCGGGCGGCGATCCACTCGCGCAGGGGCGGGTAGCCGACCGCCGTGCCGTAGGCGGTCGTTCCCGCCGGGTCCTCGGCGAAGGCCTCCTGCGCCGCCGCGCGCAGGCCGTCGACGTCGACGATGTCCAGCGAGGGCGCGCCGCGGGCGAAGGAGATCTGCTCGGCCATGGCCGGAGCTTACGACCTCGACCTCGGCGCCGCAGCTTGGCTCTAGGCGCCGTCGGCGCCCAGGATGTCGGCCGCGATCTCGGCCACCTGGGTGGGGGTGCGCCCGACGCGGACCCCGTGGGCCTCCAGGGCCTCGGCCTTGGCCTGGGCGGTGCCCTTGGAGCCGGACACGATCGCGCCGGCGTGACCCATGGTCTTGCCCGGGGGCGCGGTGAAGCCGGCGATGTAGCCCACCACCGGCTTGGAGACGTGGGCGGCGATGTAGTCGGCGGCCAGCTCCTCGGCCTCGCCGCCGATCTCGCCCGACATCACCATCAGCTCGGTCTCGGGATCCTGCTCGAACAGGGCGAGGATGTCGATGAAGCTCGAGCCGGGCACCGGGTCGCCCCCGATACCCACGATCGATGAGTTGCCAAAGCCACGCTGGGCGAGCTCGTTTCCGATCTGGTAGGTGAGCGTCCCCGACCGCGACACCACGCCGACGTTGCCGGGCGAGAAGAACGCGGCGGGGATGATGCCGACGTTGGCCTTGCCCGGCGAGAGCACGCCCGGGCAGTTGGGCCCGATCAGCCGCACGCTGGGGGTGCGCTCGAGCTGGGCGCTGACCCGCAGCTCGTCGTGGGCGGGGATGCCCTCGGTGATGGCCACGATCGTCTGGATGCCGGCATCGGCGGCCTCCAGGATGGAGTCGGCGGCAAACGGCGGGGGCACGAAGATCATCGCCGTGTCGGCGTCGGTCTCGGCCACCGCCGAGCGGAAGGTGTCGAACACCGGCACCCCCTCGACGTCCTGCCCGCCCTTGCCCGGCGTGACCCCGGCCACCACCTGGGTGCCGTAGCGGCGATTGTTCATGGCGTGAAAGCTGCCCTCGCGGCCGGTGATGCCCGACACGCACAGGCGGGTGCCCTCATCGACGAGGACGCTCATCGGCTGCCCGGGGCCACGGCCTCGCCGGCCAGCTCGACCACCTGCTCGGCCGCCTCGTTCATGGTCCGGGCGGTGCGCAGGTTGGGCAGCTCGGCCTCGGCCAGCAGGCGGCGCCCCTCCTCGTCGTTGGTGCCGTCCAGGCGCACCACGAACGGGACCTGGGGCTGGACCTGGTGAAACGCCTCGATCAGGCCCCGCGCCACCTCGTCGCCGCGGGTGATCCCGCCGAAGATGTTGAACAGCACCGCCCGCACCTTGGGATCGGACAGGATCACCTCGACCGCGCTGGCGATGGCCTCGGCCTTCGAGCCCCCGCCGGCGTCGAGGAAGTTGGCCGGCCGGCCGCCGGCCTGGGCAACCACGTCCAGCGTCGACATCACCAGGCCGGCGCCGTTGCCCAGGATGCCGATGTCGCCGTCGAGCTTGACGTAGGTCAGGCCGCGCTCGCGGGCCATGCGCTCCTGCTCGTCCTCGGCGGCGGTGTCGCGCAGGGCCGCATTGTCGGGATGGCGGAACAGGGCGTTGGCGTCGAGGGTGACCTTGGCGTCCAGGGCGCGCACCTCGCGCCCGGCGGTCACGATCAGCGGGTTGACCTCGACCAGCATCGCCTCCTCGGCCACGAAGGCCTCGTAGAGCCGGGCGAGCAGGGCCCCGACCGGCCGCACCACGTCGGCCTCCACGCCGGCGCCGAACGCCAGGCGGCGGGCGTGGAAGTCGCAGAAGCCCAGCAGCGGGTCGACGTGCAGGGTGGCGATCGCCTCGGGCTCGGTGGCCGCCACCTCCTCGATGTCCATGCCCCCCCGGGTGGAGAGCATCACCAGCGGCGCCCGGGCGCTGCGATCGAGGACGATCGAGGCGTAATGCTCGGCGGCGATCTCCGACGCCTGCTCGATCCACAGCTCGTGCACGGTCAGGCCGCGGATGTCCATCCCCAGGATCGCGTCGGCGTGCTCGCGCGCCGCCTCGCGGTCGGCCGCCACCTTGATGCCTCCCAGCTTGCCCCGTCCGCCGATCTGGACCTGGGCCTTGACCACGCAGGGGTAGCCGATCTCCTCGGCGGCCGCCACCGCCTCGTCCACGCTGGCGGCCGGCCGGCCCTCGGGCACGGGGACGCCGTGGCGGCGCAGGAGCTGCTTTCCCTGGTACTCGAGCAGGTCCACGAGCGGGCGCGCACTCTAATCGAAGGTTCATAATTGGGGCCAAAGCGCTCCCGCCCGGCGGGAGCGCTTCACGTCCACCGAGGGCCGATGCCCCTTCCCGCCAAGCCCACATTCATCACCTTCGACGTCTACGGCACCCTGATCGACTGGGAGACCGGGATCTACGAAGCGTTCAAGCGCGAGGCCGAACGCGACGGGTTCACGATCGAAAAGGACGAGCTGATCTCGCTGTTTCACGAGATCGAGCGCGAGATCCAGGCCGGCTCCTACGAGCTCTACGCCGAGGTCCTGCGCCGCACGGCGGTGGAGATCGCCAAGCGCCTGAAGTGGCCGCTGGAGCCCTCGCGGTCGGGCTTTTTGCCCGACTCGGTGCCGGCCTGGAAGCCGTTTCGGGAGACCAAGCCGGCGCTCGAGCGCACGGCCAAGAAGTACAACGTCGGTCTGCTCTCCAACATCGATGACAAGCTGCTCGGGCAGACCCGGCGCCACCTGCCGATGGACTTCGACCTGGTGGTGACCGCCCAGCAGGTGCGCTCCTACAAGCCCGACTCCGCCCACTTCACCGAGTGCGCCCGGCGGATCGGGGGCAAGAAGGGGTGGGTGCACGTGGCCAGCAGCTACTACCACGACGTCGAGCCCTGCCTGAAGGCGCGCGTGCCGGTGATCTGGGTCAACCGCAAGAAGGAAAAGCTCGAGTCAAATCAGCGCAAGCCGACCGCGGTGGTGCCCAACCTGCGCGAGGCGGTCAAGCTGGTCGGCGCCACCTAGGCGACGGGGCGCCGCCGTGCGCGCGCTGGCCGTCCACCGCGACGTCGTCGTCCTGGTCAGCCGCGTGTGGCAGACCACGTGCACGCTGGTGCGCGGCGGCGACGAGGGCTTTGCCATCGACTCGCCCGTCTACCCCGACGAGCTCGAGGCGGCGGGCGAGCTGGCCCGCCAGGCCGGCTTCGATGTGCGGGGGCTGCTCGCCACCCACGCCGACTTCGACCACCTGCTGGGCCCCCTGGCCTTCCCCGGCGCGGCGCTGGGGGTGGCCGAGACCACGGCGGCGCGGCTGCGCGCCGAGCCCGGCGCGCCCCAGCGCGAGCTGCGCGCGTTTGACGCCGAGCACTACGTGGCCCGGCCGCGCCCGCTGTCGCTGGGCGCCGTCCAGGCGCTGCCCGTGCCCGGGGCGATCTCTCCCCGGTGGAGATCCCGGTGATCGGCGCCGGGGGCCTGGACGCCTATCGGGCCACGCTCGAGCGCCTGGCCGAGCGCCTGGCCCAGGCCGAGCAGGTGATCCCCGGCCACGGCGAGCCGCTCGAGGATCCGGCCGCCCGGCGCATCCTCGACGAGGATCGCGCCTACCTCGAGGCCCTGGCCGGCGCCGACCCCCGCCCCGTGCTGCCGGCCGGGCGCGCGAGCTCGCGCCAGCGCCAACTGCACGCCCAGAACCTGGCCGCCGTCGCCGAGCGGGGTCGTCCCTAGCCGGCCTGCGGCTCCTCGCTGAGGTGCTCGGCTTCCGAGACCACCTCGGCGATCCCCCGCGGCCGGCCGGCCCGCCGCCAGAAGGCGTAGAGCACGCCGGCCAGGATCACGGCCGCCGCCAGCGAGGCGATCGGCTCGCCGCGGCCCAGGTTGACGGCCAGGGTAAACGCCACCACCAGCGCCCCCAAGCCGTTTAGCAGCACCGAGCCGAGGCCCCGTTCGCGCCAGGCGAAGGTGGCCATCGCCACCAGGCCGGCCAGGAAGCTCATGAACACCGACACCGCGTAGTAGAGGACCAGCGTCTGCTCGTGGCCGGCGGCGCCCACGGTGACCGCGGCCGAGACAGCGAGGAACAGGACCACCGCCCAGTAGGGGGTGTGGTGGCGGTTGGTCCGGCCCAGGAAGCCGGCCAGGATGCCGCGCGAGGCGCCTCCGGGGAGCTCGTAGCGGGCCAGGGCCTTGAGCAGGCCGGGGCCGGCCTGAAACGAGGAGCTGGCGGCCGACAGGAGCAGCAGCGCGGTGCTGAGCTGAAAGAACGCGTAGACCCCGGACCCGGTGGCGGCGTGGGCCAGGTCGCCGATCTGGGTGGAGTTGGCGCCCGGGATCCCCACCTTCAGGTGCACGGCGGCGGCCGTGAGCCCGAGCGTCAGCGTCCCCACGATAGCCAGCGTCAGCCACAGCGTGACGCGACCGAAGCGCCGGCGCCCGGCGTCGTCGAGTTGGGCCAGCTGGGCGATCGCCGACGAGGGCGCCTCCACGCCGGTGGCCAGCGCCATCGCCACCGGGAAGGCCAGCACCACGGCGATCGACGCCACGTGGGCGCTGTGGTGAGAGACGGTGCCGGTGTGGGCGACGGGGGCGTGCAGGGCGCCGGCGAGCACGGCGAGGGCCGAGGCGACGAAGGCCAGCGTCATCAGGGCGAACACCGCGCGGCCGATGTGGCCGAACCAGGTCAGCCCGGCCACCAGCGCCAGCAGGATGAGGGCCAGCGCCGTGCGCCAGGAGCCCAGGTCGGGGACGTAGTCGATGACCGCCGAGGCGCCGGCCGAGACGCTGATGGCGATGGTCAGGACGAAATCGACGATCAGCGCGCCGATGGGGATGAACGCCCAGGGCTCGCCGAACGCCCGCCCGGCGGCCGCCGCCGCCCCGCCGCCCTGGGGAAAGCGCGCCACCAGCTGGTGGTAGTTGACGATCACCAGGGCGATCACCGCCACCACCAGGCCCATCGTGGCCAGCAGCAGCGACAGGTTGCCGTCCAGCGCCCGCAGGGCGGCCTCGATGGCGTAGGCCACCGAGGAGACCGGATCGGCCATCACGGCAAAGGCGAAGGCGACCAGGAGCACGGGCCGGGAGTGCAACAGGCCCCGGCCGCGCCCGGGGGGCGAGGAGGTGGTGGGCGGGAACGCCATGGCGGCTCCTAGGGGTCGATCGACTGGATCGCCGACCAGGCTTCCCGGCACACCTGGCGGACACCCTAGCGGGCGGCCGAGCTAGCGGTCCTGGTCGATCGCCAGGCCCAGGAACAGGTGGCGACCCTCGCCGTGCTTGTCGGCGGAGAAGCCGTAGCGCTCATACAGGGCCAGGGCCGCCGCGTTGTGCTCTGAGACGTCGAGCTCGATGCGCCGGCAGCCGCGCTCGGCGGCCCGGGCCAGGGCCGCCTCGACCAGCGCGGTGCCGACCCCGCGCCGGCGGGCGCTCGAGGCGACGTACAGGTCCTCCAGCCAGCACTCGGGCGCCGCCCGCCAGATGCCGAAGCGATAGCGCAGCTGGGCTACGCCGGCCGGCGGGGAGTCGGCGCCGGGGGAGGCGAGCAGAAAGTCGGCGTCCAGGCCCTCGATCAGGCGCTCGACACCGGCCAGGAAGGCGTTCTCCGAGGGCCTGTCCTGACCCAGCTCGTCGCGAAAGCCGACCAGCAGGCGGGCCACCGTCTCGGCCTCGTCGATTCCCGCCCGCCACGCGGTGGGGCGCCTCGCCGCGTCGCTCATGGGGAGCTACTCGCCCGAGCTGATGACGGCCAGCGTGTCGCCGGTGGCCACCGAGGCACCGGGGGAGATCGGCAGCTCGGCCACCGTCCCCGCCTTGTGAGCGGTGATCTCGTTCTCCATCTTCATCGCCTCCACCACGGCGATCAGCGCTCCCTCCTGGACCGCGGCCCCCTGCTCGACGGCCACCTTGAGCACCGTGCCCTGGATCGGGGAGATCAGCGCGTCGGCGCCCCCTCCGCCGCCGCCGGCCCCCGACCGCTCCCGGCGCGGTGGCTTGCGCGCCGCGCCCGCCGCCGGCCCGCCCGGGGCCAGGCCATTCTGGCCGCCGTATGGCGGCCCTATGACCTTTACCTCAAAGCGCTTGCCCGAGACCTCGACCGTGTAGTCCTGCTCGACGAGCTGGCCTTCGTCGGGCTCCTCGGCGGGAGCGGCGGGGGCGGGCTGGGCCAGGGACTTGAGCCACTGCCGGTCCGAGAGCAGGTCGCGGCAGGTCTCGCCCTTGGCCCACTGCTCGGTGCCCAGCAGCGCCCGGTGGAAGGGAATCAGCGTGCGCAGGCCCTCGATCTCGTACTCCTCCAGGGCGCGCAGCATGCGGGCGGTGGCCTGCTGGCGGTCCACGTCCCAGCAGATCAGCTTGGCCACCATCGGGTCATACATGGGCGAGACCTCCGAGCCGGCCTGCACCCCCGAGTCCACGCGCACCCCCGGTCCGGCCGGCTCGCGGTAGGCGCTGATCCGTCCCGGCGCCGGGGCGAACTTCTTGGCCGCGTCCTCGGCGTTGATCCGGCACTCGATCGCGTGCCCGCGCAGCTGCACCTCCTCCTGGGAGAACGACAGCTGCTCGCCGGCGGCCACGCGAATGCCCTCCTTGACGATGTCGATGCCGGTGGTCATCTCGGTCACACAGTGCTCGACCTGCACGCGGGTGTTCATCTCCAGGAAGAAGTACTCGGCCTCGCCACCGGTGTCGGGATCGGTGGCGAGCAGGCCCTCGATCGTGCCCGCTCCGCGGTAGTCCACCGCGCGGGCGGCGTCGGTGGCGATCTTGCCGATGCGCTCGCGCATCTCCGGGTCGACGATCCACTCGGGCGCCGGCGACTCCTCGATCAGCTTCTGGTGACGGCGCTGGATCGAGCAGTCGCGCTCGCCCAGGTGCACGAAGTGGCCGTGGCTGTCGGCCAGCACCTGGAGCTCGACGTGCCGGGGGTCGGGGAGGTAGCGCTCGATGTACACCCGGGGGTCGGAGAAGAACTTCTCCCCCTCGCGCGCGGCGCCCTCGAAGGCGCCCTGAAGCTCGTCCTCGGACTCCGCCACCCGAAAGCCCTTGCCCCCGCCGCCGCCCGCGGCCTTGATCGCCACCGGGTAGCCCACCTCCTCGGCGGCGATGCGCGCCGCCTGCTCGAGCGTCTCCACCGTGTCGGTGGTGCCGGGGACGATCGGCACGCCGGCGGCGGCCATCAGCTCGCGGGCCCGGGTCTTTGACCCCATCGCCTCGATCGCCTCGGCCGGGGGGCCGATGAACACGATCCCCGCCTCCTGGCAGGCGCGCGCGAAGGCGGCGTTCTCGGCCAGGAAGCCGTAGCCGGGGTGTACGGCCTCGGCTCCGGACTCGCCCGCCACCGCGAGCAGCTTCTCGACGTTGAGGTAGCTCTCGGCCGGGCCCGGGCCGCCGAGGAGGAACGCCTCGTCGGCGCGCGCCACGTGGGGGGCGTCGCGGTCAAGCTCGGCGTAGACCGCCACGCTGCCCACGCCGAGCTCCTCCAGCGCGCGCACGATGCGCACGGCGATCTCGCCGCGGTTTGCCACCAGGACCTTGGAGAACATGGCGGGAACGGAGGTTAGTGGGCGGCTCTGGGCTTCGTGGTAGGCGGCTGGCAGATGAGGTACGGTCGCCGAACCATTCCGAGGAGGGCATAGATGTCGCGAACCACGAGTCGGCTGGGCATGGCGCTGGCCACGGGCGTCGCCGCCGTGGGGCTGGCGGCGTGCGGGGGAGGCAGCGACAACCCGAAGGTCAGCGACGCGAGCGCCTTCAGGAGCAAGTGCGAGAGCAAGCTCAAGTCCAGTTCCACCGGGAACTCGCAGGCGAACGAGTTCGTCAAGTCCAAGGCCTCGCAGCTGTGCACCTGCATCCAGCAGAAGTTCCAAGCGGCGGGCCTGGGCGACAAGCGCTTCAACGACAGCGCCGCGCTCAACAACCGGCGTGAGGGCACGCAATGCGCGCAGGAGGTGCTGATCGGCCGGAGCTCATCCGGCGGCGGCGGCTCCGGCGGCGGCGGCTATTTCCCGGGCGGCTAGAGCGCGCGCCTCGGCGACCAGAGCCTTCGCCTCGGCGACCAGAGCCTGAGCCGCCCCGCTTAGCGACTTCTTAAGTGACTTCCTAGGCCTACGGGCGATCAAAGGAGTGCGGAGCCGTGTTTGAGTCCTGGGGGTCGACGCCTCCGGCCAGGCCCCGTCATTCGTCCGCACCTGCGTCTCCCAGCAAGGAGGATCACCAATGCTTTCGATCACCGGCAGGCGACTGCTACGCCTGACCATTGCCGTAGCAGTGCTCGCCTCGCTCGCCACGGCGGCCGTCGCCACGGCTCGCCACGGGCGCGGCGACTCGCCCGGGCGCCATTACGCCCGCTATGGCGCGACCGGATGGGTCACCGCCCACGACGGAAGCACCCTGACGCTTCGCGACTCCCGGGCGCGCTCGCACAGCTTCGCCCTCAGCTCGAGCACGAGCTACTCCTACGCCGACGGCAGCGCGGCGACCGGGGCCAACGTCACCCCGAACACGGTCGTCAGGGTCCGCGCGACCGCGCCCACGACCAGCGGCGGAAACCCGGTCGCCCAGTCGGTGGTCATCCAGCTCGCCCGCATCGGCGGCCTCGTGCAGTCCGACAGCGGCGGCACGCTCAACGTCGTCGATGACCACGGCTTCGCCCGTGTTATCCGCACCACGGCGGCGACGACCTGTCGCCAGCGCCGCGCGGCCGTCGACTGCACGACGATCGCCGCGGGAAGCGTGGTTCAGGCCCGCGGCAAGGTCGACGCCGACGGCGTAGCGCTGGACGCCTCGCGCGTGCAGGTCACACCCCCCAGCTCCTAACCGACCCCCGGATCCACCGAGCGTGGCGGCGGCCGCGTCTCCTCACCGGGGCGCGGCCGCGCTACGTGGGCGCCCACCGCCTACCGCCTGCGGCCGACCGGCCGACCGGCGGACCGGCGGACCGGCGGATCGGCGGGCCGATGCGCGAGGGCCTACGCCGCCGGGGCGGCGATCATCCCGGCGGCCACCGTGTCGTTGGAGGCCTCGTCGATCAGGATGAAGCTGCCGGTGCTGCGGTTGCGCGCATAGGGGTCGAAGGCCAGCTCCCGGCTGGTCTGCAACCGCACGCGGCCGATGTCGTTGAGCGCCAGGGCCCCGGGCGCCGCCTGCTGGCGCAGGCTGGTCATGTCCACCCGGTGGGCGATCTCCTCCACCGCCGCCCGGGCCGAGAGGGTGTTGTGCTTGATCGCGTAGCGCCCCCGCGGGTCCAGCGGGCGCTCGGACATCCAGCACACGTCGGCCTCCAGCTCGCGTCCCACCTGGGGCGGGCTCTCGGGCGTGCAGATCATCTCGCCGCGCGCTATGTCCAGGTCGTCTTCTAACACCAGGGTCACCGACTGGGGCGCGACCGCCTCATCCAGCGGCCCGTCGTAGGTGTCGATGCGCGCGATCCGCGTGCGCTGGCCGGAGGGCAGGACGAGGATCTCCTCGCCGGCGCGCAGGCGGCCGGAGGCCAGCTGACCGGCGTAGCCCCGGTAGTCGCCCGCCCCGTCGGCGGGGCGGATCACCCACTGCACCGGGAAGCGGGCCAGCTCGGCTTCGGGATGGTCGTGGATCACTTCCACCCCCTCGAGCTGCTCGAGCAAGGTCGGCCCCTCCCACCACGCCATGTGCTCGGAGCGGGTCACCACGTTGTCGCCGTGCAGCGCGCTGATCGGGATGAAGCACACGTCGGCGGCGCCCAGCCCCGCCGCCAGCTCCCCGAACTCGTCCGCCACCCGGGTGAACGCGTCCTGGTCGTAGTCGACGAGGTCCATCTTGTTGACCGCCACCACCAGGTGGGGAATCCCCAGCAGCGCGCTGATGTAGGCGTGGCGGCGTGACTGCTCGACCACCCCGTGGCGGACGTCGACCAGCACCACCGAGACGTCGGCGGTCGAGGCGCCGGTGACCATGTTGCGCGTGTACTGCTTGTGCCCGGGGACATCGGCGATGATGAAGCGCCGGCGCGGGGTAGCGAAGTAGCGGTAGGCGACGTCGATCGTGATGCCCTGCTCGCGCTCGGCCCGCAGCCCGTCGGTGAGCAGGGCGAGGTCAAGCGCACCGTTGCCCCCCCGGCGCGCGCTCGCCTGGGCCAGGTGGTCGAGCTGGTCCTCGAACACCGCCTGGGAGTCGAACAGGAGCCGGCCGATGAGCGTGCTCTTGCCGTCGTCGACCGACCCCGCGGTGGTAAAGCGCAGCAGGTCGAGCATCAGAAGTAGCCCACCCGCTTGCGGTCCTCCATCGCCGCCTCGGAGACGCGGTCGTCGGCGCGGGTCTCGCCCCGCTCGGTCACGCGCGTGGCGGCGATCTCGGCCACCACCTGCTCGAGCGTGAGCGCCAGCGAGCGCACCCCGCCGGTGCAGCTCATGTCGCCCACCGTGCGGTAGCGCACCGACTCGAGGAACGGCGCCTCGTCTTCGAGCAGCCGGGCGCCCTCCCACATGGCGTAGAGCATCCCGTCGCGCTGAAAGACCTCGCGCTCGTGGGCGAAGTAGATCGTCGGGACCTCCAGGCGCTCGCGGGCGATGTACTCCCATACGTCGAGCTCGGTCCAGTTGGAGAGGGGGAAGACGCGCACGTGCTCGCCCCGGTTGATGCGGCCGTTGTAGAGGTTCCATAGCTCGGGGCGCTGGGAGCGAGGGTCCCACTGGCCGAAGTCGTCGCGGAAGGAGAACACGCGCTCCTTGGCCCGGGCGCGCTCCTCGTCACGGCGCGCGCCGCCGAAGGCGGCGTCGAAGCCGTGCTCGGCAATCGCGTCCAGCAGGGTGACGGTCTGCAGGCGGTTGCGCGAGGCCCGCGGCCCGCTCTCCTCGGTCACCCGGCCGGAGTCGATCGAGTCCTGCACCGAGGCGACGATCAGCCGCTCGCCGAGCTCGGCCACGCGGCGGTCGCGAAAGTCGATGACCTCGGAGAAGTTGTGTCCGGTGTCGACGTGCATGAGCGGGAACGGGAACGGCCCGGGACGAAACGCCTTCTCGGCCAGGCGCAGCAGCACGATCGAGTCCTTGCCCCCGGAGAACAGCAGCACCGGGCGCTCGAGCTCGGCCGCCACCTCGCGCATGATGTGGATCGCCTCGGATTCGAGCGCGTCGAGATGGGTGAGGTTGCGTGGGGCGATGACGCTCATGCCTGCTCGACGGGGAGGGGTTCGACGGCCACGCGCTCGCGCGGCGCCGGCTCGCGGAGGACCGGTTCGCCGTCGCTGCCGGGCCCGGGCTGACCGGACGCCGGCGGCGCCGACAGCCGCAGGCGGTGGTTGACCAGCGCCGCCAGTCCGACCGCCACCGGGGCGCCGAAGATCACGCCCACCGGGATGTGCAGCCCGGCCTTGGAGGCGACCGCCAGGCCGGAGCCCAGCACCACGGCGCCGAGCGCGGGCCGCAGGGCGTTGGCCGGCACGTGGCTCGACAGCGCCGTCCCGATCCACACCCCCGGGATGGAGCCGATCAGGATGGTGCCCATCAGGCCGAAGTCGACGTTGCCGACCGCGAGATGGGCCAGCGCGGCCACCCACAACAGCAGGGCGGCGTGAAACACGCTGGTGCCCACCACCCGGTGGGGGGTGAGGCGAAAGATGCCGATCAGGGCCAGCCCGATCAGCGCCCCGCTGCCCACCGAGGTCAGCCCCAGCAGGGCGCCCAGGAGAAAGCCCATGACCACCGCGCCGACCTTGCTGCGCGTGGTGAAGGCGAAGCTATGGCGCTCGCGCTCGACCAGGCGGGGCATGAACATCGCCCGGAAGAGGATCGTGCCGGCGACGATGAACAGCGCCCCCGCCACGCACGCGAGCAGCACCGTGTCAAACCCCTTGCCGTAGGCGTGGTGAAGCGCGCTGAGCGAGAGCACCCCCAGCAGCGCCCCGGGCAGGCTGCCGAACGCCAGCCAGTTGGAGACGCCGAGGTCGACGGTCCCCTTGCGCAGGTGCTTGAACCCGCCCAGCGTCTTGGTCACCGCCCCGTAGGCGAGGTCGGTGCCCACCGCCACCACCGGGTTGGTGCCGACCACGATCACCAGCAGCGGGGTCATCAGCGAGCCCCCGCCGATACCGGTCAGCCCGATCAGGACGCCGACCCCCAGTCCGAACGCGACGACGACCGGGTCGATGTGCATCAGCGCGACCCCTCCGCGCCCGGCGGGCCGTTCGCGCCCGAGGGGCCGTTCGCGCCCGGCGGGTCATCGACGTGGAGCCCGCACTCGACCTGGTCCGAGCCCGCCCAGCGGCCCTCGCGACCGGCGCCCGGCTGGGTGCACGGCGCGCACCCGATCGAGGCGTAGCCGCGGTCGTGCAGGGGGTGATAGGGGAGCTCGTGCTCGGCGAGGTAGGCCCACACCTCGCGCTCGGTCCAGTCGGCCAGCGGGCTCGCCTTCCACACGCCGCGGGCGTCGTCGTGGGTGAGCTTGGGAGCGGCGGTGCGGGTCGGCGCCTGCTCGCGCCGCAGCCCGGTGATCCAGGCGTCAAGCCCTCCCAGCGCCTCATCCAGGGCGGCGACCTTCTGCTCCGAGCAGCAGCGCTCGGCCGTCCACGGTCTCCCGTCGGGACTCAAAGCGTCGAACACCTCGACGTGCACGCCCCAGCGCTCCTCGAAGCGCCGCCAGGTCTCGCGCGTCTCCTCGAACAGCACGCCGGTGTCGATCGTGAACACCCGCGCCCCGGGCTCCAGGCGCAGCAGCATGTCCACCAGGACCGACTCCTCCTTCTGAAACGAGCAGGCCAGCGCCAGGCGGGGATGAAAGCGCTCCAGCACGTGCTCGAGCACCTGCTCGGCGCTGGCCTTCTCCAGGGAGGCGGTGGGCGTGCTCACACCGCGCACTCGCCCTCGCCGCGGATGACCTGGAAGGGCTCCTTGCGGCTCCAGTCGATGAAGTGGCTCATCGTCTCCAGGCCGAACTCGATCGGAAGGGCAAGATCCTTGACCTCCTCCTCGAAGCGCTTGCCCTCGACGCGGGCCGCGTAGGCGTTGAACAGCTCGCCGTCGGTGCGCTCGGCCTCGTACATCCGCAGCCAGCGCTCGATCGCGTCGGGGACGCGCTTGGCCGGCAGCCTGACCTTCAGGCGCGCCCCGAACACCACGTCGCCGCCCACGTGCTTACCGCCCACGTGGGCCACGTAGGCGGGGATCGTGTGCTCGCCGACCTTGATCGAGGCGCCGTAGAACCCGATGTTGCCGATGTGGTGCTGCCCGCAGCCGTTGGGGCAGCCGCTCATCTTGATCTGGATCTGCTTGGTCAGGGGGTCGGAGACCTCCATCTCGGCGATGCGCTCGCGCACCGCCTGGTTGAGCCCCATCGAGCTGGTGATGCCCAGCTTGCACGAGTCGGTGCCCGGGCAGGAGACGACGTCGAAGATCTCCTGCGCGCCCGCCTCGCCCAGGTCCAGCTCCGACAGGCGCCGCCAGACGTCGTAGACGGCCTCGGAGCGCACCCAGCGCAGCACCAGGTTCTGGCCCACGGTGGTCCGCGCGTAGCCGCCCGAGTAGTCGCGCATGATCTGGGCCAGGCCGCGCAGCTGGTCGGGGTCCAGGTCCCCGCGCGGCACAGCCACCTCCACCGCGGCAAAGCCCGCCTGGCGCTGGGGGCGCACGTTGGAGGCCTCGAAGCGCTCGAACCCCGGGGCGTCGCCGTTGGGGCTCGAGTACTGGGCCGGCGGGGCGGGGGCGTTGGTCTCCTCGTCGTGGTCGTAGCGGCGCGCGTCGACGTCGAAGTCGCGCTCGGCCACCCAGTCGCCCTCGAGCTCCTCCTCGGCCTGGCGGCGCAGCTCGTCGATGCCGTACTTGTCGACGAACACCTTGATGCGGGCCCGCGCGCGGTTCTCGCGCAGCCACTCCTGGCGGTCGAAGATGCGCATGACCGCTTCGGTCACGCGCAGGTACTCGCCGTCGTCGGCCCCGACGAACTCGTGCAGGACCGGCGCCACCCGGGGCATGATCGAGGTGCCGCCCCCGACCTTCATCTCAAACCCGCGCACGCCGTCGCGCACCCGGGGGATGAAGGCCACGTCGTGGATGCCGGTGATCGCCCGGTCGTCGTCGGTGGCGGTAAAGGCGGTCTTGACCTTGCGCGGCATCGCCTGGGTGGTCGGGTGGCGCACGAAGTAGCGCACGTAGGCGGCGGCGTAGGGGGTGGGGTCGAACAGCTCGCCCTCGGAGATGCCCGCCCACGGGTCGCCGGTGACGTTGCGCATGGTGTTGCCGCAGCCCTCGCGCGAGGACAGGTTGGCGTCGCCCAGCTCGCGGATCAGCTGGGCCGCGTCGGGCAGCGGGACGTGGTGCATCTGGATGTTCTGCCGGGTGGTGATGTGGCCCTTGCGCAGCGGCACGTACTTCTCGATCACGTCGGCGAAGGCCTCCAGCTGCTCGGGGCTCACGCCCCCGAAGGGCAGCTTGACGCGGATCATCTGCACGGCCGCCTGGCGCTGGCCGTAGACGCCCTGCTTGAGCCGGAACTTGATGAACTCGTCTTCCTCGGTTTGGCCGTCCAGGAAGCGGGTCGATTCGGTATCGAAGTCGTCGAATTCGCGCTCGAGGATGGGGATGATGTGGCCGGGGACGTCCTCGTAGACCTCCGGGTGCTCGAGCGTGCCGCGGCCCTTGCGGGCCGGCGCGGTGACGGACGCTGGTTCCATAGGAGTCGCGAGTCTCCTCGTGGTCGGGATGGGCCTCCGCGGCCCGGGCCAATCGACCCCACAATGTACTAAAAGCCGACTGGGTTTAGCCTAATTCCCGGAAATGCAGGGAAATAGGGCTCCGCCTGCGGCTACGCCGGGTTTCTTGACGCCACGCGCCCGTCCCGTCGCCGGCGGCGCTCGCGCCTAGTCGCTCAGCGCGAGGCCAGCCGCAGTCGCACGAGTCGGCGCACCTGGCGCCAGCCGTCGGACGTCCGCAGGGCGAGCGCGACCTGGGTGCGCGTCCGGTGCTTGGAGGCCAGCCGCGCGCGCAGGCCATTGGGCAGGCGTAGGGAAACTCGCCCCGTCCGTCCGGCGCCCACGGCAAACGCCGCACCGCGCCCGGCCGCGCCCAGCCGAGCGCGGCCCACGCACGAGCCCGGCCCCAGGCAGCGCACCGGGACCGCTACGCGGCCGCGCCGGACGTTGAGCGTCGTCGCCGTGATCGCGGCCAGCGCCGACGCGGCCCCCGACCGCGCCGGCTTGGGTCCGGACGAGGAGGGATGGGAGCCCGAGGAGGAGTCGGACCACGGCCACGGGCCCTTCGGCTTGGGTCCGCCGCACTCGTCGATTCCGGCGGGTGACATGGAGTCGGGGGCGTCCAGTGAGATCCAGGCGCCCTCCATCTGGACCCGCGGGGGACCCGTGGGCGAGCTGGCCCCGCCGCCGATCTCGTAGTTGCCTGGGCACTGATGGGCGACGGTGGGAACGACCCAGTCGTTGGGTCCGCCGCCGGGCTCGACGAGCAGATCGTTGCCGTCCTGCCCCGGACAGCCATCCCAGCCCCGGGAGGGACTGGGGGCGGCGAATTGACAGAACCAGGATCTGCCGACCGCGGGGTTGGTGGGGTAGGTGTAGTGGACCAGGAGCCAGAGGTGCCCGAGCGAGCTCAGGGTCCCGCTTCGCCCCGCCTCGGTGCGGTGCGAGGGGTCATCCGTGGGCTGGTTGGGCAAGGAGCCGTAGTCGACCGAGATCGGGTGGTCGGGCGTCAGGCTCTTCTCACCGGGGTCAAATCCGCCGAGCTCGATGTCGGCTCGCGCCGGCGCGCCGTTGGCGGTGAATAGGTAGAGCCGGTAGTCCCCTGCTGGCAGCCCATCGGCAAACCAGATATTGCCGTTCTGCTGATTCGGGCTGTAACCGGCGAAGGCGAAGCTGGCGGCCGGGTGCGGTGGTCCGGGTCCCCAGTAGCGGTTGGGGGTCTCCGAGAGCAGCTCCACGCCCTGGAGCGCCACTGTGCCCTGGAGGCGGACGTAGCTCTGCTGGTGCGTGGAATCCCCTTGCGGCGAGCGCGGCAGGCGCACCTCCACCCACCCCGGCGACGCCGCGGACAGCACGGTGTGCTCGGCGAGGGTCACCGGGTCGGCGCTGGCCGCCGGGATGCCGAAGCCCAGCAGCGCCGGGACCACGACGGCGCCGGCAGCGACCAGTAGCCGGGGTCGCCGTCCCGGGCGTCGGCCGCTGCGCGGCCACGAAGCAATCGTGCGCATTCCCTGCCTTCCCTGCCGCCGACCATCGTACGGCGACCGATAGGCCGGCGCAAGCGGCCCCGCAGCTACGCCGACAGGAGGGCTAGGCGCGGCTCGGCGTCAGGCGCGGTCGTCACCCCAGGGCGTAAGCGTCTCCTCCTCGCGATCGACCGCCTCCAGGCGCGCGGCGCGCACCCAGGGGTTGACCGCCGGCTCGGCCGGCGCCGGCGCGGGCGCCGTCTCGCGCATGAAGCGCTCGAGCGCGGCCACCACCGCGGCCGCCTCCTGGGAAGACGCTCCCGGGGCCACGATCCGGAGGTCAGGGCGACGATTGGGCATCGGCACGCTGCAGTTTCTCACGCAGATTGCGGGGTTGACCCCGGGCGCCGGTTGATCGGCGTCCTTGCCGTGGGCTTCCATATGCCCCGCGAGCAAGCACGCCGTTTCTTGCCTGAGCCCCGGTCGATCTTCTGCAGCACCCTCGAGCGCCGCCAGCGCCGCTGGCGCGGTCCGCGCCGCCGCCCGGGTTACGTCGCCGCCCCGGCCACCCGGCTGCTGCTGCTCGTGTTGCTGGGATCGGCGGGCGCCTTCGGCGTCGAGCGCCTGCTCGGCTAGCCCCCCCCGGGGGATGGCGCGGGCCGGGGGCCGTCAGGTGGCCGGCCCCGGCATGCCCGGCGCCGCCGACTATCGTCGCCCCAGTGACCGAGATCGCCGTGCTCGACCACGACGCGGTGCTCGCCGCCGTCGGCGCCGGCGAGGCGATCGAGGCGGTGCGTGGGGCGTTCGTACGCCACCACCGCGGCGAGTGGGTGATGCCGCCCAAGGTCTACCTCGACAGCCCACCCCACGGCGACTTTCGCGCGATGCCCGCCCGCGGCGATGGGCTCGCCCTGCTCAAGTGGGTGACCTCGTTTCCGGGCAATCCCGGCGCCGGCCTGCCCGCGGTCACCGGGGTCGTGCTCCTGTCCGACGCGGTCGACGGCGAGCCGCTGCTGGCCCTGGACGCCCGCTCGGTGACCGCGCTTCGCACCGGCGCGGTGGCCGCCGTCGCCGCTCGGGCCCTGGGCCGCGACGACGCCCGCACGGTGGGGATCGTGGGCAGCGGGCGCCACGGCGCCTGGGCGGCCCGCTGTCTCGCCGCCGCCGGCTACGGCCCCGGCGTGTGCGCCGACCCGCGCGCGGAGGTCGCCGAGAAGCTGGCCCGGGAGCTGGGCTGGGAGGTCGGCGAGCGCCGCGTCGCGCTGGGCTGCGACGTCGTCTGCTGCGTCACCCCCGGGGCCGAGGTGGTGGTCGACGCCGGCGACCTTCGCCCTGGGCTTCACCTCAACATGCTGGGCGCCGATGGCCCGGGCAAGGCCGAGGCCTCGGTGGGGGCGGTGGCCTCGTGCGTGCTGTTCTGCGACGAGTGGGAGCAGGCGGCCCACGGCGGCGAGCTGACCGGGGCCGTGCAGGCCGGCCTGATCGAGCGCGCCCGGGTGACCGAGCTGGGTGCCGTGCTCGCCGGCGACGCACCGGGGCGGCCCGGACCCGACGCGGTCACCCTGTTCGACTCGACCGGGTTGGCGATCCAGGACCTGGCCGTCGCCCGCCTGGCCCTCGCCGCCTGGCGCGACGGCCGCGCCCGGGCTCAGACGGTGCGCCTGTAGGCGCGGGCCTCGCGCCAGGCCGCCGGCGGCGTGCCCCGCGCGGCGTTCCTGGGCCTATCCCCGGCGCACGTTGTAACTGAGGACGTAGTCCCCGGCGCCCTGCTTGCCGTCCTTGAACGTGATCGGCCCCGAGCCGGGGAAGCGGTTGGTGGTCGCCACCGAGAACGCGGTGTGGTTGCCCAGCGCCGCGCGCGGGCTGTTGAATACGTCGAGGACGATGCCGGGGTCGTCGTTGGCCAGGTCGATCGTCGGCTCGTCGGTGTTGACCGGGCACGGCCGCACGACCGGGGCGAACTCGCCGAACACCACCTTGCCGCTGGGGATGTCACATTCGCGGCCCTGGACCAGCAGCTTGATGCTGCGCCCCGGGGGGACGTTGATGGTGACCGTGTGGTTGATCGGGATCCGCTGGCCGTCGCTGACCGCCCCCAGTGTGGGGATCCAGTCGTTGAACAGCGCCCGGAAGCCGTTTACGTCCAGGTACAGGTTCCACTTGCCCGAGCTCGGATCGGCGCTCAGATCGGGGTCCTTGTGGACGATCGTGATCGACTTGAAGGTGATCTTCAGGCGCACCGGATGGCGCCGCTCGCGTCCCTTCCACCCGACGAGGAACGTGCGCCCGTAGCGGACCGTGGCGCCCGGGGGCGCGCCCGCCGCCGGGAACACCGTCACCTGGAGCCCGTTCTTCTTGCGCTTGATCTGCTGGCGTCCGGTGCCGGGAATCATCTTGCGCACCTCGAAGGTCAGCTTCGCGCGCCGCGAGGGCCGCGGCGGGGCGGGCACGAAGAAGCTGTAGCTGCGCGCCACCGGCTGGCGCTGATTTTGCGGGGCTTGCACGCAGGCGCGAAGGTCGGGGCCGTACTCGGTCGGGGAGATCGGCTTCAGGCGGGCGCCACATGCCTGGACCGCGTGGGCCAGCGTCCCCTGGCTGGAGATGAAGACGTCGGTCTGGGTGCGCAGCTTGTGGGGCAGATAGGGGGCGCGGCGGTAGATCACCATCCCGGTGAGCGGGTGAAACTCGGTGCGCTCCCCGGTCACGCTGCCGGCGGCGTCCTGCCAGTGGCCGCAGTCCCAGATCCACGAGCCCCACATGGTCGTCCGGTCCCCGTCGGTGGGCCAGGCAAACGCCGGGACCGTGGCTCCCGACTCCCACTCGAAGTGCAGCCGCCCGAGCGACTCTGCCTCGTCGGGCCCCCCCGGCGCATAGTTGCTGGTGTGGGCGGACGGGTCGCCGCCGAGTACGTAACGGGAGCCGCCATCGGGGACCAGGTTGGCGTTGTAGTCGTGGAAGGCGTGTTCGCCCGGCGCGTCATCGCGCGCCACATGGGAGACGCGAACGATGCCGGTCGCCTGGTGAATGCTCGAATCCCGGTAGACGTACATCCACTCGGGGCTCTTGAGGAAGATGACCGCGCTGTAGTTGCGCTGGCAGCCGTCGCGCAGCGGCTGGTCGGGCGCCGTCGGCGCCGGCGGGTTGGCCCCGTGCGCCGCGGCCGTGATTCCCAGCGCCCCGAGCAGCGCTAGCCCGGCGCTGGCGAGGAGGCGGCGTCTCATCGCGCGCACCCTATCGGGCCGCCGATCAGCCCGCTAACCCGAGTGCCGGAGCCGAGTCGCGCAGCCGCCGCCCCGGGCGGGTGCAGCACCCCCGCCCCAGGACGCGGACGCCGGGCGCCTTAGCGGTCGGGGGATCGGCTCCGTTCGCCCGCCCGGCCCCCGGAGAGCAGGACGCTCAGCGGAGCCAGGATCCCGTGGCGCTCGGGTTCGGGAGCCGGGGTTGCCACGATCGGCTCCCTGCGCGGTGAAGCCACGACGTGGGTGACCTGGGCTCCCGTCAGACGCTCGATCCGGTGCGGAAGGTTGATCCGCAGCCACTTCGAGGTGTCGGTCGGTAGCGTGGAGACGAGGACCTCGTCGAACTCGGCCGGACTCCAGATCTCCTGAACGGCGGCGACCGGGTCCGAGACGCCCACGCTCCCCTTTATCTCCAGCCCGGCATCCCGGATTCGCGTGAGCGCCTCATCGAGTGTGCGAGCGGCCAGATCGCGGTCCTCCGGCATCGGGCCGCGGGCGGGGACGACGAGCGTGAAGGCCACCTCTTCGCGGGCTGCGCGCGCATGCAGGGCAGCCAACAAATCAGGCGACTCGGCCGTCTGATTGGCCACTACCAGGACGCTGCCCTTCCACGCCATGACGGGCTCCTCACGCGAGGGCTGCTACCAGCACGACCTTAGCGCAGAGCTCGGCCCCGCGGCCGCTAGAGCGGGATGTTTCCGTGCTTGCGCTTGGGGCCGGGCTCGCGCTTGGTCTGCAGCGTGTGCAGGGCGGTGATCAGCTTGGGCCTGGTCTCGTGGGCCACGATCACGTCGTCGATGTAGCCGCGCTCGGCGGCCGAGTAGGGGTTGGCGAAGCGGGCTTTGTAGTCGTCCATGAGCTTCTGGCGGCGCTCGTCGGGGGTGGGGCTCTTGGCCAGGTCGCGGCGGTAGATGATGTTGACCGCGCCCTCGGGGCCCATGACCGCCACCTCGGCGGTCGGCCAGGCGAAGTTGAAGTCGGCCAGCATGTGCTTGGAGGCCATGACGTCGTAGGCGCCGCCGTACGCCTTGCGCGTGATCACCGTGAGCTTGGGAACGGTCGCTTCGGTGTAGGCGTAGAGCAGCTTGGCGCCGTGACGGATGATGCCGCCCCACTCTTGGCTGGTGCCCGGGAGGAAGCCGGGCACGTCGCAGAAGGTCAGCAGCGGGATGTTGAACGCGTCGCAGGTGCGCACGAAGCGCCCCGCCTTGCACGAGGCATCGATGTCGAGCACTCCGGCGAGCTGGGCGGGCTGGTTTCCGACCACGCCGATGGCGAATCCGTCGAGGCGGGCAAAGCCGCAGACGATGTTGCGCGCGTAGTGCTCGTGGACCTCGAAGAACTCCCCGTCGTCGACGATCAGCCGCACCACGTCGCGCATGTCGTAGGGCTTGTTGGGGCTGTCGGGGACGACCGAGTCCAGCTCCGGGTCCATGCGCATCGGGTCGTCGGTGGGCTGCACCCGCGGGGTGGTCTCGAGGTTGTTGGAGGGCAGGAAGGACATTAGGTAGCGGGTGTCCTCCAGGCAGGCGTCCTCGTCCTCGGAGGCGAAGTGGGCGACGCCCGACTTGGTGTTGTGGGTCATGGCGCCGCCGAGCTCCTCGAAGGTGGGCTCCTCGCCGGTGACCGTCTTGATCACGTCGGGCCCGGTGATGAACATGTGGCTGGTCTCCTTGACCATGAAGGTGAAGTCGGTCATGGCCGGGGAGTACACGGCGCCCCCCGCACACGGGCCCATGACCAGGCTGATCTGGGGGATCACGCCCGAGCACTTGACATTGCGCACGAACACGTCGCCGTAGGCGCCGAGCGAGACCACTCCCTCCTGGATCCGCGCTCCGCCCGAGTCGTTGATCCCGATCACGGGACAGCCGATCTTGGCCGCCAGATCCATGATCTTGCACATCTTCTCGGCCATTACCTCCCCCAGCGAGCCGCCGAAGACGGTGAAGTCCTGGCTGAACACGCACACCCGCCGACCGTCGATGGTTCCGTGACCGGTGACCACCGCGTCGCCCCAGGGCCGGTTGCGCTGCATGTCGAACTCGAAGGTCCGGTGGCGCACGAACGTGTCGAGCTCCTGGAAGGAGCCGGGGTCCAGCAGCTTCTCGACGCGCTCGCGGGCCGTGTACTTCCCCCGCTCGTGCTGCTTGGCCTCGGCCTCGGGCGCCGAGTGGATCGCCGCCTGGCGCAGGTCCTCGAGCCGGGCCAGCTTCTCCTCGTAGGTCTCGGGCGAGTGCATCCGGCCGCCGTCGCGCTTGCGACCGCGTGCAGGCAGGGAAGAGGGTGGATGCTCGATCGCCATGGCGGGCGGGATGTTAGTGGCGCGATCCTGGCCTTCTCGGGCGCGGCGGCCCAGGCAAGGGCTGATGCTCTGCCCGGCCGCCGCCGGCGGCCGCCGCCGGCGGCCCTAGCGAGAGAACGGGCGGTGGTGCGCCGCGCCCAAGTCGTCCAGGACCCGGCTCAGGACGGATTCGGGGTCCGGGCTGGGGGACCGCTCAGGCTCGCCCGCCTCGGCCTCGGGCTGGGGCGCGCACTCGGCCTCGGCCTCGGGCTGGGGCGATTGCCGGGCCTCGTCCGGTGCCGTCGGGTCCCCCTCGGCCTCGGATCGGGGTGTATCGGCGACCTCGGCCGCCTCGGGCTCGGCTGCGGGAGGCTCGGCTGACTGGGGCTCGGACCCGGGTGTCTCGGCGACCTCGGCCGGCTCGGACCAAAAGCCGGGGATGTGGGCGAACGCAGTAGTCCCCCGACCTTGACGCCGGGCGAGCAGCCGGCCAAAGAATCCGGAGTGGCCGGGCTCGACGGGGGGCTCGGGCTCGGGCTCGACCTCGGTCACCGAGTCCGGCTCGGGCTCGGGCTCGGCCACCGAGGCCGGTTGCGCTTGATCGACCGCCGGCGCCGTGGCCTCTGCGCCCCTGCGCTCGACCTGTCCGTCCGCATACCTGGCCGCCGGGAACTGGAAGGTCACGGGCTCGCGGTCATCCCAGCGCGCATCACTTGGCTTGGGAGCCTGCTCCGGGCTCGTCGGACCTTCGGGAGGGCTCGTCGCGTCCTCGGGCGCCTGCTCGTGAAGGAGGGGTTCCGGCTCCTCGGCCCGGAGGCGAGCGGTCAGCGTCACCTTGGTGCCCCAGCCCGCCCCGGAGATCTCGATGCTGCCCGAGGCGCGCTCGCCCTCCCACACCACCTCGGACTCGGGGGTGACCCGGGTGATCCGGATCTCACCGAACTCGCCCAGGTGCTTGGCGAGCGAGCCCGGATCGCTCAGTTCTTGCCACAGCTCCGGAGGTGACTTGACCAAGCGTCGTTCGATCGATGTCTCGGACATCGCCCGTCAGTTCGCGGGCCACCGGGAGAGTCCTTCCGCGCGTGCAAACCGCCGGCTAGCCTCCTGGCGTGAACCCGCTGCGGGGCGAGAAGGTCCGCTTGCGTCCGCTCGTCGAAGGCGACGTTCCCATCCTTCGCGCGATCCACGCCCGGCCCGAGGTCGCGGCCTGGTGGGGCCCGGTTCCCCGGGATTTTCCGGCCGACGACCCCAACGCGACACGCTTCGCCATCGTCCTCGACGAGCGGGTGGTGGGCCTGACCCAGTTCACCGAGGAGTCAGATCCCGACTACCGCCATGCCTGGATCGACATCTTTCTCGACCCCGAACACCACAACCAGGGCCTGGGCGCCGACGCGATCAGGACCCTGGTCGGTCACCTGATCGCCGACGGCGGCCACCATCGTGTGACGATCGACCCCGCGACCGACAACGCCGCCGCGATCCGCTGTTATGAGAAGGCCGGCTTCCGACCCGTCGGAGTCACTCGCCTGGCCTGGCGCGACGCGGCCGGTCGCTGGCGCGACGCGCTGCTGATGGAACTGGTGGAGCCGCCCGACGAGGCCGACGAGGCCGACGAGGCGTCCTAGGGGTAGCCGGTGGACATCAGCAACACGGTCAAAAGGATGAGCCCGCTGGCCGCGGCGCCCACCGCGCCCACCTGCCGGTTGAGTACCTGATACTCGCGGCTGAGCACCACCTGCCCGCCGCCCGCGGCGGTGATATCGCGTTCGGCCAGCTCGGCCAAGTGCAGCTCCCGCGGCTCGAAGAACAGCGAGCCCAGGGCGCCCAGGATCAGGGACACGACCACCCCGAACCACACGTAGAAGCGATCCCACTGGTGAAGGTGGCTGGCCAGGTAGATCCCCACCAGGAAGATCACGGCCAGGCTGGGATTGACCAGGCGCTTGCCGATGCGGACCTGTACGCGGTGAAACCAGGGCATCGCCGCGGGATCCATGCGCAGCCCGTAGCTGAAGACGATCGGATAGGCGAAGGTCACGCCGAAGCCGACGACCACCGCGGCGATGTGGATCGCCAGCATGAACTGCCAGAACTGGGCCAGGAGCACCACGAGCGCGCAGAGCCTAACGGCGTAAGCAGCGGAGCGGCCGGCGGCGCCCCCGCCCGCCGCGGGCGGCGCCGCTAGGCCACCAGGGTGATCGTCTGGGAGACCGCGCTGCCCGGAGCGCCGGAGCCAAGCGCCACCTCGAGCACGGCGGTCAGGCGCTTGTGGTGAGCCTTGATCTGCCTCACCCCCGCCCGGCTGAGCCGGATCGGGACGTGGGTCGTGCGCTGGGGGCGCAGGCTCGCCCGGGCCGCCCCCAGCCGGGATCCTCCCGGCCCCGCGGCGCTGAGGGTGAGCGCGATCCGGCAGCGGCCGGGGCCGGCGCAGAAGATCGCGGGGCGGGTGACCCGGCGGCGGTTTACGGCGGCGGTTTGCCGGCTGACCCGCACCGGGGCCAGGCGGCGGGGGGTCCGGCCGGGCGCCGCTCCCCGGGTCCCGCCGGGGCACAGCGCGCTGGCGTCGGGGCCGGTGGCCAGCGTCATCTGCATGAGCAGCTCCTCGCCGGACTTGGGCGAGCCCGAGAAGCGGCTGCCGTTGACCGTTCCGTCGCCCTTGGAGAACTGCGCCGTGGTCGAGCCCGCCACCGAGCCGAAGACCTGGAAGGGGACGCCGGAGGGAAAGAAGGTCGCGTCGAAGCCGCCCTCGTCGTTTAGGTCGATCAGGTCGCCCCGGTGCACGCAGAAGTTGGTGGGGGCAAACGTGGAGACGTGGTTGGTGTCGCCACCGACCTCGGCCGAGACGGGCAGGTCAAAGCCCTGACTGGTGACGGCGACGACCACCGATCCGTCGGCCTGGGGTGCGAGGACCTGGAAGTGCACCTGGGTAAGCGGTCTCGGTGCGCCCGGCTGGCCGCTGGGCTGCGCCGTGCCCTTGACCCGCACGGCGGTTACCTGTCCGTCGGCCGGCGCGCCCACCGGGGCACCGCCGGAGAGCGCGGTGGCCCAGAAGGCGGTGTCGACCGGATGCGTCTCGGCGACCGTGGCCGGCGCCGCCAGCGGGCTGCCGAAGCTCATCACCGCCGCGCCCGCCGCGGGCGGGAGCGCCAGCGCCCCGCCGGCCACCGTGGCCAGCGCGGCCGCCACCCACCCAAGCCGTCGGGCCAGCCAACCAAGACGCCGACGTGCGCGCCACCGGGACATGGCCAACGCTTGCCCGCCGTCGGCGCTCCCCAAAACGACGCCCCGAGCCTCCGTCAGCCACCGGACCTCCCCTGGGACCCCGAGCTCGAGGCGCGGCGATGGCCAGCTGAGCCCGCCGGCCTTAGATCTCCGGCTGGTACTCCCCGAACACGTCGCGCATCGCCCCACACACCTCGCCCATCGAGCAGCGGTCCTTGAGCGCCTGCCTGATGAAGCCCAGCAGGTTCGCGCTCCCCCGCGCCGCCTCGCGCAGCTCTTCCAGGCGGCGATCCACCAGCTCGTGGTCGCGGCTTTCCTTGAACTCCTTCAGCCGGGCGACCTGGGCGTCCTCGGAGGCCTGGTCGACCTTGAGGATCTCGGGGACCTCGACGTCCTCGGTGACGTACTGGTTGACGCCCACGACGATGTCCTGCCCGGTGCGGTAGCGCTCCTCATAGCTCCAGGAGGACTCCTCGATCTCGTTCTTGATGAACGAGACCGCCGGCACCGAGCCCCCCATCTGGTCGACCTTTCCGATCAGCTCCCAGGCGCGCGACTCGATCTCCTCGGTCAGCGACTCGATGAAGAACGAGCCGGCGAACGGGTCGACGGTGTCGGTGGCGCCGGACTCGTGGGCGATGACCTGCTGGGTGCGCAGGGCGATGCGCGCGGCGCGCTCGGTGGGCAGCGCCAGCGCCTCGTCGTAGCCGTTGGTGTGCAGCGACTGGGTGCCCCCACACACCGCGGCAAAGCCCTGCAAGGCCACGCGGACGATGTTGTTCTCGGGCTGCTGGGCGGTGAGCGTGACGCCGCCGGTCTGGGTGTGAAAGCGCAGGCGCAGCGAGCGCTCGTCGGCGGCGCCGAAGCGCTCCTGCATGATCTTGGCCCACATCCGCCGCGCCGCCCGGAACTTGGCCACCTCCTGAAAGACGTTGTTGTGGCCGTTGAAGAAGAAGGCCAGTCGCGGGGCAAAGGCATCCACCTCCAGGCCGGCGTCGAGCGCCGCCTGCACGTAGGCGATCCCGTTGCACAGCGTGAACGCCACCTCCTGCACCGCCGAGCAGCCCTTCTCCCGGAAGTGATAGCCGGAGATCGAGATCGTGTTCCAGCGCGGGACGTTCTCCTTGCAGTAGGCGAACAGGTCGGTGGTCAGCCGCATAGACCCCTGGGGGGGGTAGATGAAGTTCCCGCGGGCGATGTACTCCTTGAGGATGTCGTTCTGGGTGGTGCCGCGCAGCTTCTCCGAGGGCACGCCCTGCTCCTCGCCCACCAGCTCGTAGAGCAGCAGCAGCACCGAGGCCGGGGCGTTGATCGTCATCGAGGTCGAGACCTGGTCCAGGGGGATGCCGTCGAAGGCGGTGCGCATGTCGTCGATCGTGTCGATCGCCACCCCGGTGCGCCCGACCTCGCCCAGACAGCGCGGGTTATCGGAGTCCAGCCCCAGCTGGGTGGGCAGGTCGAAGGCCATCGACAGCCCGGTGGAGCCGTGCTCGAGCAGGTAGCGGTAGCGCTCGTTGGTCTCGGTCGCCGAGGCGTAGCCCGCGTACTGGCGCATCGTCCACAGCTGCTTGCGGTACAT
>VAYS01000010.1 GCA_005883215.1 Actinomycetota bacterium
CGAGGTCGTGTTCAGCGAGCTGGTCGGCCCCTTCGTGGTTCCCCGGGCGGGGCACTTCCTGCAGTGGGAGCGCGCCGACCTGCTCAACCGGACGCTGGCGTATTTCTTGCGTGACCCGAGCCGGTAGCGCTCTACCCTCGGGCCGATGGAAGGGTCGATGGAGCCTGGAGAGCACCCGATGGCGGGCGACCGGGCGCCCGGCGAGGACGCCGCGGCGCCGAGCCCGATCGCGGTCGCGTCGGCGCGCGTGGCGGCGATCGTCGAGGCCGCCGAGCGGGCGGCGGACGAGCTGCGCGAGGAGACCGAGCGGCGGGCGAACGAGCGGATCGCCGAGGCCGACCGGGCGGCGGCCAACCGGGTGCAGGCGGCCGAGGCCGAGGCGTCGGACATCGTGGCCGCCGCCCACCATCAGGCCGAGGCGATGACCGCCGCGGCGCAGGCCGAGGTCCAGTCCATCCACGAGGCGGCGGCGCGGCGAGAGCGGGAGTCCCAGGAGAAGTCTCACCGCTTGGTGGCCGAGGCGCGGGACACCGCGCAGCGGGAGACCGCGCGGATCCACGCCGAGGCGGAGCGGGCTTTGTCCGAGGCGGAGGCCAAGGCCCAGGAGATGCGCGAGGAGTCGCGCCGGGAGGCACGGGAGATCGTGAGCGAGGCCCACGAGGCGGCGCGCGGCGTGCTGCGCGAGGGCAACGAGCTGAGTTCGAACCTGCGCGACCTCGGGAGCTCGCTGCGATCCAACGCCGAGCGGCTGCTGCGCGATGTGCGCCTCGCCCACGGGATGCTGACCGCCGAGCTCGATCAGGCCGCCCCGGCCGGAGGCGCTGCGGGAGCGCGAGCGCGCCCGGGCGAGGGCGGCGAGGTATCGGCGCGGCGGGCGGGTGACGCCACCGGCCGCGACGCTCGTCAGCCGCCCTCGGGCGGGGGTGGCGCCGGGCGCCGGCGAGATGTCGAGCCACCCCCCGAGGGCGACTTCGACATCCCCGAGTTCATACCGCGGTCATAGCCTTCTTCCCCCGGATTCCGGGGCGATTCCGTCCGGGATACGAACTAGTGTTCGGGGCGGGATGGAGCTCTCGACGAACCAGAAGGGGGCGATCGCGGAGGCACAGGTCATGGCCGAAGCCGTTCGGCTCGGCTTCGAGGTGGCGCGGCCGCTTGTTGAGGGGCGACGTTACGACCTCGTGATCGACACGGGCCAAAGGCTGTGGCGAGTGCAGTGCAAATGGGCGCCGCGGCGGGGTGACGTGCTCGTGGTCCGTAGCCGCACTTCTAGGTACACGCCCAACGGATACGTACGAACGACCTATACCGCGGCCGAGATCGATGCTGTGGCGGTCTATTCGCCGGATACGGAGCGCTGTTACCTCCTTCCCATCGCGATGCTGGACGGAAAGGGCCACACCCATCTGCGGCTAGCCCCCGCGCGTAACAACCAGTCCGTCGGACTATTATGGGCCGCCGATTATGACTTCGGGGCTATAGCTCAGTTGGGAGAGCGCCTGACCGGCAGTCAGGAGGTCGAGGGTTCGAGTCCCTCTAGCTCCATGAATGGAAGTGCCGACCCCTACGGGCGGTTTCGCCCGTAGGTGTCGTGGGACTGCACCCACTCTTCGGCTACGATCGCCGACCCGAGCGACAGCTCGCCGCACAGCACCGTCGCCGCCACGATCTCGGCGAACTTGTGCACCTTGTCGCGGCCGTAGCAGTCGAGTAGCTCGAGGCACTCGCGCTGGGTGGCCAGACCCGTGCCGCCACCGTAGGTGGCGACGATCAGCGACGGGATCGTCACCGAGTAGTAGTAGTCGCCACCGGGTCGCAGCTCGGCGTAGACGAGCGCCGAGGAGGACTCGGCCACGTTGGCGGCGTCCTGGCCGGTGGCGATGAACATCGCCGTGATGCCGTTGGCCGAGTGGGCGCCGTTGTTGTTGACGCCGGACATGAAGCCACCGAGGTTTGACACCTGGCGAGCCTGGAACATCAGCTCGGTGTTGGAGCGCATCACGCGCCGGACGACCTCGTCGGGAATCGTGGCCTCGGCGATCACCCGCTTGCCCCGCGTCTGGAGCATGTTGACCTGGGAGGCCTTCTTGTCGGTGGCGAAGTTCGATTCCAGGAAGTAGTGCTCGATCTCCGGGTAGTGCTCGACGATCCAGCGACAGGCGGCCTGGGTGGCCTTGCCGGTCAGGTTCTGCCCCGCCGCATCGCCGGTCGTGTAGTTGAAGCGCGTGAACAGGATCCGCCCCGCCGAGTAGCGCTCGATGTCCAGCAGCCGTCCGGTCCGGGTGGTCGCCTCCGCGGCCGCCTTGATCGCGTCGAAGTTCTCGTCCAACCAATCGCGGAACGCCCGGGCCTCGCGGGCGCTGGCAAACAGGAACGCCGGCGCCCGCTGCATGCGGTCGTCCATCACGGTGGTGGTCACCCCACCCGACTCGTGGATCAGCCGCATGCCGCGGTTGTAGCTGGCCACCAGCGTCCCCTCGGCGGTCGCCAGCGGCACGTAGAACTCCCCCTGCGCGTGCTCGCCGTTGACCAGCAGGGGCCCGGCCACTCCGATCGGGACCTGGGCTACGCCGATGAACTGCTCGATATTGCCGGCGGCGATCGCCGGATCGAACGAGTAGCTCGAGACATGTTCCAGGTTGGCATCGGTCTTCTCTAGGAGGAACTCCTGCCGGGCGCGCGCGGCGTCCGGGGTGTGATCGTTCTCGCCGTCGCGCGGGACGGGAACTCGCTCGGCAGCGGTCGTGGTCGACATCGGCTCTCCTCCGGTGGCGTCGGGTCTTACGACAATCTGCCCCCTGCCCGCGCGCCCCAATCGCCGCCGGGCCCTGCTTTATGCCGCCGAGCCGCGTGGCGGAGACGCCTTTGGGACACCAACGCCCGCGGGTATCAAAGCGGGTATCCTCCGGGCGCGATGGGGGCAGGGGTGCCGCTATCCGACCGCCTCAGCGAGCGCCTACCGCGCTACGTGTGGCTGCTCGCCGCCCTCGCCCTCGCCGCCGCCTGCTTCGCCGCAGCCGCCTCGGTGGCAAACGCAAATGTCGTGTGGCTGTGCCACCCGAGCATGGCGTCTGATCCGTGCCACGGCGATCAGACCACCCGCTATTTCCAGCCCGACGGCAGCTCGACCGTCGCCACGCCCGACGTGCCGGCCGATCCCCCCATCGACTGCTTCTACGTCTACCCCACCGTCAGCAATCAGCCCACCCTCAACGCCACCCAGACGCCCGATCCCGAGGTCCGCTCGATCGCCCTGTACCAGGCCCAGCGCTTCTCGACCCAGTGCCGAATGTACGTGCCGCTGTACCGGGAGGTCACCGCGGCGGGAGTGACGGTCGCGAGCCAGACGCACGACACCGCCCCGTACGACACCGCCTTCACCGACGTCGAGGAGGCCTGGCAGCACTACCTCCAAAACGACAACCACGGTCGCGGGGTGGTCCTCATCGGCCACTCCCAGGGAAGCCGCATGCTGCGGGCGCTGATCCGCCGCGACATCGATCCCAACCCCGCCGTCCGCCACCACCTGATCTCGGCAATCATCCCGGGTGCCAACGCCAACGCCAACGACTTCGCCAACCTCTCCCCGTGCACCTCGGCCGGTCAGATCGGCTGCGTGATCGCCTACTCGACGTTCAACGACACGCCGCCCAACAACACGCGCTTCGGCCGCACCGACACCGACCCCGTGGGCAACGCTCTCGGCCTACCGGGCGGTCCCGTGATCTGCACCAACCCGGCCGAGCTCTCGGGAGCCGGGCAGAACCTCCAGTTGCTGCTTCCCAGCCAGCCCTTCGCGCCCGGGGTCATCTTCCTGCTCCTGCTCAAGCTCTACGGCGGTCCACCGCCCTCCGCCGACACACCCTGGCTCCAGCCGACCGACCACTACACCGGCACCTGCGAGACGTCCAACGGCGCCAACGTCCTGATGATCTCGCCGGTGGCCAACGCCCGCACCCTCAACCCATCGCCCGACGCCACTTGGGGCGTGCACCTAGTGGACATCAACATCGCCCTCGGCAACCTCACGGCGATCGTCGGCACCCAGGGCCAGGCCTGGCTCACCGCTCATCCGGGCGCCCGGCCCAAGGGCCGAGCGCTCCGCTAGTCCCTTTAGGTTCAGCAGCTGGCGGCGCATCATCACCAGGTCGCCGGCGGCCAGCAGCTGGCGTAGAGCCGGCCGCATCGGTGACCGCGGCAGCTGCGCGAGCAGCTTGACCACCAGCCGCGAGCGCTCCGGCCCGCGCGGCGCTACGCGGTAGGTCACCGCAAACCGGCCGAACACCAGACCCGAGTGGCGCAGCGTGATCGACCGTCCCGGCTCGTGCTCGGCCAGCCGGAAGATCGTCATGAAGCGCTGGCCGTCCTCCAGGTCCTCCAGCCCCGGGGTCAGAGCCCGGGGACTGCGCCGCCCCAGGTTGTCGATCCAGTCATAGCTGTAGGGCGCCACCCGCAGCTGGCACAGCCAGCGAAACACCAGCTCGGCCCGAGCGTCCACGTCCACCGCCCGGAACGCCACGAAGTCGGCTTCCGGGAGATACCGATCACAGGGGAAGGGCTCGGCCCGCTCGCCCGCGGTCGAGCCCCAGGTCCAGACCGGACCGGGCACCCCTCTCACACCACCCAGGCCAACCGGCCCGCTCAGGCGCCGGTGGCGGCGAACGCCCGCACCGGCACCTCGCCCCAGAGCGACTCGAGCCGGTAGTAGTCCCGCGTCTCCGGGGTGAATACGTGCACGACCACATCGAGGTAATCCATCAGGATCCAGCGCGCCTGGGCCAGGCCCTCGACTCGCGCCGGGAGGATCCCGCGGTCCTTCAGCCCCCTGTGGATCGCGTCGTGGATCGCCTTGGTCTGCCGGTCGGTGCCGCCCGAACAGATGACGAAGAAATCGGTGTAGTCGAGCACCCCACGTACGTCGAGCTCGACCACGTCGACCGCCTTCTTCTCTGCCGCCAGCTCGGCGATCGCCTGGGCCAGCTCCTCCGGCGCCGCCATCGCGATCGCGCCCCCGGCGCTCCCCGGCTCCGTCATGCGCCGCCCGCCTCGCCGGCCACTCGCTCGCGCGCGCGGTAGAGCCCCTCGGCGGCCACGTAGTCGGCCACCGCCGCGGGGACCAGGTAGCGGATCGGCAGTCCCTCGGCCACCCGGCGCCTGACCTCGCGGGAGGAGATGTCCACGCGCGGCATATCGAGGAAGCTCACCCGCCGAGCCCCCCCGAGCCCGGCCAGAGCCGCCTCGACGCGTTCGCGGCGATCTCCGCGCTCGGCCACCGCCAGACGGGCGACCTCCAGGATCTCCTCTGGCCGCTGCCACCCCGGAAGGGCCTCGGCCATGTCGCCTCCGACGATGAGGTAGAGCTCGTCCTGGGGCGCCTGCGCATCGATCGCTTGCAGCGTAGCGAGCGTGTACGACGGCCCCGGCCGCACCACCTCCAGATCGCTGACCTCGAAGCGATCGTCGCCCCGCACGGCCAGACGGACCATGTGCAGGCGCCGCTCGGCGCCCGGATCCTCGGACACCGCCTTGTGCGGCGGGGCGCCGGCCGGCACGAAGCGCACTTCGTCGAGCCCCAGCGCCGCGTGAGCCTCCTGGGCGAGTAGCAGGTGCCCGAGATGGGGCGGGTTGAACGTCCCGCCCAGAATCCCGATCCGGCCCATTAGAGCCAGGCCTCCCGTCCGGCGGCGGTCAGGGACGGACCTGTCCGTCGCCTTCGACCAGGTACTTGAACGTGCACAGCTCGCGCAGCCCGATCGGCCCCCTCGCGTGCAGCTTCTGGGTGGAGTTCCCGATCTCGGCTCCCATCCCGAACTCGCCCCCGTCGGTGAAGCGCGTGGAGGCGTTGACGTACACGCAGGCGGCGTCGACCCCGAGCTGGAAGGCCCGGGCCGCGCCCGTGTCCCGGGTGACGATGGCCTCCGAGTGGCCGCTGCCGTAGCGGTTTACGTGCTCGATCGCCTCCCCCACCGTGTCGACGACCTTGACCGCCAGCGTCAGATCCAGGAACTCCGTGGCCCAGTCGGCGTCCTCGGCCTGGCGCAGCGACCCGTCCAGCTCCGCGGCGTGCTCGCGCGTGCGCTCGTCGACGCGAAGCTCCACGCCGGCGTCGGCCAGCGCCCGCAGCGTTGGGCCGAGCAGCTCGGATGCCACCGCCGAGTGCACCAGCAGCGTCTCGGCCGAGTTGCACACCCCCGGGCGCTGCAGCTTGGCGTTGAGCACGATCGCTCGGGCCGCGTCGACGTCGGCGCTGGCGTCGACGTAGACGTGGCAGTTGCCCGAGGCGGCGTAGATCACGGGCACCGTGGCCACCGCCTCGAGTGCGTCCTTGAGCCCCTCGCCGCCCCGGGGGATGATCAGGTCGACGACTCCGTTCTGGGTGGCCAACTCGGCCAGCTCCTCGCGCTCCCCGCCCCCGAGCAGCCCGATCGCCCCCTCGGGCACGCCGGCGGCGGTGGCCGCCTCGGCGGCCAGCCCGGCCAGCACGGCGTTCGAATGGGCCGCCGAAGACGAGCCCCGCAGCACGATCCCGTTGCCCGACTTCAGGCACAGCGCCGCGGCGTCGATCGTCACATTCGGTCGGGCCTCGTAGACCACGGCGATGACCCCCAGGGGCACGCGTACCTTGCGCACGTCGAGCCCGTTCGGGCGCCGGAAGCCGTCGATGACCTCGCCCACCGGATCCGGCAGTGCGGCGATGTCGCGGACCCCGTCGGCAGTCGCGGCCACGCGCCCTTCATCGAGCGACAGCCGGTCCAGCAGGGCCGAGCTGAGCCCGGCCCGGCGCCCGGCCTCCAGATCGCGCTCGTTGGCCTCGAGGATCTCGGGGATGCTCGACAGCAGCGCCGTGGCGATGCCCTCGAGCGCCGCGTCTTTGGTGGCCGAATCGAGCTGGGCCAGACCCCGCGCGGCCTGCCTGGCCGCCGCGCAGATCCCGCTCACCGAGTGCGAGGTAACCGTGGCCATGCGCCTAAGGGTAGGCGACCGCGACGCCCACTCCGGCGAGCGGCGGCGTACACGCAGCCGGCTCGCCGACCGTGCGCTCACACCAGCACCAGGTAGTCGCGGTGCACCGCCTCCGCGGTGGCCCGCGGCAGGATCTCGCGCACCTGGGCGGACTTCAGCCCCTTGACCCGGCGAAGCTCGGCGGCCGAGTAGTTGCAGATCCCCTTGCCGATCTGGCCCCCCCGGCCCGTACCGCCGTCGGTCTCGACGATGTCAACCGCGTCCCCCGCCCCGAACTCTCCGCTGACGTCGACGATGCCCACCGGGAGCAGGCTCGTGCCCTGCTCGCGCAGCGCCCGGACCGCACCGCGGTCGATCAGCAGCTGGCCGTGGCTGGGCTTGGCGTACCTCAGCCACAGCTTGAAGCTCGAGTAGCGCGACTCGCGTGGTTCAAAGCGCGTGCCGGCCCGTCCCCCCTGCAGCGTGGTCCGCAGCGGACCGGGCTCCAACCCGTTGCACACCACGGTGGCGATCCCGGCCGCGGTGGCCATGTCGGCCGCCACCACCTTGGAGCGCATCCCGCCCGAGCCCAGCGGCGAGGTCGCGTGTCCGATCTCCAGCTCGGCCAGGCCCTCGAAGTCGTGCACCTCCTCGATCAGGCGCGCCCCAGGATCGGTATGCGGGTCGGCCGTGTGAAGCCCGGTGGTGTCGGTGAGCAGCACCAGCAGGTCGGCCGAGACCAGGATCGCCACCTGGGCGGCGAGGAAGTCGTTGTCGCCGAAGGAGATCTCGTCGGTCGCGGTCGTGTCGTTCTCGTTGATGACCGGGACCACCCCCCAGTCGAGCAGCTTGCGCAGCGTGCGACGCGCGTTGAGGTAGTGAGTCCGCGCGCTCATGTCGAAGAACGTGAGCAGCACCTGGGCACTGGCCACGTCGCGCTCGCGCAGGAGCTCGTCATAGATCCGGTAGAGCTTGCCCTGGCCGGCGGCGCTGGCCGCCTGCAGCTCATCGATCGCCCGCGGGCGCACCGCCAGGTCGAGCACGCGCATGCCGCGCGCGATCGCCCCGCTGGTGACCACCACCAGCTCGTCGTCCTCCCGACGGCGCTCGGCCACCACGTCGGCTACGCGCGCCAGGACCTCGTCGCGCACGTGGCCCGACTCGTCGGCGACGATGCTCGAGCCCAGCTTGATGACGATCGTGCTCACGTCGCCACCTTAGGACCCGACGCCCGGATCGAGCTCGAAGACCACACCGGCGATCTCCACATCATCGCCGGGCCGAAATCCCTCGCGCTGCAGCGCGTCGATCACCCCGATCCGCCGCAGGCGCTCCTCCAGGTGGGCGAGCGCCTCCTCGTTGTTCAGGTCATAGCGGGCGGCCAGGCGCTCGACGCGACGCCCGTCGACTCGAAACGCGCCTTCGGCGACCCGGCGGACCTCGAAGCCGGGGCCGGCGGCGGGGCGAAACACCCGATGCTCGGCCAGCATCTCCCCCTGCCCCCCTCCCCTGCCGGTCCCCGCGCCGGCCGGCTCGCCGCCGCCGGCCGCCGCGGCCTGCTCCGCCGGCACCTGCCGCATGAGCTCGGCGCCCAGGTCATCTAAACCCTGCCCGGTGGCCGCCGAGGTCACGATCACCGGCATGCCCTCCCCCAGGCGCCCGCGCCACGCCAGCGCCGCGGCCGCGGCCGCCTCCGCGGACACCAGGTCGGCCTTGGACAGCGCGATCACCCGCGGCAGCCGCGCCAGGCGCTCGTCGTGGAGCTCGAGCTCGAGCTCTACCCCCGCATGGTTGGACGCCGGATCCGAGCCGTCCAGCGGAGCCAGGTCGAGCACGTGCACCAGCAGCCGGGTGCGCTCGACGTGGGCCAGGAACTCGTGCCCCAGCCCGGCGCCGGCGCTCGCTCCCTCGATCAGGCCCGGGATGTCGGCCACCACCAGCTGGCGCCCATCGCGCTCGAGCGTGCCGAGCACCGGCTCCACCGTGGTGAACGGGTAGCCGGCCACCTTCGGCTCCGCCCGCGTCAGTCGCGCCAGCAGGGAGGACTTTCCCGCGTTGGGCAGTCCCACCAAACCCACGTCGGCGAGCAGCTTGAGCCGCAGCTCCAGCCACCCCTCGTCGCCCGGCAGGCCCCGCTCGGCAAAGCGCGGCGCCTGCCTCGTCGCGCTGGCGAACTGCTTGTTGCCCCGCCCTCCGGGCCCGCCTCGGACCACCAACGCCCGCTGTCCGGCCAAGACCAGATCGAACTCGGTCCCGTCCTCGGCGCGTACCTGCGTCCCCGGCGGCACGCCCACCACCAAGTCCTCGCCGTCGGCCCCGTGGCGCTGGGCGCCCTGGCCGTGACGTCCCCGCCCCGCCCGATAGTGGGCGCGACGCTTGAACGACTGCAGGTCCCGCAGCGAGGGATCGCACGCCAGCACCACGTCGCCTCCCCGCCCCCCGTCCCCGCCGTCGGGCCCACCACGAGGCACGTGCGCCTCGCGACGAAAGCTCAGGCAGCCGTCGCCGCCGCCGCCACCGGCGACAAATATCCGGGCCTGGTCGTAGAGCATGAATCGATGCTGGCACACCGCGGGAATAGGATCCGGCGATGCCCAGCGACGTCCCGGCGGACGCACCGGTCTTTCTGATCACGGGCGCCTCCTCGGGGATCGGCGCCGCCACCGCCCACGCCGCCGCCGGGGCCGGCTATCGCTTGGTGCTCGCGGCGCGCTCGGCCGAGCGCCTGGAGCAGCTGGCTCGAGAGCTGGGCGGCGACCAACGCGCCCGCGCGGTGCCCTGCGACGTGACCGAGTGGGACGACCAGCAGACCGCCGTCTCCGCGGCGCTCGATGGGTTCGGCCGCCTCGACGCGGTGCTCGCCAATGCCGGCTTCGGCGGCGAGCGCGGCTTCCTGGCGAGCACACCGGAGCATTGGCGCGACATGGTCCTGACCAACGTCTACGGGCCGGCGCTCACCGCCCGGGCGGCGATTCCCGCCCTGCGCCAATCGCGCGGCCATCTGCTGTTGACCAGCTCGGCCGCCGGACGCCGCGCGCTGCCCGGATCGCTGTACTCGGCGACCAAGCACGCGGTGACCGCCATGGGCGAGGCCCTGCGCCAGGATCTCAATGGCACCGGCGTGCGGGTGACCGTGATCGAGCCGGGCATGGTCGACACCCCGTTCTTCGACCAGCGCCCCCAGAACGCCCTGCAGCCCGACGACGTGGCCCGGGCGGTCATGTTCGCCGTCTCCCAGCCCCCGCACGTCGACGTTAACGAGATCCTGGTGCGTCCCACCGCCCAGCCGTTCTGATCGTCGACAGGCAGGTAAGGGCCGCCTCCGGCGGCCGAGTTCGCGTTGGGTGCTGCTCAGGCGGCGTCGAGCGGATCGAGTCGAACCCGAGCCAGGTCGACACGCTCACCGCGGAACGGCACGCCCTCGCCAACGAGCAGCCGTCGTTGGCGCTGGCCCTTTGCCAGCGAGCCGTCGGCCCGCACCACTCGATGCCACGGGACGAGCGCGCCGTGCTCATGGAGCACGCTGCCGGCGAAGCGGGGCGAGCCCGGGCTAATGTCGCCGTAGGTGCGCACATAGCCCGGCGGGATGGCCATCACCCGCTCCAGCACCGCCTGCTCGCGTGGCGATCTACCGTCCGAAGCCCGCTTCAAGCGCCGCATCCTGGGATCAAACCCGCAGGTACTCGTCGACGTTCACCGCACCGAGGCGCAAGCCGCCATATCGAGCTAGCGCCGGCGCATCGCCCTCGCCACCGCCCTTCTAGGACGGGGGCTTGCCGACCGGCGTTTTTTCCTGCGCCCAGTGCACGATCGCTCCCGATCCGACGACCACCTCGCCGTCGTCGAGCACGAGGATTGGCACTGCGCGCTGTCCGCTGAGCTGCTCGATCACGGCCCGGTCGCGGGCGCGCGACGGCCAGGTCCAGAACTTCAGGCTTCCGCCCTTGACCTTCCTCCAGTCGTAGGCATGGCCGGAGTCATCGAGAGCCTTGGCCGCCCTGCCACAGGGGTGGGCGATTGGCGCCGGCAGGTCGCCCAGCGCCTTGCCGACGGTGCAGGTGTAGAGGACCACGGCGAGAGCGTACTCGCCCTCCGGCTCGGGACATGACGAGCCTAGGGGCCAACTACCACCTGGTGGCGCTGCCCTCCCTGCGACCAGGAGACGGTGTAGGCGCTGGGCCCCACCGAGGCGTGCAGACGCAGATCTGAGACGCCGCGCCCCGCGTTGCCGGCGACCACCCGCACCTTGCGACCGTCGAAGAGGACGATGTTGAAGAACGTCGCCTTCTCCTCATCGCTGGCGTTGAAGGCCACCGCCCCACCGCGGGTCATCGCCCGGTCGGAGGTCCGAAAGGTAACCGCATAGGCGGCGTGGTAGGCCGACAGCACCGCGTCGCGGCCCCGGGTCAGGTCGGCCAGGTGAAGCGAATGGCGATAGCGCCCGTGCGTCCGGTCGGTGACGAACTCAGACCAGACAACGTAGGTCCCCGCCACGCCGAAGACCCCCACGTTCGCCCGGTCTCCATGGCGCGTGCCGCGCGCGCCGGGAGCAAACGCGACACCAAGGAGGTAGGCCCGGCTCCGACGCAACGAGCAGGCGTAGTAGGCAGTTCTCTGACCGTGCCTGATGCGCATGACCCGCACCGCTGCCGTCCGGCGCACGGTCTGACCCGAGCGCCGGCAGCTGGCATGTCCCCGTCGCAGCGGCCGCCGCGACGGGCTGGAGACCGGCGTGAGGACCGTCCCAGGCTCCGAGGGCCCCGCGCTAGGCGGTCCGGGCGCCAGCGCTCTTAGGACGCCGGAGGACGCCGCAGCCGGATCGGTGCCGTCCCCGGCCGCCGCCAACAGCAGTGCCGCGGCCACCGAAACCACCGTCGCGAACACCAACGCGACCCGCGCGGCCCACGCCTGCCCGGCCACCCGCGGCCGGGCGGGCATCAGTCGGGTGCGGGATCCACCGAAACGACGCGCCCGCGCCGTCCGGCGGTGAAGCGAACCGTCCCGGGCGAGCGGGCGTAGAGCGTGTCGTCCTTGCCCATCCCCACGCCGTCGCCCGCCTTGAAGCGGCTTCCGCGCTGGCGGACGATGATCTCGCCGCCGCGCACGAGCTGCCCGGCGAAGATCTTCACCCCTAGCCGCTGAGCCGCCGAGTCGCGACCGTTGCGGCTCGAGCCGAGCCCCTTCTTATGCGCCATCGCCGTCCTCCTTGGAAGTCTTGCTCGCCGGGCGCCGGGGCGCGCTTCGGCCACCGGCGCCCTTGGGCTTGTCGACCTGGCTCTTGGGCTTGGCCGGGGTCCGGGGCTTGGTGGCCCCGCCCTTGGTGGCCGCCTTGGATTTGGCGGCGCCCGCGGCCTTCGCCGCGCCCTCGGCCTTCGCCGCGCCCTCGGCCTTCGCCACGCCCTCGGCCTTCGCCGCGCCCCCGGGCTGGGCCGCGCCCTCGGGCTGGGCGGAGCGTCGTTGGCGACCGGCGCCGAGCTTGATGTCGGTTACCTCTAGGCGCGTGAGCTCTTGACGGTGCCCGGTGCGCCGTCGGTAGCCGCGCTTGGGCTTGAACTTGAACACGCGAAGCTTGGTCCCCCGCTCGTGTGCGAGCACCTTGGCCTGCACGCTCACCCGTGCCAGCGCCGCCGGCTCGAACACGGTCTCGTCCGAGCGGAACAGCACCGGCTCCAGGGCAACCGTGGCACCCTCGCCGTCGGGCAAGCGCTCGACGAGCAGGGTCTGGCCCTTCTCGACGCGGTACTGCTTGCCTCCGGTCTTGACGATTGCGTACATGGGAAAGTCGGCGCCCGGGCGTCAGTTGAACGTTAGTCCGAGGACGTTTTCGCCTTGGCAGCCGAACGGCGCCGCCCGCCTCTGCGGCCGCGGCGCCGAGGCTTGGATTCTAGGCGATCTGACCCCTCCGAGCCCTCGGAGCCAGCGTCGGCCGAGCCCGTCTCCTTCGAGGAGTCGGGTTCATCCGAGGGTGCCTTCTTTTTCTTTTGTCCCCCCGTGCGCGCCTTGGTCTGACCCTTGTCGTCCTTGGCGCGGCCAGCTCGGGGCAGGCGCACGCGCGGCCGGGCGTCCACCGCGGCCCGAGCCTCCTCGGGCGTGACCGGCTCGAGCAGCGATGCCTTGGCCGCCGTGCGCCCGGCCTCGTCGATGCGCACCATGCGCTTCCGGCCGACCAGCGGGCCGCCTCCGGAGACGGAGATGATGTAGCCGTCGATTTTGGCCACCGCGTCGTCGACGTCGTACATGTGCGGCTCGACGATGTCCACGAGCACCTCCTCTCCCTCGCGGAAGGGCAAGGCCCGCTCCTCCACTTCCTCGCGAGTTCCCTCCAGCGTGACCGCGAAGTGAGCCAGGCCCAGGCCCTCAGAGCCCTCGAAGTGAAAGTACTTGCCCGTCTCGGTCTCCAGCTCGTGCAGCACCCGCGAGCCGTTGCCGGTGAACTGCGCGCTGACCCGGGGGTTCATCTGCACCAGGAAGGCGTCGACCTTCGGCCGCGAGACGGCCAGATCGCGCAGACGGCGCTCGAACTCCAGCGCGAGCGTCTCCTCGGAGAGGATCACGCCCTCGCCCTCACAGGTGGGGCAGGGGCGACTGATGATCTCACGCACCCCCTCGGTGACGTTCTGGCGGGTCATCTCCACCAGCCCCAGCTTTGAGATCTCGGCGGTGAACGTCTTGGTGCGATCCTCGTCCAGGGCCTGGCGCAGAACCTTGAGGACGGCGTCGCGGTTGCGCGCGCGGGCCATGTCGATGAAGTCGATGACGATGATCCCGCCGATGTCGCGCAGGCGTAGCTGGTTGACCACCTCCTCGGCCGACTCCAGGTTGGTCTTGGTGATCGTGTCCTCCAGGCGCGCTCCCCTGCCCCGGCCGATGAACGAACCCGAGTTGACGTCGATCACGGTCAGCGCCTCGGCGTAGTCGATCATCAGGTAGCCCCCGCTGGGGAGATCCACCCGACGCGACATCAGGCCGTCGATTACCCGGTCGACCCCGTAGGCCTCGAGCAGGGGACGCTTGCCCCGGTACAGCTCGACGCGGTCGACCAGCTCGGGGGCGGTGCGAGAGAAGAACGACACCAGTCGGTGGTGTTGCTTCTCGTCGTCGACCACCGCCCGCTCGAAGTCCGAGGAGAACACGTCGCGCACCACGCGGACCGAGAGGTCGGCCTCCTGGAAGACCAGCGCCGGCGCGGGCGTCTTCTTCACGCGGACGCCCAGCACCTCGTGGAGCTTGAACAGGTACTGCAGCTCGCGTTCGAAGTCGGCGCGCTTGGCCCCGCTCGCCGCGGTGCGGATAATCGCGCCGCCCCCGCCCAGGTCCAGGCCGGCGGCCTCGCGGCGCAGGCGCGCTCGCTCGGAGTCGTCCAGGCGGCGGGAGACCCCGACGCCCTCGCCGGTGGGGGCATAGACCATGTAGCGGCCAGCAATGGTCAGCTCCATGGACAGGCGCGCTCCCTTGGTCTTGAGCGGGTCCTTGACCACCTGCACGACGACCTCCTGGCCGGGCTTGAGCAGGTCCGAGATCTTGGGACCCGTGCCCGAGCCCCGGCCGCGGCGGGGGGCGTCGACTCCCGGCATGACGATCTCATCGACGTGCAGGAAGCCGTTGCGGTCGAGGCCGATGTCCACGAAGGCGGCCTCTAGCCCGGGCAGAACGTTGTCCACCCGGCCCTTGTAGATGTTGCCTACGATCGAGCGGGCACCTCGACGTTCGAGGTACAGCTCGGCGATGCGGTAGCCCTTACCGGGCCCGATGGCCTGTTGGCCGGCCGGTTGGCTGCCCTTCTTGGGCGCCTCGAGCAGCGCGACGCGGGTCTCCCCCCGGTCGACGCTGACCAGCACTTGCTTTTTCACTGTGATTAGTCCTTTTCATTAAGAGAAGCGTCTAGAAGCGGAGCACGCGGTGCTTCAGTGTCGAGGCGATGCGCGCCTGCGCGTAGACCGACTGCAGCAGGCCGATGGCCAGCAGCGTGGTCAGGACTGAAGAGCCGCCATAGCTGAGCAGGGGCAGCGTGACTCCGGTGATAGGCATGATCCCCACGGTCATGCCGACATTGACGAACACCTGGAACATGAGCATGGCGACGACTCCCCCGGCGACTAGCGCGCCGAACAGGTTCTTGGCCATGGTCAGGATGCGTAAGGATCGCCATATGAGCAGGGCATAGAGGGAGAGGATCAGCGCCGCCCCCACGAACCCGTACTGCTCGCCCACCACGGCGAAGATGAAGTCGGTGTGGTGTTCGGGCAGGAAGTTCAGCTTAGTCTGGGTTGCCTGCTTTCCCCGGCCGGTCTTCTGGCCGGCGCCGACGGCGATCTTCGACTGGATCTGCTGATAACCCTGCTTTGACGGGTTCTCGCTGGGGTTCAAGAACGCCGTCAGGCGATCCACCTGATAGGGCTTGAGCACGGTCACGCCGACGGCGGGCGCCGCGACCAAGACCAGCGTGAGCGATACCGCACCGAGCGTCAACAGTGCGGCAAAGTGCCGCCAGCCCGTGCCCGCGATGTACAGCGTCGCGAGCGCGATGACGACGTAAACCATCCCCGATCCGAGGTCGGGTTGGACGATCACCAGCGCGGCGGGAATCAGCGCGAGCAGCATCACCCGAGCGGTGGTCTCCCGCTCGCTGAGTCGCCGCCTGCGATCCACCACGATGGCCGACAGGACGCAGACCAGTAGGACCTTGCCCAGCTCGGAGGCCTGAAAGGAGAAGAAGGGAAGCGAGATCGCTCGCGTGGACCCGCGCGTGGCGTGGCCGGCGGCGAGCACGAGCAGGACGGCGCCGATCAGCAGCGTGTAGAGCCCGTACTTGAGCTCGCGCAGGCGCGTGTAGTCCATGCGCGCCAGCAGCACCATCAGCCCCAGGCCGACCAGGAAATAGGCGCCCTGGCGCTCGACGTAGTAGTGGGGCTGTCCGGGGATGTCGTCGCGGGTGGCGCCGTTGAGCACCACCAGCGAGCACGCCGCCAGGGCCAGCGTGGTGAGCGTCAACAGCGGGTCCAGCCACAGCAGCGGCGGCGGGGCCGGCGGGGCATCCTCGTCGGGTGCGTGGATCGGGTTGGTGGACAGCCGCGGCTCGTCCGGAGCGGCGGAGCGGCGGCGTCGGGTGGGGGGAATCGCGGTGCTCACGCGGTGGTCGCTAACGGGTCTGTGAATGGCCGGAAACGAGCTGCTTTTGCACGTGGAACCACTGCGACAGGATCAGCCGGGCCGCCGGGGCGGCGGCCTCGGCCCCAAACCCACCCTGCTCGATGGTCACCGCCACCAGGATCGGTCGGGCGCCGTCGGTGGCGTAGCACACATACCACGACTGGTCGTCCTGGTTTGTGTGCTGGGCGGTGCCCGTCTTGCCGTACACCGGGATCGGGAAGCCCGAGAAGACGTCGGCCGAGGTACCGCCCGACTCGCTGGTCGCCATGTGCAGCCCGTCCATGATCGCCTGGCGGTTGGCCTGTGAGTAGTGGACCCGGCGCGCCGGCGGCGGATCGATGCGCTGGACCAGCCGGCCGGCCTGGTCGTCGACCTCCAGGCCCAGGTGGGGCCGGACCACCCGCCCGCCGTTGACGATCCCGGAGTAGGCCACCGCCATTTGAAGCGGCGTGGCCTCCACGTCGCCCTGGCCCACGGCGAGGTTGACGTTGTCGCCCACCGACCAGGGTCGCTTGTCGGAGATGCCGCAGGTGGAGACGTGCCGGCGGCGCTCGCACTGGCGCTCCTTCTCATCCACCCGCGCACGCCACGCCGGGTCGGGGATCAGCCCCCCGAACTCGCCCGGGAGATCGATTCCGGTGCCGTGGCCGAGACCCAGCCGGCGCGCCCAGGTCTGGATCGGATGGCTGGCCACCGGGTTGGCGTACTCGCCCAACCGGTAGAAGAACACGTCCGAGGAGACCTTGATCGCCTCGCGCAGCGACACCGTGCCGTAGTCGGCCTTGCCCGCGCTGCAGAACTGCTGCGCGCCGATGGTGATGCAGCCCGGGCTGGCGATCGGGGTATCGGGCGTGATCAGCCCACTCTGCAGCGCGGCCATGGCCGTGATCGGCTTGAACGTCGAGCCCGTCGGATACAGGCCGGCGATGGCGCGGTCATAGAGCGGCTTGTTGGGCTGGTCGTTGAGTTGACGGAACACCTTCCGGGGCACGGGCTTGGCGAACACGTTGGGGTCAAAGGTGGGCGCCGAGCCCAGGGCCAGGACGTCGCCGTTGCGCGGGTCGAGGGCCACGAAGGCCCCGCCGGGGGGACCATGGCCGTTGCCCGAGGCCAGCCCCATCCCCTGGGCCAGGGCGTCCTGGCCGGCGCGTTGGAGCCCGAGGTCGAGGCTCAGGCGCAGCGAGTTGCCCTCCGCTGGCGCCACCGTGCCCACCTGCCCCTGCAGGTGCCCCAGGCTGTTGACCTGCACGCGCTGGTCGCCGTCCCGTCCGCGCAGGTAGCGGTCATAGGTCCACTCGATCCCACTCTGGCCGACGATCGAGCCCTGCTGGATGCCCTTGAAGCGGGGTTGCCTGAGCTCGGCCGGGTTGATCTCCCCCACCGTGCCCACCAGCTGGGCGCCGACCTGGTGCTGGGGATACTCGCGCAGGTAGATCTGGTTGGTCTGCACTCCCGGGAAGTCGTCCTGGTGCTCTTTGATGTAGTCGAGCACCGCCTGCCCGGCGTCGAGCTTGACCGTCACCGGGGCGTAGGGCAGCTGCAGGTGCTTGCGGTCATAGGCGTGGGCGATGCGGGCGGGGGACATCCGCAGCACCCGCCCCAGGCGGCGGTAGACCCGGGTGCGGGCGGTCGGGTCGCCGGGGAGCTCCTGGGGCTGAAGCTGGACGGCGGTCGCCGGCCGGCTGCTGATCAGCGGCCGGCCGTTTCGGTCCACCACGTCGCCACGGGGAGCCGGGATCACCTCGTCGCGGATGCGGTTGGTGTTGGCCTGCTGGAGGTACTGGGCGCCCGAGAGCACCTGCAGGTACCAGAGGCGAAAGAAGATGATGCCGAACAGGACGAGCGCCAGGCCGCCCAGGAACGCGACGCGCACCGCGATCTGAGGACTGACCGGCATCCGCCGCTCGGTGACCGGGTCCATCATGCGGATCGCCCGATCATGCGCGGGTGAGCGGACTGAGCCCGCCGGTGGTGTAGGCGCGGCGCCGGCGCCGCCGCGGATCGTCGGGGAGCGCGGGCTCCAGCCAGCGCCGCACCACCGCATAGACGGGCAGGGCGATCACCGTATTGACCAGGATGGTGGTCAGGATCTGGCGCACGAGCAGGAAGCTCACCGGCGCGTCGACGCCGAGCAGGAACTGCACCACCGAGTAGCCGCCGGTGGCCACGGCGGTGGCCAGGGCGCCGACCAGCACCGGCGTAAGCGACGCCTGGGGGTCGCGAAGCTCGCGCAGGCGCCCGGCCCAGTAACCCACCACCAGGTAGACCAGCGAGGACACCCCCAGGGTCTGCACCAGCGCCAGGTCGAGGAACAGCCCGATGGCAAACCCGGTCACGGCGCCGGATACCGAGCCGGCCAGCAGCCCGATCGACATGACCACCAGCGGGGACAGGTCGGCGCTCACGCCGAAGATCGACACCTGCGAGACGGCGGCGATCTCCACGATCGACGCCACCACGGCCAGGATGGCGACGCGCGCGATCAGGCCGGGGCTAATCATCGGGCGCCCCCGGCGCCGCGGCGCAGGATCTGGACGTAGTCGAACGTGCGCAGCTGGGCGAACGGCGCCACGTGCACGCTCTTGAGGATGTCCTGGTCGTCGACGTGGGTGACCTGGCCGATCGGGATGCCGGGCGGAAAGACCGAGTCCAGGCGGCTGGACGTGGTCCCGGCGGTGACCACCGTCTGGCCGTTGCGGACCTGGTCGGCGCGTCGAACGTACTGGAGCAACAGGTCGTCGGGGTTGCCCACCGCCGGCTGCACTACGCCGACCGTACCGGTCTCGTTGACCTTGGAGGAGACTCCGCTGGCCTGGTCGGTTATCAGGGTTATGACGGCGGAGTCCGAGGCGACGGTGGTCACCTTGCCCACCAGCCCGTCGCCGTCGATCACCGGGTCGTTGCGACGCACGCCGTCGGCGCTGCCGTGGTCGACGGTCACGGTCGAGTACCACAGGGTCGGAGAGCGGCCGATCACGGTGGCCGCGACCGGCTGGTACTGGGAGAGCTTCAGCCGGCTGTCCAGGCGCAGCAGCCCGCGGAGCTGGGCGGCTTGGCGGGCCGCGGCGACGTACTGGATCTCCTGGGCGCGCACCTGGTCGAGCTGCTTGCGCAGCTTGTCGCGCTGGCCCCTGGCCTTGAACGCGTCGTCGAACCAGCCGAACAAGTCGCGTACCGGCTTCAGCGCGCGGCTCGCGCCGTCCTGGATGGGCGAGACCACCTCCATGAAGCCGCGCTGGACGGCGTGCAGGCCGCCGCCGGCGGCCTCGCCGAAGTAGGCGGTGAGCAGGATTAGGGAGAGGGCGACGAGCAGTCCGAGGACCGCCCGGCGCCTCCGCACCGTCTTGTCGTACACGAAAGGCCTTCGCTAAGCATTGTTGTTCAGACTACGCGCCGTCCGGCGGCTAGTAACGGCGGCGCCGGTTGCGGGAGTTCTTGCTGGTGCGGTGGATGACCTCGAACTCCTCGAGCGACCTCCCCGACCCCACGGCCACGCAGGTCAACGGCGACTCCGCCAGGTGCGCGGGCATCTGGGTCTCGTCGCGCAGGCGGTCATCGAGCCCCTGCAGGAGCGAGCCGCCGCCGGCGAGCATGATCCCCCGGTCCATGATGTCCGAGGCCAGCTCGGGCGGGGTGCGGTCCAGCGTTTCCTTGACCGCGTCGATGATCGCGCCCAGCGGCTCCTCGATCGCCTGGCGGATCTCCTCGCTGGTGAGCACCACCGTCTTGGGCAGGCCGGAGACCATGTCCCGGCCTCGGATCTCGGCCTGGAGCTCCTCGGACATGCGGTACGCCGACCCGATCTCGAGCTTGAGCTCCTCGGCGGTCTGCTGGCCGATGAGCAGCTTGTACTCGCGCTTGGCGTAGCTGATGATCGCCTCGTCGATTTCGTCCCCGCCGATCCGGATCGACTGCGAGACCACGATCCCGCCGAGGGAGATGACCGCCACCTCCGAGGTGCCGCCGCCGACGTCCACCACCATCGAGCCGGTCGGCTCGCCCACCGGCAGACCGGCGCCGATGGCCGCGGCCATCGGCTCCTCGATCAGGTAGGCGGCCCGGGCGCCCGCCGACAGGCAGGCCTCCTCGACGGCGCGTTTCTCCACGCCGGTGACCCCGGAGGGCACGCACACCACCACCCGAGGATGGGCCCAGCGGTTCTGATGCACCTTCTGGATGAAGTGGCGCAGCATCTCCTCGGTGACGTCGAAATCGGCGATCACCCCGTCCTTGAGGGGACGGATGGCCGAAATCGTGCCCGGGGTGCGGCCGAGCATGCGCTTGGCCTCGATCCCTACGGCATGGACCTCGCCGGTGCGCGCGTCGATCGCCACCACGCTGGGCTCCGAGAGCACGATGCCCCGCCCGCGCACGTAGACGAGCGTGTTGGCGGTGCCCAGATCGACCGCCATGTCGCGGCCACCGAAGCCTGTCAGGTAGCTGAAGAAGCCCATCTGGAGAGGGACCCGGTCGGCGTCAAATCGAAGGAGGCCTCCCCAGCGGAGACGCCAGCGGTCGAGCCGCGCGCAGTGTAGCGGACAGGCCCCCGCCCTCGGGCCAGCGTTCGTGCACCAGATGGTGCAAAAAAACCTGCAAACTGAGGCGATCTGCCGCACCGCGCCACCTCACGTCGAGCCCCCCAGGAGGCCCGGCCAGAGGTCGAGCAGGGCGGCGGCCGGGAGGCCGACGACGTTGAGGTAATCGCCGTCGATCCGGCGCACCAGCGCGGCGCCCCGGCCCTGGATCGCGTAGGCGCCCGCGCGCTCTCGCCACTCCTCGCCGGCCAGGTACCACTCGAGCAGGACGTCGTCGAGCGTGCGGAAGGACACCCGCGTGCTCTCGCTGGCCACGGCGACGGCCGGCGCGGCCAGGCCGGGCGTCCCGACCAGGGCAATGGCGCTCACCACCCGGTGGCTGCGCCCCGAGAGCGCCTCGAGGGTCCCGCGCGCCTCCTCGCGGTCGGCCGGCTTGCCGTACAGGCGCGTTCCCAGGGTCACCACCGTGTCCACGCCGAGCACGGCGCGACCAGGGACGGCGCTGGCGGCGGCCAGCGCCTTGCGCCGCGCGTTCTCGGTCGCCGCCACCACCGCCGGGCCCTCGGCGATCTCGCCGATCTCGACCGGACGGACCTCGAAGGGGATCCCCAGCTGCTCGAGAATCGCCCGGCGCTGCGGCGAACGCGAGGCGAGCACCAGCGGAAGAGCGGGGCGGGTGCGGTCGGTTCCGGGCCGGGCCGTCAGCGCTTACAGCTCGGGAAAGAAGAGCCCGATCTCGCGCTCGGCCGAACCGGCGGAATCCGACCCATGGACCATGTTCTGGCCGGTCTCGATGGCCAAGTCGCCCCGGATCGAGCCCGGGACGGCCTCGAGCGGGTTGGTGGCGCCGATCACCTGGCGGGCCGCGGCGACCGCCTCGTGCCCCTCCACGACTAGCGCCACCAGCGGACCCGAGGTGATGAAGTCCACGAGCTCGCCGAAAAACGGACGCTCGGCGTGCTCGGCGTAGTGGCGCTCGGCCAGCGTGCGCTCCATGGTCATGTGGCGCATGGCGACGATGCGCAACCCCTTGCGCTCGAACCGGTCGAGGATCTCGCCGGTGAGCTGGCGGGCAAACGCGTCCGGTTTGACCAGGATCAGGGTGCGCTGCACGTCCGGCCGGGCGGGGTCAGGTTTCCTGCGGGGTGTCCCTGACCCGGGCGGGCCGGGTGACCGGGGATGGGCCGGCGCCCTTACCCGAGGGCGGCGCGGCGTCGCCCCCGCCGGTGTCGGCGCCCGCCGGGGCCGCCCGCTGGCGCCGAGTGGCCTGGGCTCCGCCCGACTCAGCCTGCGCCGCGTTGCGCGCCGCCGCCGGTCGCGGGGCAGAGCCGGCCTCCCCCTTTGACCCGGAGGATACGAGCGCGGCGGACTCGCTGGTCTCGCGCCGGCGGCGGCGCCGGGGCGGGACCGCGCCGGGGACCTGCGTCTCGCAGTACGGACACACGGTCCAGGACTGATCCAGCGGCCGGCCGCAGTTGACGCACGGGTCCTTGAGCCGGTGCAGACAGCTGGGACAAATCAAGAAGTCGCGCTCGACCTCGTAGTCGCAGTGGGGGCACAGGCTGTAGTTGAGCTCGTGCAGACGGGCCTCAGCCGCCTGCATCTCGAGCTCGCGCTCGCGCACGTCCTCGAGGTACTCCGGCGGGCGCACGATCATGTACACGACGGTGCCCACGAAGGGAAATAGCGACGCGGCGGTCGAACAGCCGATCAGCATGGGGTCGGCGATCCGCCGGCGAGCGTCGGAGTAGGTCCAGTAGACCAGCGCCAACCAGACGACGACCAGAAACAGGATCAGCAGGTTGATGGCGAGGTTCACGCCGCTGCTGTTGATCACGAAATAGGCGATCGGGAGCATCGGTGGCCGCGAGTGTAAAGGACCTGGTGGCGGGCCACTTCAGGCGCGCGCCCGGCCGGCGAACCGGCGGCCTCGCCGGCCCCGCCCCACGCCGGTCACAGGAATAGGCGCCCGAACGCGTATCCGATCCCGAAGAAGACCAGGATCACCAGGGCGACGATGATCGCCACCGCGGCGATCATCGACACCACCGACGGACCCTCGTCACCCATGCTCAACGCCTCCTGCCCGCGCGGGCCCGATGCAGGTCGGCGGCCAGGTAGATCGAGCCGGTGGCCAGCACGACACCGCCGCGCTCGGCCGCCCAGTTCTGCGCCCGAGCCAGCGCCCGCGCCGGGCGGGGCTCGATCAGCAGCTCGGGGGGCTCACCGCGCCCCTCGGCCGGGGGGCCCTCGACGCCGGCCAGCTGGCCGGCCAGCGACTGCAGCGTGGCCGGGGAGAGGGCCCGCGGGCTCGAGGCCGCCGTGAACACGACCTGCTGGCAGCAGGGCAGCAGCAGCGCGAGCATCGCGGCGGCGTCCTTGTCGTCGAGGATCGCCACCACCGCAGACAGGGGCCGGGTGTCGATCAGCTCCGGGAGAGACTCGACCAGGGCGGCCATGCCGGCCGGATTGTGGGCTCCGTCGAGCAGCGTCGGGGGGTCGGCGTCGATCTGCTCCAGGCGGCCGGGGATCGCCACCCAGGAGGCGGCATCCTTGACCGCCGGCTCGCGCAGGGGTGCGCCGCGCGCCTCGAGCAGGGCCTGGGCGGCGGCGCGGGCCAGCGCGAAGTTGCGGCGCTGAAAGCGACCCACCGCTCGGCGCGGGACCTCACCGGGCCCGTCGGCGGTGACCACCCGCGCCCCCTGTCGCTCGGCGGTTTCTTGTGCCACGGCCAGGGCGTCGGGAGCGAGGTCGGGGCCCACGACCAGCACCCCGCCCTCGCCCACCACGGCGAGCTTCTCCCGGGCGATGTCGAGGATCGTGGGTCCCAGCCAGCGCGTGTGCTCGAGCCCGACGTTGGTCAACACCTGTACCCGCGAGGGGATCACGTTGGTCGCGTCATAGCGACCGCCGAGCCCGGCCTCGATGACGGCGACGTCGACCTGCTGGCGCGCGAGCTCGTCCAGCGCCGCCGCGGTAAGGGCCTCGAACTGCGTGACGTGATCGTCGGGAGCCAACGTGCGATCCACCAGCGTGGCGGCGTGGGCCGAGCGCCCCACGGCGGCGGCGAACACGTCCTCGTCGAGGTCGCGCTCGGCCACCCGGACCCGCTCGGCGAAGGAGACCAGGTGGGGCGAGAGGTAGGCCCCGGCGCGCAGACCGTGGGCGTGCAGGATCGCGGCGATCATGCGAGCGGTCGAGGACTTTCCGTTGGTGCCCACCACGTGGATCGAGTCGAAGCGCTCCTGTGGGCTGCCGAGCGCGGTCGTCAGCCGGCGCATTCGATCCAGCCCGAAGCGCATGCCGAACAGCTCGAGCGAGAGCAGGTAGCGCTCGGCCTGGCGGGGCGAGAAGGGCTTGGCTCCGGTGCGGGAACCCTCGGTGGGGGCGCTCACTCGGCCTCCCCGCTCACAGCGCCTCGAGCTCTGCCCGCAGCGCGGTCAGCTTGGAGCGCTCGGCGTCCACCACCGCCGCCGGCGCCTTGGAGACGAAGCCGTCGTTGGCCAGCTTGGCCTCGGAGCGGGCGACCTCGCTCTCCAGCTTGGCCCGGCGCTCGCCGGTTCGGCGCTCGGCGGCCTCGAGGTCAACGCCATCGGCGGCCAGCACGGCCACCGCGCCGCCCGGCACCGGCACCGTGGCCAGGGGCTCGCCGGCCGGGCGCTCGCGCTCCTCGTCCGCCGCTGTGCCCGGGTGAAGATCGACGCGGGCCATACGCTCGACCAAGGGCCCGGTGTGCTCGTATCCGGTCGCTTCGAGGCGCCCCTTGATCCACTGTCCCGGACGGGCGCCGACCCGGTCGCGCCAGCCGCGCAGCGCCTGCACGGCGTCGATCACGGCACCCAGCGCCGCCTCGGCGGCGGGGTCATGCCGGGATTGGTCCACCGCGGGCCAGCGCGCCCCCGCCAGCAGCTCGACGGGCCCGGCGTCGGCGGCGGGCAGATAGGACCACACCTCCTCGGTGACGAAGGGGATCACCGGGTGGGCAACCGCCAGGGTCTCCCGCAGGACGTAGAGCAGCGTGGCCGAGGCGGCGCGCCGCGTCGCCGCGTCGGCGGCTTCGGCCAGGCGGGGCTTGACCAGCTCCAGGTACCAGTCGCATAGCTCGCCGTAGACGAAGTCATAGAGGCCGAGTGCGGCGTGGGAGAAGTCGAAGGACTCCAGGCGCTGGGCGGTGGCCGACTTGACTCGCTGCAGGCGCGAAAGGATCCAGCGATCCTCGATGGTGGCCGGGTCGGGCTCGGCCCCCACGTCCAGATCGGCGCTCAACAGGACATAGCGCGAGGCGTTGAACAGCTTGTTGGCCAGCTGCTGGCCCTGTTGGATCTTCTCGGCCGAGTAGCGCACGTCCTGGGTCGAGGACATGGCCAACAGGCCGAAGCGCACGGCGTCGGCGCCGTGGCGCTCGATCTCCTCGGACGGGTCGATGCCGGTGCCCAGCGACTTGCTCATGCGACGACCATCCGGGGCCTGGATCACCGAATGCACGTAGACGTCGGCGAACGGCACGTCGTCGGTGAAGCGAAGCCCCATCATCGCCATGCGCGCCACCCACAGGAACAGGATGTCGCGCGCGGTCACCATCACGTCGGTGGGATAGAAGGCGCTCAGCTCGGGGGTCTGCTCGGGCCACCCCAGGGTGGCGAATGGCCACAGCGCCGAGGAGAACCAGGTATCGAGCACGTCGGGATCGCGCTCCCACCCTTCGCCCTCGGGGGAGCTGGCGCCCACGTAGGTCTCCGCGCCCCGGTACCAGACCGGCAGCTGGTGGCCCCACCACAGCTGACGCGAGATGCACCAGGGCCGGATCTCGGCGAGCCACTGCAGGTAGCGCCGGGCCTGGCTGTCGGGGTGGATCTCGATCCGCCCATCCCGGAGGGGCGCGGCGGCCAGCTCGGCCAGCTCGTCCATGCGCAGGAACCACTGCAGTGAGATCAGCGGCTCGATGCGCTCTCCCGAGCGGTGGGAGTAGGGGACCTCGTGGAGGTAGGGCTCCGCGGCGCGGATCGCGCCCTGCTCGTGCAGGGCCTGCACCACCGCGCGCTGGGCCTCCTCGACGGTCAGGCCGGCGAAGCGCTCGCCCGCCTCTGGCCGGAGGCGGCCGTCCTCGCCGATGACGGTTATCTCGGTCAGGCCGTGCCGGCGGCCGATCTCGAAGTCATTGGGGTCGTGACCGGGGGTGACCTTCAGGGCGCCGCTTCCGAAGTCGGGCTTGACGTAGTCGTCGCCGATGATCGGCAGCTCGCGCCCGACCAGCGGCAGGATCGCGGCCTTGCCGATCAGGTGCGCGTAGCGCTCATCGGCTGGATGTACCGCCACCGCCGTGTCGGCGAGCATGGTCTCCGGTCGCACGGTGACCACCACCAACTCGCCCGGTCCGTCGGCCAGCGGATAGGCGACCGAGAACAGGGTGTCGGTGACCTCCCGGTCCTCCACCTCGAGGTCTGAGATCGCAGACCGGCTCCCCGGGTCCCAATTGACCATGTAGTTGTCGCGGTAGATGAGCCCCTGCTCATACAGCCGCACGAACACCTCGATCACCGCCCGGACGTAGCGGTCGTCGAGCGTGAAGCGCTCGTCCTCGTAGTCGCAGGAGGCCCCCAGCCGCTGGTACTGGGCGATGATCTGCCCGCCGTAGCGCTCCCGCCACCGCCACACGCGGCGCACGAACTCTTCCCGGCCCAGCTGCTCGCGCGAGCTCCCCTCCTCGGCCAGCGCGCGCTCGACCTGGGTCTGGGTGGCGATGCCGGCGTGGTCGGTGCCCAGGATCCATTTGGTCCGCCGTCCGCGCATGCGCTGATAGCGCACCAGCGCGTCCTGGATCGCGCCGTTGAGCGCGTGCCCCATGTGCAGGGCGCCGGTCACGTTCGGGGGTGGGATCGCGATCGAGAAGTTCTCCTCCGCCGAGCCCCTGGGCTCGGGGTGAAACAGCCCCGACTCAAGCCACCGGCGCACGATCCGAGGCTCGACCTCGGCGGGCTCGAAGCGGGTCCGCGAGCGCAGGTCCTCGGTGATCTCGGCCATCCGCGCCATCGCGCCAAGTCTATGGCGACCCGACGCCGATCCGCGCGATGTGGGAGGTGCTAGCGCTTGCCCCGCAGGCGGTTTGCGAACGGCACCAGCTCGCGACCGGCGGCGGCCAGGTCGAGCTTCTTGACCAGGCGGCGAAGCTCGGCCCGCTCACGCACGCTGAGGTTGGCCATCTGGCCTCGCGTGGCGAGCAGCAGCTCGCCCAGGCGCTTGCGCTCGCGTCCGCTCAGCGCGTTCCACCGGCGGCCGAGGACCACCCCGGCGTCCAGCAGCACCGCCCAGGGCAGCGCGCGCAGCTTGCCGATCGGGATGCGGGCCATGGCGGCGCAGCATACGACGCCCGCGGTCCCGCAGGGAGGAGGGCTCTGTCGCCGTCGCCGCCGAGCCGGCTAGGCCGACTCTTCGCGCAGCTCGGCCTCCTGCTCCTCCTCGGGAGCCGCCTCGGTGACCAGGGTCGGGCGCAGGCCCTTCTCGATCGTCTCCTTGGTCACCACGCACTTCTTGACGTCGCGGCGGGAGGGGAGCTCGAACTGCACGTCGAGGAGTACCTCTTCGATGATCGAGCGCAGCCCCCGTGCGCCGGTCTCGCGCTCGAGGCCCCTGTCGGCGATCGACACCAGGGCGTCGTCGGAGAAGACGAGGTCGATCCCGTCGAAGGAGAAGAACTGCGCGAATTGCTTGACCAGGGCGTTGCGGGGCTCGGTCAGGATGCGCACCAGGTCATCGCGGGTGAGCTGGTGCACCGCCGACATCACGGGCAGGCGGCCGACGAACTCGGGGATCAGGCCGTAGGTGATCAGGTCCTCGGGCAGGCAGCGGCCGAACAGCTCGCCCGGGTCGCGTTCGGCCTTGGTCTCGATCGAGGCGCCGAAGCCCACCCCCTGATGGCCGATGCGCCGTTCGATGACCTTCTCCAGGTGGGCGAAGGCGCCGCCGCAGATGAACAGCACGTTGGTGGTGTCGATGGTGAGGAACTCCTGGTGGGGGTGCTTGCGCCCCCCCTGGGGCGGCACCGAGGCCGACGTACCCTCGAGGATCTTCAGCAGTGCCTGCTGGACCCCTTCGCCCGAGACGTCGCGGGTGATCGACGGGTTGTCGGCCTTGCGGGCGATCTTGTCCACCTCGTCGATGTAGATGATCCCCGTCTCGGCCTTCTTGACGTCGTAGTCGGCGGCCTGGATCAGCTTGAGCAGGATGTTCTCGACGTCCTCGCCCACGTAGCCGGCCTCGGTGAGCGCGGTGGCGTCGGCGATGGCGAACGGGACGTTGAGGATGCGCGCCAGCGTCTGGGCGAGCAGGGTCTTGCCGCAGCCGGTGGGCCCCAGGAGCAGGATGTTGGACTTCTGCAGCTCGATGTCGCCGTCATCGGACTGCATCATCTGGACGCGCTTGTAGTGGTTGTAGACGGCGACCGAGAGCGTGCGCTTGGACTCCTCCTGACCGACCACGTACTCGTCGAGGACCTCGTAGATCTCGCGCGGCTTGGGCAGGTTCTCCAGATCGAACGCCGCGGGCGCGGTCAGCTCCTCGTCGATGATCTCGTTACAGAGGTCGATGCACTCGTCGCAGATGTAGACGCCGGGACCGGCGATCAGCTTCTTGACCTGGCGCTGGGACTTGCCGCAGAAGCTGCAGAGCAGCTGTTCGTTGGAGTCGGTTGGGCGGGCCATGCTCTCTCTCCCCGGGCCGCGGCTCCCCGAGCTAGTGCTCGGAGATCACGCGATCGATGATCCCGTAATCCTTCGCCTCGTCGGAGCTCATGAAGTAGTCGCGCTCGGTGTCCTTGCGCACCTGTTCGAGGTCCTTGCTGGTGTGGTGGGCGATGATCTCGTCGAGGCGCCGGCGCACGTCGATGATCTCCTTGGCGTGGATCTCGATATCGGTCGCCTGTCCCTGAAAGCTTGACGAGACCTGGTGGATGAGGATCTTGGCGTTGGGCAGCGCCATGCGCTTGGTTTCGGCGCCGCCGGCGAGTAGCAGCGCGCCCATGGACATCGCGATGCCGACGCAGATCGTCTGCACGTCGGGCTTGATGAACTGCATCGTGTCGTAGACGGCCAGGCCGGCATAGACCGAGCCGCCGGGCGAGTTGATGTAGACCGAGATGTCCTTGTCCGGATCGTCGGACTCCAGGTGCAGCAGCTGGGCCACGATCAGGTTGGCGATCTGGTCGTCGATCGGCGTGCCCAGGAAGATGATGCGCTCGTTGAGCAGCCGCGAGTAGATGTCAAATGCCCGCTCGCCGCGCGACGTCTGCTCGACAACCATCGGGACAAGTGGGCTCATGGTCCTCGCTTTGTTTCGCCTGCCCGGCCCGATTCCTGCCTCACACCGGGCTCGGCAACTCAACGGTCGCTGCCGGGCGAGTCTACCAACCGCTCTGGGGCCACCCGCCGGCTTGTGGACGGCCGTCCGGGCCCCGGTTTACGGGCCTCTGGTCAGCCCTGTTCGGGAGTCCAGAGCTTGCCCGGCTCGGCGCCACCCGACGGTTTTGATTTGCCGCCGCCGACCGCGGGCTGGGCGCCCGCCTCGGTGCCCGCCTTGCCCGGGGTCCACAGCTTCTCGCGCGCGCGAGCCTGCTCGACCGGGATCGGCCGGGCGTGCTCGGCGATCAGGTCGACCGCCTGCTGGGCGGCGAGGTCCTGGCGCACCGCGTCCAGTCGCCCGGCGCGCCCGAGCATCTGCACGAGCTCGTCACTCGACTTGCCCTCGCGCTCGGCGGTGGGGCGCAGAGCATCGTGGAGAGCCGCATCGTCGGGGTGGACCTGCTCGGCCTCGATCACGGCGGCGATCACCGCCTCGCGGCGCAGGGCCTGCTCGGCGTCGGGCCGGGCCTCGGAGAGGATCTGCTCCTCGCTCTTTCCGGCGATGTTCAGATAGGCCTCCTTGGAGATGCCCTGGTGCGAGAGCGTGTGGAGCATGCGCTCCCACAGCTCCTCGGCACGGGCTTGCACCAGGTGGGCGGGGATCTCGATCTTCGCCTGGGCCACCGCGGCGTCCAGCGCCGCCTCGCGGAACTCCTGCTCGGCCCGGCGCTCATCGGCGGCGCGCAGGCGAGCCTCGATATCGGCGCGCAGCTCCTCCAGGCTGTCCAGCCCGGCGGCGTCAACCGCGAAGTCCTCGTCGAGCTCGGGGAGGTGCTTTTCCTTGACCTCCTTGACGTCGACTTCAAAGCGCGCCTCGCGCCCGGCGAGCTCGGTGGCCCGGTAATCCTCGGGGAAGGTGAGGGTGACCGTGCGGTGCTCCCCGGCGCGGGCCCCGGTCAGCTGCTCCTCGAACCCGGGCACCAGGCGTCCCGAGCCCAACTCGAGCAGCTCGTCGCGCCCCTCGCCGCCGGCGAACGGCTCGCCGTCGACGCTGCCCGCATAGTCGATCACCACGAAGTCGCCGGCGTCCGCGGCCCGCTCGGCGGTCTCCAGCCGGGCCAGGCGCTCGCGCAGCGCCTGGAGCTCGTGCTCGACGTCCTCGGGGTCGGCCGTCGGCTCGCGTCGCGGCGCCTCCACCCCGCGGTACTCGCCCAGCCCAGCCTTGGGCAGCACGCCGATCTCGATGGAGAAGGTCAGCGACTCTCCCTCGCCGGGCAGGCTGTCGAGGTCGAGCTCGGGATCACCCACCGGCTCGATGCCCGAGGCGTCGATCGCCGCCACGTACCAGCGCCCGAGACTGTCGCGGACCGTCTGGTCGAGCACCGCGTCGCGGCCGATCCGGCGAATGACCACCGGGGCGGGGACCTTGCCCTTGCGAAAGCCCGGGATACGCAGATCGCGCCCCAGAGCCCGGGCCTTCTGCTCGAGGCGGCGCTGGACCTCGGTGGCCGGGACCTCCGCCTGCACGCGCACGCGCGACTCGGGAAGCTCGGTGACGGTGGCCGTGATCTCGCCTGCCATCAAGGCGGCAACGATAGCTTCCCGCCGTGGCCTCCCCCGAGAACGGCAGGCGGCGCGGTCCCCGCGCGTGGCGCGTACAAGCCTGGTGGTACACCGGGCCGGCCGGGCACCTGGTCGCCGGCGCGCTGGACGTGGCCGCGCTGCTGATCAGGCTGCTGTGGGCGCGGGTGCGCGGCCGGAGGGTCGAATGGTTCTGAGGGAGACGACGGCGGTTGAGAACGGGGCCCGAAGGGGCCCCTGTCTATTCCCTGAGCGCGAACAGGGGCCAGGGGAAGGGGATGCCCTTGAGCTCGTGCTCGCCCCGCGCCTCGAAGCTCAGACCCGAGCCCAGGGCCGAGCCGGTGGTGGTGCCCGAGGCCAGCACCTCGCACGGGCCAGCGAGGTTGGCGATGCGCGAGGCGAGGTGGACCGCCATCCCGCCGATGTCGTCGCCGATGATCTCGCACTCGCCGGTGTGCAGACCCACGCGGATCTCGAGTCCGGACTCGCGCACCGAGTCGACGATCGCGCTCGCGCAGTGCAGGGCCCGGGTGGGAGGTCCCTCGAACGTGGCCAGGAAGCTGTCGCCGATCGTCTTTACCTCGCGGCCCCCGTAGCGGTCGAGCTCGCGGCGCACGCTGGCGTCGTGGGCGGCGAGCAGCTCGCGCCAGCGGCCGTCGCCGAGCTGCGCGGCCTGCTTGGTCGCGTCGACGATGTCGGTGAAGACGACGGTCAGCAGCGCGCGTGCCGGGCCCGCCCCGCGGCGACCACCGGTGATGAACTCCTCGATCTCCTCCAGGATCGGCTCGGTGTCGCCGGCGGTCATCAAGTCGTCGACGCCTTCGAGCTCCACGTAGTGGGCGCCCGGGATCTGCTCGGCGGCAAAGCGCGAGTGCCGCACGTCGATGAACGCGTCGTCGCGGCGGTGCATGACCAGGGTGGGAACGTCGATGCGGGGCAGCAGCTCGCGCACGTCCTGGTCCTGGGAGGCACGGACGAACTGAAGCATCGACCCCGGGCTCACCGACAGGCGCTCGAGGCGCCCGAACCAGTCCAGGAAGCGGGCGTCCTGAGCCCGGCTGGGGGCCAGCCGCTGGCCCTGGGCGCCGGTCCCCCACTGCGCCGCCGTCTCGGTGAAGAGGGCGTCGCGCTCCTCCGGGGTGTGGGTCCAGTCGTAGTCGGGCGCCGCCGTATTGCGCATGATCGGGGCGTAGAAGATCAGGCCCCCCACCTGCTTGGGCCGGTCGATGGCCACCTGGACGGCGAGCGGCGCGCCCCCGGCGAGGGCGAACAGGATCGCCCGCTGCGAGCCGGCGGCATTGAGCACAGCGCACACGTCGGCGCACTCCTCGGCGAGCCCGGGGGGCTCGGCGGTGCGGTCAGACATCCCCACCCCGCGCCGGTCGAACATGATCACCCGGGCGAACGAGCCGACCCGCTCAAAGAAGCGCGCGACGGAAGGGTCCTCCCAGATGTGCTCGACGTGCCAGATCCAGCCGGGCACGATCAGGGCGTCGGTCTCGCCCTCGCCGTAAACCTGGTAGGCGAGGTTCAGATCCCCGCTGCGCGCGTACTGGGTCTGGGGCGGGAACGCGTGGGGGCGCAGGCGCTGATGCGCCGGCGCCCCCTCTCCGAAGGCGGGCCGTAGCGCCGGCCCTGCGCCCGTCTGGGGAGGCGAGCTGCTCACCCGCCGCCGGCCTCGCCGTAGCGCTCGGCGACCTTGCCCCAGTCGACCACGTTCCACCACGCCTTCAGGTACTCGGGGCGCCGGTTCTGGTAGGTGAGGTAGTAGGCGTGCTCCCATACGTCGTTGCCCAGCAGGGGGATCGCGCCCTCCATCAGCGGGTTGTCCTGGTTGGGCGTGGAGGTGACCTCGAGCTTGCCGTCGCGGGTCACCAGCCAGGCCCAGCCCGAGCCGAAGCGATTGACGCCCGCCTGCTCGAACTGCTCCTTGAACGCGTCGAGCGAGCCGAACTCGTTGCCGATCGCGCCGGCCAGGTCGCCGTCGGGGTCGCCCCCGCCGTCCGGGCTCATCGACTCCCAGAACAGGCTGTGGTTGAGGTGACCGCCGCCGTTGTTGCGCACGACCTGGCGCTTGTCTTCGGGCAGCGAGTCGAGCTTGGTGACGACGTCCTCGGCCGGGGCGTCGGCCAGGTCGGTCCCCTCGAGCGCGCCGTTGGCCTTGTCCACGTAGGCCTGATGGTGCTTGTCGTGGTGAAGCCGCATCGTCTGCTCGTCGATGTGGGGCTCCAGCGCGGCATAGTCGTAGGGAAGCGGCGGGACTTCGAAGGGCATCGGGGCTCCTTTGTCGGTTCGCGAACAGGGCCTGCGGCGACGATAGCGCCGAGGGCGCGCGGGCACCTGCCCGCCGGCCGGGTTTCGGCCAGCTTGTGACATGCCAGCTACAGCTAGCCGCCAGCGGCGGTGCAGCTCACCGCCGTCGCTCCTTCCTCACCCTCGAGCTAGCGCGGTGACGCGAACGGAAGGGCGGTGATGCGCTCCTCTGTCCCCAGCCCCCGGACGAGCAGGTCGTAGATGTCGTGCTGGGGTGGGCGACCGTCCGGGCGCTACCGGCGCGAAGCCCGAGCTGGGCAGTTCTATTGAGGGTGAGCGACCGGACTCGAACCGGCGACCGCCTGGACCACAACCAGGAGCTCTACCAACTGAGCTACGCCCACCAGGCTATACGGCGGAATGTAGCGCGCGGCCGCCCGCCCGACCTGCGGGGCCGCGCGCCCGACCGTTGTCCTGATAGCCCTAGACCGCGACCGGGGGTACCGGCACGACCGGCGGTACCTCGGTATCCGGCTCGCGCTTGAGTCGCAGGCTCTCGGAACCCTCATCCCATTCGGCGCGCCACCCGTGACCCCGCTCCTCGTGGTGCTTGGGGTCAGATGCGCCGTGCTCGAAGCGACGGCCGGACCGGTCCATGGGCTGGGCGGCGCCGTCCGTAGCCCGAGGCTCCGTCAGCACACCCGCCTGGCTGCCCATCTCTCTCCTCCAGTGACCCTCACCGAACTACGCCGGACCGGCCGAGGGATCCAAACCGGTCGGGCAACGCCAAGCCTATCGCGGCCTCGCCCTCGGCGCCAGCTCAGCCTCGGGTTGAGGGTCCCACGCCGCGGGTAGCCCGAGACATGAGACGCGCGGCTCGCGCAGTACGACATGCCGCGCGGGAAAGGAAGCCAATGAGCATCATCGACAAGATCACTGGCCGCACCAAGAAGGCGGCGGGAGACCTCGCCGACGACCCGTCGCTGCGCCGCGAAGGCCGACGGGAGGAGGCAAAGGGCGAGGCCAAGGAGGAGCTCGGCGGCGCTCAGGAGAAGGTCGAGCGCAAGGCCGAGGAGGTCGCCAACCTCGAGCGCAAGACCTGAGCCGCCGACCGGCCTGAAAACGGGCAGATTCGCAGCGCGAGAGCCGCCCGGCAAGGCGGCTCTCGCCGTTTATTGGAGGTTTGGGCGAGGCTTAACGCTTCTGGCACCCAGGCACTGATTGGCGAGGCTCACTTAGCGGTAATAGCTCCCTAGAGGGCTATGGATCTGACCCCGCCCACCAGCCGGATAATCCGGGTCCTGGAGGCCGACCCCGGCCTCGCCGATGGGCTCGACGACGAGGAGCTGCGCGTACTGCTACCTACTGCGGTGGCCCGGGTGCAGATCGTCGAGCCAGGCGAGTGGGCTCCGCCCGAGGATCCCCAGCCTCACCGCGACCACATCGGCCTGCTCGTCGTTCGGGGGCTGGTGACTCGCACGCTCTCGGTCGACGGTCGCGACTTCACCGAGCTGCTCGGCGACGGTGACCTGCTGCGGCCGTGGCAGGAGTCCGAGTCGTGGCCCTCGGTTCGCACCGAGCGCCGCTGGCACATGCTGACCCGCAGCGAGCTCGGCGTGCTGGACGGCCGCTTCGCCATGGCCATCGGAGGATCACCTCGCGTGCAGGCGGCGATCGTCGCGCGGGCCGTGGCGCGCTCGCGCGCGCTCGCCTTCTACCTCGCGGTGTCGCACATCCGCCGCGTCGAACAGCGCCTGCTGGTGATGCTGTGGCACTTCGCCGAGCGGTGGGGGCGCGTGGGCCCCCAAGGGGTGGTGCTCGGCGTGCGCCTGACCCACGAGACGCTCGGGCGGGTGGTTGGAGCGCGCAGGCCGACCGTGACCACCGCCTTGACCCAGCTGATGGAGCAGGGCCTGGTGTCGCGTACGCCCGACCGCCGGCTGATCCTTCACGGCGATCCGCCCAGAGGCCTGCACGGCGTCGCGCTGACCCAGGCCGCCAGCTCCTGATTCGGCCTGGCGAGGCGGGGACGCAGCCCCCGGCGCCCGCTGCCCTTGGCTAAGCGCTCGCCGGTCCGTAAAGTGGGGGCCGAGTTGGGAGGGAGGTCGCCGCGGAAAGGACTCTCCGTGACCCCCTGGGAAGACAAAGCCAACGACGGAGCCGGTCGCTCGGCGGTAGCGGAGGAGGTCACCCCGCCGGGTGAGCTCGCGCCCCACACGCGCGAGGCCCAAGAGCTCGAGCGCCTGCTGGGCTGGACGGGATCTCGCCTGGAGGACGCCGAAGGCCGGCTGCTCGGCACGATCGAGGCGGTCTTCGTGGATCGCCAGAGCGGCAGCGGGCAGTGGCTGCTCCTGGCCCGGCACCGCCTGCTCGTGCCGATCGCCGGCGCGCGCGCGAGCAGCGGCCGGGTGTCGATCCCCTACCCGCGCTCACAGGTGCAATCTGGGCCGCGCACGGTGACCATGAACTTGCTCACCGCTCGCATCGAGCGCGCGCTATGCGAGCACTATCAGCTCCCTCCCACGCGCGGCGCTCGCTTGTCGACCTGGGAGCGCCGCGCCACCAGCTCGCGCGCGTACCTCGTGACCGGCCGAGCCAATTGGCTCAACACCGTGCGCTGGGAGCCTGGGCCACGCCTGCTCGGCGTCGAGCGTCGCGCGGGCGGCGACCGGCGCATGGCGCCGAGCGCGCCGGCGGGCTGACGCCGCGGCGGGCACTGACCGTAGGCTTGCGCCATGAGAGCGCTCGTGGGCGTCGCCGGCGCCGTGGTCGTCCTGCTGATGCTGGCCGAGTTCTTCGTAACCTTCCTGGTACCGCGCCGGGTCAAGCGGGGCCCACGGATCGCCCGGCGGCTCCTGCTCGTGGCGTGGCAGCCGTGGCGGGCTGGCGGCCGTCGGCTGCCGCCCCGCGCCGCTGACACGGCGCTCGGGCTGTTCGGCCCCTTCGGGCTGATACTGATACTCGGGGCGTGGGCGCTCGGGCTGATCGTCGGCTTCGCCGGACTGCACTGGTCCAACGACACCCACTTCACCCGCGCGGCCTCAGGCGTGGCCAACGATCTCTACATGAGCGCCGGATCGTTCTTCAGCGCCTCGACCGGACTGAACCCCACCGGCGCATTCGCGCGCGTGCTGAACATCCTCGAGGCGGCGACCGGCTTCGCCGTGTTCTTCGTGGTGATCGGCTACCTCCCGGCCCTGTTCCAAGCCTTCTCGCGGCGGGAGGTGGCGGTGTCGCGACTCGATCCGCGCGCCGGCTCGCCTCCGTGCGGCGCGGCGATGGCGGTGTACGCCGCCGAACGCGGGGGTTGGGCAGACCTCGACGGCTATCTGCGCGAGTGGGAAACGTGGTCGGCGGAGCTCATGGAGACCCACCTCTCCTATCCGCTACTCGGCTACTTCCGCTCCCAACACGTCAACCAGAGCTGGCTGGCAGCGCTGACCGCAGTGCTGGACGCCAGCGCGATCATGCTCAGCGTCGCCGAGGAGGAGCGGTGGGAAGGAGCCGAGCTGGCCTTTGCCATCGGGCGCCACGCGATCGCCGATCTGAGCTACGCCTTCCGCGCGACCGGCGGGCCGGCGGGCGACGACCGCCTGCCCGAGGCCGACTTCGAACGCCTGCGCCAGGTGCTCGCCGAGGCCGGCCTGCCCTTACGTCCGCCGGGCGAGACTCGCGAACGGCTTGCCGAGGCGAGGCGACGCTACGAGCCCCAGGCCGCCGGCATCGCGCGGTCGCTCGAGCTACCCCTGCCGGCCTGGCTGCCCGCCGGCCCGGCCGCTGCCAACTGGGAGGCCATCAGCGGCCACGCCGGCCCGCAGACGAGCTGAGCAATCGCCCGAGGACGCCGGCCGCGCGCACAAGGGCAGGCGGCTATGCGTAGTGGGTCTCCTCGGCCTGGTCGCCGTCGGCGACCGGTTCCCGACACGTTGGGCAGTACCAGGCGACCTCGAGCGGGGTTCCGCATAGATCGTGGCGGGGGACGTCGGAGTCGGTGTGGCGGGCGCCCCACGCCGACAGCAGGCGCAGCGCACCGGCGAGCTCGTGTCCGGCGGCGCCGAGCTGGTAGGTGAACCGCGGCGGTCGCTCGGAGTAGGGCTCGGCGACCACGATCCCGCGTTCCTGAAGCGCGCGCAAGCGCTGGCTGAGCACGTTCGGAGCGATCCCCTCGAGGCGCTCCTGGAGTTCGCCGAAGCGCAGCGGAGCCTCCAGCAGGGCGGCGATCACGAGCAGCGTCCACCGGTCCCCGACCGCATCCAGGGCCTCGCTCAGACCGCCCCGCGGTTCAGCGCTCATAGGCCCAAGCCTAGCCCCTGCTAATTTGTGCCTTGCAACTTAATATTTACAAGGAATAGAGGGAGCGGTGGACATGGGAGCGCTGGAAGAGGTTCAGGACGCGGTCCGACGCCCCGGCCGTCGAGCTGGCCGACCGGGCCCCCGGCGCCCCGGGCGAGCCGGTGCTTGCGCTGGCGCGGCCGGCCGGGCGCGGCCTGCGGGTCACGCTGGGGTTCGTGAGCGCCGCAGATCGCCGGTTCCGCGGGCCGCGCGGCCGGCGCCTGGAGGCGATCGAGCACACCGCCCCGCTCCCACCGGGCTCCTCGGGCGGAGCACTCGTGGACCGGGCGGGCCGACTGCTAGGCCTCAACGCGGTGCGCCTGGAGGGTGGCTTGATCCTGGCCCTGGCCACCAGCCCGGTCCGCGACGCGATCGAGCGACTGGTGGCCGGCCAGGCGCCGGCCCGGCGCGAGCTGGGCATCGCGATCGCTCCTCCGCGGGTGGCTCGGCGCCTGCAGAGCGCCCTGGGTCTTCCCGAGCGCGACGGGGTGCTGGTGCGCGGCGTGGCCGCCGAGGGCCCGGCCGCGCGCGCCGGCTTGCAGCGCGGCGACCTGATCGTGGGAGTCGGCGGGCGCGAAGTCGATGATCTCGACGTGCTCTACTCGGCGCTCGAGCAGGACAAGCCCGAGCTAGCGCTGGCGATCGTGCGCGGGGGCGAGGACCTAGAGCTGCAAGTGGAACTCGACGTCAAGGAGGCGGCATGACCGCTGAGCCCACCATGGTCGAGCGTCCAGATGAGCTGGTCGAGCGCGAGCAGGCCGCCCTCGACGCGTACTCCCGGGCGGTGGTGGGAGTCGCCGAGCAGCTCTCGCCGTCGGTCGCCAACCTGCGCGTCCTGAGGCGCACCCGTCGGGGCCGGATCCCCGCCGGGGCGGGCAGCGGCGTAGTCCTCACCCCCGACGGGTTCATTCTCACCTCGGCGCACGTGGTCGCCGGTTCCGGGCGCCAGGGACGGGCCGCCTTCGTGGACGGCAGCGAGTACGGCTTCGAGGTTGTGGGCCGCGACCCGTTCTCCGATCTGGCCGTGCTGCGCGCCGAGGCCGAGCGCCTGTCCCCCGCCGAGCTGGGAAGCGCCGAGGAGCTGCGCGTCGGTCAGCTGGTGGTGGCCATCGGCAACCCGCACGGGTTCTCGGGATCGGTCACCGCGGGGGTGGTGTCGGCCCTGGGACGCTCGCTGCCCGCGCGCGCTGGGGCGGCCGTACGCACCATCGACAACGTGATCCAGACCGATGCCGCGCTCAACCCGGGCAACTCCGGCGGGGCGCTAGCGGACAGCGCCGGGCGGGTGGTCGGCGTGAACACAGCGGTGGCGGGCATCGGGCTCGGCCTGGCCGTTCCGATCAACGAGGCCACGCGTCGGGTGATCGCCGATCTGATGACCCGCGGTCGGGTACGGCGGTCCTATCTGGGGGTAGCCGGTGGCCCCCGTCCACTGCCGCCCGGGGCCAGCCGCCGTAGAGAGCAGCGCACCGGAGTCGAGGTCGTCGAGGTGATCGCCGGCAGCCCGGCCGCCGCCGCAGGGCTGAGGCCCGAGGACCTGATCGTCGAGCTCGATGGCCAGACGGTCGCGCGGGTGGAGGATCTACAGCGCCTGATGGTGGGCGAGCTGATCGGCCACCCGGTGCCCCTCGTGGTGCTGCGCGGTGGGCGCGAGATCGCGCTCACGCTGGTGCCCGCCGAGCTGGTGGCCGACGAGGGCTGACGGCAGCGGACCGGGCGGGATCGACCGGAGGAGTACGGTCGGTGGCGATGGCTCCCCCTCCCGCGGATTCGCATGCGGCTGACGCAGCTCCTCTGGGCTCGGGGGCGAGGGCCGACGCGGGGGCGGTGACCAGGGGCCAGCGCCCGGTTCGCAAGCGCCTGGTGCTGGTTGCCTGCATCCTCGGCTCGGGAGTGGCCCTGGTGGATGGCACCGTGGTCAACGTGGCCCTGCCGACGATCCAGCGCAGCCTGGGCGGGGGGCTGGCCGCCCAGCAGTGGATGGTCAACGCCTACCTGCTCACGTTGGGCTCGCTGATCCTGATCGGCGGCTCGCTGGGCGACCTGTTCGGGGAGCGGCGGGTGTTCGCGATCGGCGTGGGGGCGTTCGGCGTGACATCGGCGCTATGCGCCCTGGCGCCCACCGTCGGTGTCCTGATCGCCGCGCGCGCGTTGCAGGGGGTGGCCGGGGCGCTTCTCACCCCGAGCGCCCTGGCGGTGATCATCGCCACGTTCCACGAGCAGGAGCGCGGGCGGGCGATCGGCTCATGGACCGCGTGGAGCGGGATCGCCACGGTTATCGGTCCCCTCGGGGGCGGCGCGCTCCTGAACGTCGCCTCGTGGCGCTGGATCTTCCTGATCAACATTCCCCTCGTCGCGCTGTGCCTGGCCCTGATCCTGATATCCGTGCCCCGGCGTCCGCCCGGTGGCTCGCGACCACCGATCGACTGGCTGGGCGCCGCGCTGGCGGCGTTCGGGCTGGGCGGCCCGGTGTTCGCGTTCATCGAGCAGCCCCGCCTGGGATGGAGCAGCCCGGCGGTGGTGGGACCGCTGATCGCGGGCGTGGCCCTGTTGGTGGCGTTCGTCGTCCGCGAACGGCGGGCCCGGGCGCCGATGCTGCCCCTCGAACTCTTCGCCCGCCGCAACTTCACCGTGGGCAACGTGGAGACGCTCGCGATGTACTCCGGACTGGCGATCCTCCTGTTCTTCCTGGTCCTGTTCCTGCAGCAGGTCGCGGGCTACACGCCGCTTCAGAGCGGTCTGGCCACACTGCCGATCACGGCGGTGATGCTTTTGTTCTCGCGGCGCTTCGGCGCCCTGGCCGACCGCCACGGTCCCCGGCTGTTCATGGGCGCCGGCCCAGTGGTCGCCGCAGCGGGAATGCTCCTGCTGCTGCGGGTAGACGCCCGCGCCGACTACGCCGGGCAGATTCTCCCGGCGCTGTTGGTGTTCTCCGTCGGGCTGGCGATGACGGTGGCCCCGCTCACCGCTGCCGTGCTGGCCGACGTTCCGGAAGACCACGCCGGCATCGGCTCGGCGATCAACAACGCGATCGCCCGGGTCGCCGGTCTGCTCGGGACCTCGGCGCTGGGCGCCGTAGTCGCCGCGCAGTTCGCGGCGGGCATTCACCAGCGGCTGCCGGCATCCTCGCTCGACGCGCCCGGCCGCCAGGCGGTGACCACCGCCACGCGTCTGTCGCTGGGGCGGCCCGCCGTGTCGAACCTGCCCTCGGGCGAGCGGCGGCGGATCGACGCTGCGGCGGTTTCGGCCTCGGTCCACACGTTTCGGGTGGGTATGGGCGTAGCCGCGTCGCTCGTCGGGCTGGCCGGGCTGATGGCCGCCGCCGGCATCCGCAACCCGCGCCGCCGGGTCCGGGCCGAGCTCTGTGAGGGCGGCGCCCTGGTGGGCGCGAGCCCCGACGCCGCCGGCTGTCCCGAGCCCGCCCAACCGGCGGTGGCCGTCGGGCGCGCGTAGCTCGGCCTCAGCGATCGCCGTCGGCCGGCGTCGGCGCTCCCTCGTCGCCCAGCGGCGCGCGACGCAGATCGCCCGCCACGAGCCCGCGGACCGGCTCGCCACTGGCGCCGCCCAGCAGATCGTTGATCATCGCCTGGGCGCGAGCGACGATGTCGAGCAGCACCTGCTGGGCGCGCTCCACCTGGCCCGCCTCGAGCGCGTATTTGGCCACCACCGCCTCCTGGAGGATCGTGTCGTTGAGCTCCAACGCCTGACGTCGGCGGTGAATACCCAGGGCCACCAGGTTGGCCACCGCGCAGAGGAATTCGACCTCGCTCCCGTCGAACTCGCGCGGATGCACGCTGTGGGCGCCAAGGACGCCGTACGGGCGCAGACCCGCCCCCATGATCCGCACCGCGACGCTCGCCACCACGCCGTGCTCGAGCAGCTCAGGGCTCGGGGCAAAGCGAGTCTCGGTTGAAAGGTCACCGACGACGACCGGCTCCGAGGCCGACAGCGTGAACGCGGCGTAGCCGCCGGGCATGGCGTCGATCATGGACCCCAGCGTCCCTTCGCGCCAACCGATCCCCGCCCGGAGCCGAAGCGTTTCGCCGGCGCGATCCAGCTCGAGGACCGAGACGTGCCGCACGCCCAGGGTTTGGGCGATCACGGCCACCGCCTCGTCCATGAGTCTGGGTAGATCGGCTCCTACCAGCGCGTCGTGGCCTAGGTCCGCCAGCGTCACCTGGACCCGCGCCGAGGCGGGGCCGACCGCTTCGCTCCCTGGCCCAGGAGATGGCGACATGGCGCCGTGACGGTACCGCGTCTAGGGCTCCGCACCGGCCCACGGGGTAGGTTCGGGTTGGTGCCCGATCCCAACGCCGAACGCCTCGCGCGCAACGAAGCCCTGTTTCGCAAGCTCAACCAGGCCCAGCCCGCCGAGCCTGAAGGCAGCAACGACTTCTACTGCGAATGCGGCGACCTGCTGTGCACGGCGCGCGTCGGCCTGACGCTTGATGAATACCTGGCCGTGCGAAGCGATCGTCGGCGCTTTCTCATCGTTCCGGGACACCAGGTGGACGAGGTCGAACAGGTCGTCGAGCGCCATGACGGCTACTGGGTGGTCGAGAAGCGCCCCGACCTCGACGAGGTAGGAGCCTGAGCACTCGTCGGCTGGTGGGCAGGCTCCGGCCCGAGGGGTAGTGGTGGCTCAGCGGCCCGCCGGGCGCGAGGCGGCCGCGAACAAAAGCGACAGCGCGGTGCCCAGTAGCTCATCGGGGACGGCATCGGGATCGGCGAGCTTTTGGCGCGCGATCCCGTCGGCCATGGCGTCCACGGCGATCGCCAGCTGCTCGGCGGGCAGCGTGAGCTCGAGGCCGAAGTCGCGCGCCGCATCGGCGATCAGTCGGGTGAGCATTGCCCGGACCTCGGCAAAGCGCTCGGCGACCTTGGGGCGCACCGCAGGATCGCGCACCGCGTAGGCCCAGAACTCCATCAACAGGAGCACCGTCCGCGGTTCGCGCTCGACGAAGCCCATCCAGTAGTGCGCGCCGCCGCGAGCCCGCTCGTCGACGGTCCCGCGGTGGCCGACCGCCTCTTCGAGCTCTCGCGCGCGCGCGTGTAGCTCAGCCTCGACGATGGCCAGGAACAGGTCTTCCTTGCCTTCGAAGTTCGAGTACAGCGCGCCGGTCGAGAACCCCGCCTCCTCGGCGATCTCGTCGACGGAAGCCCCGTGGTAGCCGCGCTGGGCAAAGACACGCGCCGCGGCTTCGAGCAGGCGCTCGCGCGTCTCGGCCCGGCGCTGCCCTCGAGTGGGACGGGCGGCCATCGCGGCCAGTTTAGAACGCTTGCCGAACGGACGCTATTTCGATAACGTTCGCTATCCAGGGCAGCGGGGAGTAGCACCCGCCCAATCCAGCCTCCAGGAGACCCTCGATGGCAGCCACCGTCAGTCCCACGCAAACCCCGCCTTCCCCGCCCCGTGCGGCAGACGCAGCGACCCCCGATCGAGCCGGCGCGCCCGCGATCGCTGGGCAGATCTCCTACACCGACCTCTATGCCCGCTGGGAACGCGGCAACTGGCGGGCGAGCGAGATCGACTTCAGCGAGGATCGCCGTCAATGGCGCGAGGAGTTCAGCGACTTCGAGCGCCGCGCCGCGCTGTGGAACTACGCCCTGTTCTTCTGGGGCGAGGACGCCGTCGCCGACAACCTCTCCCCCTATATCGACGCCGCTCCGCTGGAGGAGCAGAAGTACTTCCTCACCACCCAGCAGGTCGACGAGGCGCGCCACGCCGTCTTCTTCAAGCGCTTCATGCACGAGGTCTGCGACATCGGCGACGGCAGCGTCGCGGGCGGGCTCCAGGCGATCCGCCCCGAGCTGACGCCCGGCTTCCGTCGCATCTTCGGGCGCCTGGACACAATGGCCGACGAGCTACGCCACGATCGTTCGGTCCCCAAGCTGGCGGCGGCGGTGACCCTGTACCACATCGTCATCGAGGCCTCGCTGGCGCAGCCGGGCCAGCACTTCATCACCAGCTACTTGGAGCGACGCAATCTCCTGCCTGGATTTCGCCAGGGGATGGAGAACGTCGCCGCCGACGAGCAGCGACACATCGGCTTCGGCGTCAAGCTGCTCTCGGACCTCGTCGAGCGAGAGCCGGGCTGCCGAAAGGCGGTCGCCGATCTCCTGCGCGAGGTGCTGCCATGGACCTCCACGGTGCTCAAGCCGCCCGGCTGGGACGAGCGCTATGTGACCGTGTTTGGCTTCACCTACGACGAGCTCGGCGTGGAGGGCGTCACGTCGCTACAGACCAAGCTGCGCAGCGCCGGTCTGGCGATCGAGAGCCTGCCCGGCCCACCGCCCCTGCCCCTGGGCCTGACCCCGCTCGAGCAGAGCCAGCGCGGCCGCCGGCTGGCCAAGGCCGGCTACATCGGAGAGGACGACGAGCCGATCGCCCGAGACGCCGAATCGGTCGCCCTTCTGTTTGACACCGTGCGACGCTCGGTCAACCCGCAGCGCCGTCTGCGCCGTCCCGTGACCGTGCAGTGGAGGTTCACCGACGCGGACATCGCGCCCTGGCACCTGCGCATCGACGACGAGACGGCCACCGCCGACGAGGGCCTGGCCGCCTCGGCCGACCTGACGCTGCGGTGCCGGTTCGAGGACTGGGTCAAGATCATGTTCAATCGACTGGACCCCGGGCGGGCCTTCGTCACCGGCCGGCTGCGCCCGCGGGGCAGCCTGCGCGTGCTGGCCCAGATGCCCCGCCTGTTCGCCCGCTAGGCCGCCGCGCTCTGCAGACCCGCTTGAGCCGCGGGCGGCGGACTGCTCTCATGTAGTTAGAGGGCGAGATGAGAGACCTGAAAATGACCGAGCGCCGCGCCGCCTCCCGCGCGCGCGTCGACTTGCAGGTCACGCTGTCTCGAGGTCAAGGGCGTCCGGTCCACGGCCACACGCTCGATGTCAGCACCGGGGGCAGTCGCGTCATGACCGATCGCCCCCTGCACGTGGATGAGCTGCTCGCCTTTGAGCTGCTCGCCATCGAGCTGTCGGGCGAGCAGGCCGCGGTGGTGGCCGGCCAGGCCCGCGTACTGCGAATGCAGCGGGATACCGTCTACGCACTGCGGTTCGAGCGCCTGGCCGAGGAGGACGCGATCCGCCTGCGAGGACTCCTGGACGCCTCGAGATCACTCGCCAGCGCCAGCTCGACGCCAGCACCACCCAACTCCTAGACAACGCATCCCGCCCGTCGCCCCGCAGGCGGGGGCCTGGGGGCGGGAGATGCTCGAGGCAGGCTCAGGGTGGCGGCGCCGCCTGCCGATCTAGACGGCACTGCATGGCTCCGAATCCGTGGACAGATCCAGATCCCAAACCCGGCGACTTCGACGCCGAGCTAGCGACGATCGACCCCCGTCACGTCGAGGTGCACGAGGGGAACCCGGACGCGAAGCTGCGGATCCTGATCAGCGTCGAGGGGGAGGACGCCAAGCGCCTCGAGCGGATCGCAGGGGCCCGGGGCAAGAAGCCCGGCGACGTCGTCGCCGACCTGCTGCGCGACGCCGAACAGGTCGGCTAGACCTGTCCTCGCGTTCGTCGCTGCCGCAGTAGCCCCAAGCGGGAGGTCCGCGCTCATACGACGGCCGCGGCGTCCTCCCTCGCGTGATGGAAAGGTGGGAGACCGGCACGGAGCGGCTGCCTGTCGGTCCCCGAAGAAGCGGAAGGGATCACCTCGTTAGCGGTTGCTGGATTCCTGACCAGCGATCGAGAGCCAGAAGTGCTCTTGGCGCGTTGATGCGACCGAGCCCTATCCGTGCCGCCGGTGCTTGCGCCTGTGGCGCTTGATGCGGTGGGCTTGGCCCCGGCGGCAGTTCTTGATCGTGTCGCCCGAATTCGCGAAGACGGTCGCGGGTGACGGCCGAGATCTCGTTGCTCCCTGACGGCGCCGCCGCCGGGCGCCATGCGACCAGAATGCGACCAAAATTTCCTGGAGAGGTGCGGCGAGGCACGGCGACGTGCGGAACCGCACAAATCGCCCCCTTCGCCGATTTCCGCCGGATTTGCGGCGGTCTTGTGCGAGAGCGGCGAGGCCGCGAGCGCCCCCGGCAGGACTCGAACCTGCAACCCCCGGCTTAGAAGGCCGGCGCTCTATCCAGTTGAGCTACGGGGGCTCGGCTCCCCATGATGGAGCAAACCGCGGCAGACCCGATCACAATGGGACGGTGGGAGCAGGGGAGCAGCGACCCATCGCGTCGGCCGGCGATCGACCCAAGCGGACGGCAAAGCGGTGGCGCCGGGGTGCCCTAGGCGTCGTGCTCGGCGTCCTGCCGGCCCTGGCTGGCTTCGCGGCGCCGGTATCAAGCGCCGGAGCGGCGCAGGGCGCCGGCCTTCCGGCGGTGCAAAGCGGCCCCTACGGCCTGCTCGCATCCAACGCCAACTTCATCCCCGGCAAGACGCCGGCGCAGCGGACCGCCGACTACCGGCGTCTGTACGACGCCGGCGTGCGCGCGATCCGCCTGGACATCAACTGGGGGCAGGTCGAGCCGGTGGGAGCCCACGGCCAATACGACTTCTCCGAGCGCGACCAGGAGGTCCAGAACATCCGGGCCGCGGGCCTGAAGGTGATCGGAATCCTCGGCTACGGGCACCCCGATTACTCGAGCGTGGGCGGGGCGGTGGGTCAGACGCCGCTGTCGGGGGGCATCCCGCCCTTCGCGGTGGGCTCCGCCTATCTGTGGCCGCCCGACAAGCCCGACGGCTTCGCCAACTACGCCGAGGCCACCGCGCGCCACTTCGCCGGCGACGCGATCGCCTGGGAGGTGTGGAACGAGGAGAACGAGGGCTGGCGCTTTTGGCCGCCCCACGAGAACCCCGCCGCCTATGACCAGCTGCTGTGTGCGACCTATCCCAGGGTCAAGGCGGCGGACCCCTCGGCCACGGTGCTGTTCGGCGGGGTCTTCTTTCCCGCCGCGGCCGACCTGCCGGGCACCTCGGGCCCCGACTTCGTCCAGCAGGCCTACCAGGCCAACCCGGGCGTCCGCGGCTGCTTTGACGCCATGGCCTACCACCCCTACCCGTATCCGTTCACCGCGCCCGACCTCGACGTCCCCATCCGCGGCTCGGTGTACTCGGCGGCCGACGCGATGCGGGCGGTGCTGCAAGCCAACGACGACGGCGCAAAGCCGCTGTGGATCACCGAGGTCGGCTGGCCCACACATTCGACTACCTATGGCGTGACCGAGGAAAAGCAAGCCCAGTACCTGGCCCGCACCGCCGCCGTGACGTTCGCCCAGGGGCTGCCGGTGCTCACCTGGTACACCTACGGCGACGACACCGACCCCACCGGCGGGGCAAACCAGGAGGCGTGGTTCGGGCTGTTTAGAGCCGACGATTCGCCCAAGCCCGCCTCCCGGGCGCTGGGCACGTTCTCGGCCGTGTTCGCCGACACCCACTTCTCGGCCGACCTCTCGCGGTCGCTCGGTCTGCCCCCCGGGCAGCAGAACGTCGGCGGCCGCGGCTTTGCCCTTCAGTACAGCCGGCCCGGAGCGCGGGTGACCGCCCTATGGCTGGCCGACGAGTCGGCGGCCGAGGCCCAGGGACACATGCCTGCGGGAGGGAGCTTCAGCCCCGGCTCGCTGCCCGTCTCGCTGCCGGTCGCCTCGCCCACCGTCACGGTCTATGGCTATCTGGGCGACCAGCGCGAGGTCGGGGCACACGAAGGGCGCGTGCAGCTGCAGATCGGCCCCGGGCCGGTCTACGTTCAGGACGGGGCGCCGCCCTCGAGCGGCCCGCTCGCCGCGGCGGGCGCCGGCGCTTCGACGGGCCCGTGCCGGGGCGCCTGCGCGGCCAAGGCGATCGCGCTGCTGGCGACCCGGCTGCGCTGCGGTCGCCGGCCCTCCGTCGTCATCCGCCTACGCCGACGGCCGGGCGTGCACGTGCGCTCGGTGACCGTCTACGTAAACGGACGGCGCACGCGGCAGCTCCGCGCCACCAGGCGCGGCCACGCCCAGCCCTTGCCGTCGCGCTTGACGGTGCCCGTGCCCAGCGGCGGCAGCGTGCGCGTGCGGGTCGTGGTCCGCGGCCGGCGTCGCGGCCGCACCCTGACGCTGACCACCCGCCGGGCATACCGCCCCTGCGCCCGGCCGCTCCCCGGTCACCGAAAACGCGCTCCGCGGCGCGCGAGACGCCACCGCGTTGCGCACAAGCGGCCGCCGCGGCGGCCGCGCTGAAGGTCAGGACAGGGCGCGGGCGGCGTCCTCGAGCCGGTCGTCGCCCCAGTAGAGATCCTCGCCCACCGCCACCGTCGGTATCCCGGTCACCCCTAGCTGGTGGGCGCGCTCGGTGGCCGCGCGCAGCTCGTCCTTGACCTCCTCGCGCTCGAGCGCCTCTCGCAGCGCTTGACGATCGAGGCCACAGCCTTCGGCGGCGTCCGCCACCACGTCGAAGTCGTCGAGCGCGGTCCCCTCGGCAAACGCGGTGCGAAACAGCGCGCGGGCCAGCCGCCGTTCGTCTCCGCTGGCGCGAGCGAACACGAGCGCCCTAAGCGGCAGCAGCGAGTAGGACTCGGCCGGCCACCCCGGCGGCCAGCGCACGGGCGGCAAGCCCCGCTCCCGCGCGCGCCGCTCAACGGCCGCCATTCCGGGCTCGCGCGTCTCCGGGCGTAGCGACCACGGGACCTTGCCCGTCCAGCGGTTGAGGAAGCCGAAGGAGATCGGGGTGAATTCCGGCCGCACCGGCAGCACGTCGTCGACCCGCTCGGCGGCGAGATAGGCATAGGGCGAGCTCAGGTCGTAGAGGAACAGCGGAGGATCGATGGCCATAGGCCAATGTTGTCAACCGTGCGGGCGACCGGCGTCGTGGACGGGGTTCGCAGCGGCGATCGCATCGGCGGTCCGGCCGTGCCCCTGCGAAAAGGCGACCGGCCCGCTCAGTGGAGCGGGCCGGTCGCCAAACAGGAGGAAGGAACTCAACACATATATCGGCAGTTCGGGGCGGGCCTTGAGCGGACAGCTCACCCCGAGACGGGCGGCGCTGGCCACGTGGGCGGGCGTGGATCAGCCGAAGGCCGACAGCTCGCGCGAGAAGGCGTAGGCGCCTTGATCCACTCCGCTGCAGTCGGGCCGGGCGGGCCCGCCCGCGGCCCCCGCGCAGCGCTTGTCCCGCGTGACCGACCACATCGACAGCTGGCCCACACCATGATCGCGCGCGAAGGCCACCACGCGACGGGCGTCGCTCAGCGTGAACACCTCGTCGGAGACGTCGTTTACGCCGATCATCGGCGTCACCCCCAGGCGAGCCCACGTCGCCGCCCCGCCCCCGCCCAGTAGCGCGCCGACCTGCCCGTGCACCGATGTCGCGGCCTGCTCGACGTAGGCCGCCATGCGTCCCGCCGGCGAGGGCGCGGGCCCGTCACCGAAGTCCATGGCCAGCACGTTTAGGTGGTCGATGCGCACGCCGGCGGCGTTGGCCGCCCGCAGTGCCGCCAGTCCCGGCGCGGTCAGACCCTGGGGCGCGGTGGGCAGGGTCAGCGACAGGTCCAGGCGAGCGCCCTTCGAACCCGCCCGATCCTGCACCGACTTCACCGCCTGCCAGCGTCTGGCCATCGCGGCCGCGTCCGAGAGCGTCTCGCCCTCCAGGTCGAAGTCGACCTTGCTCAGGCGGTAGCGGTCCACCACCGATTGGTAGGCCCGGGCCAGGTCAGGTGCCGAGGAGCAGTTGCCGGCCAGCTCGGGCCCCTGTCGCCCGCCGAACGACACCCGCACGTCGCCGCCCTGGTGGCGCAGCGCGGCGATCTGGGCCGACGGATAGGCGGAGTCGAGCGCTCGTCCTCCACCCCACGCGGCATTGCAGCCTCCAGAGGCCACGATGAACCCCAGCGTGAAGCTCTTGACCGAGGTCTGGCGCGCCGCGGCGGCGAAGTCGAACGGGGTGTCCGCACCGAGGCCGACGTCGACATAGGGAGAGAAGCGCGCCGAGCCGCCCCCGCCCGGCGGTAGCGAGCTGCTGCCGCAACCCGCCGCCAGCGCGGTCGCCGCGCTGGCCAGCGCCGCGCCGAGCAGGGCCCGGGCCCAGGATCGAGAAGGACCAGGGCTCACCAGGAAGGCGGCACCCAACCACCCAGCCGGCGCTCGAGTTCGAGCGCGACGGCGATCGTCTGGTGGTCGCGACCCCGTCCGGCGACCACCTGGACGCCGAGGGGCAGGCCGCGCTGGCCCAGCCCGAGGGGGACCTGGGTGACCGGCAGCCCGATCAGATTGAACACGGCGGCGTTGGCGATCACCCACGGCCGTCCGACGGTGGCCCCGTGGCGGGGCGCCACGCGAGGGAACGGCGGGTGAAGCAGGACGCCGTCGCCGATCCGAGCGGCGACCTCACGGGCCAGGGCGACGGCCGCCGCCAGCGCGCGTCGCGTCCGTCGCACCATGCGCCCGGCGGGGCGCTCGACGGCGAGCAGCAGGAGCAGCGCCGCGGTGTGGGGACTCTTGCGGCTAAGCGCCCGTCGCCAGGAGAACTCGGCTCCGGCCTGGTCGAGGATGTCGCGCGCGCCGGTCTCAGACCACGCCGCCGCGGCGGCCAGGTAGAGCTCAAGCGCGCGCCGCATGTCCTTCATCGGCTCCCGGCGCACGCGGGCGCCGGCGGCCTCCAGCTCGCCGGCGGCGCGGTCGCGCGCGTCGCGCAGCTCCCGTCGAGCCGGGATCCGCGAGGTGGCCTCGAACAGGACCACCTCGAGCCCGTCGACCGAGATCGTGTCGGGATCTCCCAGCACGACCGACGACGCCGGCAGCCGGATCGAGCCGCCAAAGTCGGTGCCCAGCCCGATCGGCGAGCCGCCCGAGGCCACGGCCACGCCCTCGCCGCCCGAGGAGCCGCCGGCGGTACGGGTCGGGTCGTAAATGTTGGAGGTCCGGCCGTACACCCGGTTGGATGACTCGATCCACAGGGTGAGCTCGGACGTGTTGGTCACGCCGAGGAGGATCGCGCCGGCGTCGAGCAGGCGCTGGGCGCTGGGCGCGGTCTCCGTGCAGCGGTAGTCGCGCCGAGACGCCAGCCCCGAGCAGTTGGGCATGCCCCGCACCGCAATCGACTCCTTGATCGTGCACGGAATGCCGACCAGGGGCGGAAGCTCCTCGGCGGACGCCGCGCCGGCGATCTCCTCGTCGGCGGCGGCCGCTTCCTCGCGCGCCTCGGCGAAGCGCTCCAGCGCCAGCGGCCGCGAGCGCGCCTGGGCACGTCGGAGCACCTCGATGTGGGCGTCGACGACCTCGCTGGCGCTCGTCTCGCCGGCGCGAATGGCGGCGGCGAGCGCGAGCGCCGAGGGCTCGGTAAGCGATCCGGGCGGAGCGGCAACCGCCATGAGCCGCCAGCCTACCGCCGCGTCAACCCGCGCAGGCTCCCGCCCGCCCTCGTGCACCGGTTCCCCGCCCGCCCCGATCAAGCACCCTGGCGTCGCTCCCACATGCCGTAGCGACCGAATGAGCCAAAGCCCAGGCGCGCGTACACGGGCTCGCCCGCCTTGGTGGCCTCGAGCGTGGCCGTCTCGCATCCGTGCTCGGACGCCTTGCGCAGGGCGTGGCGCATGAGCTCGGCCGCCAAGCCGGATCGCTGGGCCTCGGGGACGGTGGCGACGAACCAGAAGTAGCAGTCGCCGTCGAGCTCGCGCGCGAGCAGGCCGGCGGCGACCTCGCCTTCCCGGCGCGCGGCGTAAAGCCGGGTCGCCGGGTCGTCCATGGCCGAGAACACGGCCGCCATCGACCACGGCTCGAGCACTCCATAGGCACGATCGTTGCAACGGGCGATCAGCTCCCAGGTCGGGCTTTCGTGCAGATCGAGCTCGATCCGCGGCTCGACGTCGATCTCGTCGATCGCGGCCGCCATCAGCATGGGCTGGGAGTCGAGCCTGTGGCCCGCCGCCTCCAGGCCGCGCGCGGTCTCCTCATCGCCCGGGGGGACCCACACCGTCCAGGCGTTGACGCCGGCCGCCTCGTAATCGGCGGCCAGGCGCGGCAGAGCCGCCAGCAGCGCCCCGCCGTCGCGGTAGACGACCGGGTTGAAGATCGAGAACCACGGGCGCACCGGCACGAGCGTCGCCTGACAGCCGTCGAGCTCGAACAGCCGGGAGTCCGGGGCCCCGCCCGCCATCGCGGCAAAGAAGCCGCGCTGGCTTGCGAGCTGGCGAGCGCGCAGCGTCGGCTCGTCGAAATGTTGGGAAGGGGTCCGACTAGACGCGGTCACGGAGCGCCAAGCCTACGGCCCAGCGTCGGACCGCCCAGATTTGAACTGGCGACTTATGTCACCTGAAGTCGGGGCGGCCGGATTCGAACCGGCGGACCTCCGCCACCCAAAGGCGGCGCTCTACCAGGCTGAGCTACGCCCCGTCGCGCAAAAGCCTAGGCGACTCCAACCACTCTCGCCGCAAGCAGTCGATCCATGCTTGCAGGCGTGCGCGGAGGTAGGTGTCGTTCGCGTAGAGCGGGCCGCCCCGCCCACCACCCCGACCGACCGTTAGCCTCCCGCCGCCATGGCCGACGTCGAGCCCCTGCGTGCGCTGCGCTACGACCTGCGCGTGGTGGGCTCGCTGGCGGAGGTGATCGCGCCGCCCTACGACGTCATCGACCCCGCCCAACGCGAGCGCCTGGCGGCGCGCTCGCCGTTCAACGTGGTGGCGATCGACCTGCCCCAGGGACGCGACCCCTACGAGACCGCGGCCGAGCAGCTCCAGGAGTGGCGCCTGACCGGCGCCGTGGTCAAGGACCCAGAGCCGGCGCTGTGGGCGCTGCGCCAGGACTACACCGGCCCCGGCGGCGACCCGCTCACCCGCCAGGGCATCCTCTGCCGCGTGCGCGTGCAGGACTACGGGCCGGGGCGCATCCGTCCCCACGAGCGCACTCACCCGGGCCCCAAGGAGGACCGCCTGCGCCTCACGCGCGCCACGCGCGCGAACCTCTCCCCCATCTTCTCCCTGTACTCCGACCCGGACCTGGCGGCGTGGCGAGCGATCGAGCCCGCGCTCTCCCAGGCGCCCGAGGGCGAGGCAGTCGAGGATGACGGCACCCAGGACCGACTGTGGCGGATCGCCGACCCCGACGCGATCGCCGCGGTGCAGACGGCGCTCGCCGACGCCGAGCTGCTGATCGCCGACGGCCATCATCGCTACGAGACCGCGCGCGCCTACGCCGAGGAGGTCGGCGGCGAAGGACCCCACCGCTACGTGCTCATGTGCCTGGTGGCGATGCAGGACCCGGGCCTGACCATCTTCCCCACCCACCGCCTTGTCCGGGGCCTGGACTCCGGCCGCCAGGAGGCGCTGGCCGAGGCGATCCGGCGGGACTTCGATATCAGCGAGGTCGAGCAGGACCAGCTCGCCCCGCCCCCGGGCCCGGGCCCACTCCAGCTCGGCTACATCGACGCCCACTTCCGTCGCTGCTATCGCCTGCGCCTGCGCGACCAGTCGATCGCCGACCGCGCCCTGCACGAGCACTCCGGGCCCTACCGCCAGCTCGACGCCGGCGTGCTCGAGGCGCTGCTGCTCAAGGGCGCGCTTGGCCTCAGCGACGAGGACATCGCCCACCTGGAGGGCTTCGGCTACGCGCGCGACACCGACGAGGCGCTCGAGCTCATCCGCCGGCGCGAATACGACGCCGCCTTCGTGCTTCGCCCCACCCCGGTGGCCCAGGTCCAGGCCGTCGCCGAGTCCGGGGAGAGCATGCCCCCCAAGTCCACCTACTTCTTCCCCAAGCTGCCCACCGGCCTGCTGTTCAACCCGCTCGAGTAGCGGCGTCCATCGGCGCCCCGACCGGGACGCCCGCGGCCCGCGGGCGTCCTTCGCCCTCCTTTATTGACTCTGCGTTACCGCCCGTGGGATCCGCAACTGCGGGGGGTAGCATTGGTTCTGGACATCGAGACATCGGCGACCCAAAAGGGGGCCCAGTGAGGGCAAGCGCCCGGCGCATCAGCAACTACAAGCACGCGATCGCGGTCCGCGAGCACACGGTGATGTCCGACGAGCCGCGGGAGAACGGCGGAGACGACGAGGCGCCCAGCCCGCAGGAGCTGCTGGCCGTCAGCCTCGCCTCCTGCACCGCGATCACGATGGAGATGTACGCAGACCGCAAGGGCTGGCAGCTGGGCGACGTCGAGGTCGAGTGCGAGTACAGCCCTGCCGAGCGCGGGTGCCCGACCCGCTTCGAGCTCGTCCTGCACCTGCCCGCCGACATGTCCGAAGAGCAGGTGGAGAAGCTGAGCGTGATCGCCGCCAAGTGCCCCGTCCACCGCACGCTCGACGGCGAGGTCATGTTCACCGAGCGCGTCGAGCGCGTGCAGCTCGCCGCCTGAGCGCCCGCCCTCCCCACCCTCCGGGACAGCAGGCCTCAGCCGACCCCGGCCTGCCCGCCACCGCCGGGGCGCTGGCCGACCGGCTGACCGGTGTCCTGCTCGACGCCCAGACGGCCGCTGCCCTCGACGTCCACGGCCGGGTAAACGCCGCCGTGCTCGTGCCGCTCTACGTCCGCGACGACGAGGTGCACGGCGTGTTCACCAAGCGCCGCGGCGACCTGCGCCGCCACGCGGGAGAGATCTCCTTCCCCGGCGGGCGCCAGGACCATCCCGAGGAGAACCTGGCCCAAACCGCCCTGCGCGAGGCGCAGGAAGAGATCGGGCTGGCGCCCGCGGGTGTCCAGCTGGTAGGCGCCCTGCAGCCGATCCCCACCATCGCGACCAGCTACGCCGTCTATCCCTTCGTCGGGTTGATCGAACCGGGCAATACGTGGACCCCGTCGGCGGGCGAGGTCGAGGCGGTGCTGGAGTTCTCACTGGGCGACCTGCGCGCCGGCTATGACCGCCGGCGTCTCGTGCGCCGGGGCATCCCGATCCGGACCGACACCTTCGTGGTGGGCGAGCACCTGATCTGGGGCGCCACCGCGCGCATCCTCTCCGACCTGCTCGAGCGCCTGGGCCCGCCGTTGGTGGTGCCGTAAGGGGCTGGCGCTTCTCGCGGTCCGGTCGCGGCCCGGTTCGGGGACGGCCCAACCCGGGCGGGGGCCCTCGTACTTAAGGACCGCGCCGCGCGGACCGATAGGCCAGATAGGACTGGCCGGCCGCGAGAGAGAGCTCGGTGTCAGACGCCAACGGCGAATCGCTCCCTGGTCCGGCGGGCTTGCCCGCCGGGGACTTCACCACCCTGCTTGACGTGGGCCGCGCGATCGCCTCGGCGAGCTCGCGCGAGGCGGTATTCGACGCCGTGCGCCTGGCGGCCGCGGCGTTGCTGACGAGCGAACGCTGCGTGGTGCTCGCACCCACGAGCGAGGACCGGGGGCGGTTTCAGCCAGTGGACGGAGCGGCGCAGGCCTTCAGCTCCCCCGTGGTGGAGCGGGCGATCGCCGCCGGCCACCCGATCGTGCACGGCGGCGATGGCGCCCCCCGGGGTGCGGTCGCCCCCGAGCGCGCCGACGACGCCGCCTCGACCGCGGGGAACCCCGTGCTGTGCGTGCCGATCGGGGTCCGCGGCCGCCCCGCCGCCTGCCTGTACGTGACGCGCCCGGGCGCCGAGGGCGACTTCGCCGATGCCGAGCAGCAGCGCGTGGCCTTCATCGCGGCGCTGGCCGGCGCCGCGCTGGAACACGCCGAGGCGGTCGAGCGGGCCCGCTCGCTCTCTCGTTCGCTCGAGCGCCGCGTGGTCGAGCGGACCGCCGAGCTGACCGCCTCCAAGGAGGAGATGCGCCTGGCCCTGTCCCTGCTTAGCGCCACGCTCGAGTCCACCGCCGACGGCATCCTCGTCGTCGACGCCGAGGGCAAGATCGTCAGCTACAACCAAAAGTTCGCCGAGATGTGGCAGATCCCCCGCGAGGTCCTCGACTCCCGCGACGACGACCGAGCGATCGACTCCGTCCTCGAGCAGCTCGAGCACCCCGAGCTGTTCGTGGCCAAGGTACGCGAGCTCTACCGCGATCCCGAGGCCCAGAGCTATGACCTGCTCGAGTTCAAGGACGGACGCATCTTCGAGCGCTACTCCCAGCCCCAGCTGCTAGGGGCCAAGAGCGTCGGTCGGGTGTGGAGCTTCCGCGACGTGACCGCGCAGAAGCGCTTCGAGGGCGACCTCGAGCGGCTCGCCAACCACGACGGCCTCACCGGGCTGATGAACCGGCGCCGCTTCGAGGAGGAGCTCTCGCGGATGGTGGCCTACACCCGGCGCTATGAGAGCACGGCGGCGGTCCTGGTGCTCGACCTGGACAACTTCAAGTACGTCAACGACACGTTCGGCCACCGCGCGGGCGACGAGCTGATCCGCAGCGTGGCCGACCGGCTGGCCACTCGCCTGCGCGAGACCGACGTCCTGGCCCGGCTGGGAGGCGACGAGTTCGCCGTGGTGCTGCCCCAGACCGGCCACGGCCAGGCCGAGCGAGTTGCCGGCGACCTGCTCGAGGCGATCCGTCATCTGGAGACCGAGATCCAAACCCACCGCGTCTCGATCACCGGATCGATCGGCGTCGCGCTGCTCGAGCATCAGGACGCCGACGCCGGCCAGCTCCTGGCCGACGCCGACCTGGCGATGTACGAGGCCAAGCGCGCCGGCCGCGACCGCGTCTCGATCTACAGCGCCGCCCGCGCCAAGGAGGCGCGCACGGAGGCCCGCTTCACCTGGGTCGAGCGCATCCACCGCGCACTGCGCGACGACCAGCTGATCCTTCACTGTCAGCCGATCGTCGACCTCGCCACCGGCCTGGTGTCCCGATACGAGCTGCTCGTGCGCATGGTCGGAGACGACGGCAAGCTGTCCCCGCCCCACGCGTTCTTGCCCACCGCCGAGCGGCTGGGTCTGATCCAGACCATCGACCGCTGGGTGGTGGGGCGGGCGATCGAGCTGATCGCCACCGAGGCGCGCCACGGCCGTCAGCTGCGCCTCGAGGTGAACCTGTCGGGCATGTCGATCGGCGACAGCGAGCTCACCGAGACGATCGACCGCCAGCTCACGGCGACCGGAATCGATCCGGCCAGTCTCATCTTCGAGGTCACCGAGACCGCGGCGATCGAGAACATGACCCAGGCGCGCGAGTTCGCCCAGACCTTGGCCACTCTGGGCTGCCAATTCGCGCTCGACGACTTCGGGGCCGGCTTCGGCTCGTTCTACTACCTCAAGCACCTCCCGCTCGACTACGTCAAGATCGACGGGGACTTCATCGTCGACCTGCGCCACAACCAGACCGACCAGTTCGTGGTCAAGGCGATCGTGGACATCGCCAAGGGGCTGGGCAAGGAGACGATCGCCGAGTTCGTCGGCGACGCTCCCACCCTGGCCCTGGTGCGCGAGTACGGCGTCGACTATGCCCAGGGCCACCACATCGGACAGCCCCGGCCGATCGAGGAGGTCATGGCCGCGCGCGCGGCCAGCTCCGCCGCCGCTCCCGAGCTTCGCGCCTAGCCTAGGCCTAGGCGGCCGGCTCCGTGCCCACCGGAGCGGCCGCGAGGGCTACCGCCGCACGCGGGAGGAGTCGTCGGGGATCTGCTTGACCGTGTAGGTCAGCGTGTAGCACCCCGCCAGGTTGGCGTCCGGACACGTCGAGGTGGGGTCGGCGGCGTGCGTCTGTCCGTTGGAGACGTGTTGGCCGAGGGAGGCTTGGGCGCTTGGGTAGCTGTCCAGGATCAGGCCGGGGACATCGTTGTCGTCGGCGAGCTCGTGGTTGGTCGGGCAGTCGCGTTCCGGGTTGGACGGGTCGACGTCGTTGAGGTCGCATTCGCGACCCAACGCGAGCAGGCGCCACCCCTGGCCGGGAGGCACATACAGGTCGACCGGACGGGGCGCGCGGTCGCCTCGGAGCAGGTCTCCGTCGTTGGGCAGGAACTCGCCGTTGCCAGGCGCCCACGAGAGCCACTCGCCGTTGACGTCCAGGTACAGATTCCAGTCCCCCGGCGGGGCGCTTAGCTGGTTGGGCCGGGTGGACTCCAAGGCGCACCCCGGGAACGGCACGAGACCGGCCGAGCAGCCCGGATCCATCGCCCGGGTGACCAGCAGGCTGTCGAACTTGATACGCAGATGGGTGGGAACGGAGGTGGCGGGCACCACGTTCCACCCCACGAAGATCGAGTACCCCATCACCTGGCGCTGGGCCCGAGGCGAGTCGAGGTGGAAGGTCACGTCGATCCCGTCCCCGCTGGGCGTCAGCGTCGGCGGGGGCGCGTTGTCCGTGGATTCGTCTTGGCGCACGGCGCGGTAGGTGAGCTGGGCGTCGGGCGTGGGCTGGGCCGGGGCGGCGAGGTGAAACGAGTAGTCGCCCGAGACGTCCTGCCAGTCGGGCTCGGTCTCCAGGCACAGGCGGTAGTCGGGCCCGTACTGCACCGGCCTCACCCCTGGGGTGGCGGGGGGCGGGAACTTATGGGCGCAGTCGGCCTCGATGCCGGCCTTGGTCTTATCGGTGGAGACGAATAGCTCGGCCTCTCGCTCGGCCTCCGGGCTGTTCGGGCTCTGCGCGCGCTCGTCCCATAGCGCCCGGTAGGGATGAAATTCGGTGGATTCCCCGCTGGCGATGCACTGGTTGGGATCGCTGGGCTGGGGTCCGCTGGGCGGGTTGAAGGTGCCCGGCAGCAGCGGGCACGGCTGGCCCACCTGGGGCAGGATGTAATCCGGGGTGAAGACGTTGGTCGGTGTGCCCCAGTGCCCGCAGTCCCACACCCACGAGCCGTACTCCATGACGTGATCGCCCGGCTCGGGCCAGGCGAACTTGGGGATCGTCAAGTCCTCCCACTCGGTGTGCAGACGGTTGGTCTCTTCGCCGTTGCCCAGGTGGTTGGCGCTCGAGAGCAGGTACCCATAGCCGGCATCGGGCAACACGTTGACGTTGAAGTCATAGGCGTCGTGCCCGGTGGGCAGGTCGCCGCCCGAGACGTGGGCCGCCTGGTAGCGCGGATTGCCCGAGCTCACGGTGCCGGCGATCCAGCGCGGGGCCGGCGGAGGCTGGTCGGCGGCGGTGTTGTAGACGTAGGTCCACTCCGGGCTGCGCTTGGTCAGCAGCTGCGCCGCGCTGCGTTGACAGCCGTCGACCAGCGGCTGGGTCTGAGAGTTGGGCGCCGGCGGCGGGTCGGCGCGCGCAGGCGCGGCGGCGATCACGCCGCCAATCAGCGCTCCCGCCAGAGCGATGCGAACCGGCCTCTCCCGCACGGCCCGGCCACCATAGGACCCCAGACCGATCGGCGCAAGACGCAACCGTCTACATCTCCATCGAGCGTCAGCTGACCCGGGCCGCTTCCCACGTGCGCAGATATCCCTCGGCGGACCGGAACAGCAGCCCGGTCGCGTCCTTCCCCCCGTCCTGCCCCGGGCCGGCCACAGAACGCCCCGGCCGGCCCGAGAGAAGGCCAGCGCCTACACGCTCTTCTCGATCGGCATGTTGACCATGTTGCCCCACTCGGTCCACGAGCCGTCGTAGTTCTTGACGTCGTCCTTGCCCAGCAGCTCGTGCAGCACGAACCACGTGTGCGCCGAACGCTCGCCGATGCGGCAGTAGGCGATCACGTTCTCGCCGTTGAGCACGCCCTTGGACTTATAGAGCTCGCGCAGCTCGTCGGCTGACTTGAACGTCCCGTCCTCGCGCACCGCCTGGGCCCAGGGCACCGACGCCGCGCCGGGGATGTGCCCGGCCCGCTGGGCCCCCTCCTGCTCGTAGCCCGCCATCGCGATCAGCTCGCCGGAGTACTCCTGTGGCGAGCGCACGTCGACCAGCCGCGTATCGGTGCTCAGCGCCGACATCACCTCGTCGCGCATGGCCCGGATGGCGGGGTCCCCCGGCTGGGCGGTGAAGCTGGCCCCGGGGTGCGAAGGCGACTCCGTGGTCGTGGGCCTACCCTCGGAGATCCACTTCTCGCGGGGGCCGTTCATCAGCAGCGCCTTGTCGTGGCCGTAGTAGCGCAGGTACCAGTACGTGTAGGCGGCAAACCAGTTGTTGCGGTCGCCGTAGAGCACGATCGTGTGGTCGTTTGAGACCCCGCGGCCGCCGAACAGCGCGCCGAAGTCCTCGGGCCCGAGGAAGTCGCGCTTGACCTGGTCCTGCAGGTCCTGCTTCCAGTCGAACCCGATCGCCCCGGGGATGTGGGCCTCGGCATACAGCGCCGGGTTCTCGTCGACCTCGACGATCCGAACCGAGTCGTCGTCCAGGTGCTCCTGCACCCAGTCGGTCTCTACCAGCACGTCCTTCGCATAATCGGCCACGCCGCTTCCTCCGTAATCCTGATCAGCTTTTCTGAGATTTAGGGGGAGCATAGCTCCCCGGTAGAGCCGGCCGCCCCTCGCCGAGCAGCCCCGCGACCGCCGCCAGCGCCCCGCTTCTCCAGGCCGCGCGATCGCCGGGGTCGGCGTCCACGATCGCCCACGGCAGGCCGGTCACCGCGCCCGCCTCGCGCACCCGCCGGGCCCCCGCCGCGAGCACCTCGGCGGGCACCCTGCCCGCCGCCTCGTAGAGGAATCCCCGCACCGTCGTGTCGATCGTGGTGCGCAGCATCATCTCCAGGCGCTCGGCGTGCAGCGCCGAGACCGCCGCCGGCGATCCCCGCGCCGTGCCCAGCAGCCACGCCACCAGCGTCACGTGCTCGAGCGCTCCGCGCAGCGAGCCGATGACGTCGGGATCGGCGAGCACCGCTTCGGCCCCCACCGCCTCGATCTCATCCACGCGTGCCCGCGCGCGCGTGGTGACCCGCGCCGAGTGGCCCCGTTCGCGCAGGACGCCGGCCAGCCACCGCCCCCGGCACCCGCCGGCGACGATCAGCGCCCGGGCCATCGGCGACGCCGACGCGTCACTGCGGACGGTCGGCCTCGATCTCGGCGCGGAACTCCTCCTCGCCGATCTCGGGCTCGCCCCGCTGGCGCCGGCGCTCGTTGCGGGCGGCCAGCAGCTGCCTGAGGTCCTCGTCGTCCAGCGCCCGCTGCTCGGGCGAGCGCTGCTCCTGCTGATAGGCGGCCCGTAGGCGGGCCTGCTCGCGCATGCCCGCGGCGATGTCGCCCTCGAGGTCGTCCAGCGTGCGCTCGCCCTCACCGCGCGCGCGGCGGCGCTCGTTCTGGGCGTCGAGCATCTGTTGGACGTCCTCGGCTTCGAGCTCGGCCTCGGCCTCGAGCGAGCGCGTGGGCTTCCAGTCGAGCACCTCGGCGCCCGTGCCGGGGTAGTAGCGCCCGATGAGCACCAGGGCGATGATCAGGGCGCCCAGTCCACCGGCCACGATCCACGCGAAGGCATCCACGGCCGCGATGGTACGCCCTGCACGCAGCGCCGGCGCAAAGCCCAGGGCGCCCACTAGCATCGTGCCATGCCCGAGGCGCTGATCGTCGACGCTCTGCGCACCCCCATCGGCCGCTACGGCGGCGTCCTGGCCGACGTGCGCCCCGACGACCTGGCCGCGCTGGTGGTCGAGCGCGCGGTGGCGCACAACGGGATCGACCCCGAGGCGATCGACGACGTGGTGATGGGAAACGCCAACGGGGCCGGCGAGGAGAACCGCAACGTGGCCCGCATGGCCGCCCTGCTCGCCGGCCTGCCGGTGCGCACCCCGGGGGTGACGGTCAACCGCCTGTGCGCCTCGGGCCTGGAGGCGGTCAACCACGCCGCCCGCGCCGTGCGCACGGGCGAGGGCGACATCCTGCTGGCCGGGGGCGTCGAGTCGATGACCCGGGCGCCGTTCGTCTACCTCAAGCCCGAGCGTGCCTTCGGGCGCGGGCCGGTCGAGGTGGCCGACACCACCATCGGCTGGCGCTTTATCAACCCGCGCATCGCCGAGCGCTACTCCACCGAGGGGATGGGCGAGACGGCGGAGAACGTGGCCGAGCGCTACGGCGTGGCGCGCGAAGACCAGGACGCCTTCGGACTGAGATCCCACCAGCGGGCGGTCGCCGCCTGGGAGGCGGGGACCTTCGAGCGCGAGGTGGTCTCCGTCGAGGTGCCCCAGCGCCGCGCCGACCCGGTGGTGGTCGACCGCGACGAGGGACCGCGGGCCGACACCACGCCTGAGAAGCTGGCCAGGCTGCGCCCGGTGTTTCGCGACGGCGGCACGATCACCGCCGGCAACTCCTCGCAGATCAACGACGGCGCCGCCTGCGTCGTCGTCTGCTCGGAGGCCGGCGCACAGCGCATCGGGGCAGAGCCCCTGGCCCGGGTGGTGGCCACCGGCGCCGCCGGAGTCGACCCCGCGCTCATGGGCGTGGGGCCGATCCCCGCCACCCGCGCCGCGCTGGCGCGCGCCGGGCTGACCATCGACGACATCGACCTGGTCGAGCTAAACGAGGCGTTCGCCTCCCAGGTGCTCGCCTGCCAGCGCGAGCTCGGGATCGACCCGGACAAGCTCAACGTAAACGGCGGCGCGATCGCCATCGGCCACCCGCTCGGCGCCTCGGGGGCGCGCCTGCTCGGCACGCTGGCCCACGAGCTGCGCGCCCGGGGGGCCCGCTACGGGCTGGCCACGCTGTGCATCGGCGTGGGCCAGGGCCTGGCCACCATCATCGAGGCGGTTTGATTCGCCGCTCCTCCCGCGGCTCGAGCACCGGCGACAGCTGCTCGCGCCCACTGATGCCGAGCTTTTGGTTCGAATGATCGTCGAGGCCCTGTGACCGACCCGCTCGACGTGCTTCGCTCCCGGGCGCGCTTTCCCAGCGTCGCTCCGGGCGACTCGCACTACGAGAGCTTCTACATCAAGGCCGCCCACCCCGACGGCGGCCAGGCGGTGTGGATCCGACACACCGTCTGGAAGGCCCCCGAACGCACGCCGCTGGGCTCGCTGTGGGTCACGCTCTTCGATCGCGACGCCGTCGCCCCGCTGGCGCTGAAGGCCACCTACGGCGCCGACCGGCTGGCCAGCGGCGACGGCTCCTACATCCGCCTCGCCGACGCGACGCTGACGCCGGGCCGGGCCGACGGCCGGGCCGAGGCGGCCGAGCACGAGGCCGCGTGGCAGCTGAGCTTCGAGGCCACCGAGGAGCCGTTTGCCTACCTGGCGCGGCCGTGGATGTACGAGCGACCGATCCCGCGCACCAAGGCGATCTCGCTCTACCCGCTGGCGCGCCTCTCGGGTCGCGTCAGCATCGACCAGCGCACGCTCGAGCTCGACCGCTGGCCGGGCATGATCGGGCACAACTGGGGCTCCGAGCACCCGCACCGCGGGATCTGGGTCCAGGGCACCAATTTCGCCGAGGCCCCCGAGGCGTGCCTGGACGCGATCTTCGGGCGCATAAAGCTGGGGCCGGCGATCACGCCCTGGCTCGGCAACGGCTGTCTGTTGCTCGACGGCCGCCGGCACCGTCTCGGCGGCCTGCGACCGGGCGCGAGCCGGGTAGACGAAGCCCCGACCCGCGCCCGCTTCGTCCTGCGCGGAGCCGACGTCACCGTTGAGGGCGAGGTCGGCTCGGAGGCCCGGAACTTCGTGGGCTGGACCTACGCCAACCCGGCCGGCGGCTCGCACCCCACGCTTCACTGCTCGATCGCCGACATGCGGCTAGCCGTCACCGCGAGGGGCGCCCCCGAGCGCTCCCTGACCGTCCGAGGGGGCGCCGCCTATGAGCTGCAGCTGCCCGAGACCGACCACGGGATCCCGATCCAGCCCTATCCGGACCCGTGAATCGCCGCCATATTCAATGGTAGGCTCGTACCATGCGTACTACCATCGACGGGGCGGGGCGCATCGTGGTGCCCAAGCAGCTGCGCGACGAGCTCGGCTTCGGGCCCGGCCAGGAACTCGACCTGAGCGCGGTCGACGGAAAGCTCGAGGTCGAGCTGCCCGCCACCGAGATGCGCCTGGAGGAAAGGGATGGCGACCTGGTCGCGGTCACCGACCGTCACATGCCGGCGCTCACCGCCGCGCAGGTGCGCCAGACGCTCGAGCGCATCCGCCGATGACGTGCGACAGCAGCGCGCTGGTGGCCGCGTTTGCCCCGTGGCATGAGCGACACGACAAGGCACGCCACGTGCTGCGGGAGGTCAGCGACCTGGTGGCGCACGCCGAGCTCGAGGCCTACTCGGTGCTGACGCGCCTGCCGACACCGTTCCGCGCCGCGCCGGGGATCGTTGCCGCCTATCTCCGGCAGAGGCACCCCGGCGCGCGGCTCGTGCTGCCCGGCGCCCGGCGCCGGAGCCTCGTCGAACGCCTCTCCGAGCTTTCGATCTCGGGGGGTGGCGTCTATGACGCGCTGGTCGCCGCAACCGCGGCCCACCACGGCGAGGCGCTCGTCAGCTGCGACCGCCGGGCCGGCCTGGTGTACGAACGGCTCGATGTCGCCGTGGAGCTCCTCTAGCGCCGGCCGCAGCCAAGCCGCTCGGAGATCCTGGGACGCCGGCTGCTTGCCGCCATTCGGGCCGCGCCGGAGCGCCGCCTACGCCGGCGCCTCGGCGACCTGCATCCCAATGTGTCGGCGCGAGTCCTGCCGGCGGATCAGCACGAACGCGAGCAACAGACCGAGCAGCGCGAATCCGGCTCCGGTCATGAACGCCCAGTGAAAGCCCTCGGTGAGGGCGTGCTTGAGCGTGCCCCGAGCGCCGTGCGCAGCCGCCATGACGTCGGCGGTGCGCGAGTTGGCGATCGTGGCCAGGACGGCCAGCCCAAGCGCGCCGCCGATCTGCTGCGCGGTATTGATCAGCCCGCTGGCCAGGCCCGCCTCGCGCTCTGCCACGCCGCTGACCGCGGCGATCGTGACCGGCACGAACGAGAACCCGAGCCCGGCGCCCGCGACCAGCATGGGGCCGAGCAGGTCGCCGGCGTAGGACCCGTGGGTCGAGACCTGCGCGAACCACACCAGGCCGGCGGCGACCAGCGCCATGCCCGCCATCAGCACCGGCTTGAAGCCCAGGCGGGTCACCAGCTGCGAGGCGATTCCGGCCGAGAGCACGATCGTCCCCGCCAGCGGCAGGTAGGAGACGCCGGCCTTCAGCGGTCCGTAGCCGAGCACCTGCTGCATGTAGAGCGAGATGAAGAAGAACATCGAGAACAGCGAGGCTCCGATGAGCAGCCCGCTGGCGTCGGCCCCGGTCACGGTGCGCTGGCGAAAGATGCGGAACGGCACCAGCGGCGCGGCCGCCCGCAGCTCGATGGCCACGAAGGCGCCCAGCAGCCCTGCGGCCACGGCGATCAGGCCGACCGTCTGCAGCGAGCCCCAGCCCGCGTTGTGGGCATCCACCAGGGCGTAGACGAGCACCGACAGGCCTACGGTCACCGACGCCGCGCCGGCGAGGTCGAAGTGGCGGCGGTCCGCCTCGGAGCGGCTCTCGTCGATCAGGCGCGGCACGAGCAGAGCGGCGATCAGGGCGATCGGGGTGTTGACGAACAGGACCCACTCCCAGCCCAGCCCCTGGGTGAGGATGCCCCCCAGCAGCACCCCGGCGGCGCCGCCCGAGCCGGCCACCGCCCCCCACACGCCGAGCGCCTTGTTGCGCTCGGCGCCCTCGGTGAACGTGGTGGTCACGATCGACAGGGCAGCCGGCGAGAGGATCGCCGCCCCCACCCCCTGGACGGCGCGCGCCGCGATCAACCACGCCTCGCTCTGGGCCAGTCCGCCGGCCAGCGAAGCGAACGCGAACACGATCAGGCCGGTCATGAACACCCGGCGCCGGCCGAGCAGGTCGGCCATCCGCCCGCCCAGCAAGAGGAACCCTCCAAACGTCAGCACGTAGGCGTTGACCACCCACGACAGCGAGCTCTGGTCGAAGTGCAGGGCCCGGCCGATCGACGGCATGGCCACGTTGACGATCGAGGCATCCAGCACGACGACGAACTGGGCCGTGCAGAGCAGCGCCAGCGCCAGCCAGCGGCGACGGTGAGAGGACTCGACGCGCGACCCGCCGGGGACCGAGCGAGACGCAGAGGGGACGGCAGTCATTTGGGCTTGCTCCTGTTGGTGAGGGTGGCTACAATCCGGAAGCGGAGTTCCGCTTCGGCACTATACGGAACTCCAACTCCGTTTGTCAAATCGATCTATGGCCGCTCCGGACACCGCCACCAAGCCGCTTCGCGCCGATGCTCGGCGCAATCGCCAGCGCGTGCTCGACGCCGCCGCGCGGTGCTTTGCCAAGGACGGGATGCAGGCACAGATGGACGACATCGCCGGCTGCGCCAAGGTCGGCGTGGGCACCGTCTATCGCCACTTCCCCACCAAGGAGGCGCTGGTCCGGGCGCTGGCCGACGACTACTTCGCTCGCCAGGACGAGCTGGCGCGCGCCGCGCTCGAAGTGCGAGACCCGTGGGAGGCGTTCAGCGGCTACATCCGCGGGGGGGCCAACCTCTTGGCCGAGAACCGCGCGCTCGCCGAGACCGCGGCGGAGCGGCCCGACCTGATGCAGGCAGCGGCGTTCGCGGCCAGCACCGAGCGCGGGTTCTTCGAGACGCTGGAGACGCTGATCGAGCGCGCCCAGAGCGCCGGGGTCCTGCGCCCCGACTTCCAGCTCGAGGACATCCCCAGCATCATGTGCTCGCTGGGCTCCCTGCAGATCAGCCGCGGCCAGTACGCCAACTGGCGCCGCATCCTCGAGATGCTGCTCGACGGGCTAAGGGCGGGCGCCCGCAACGAGCTGCCGCCGCCCGGCGCGAGCCTTCCCCACCCCTAGCTCCGCCGCCGGGGCCCGACGCTAGAAGTTGCCGCCCCCCGGACCGCCGGGTCCACCGCCCCCGCCGCCGGCTCCACCGCCGCCGCCGGGTCCACCGCCCCCGCCGCCGGGACCTCCTGGACCGCCGCCAGGACCGCGCGGGAGCAGACCGGCGCACTTGCGCGCGGCCGCCTGGAACTTGGGGTCGTTGCGGTTGATCTGGTTGGACCGGAAGGGCGGGCCGGTGGGGCTGGGGTTGGGGATCTGGGGATAGCCGTTCTTGCGCACACAGTCGACGAAACGCTGGATCTGAGCCCGAAAGGCCGGGTTGCGAAAGCGCCCGCCCTGTCCGAAGCGAAAGCCGCACTTCTGAGCAGCGGCGCGGAACTTGGGATCGGAGAAGAACTGGCGGAAGCGTCCGCCCCCGCCTCCCCCGCCGCCCCCACCGAAGAGGCCGCCCTGGCCACGCCCGCCCTGGCCAGGCGGTCGGTTGGGCGGAGCGGGCAGGGTGATGCCCTGCTTCTTCAGGCACGCCGCCAGCTGTGCCCGCCGGGCGGCGAAGTCGCCCTGGCGCCCGGTCGTGCCGTTGGCCGCGTTGGAGCTCGTGTTCGAGCTGCTCTTGTTCCCCGAGCCGCCGCAGCCGGCGATCCCGAGGACCGCCACCGCCGCGAGGGTGCAGAAGAGGGCGCCCGGTGGGCGGCCCGGTCGGAGGGACATCTGGTCTCCTTTCGCTGAACGCAAAGCTCTGAACATTCGGCTACCGGCGGAGGTCATCGCCCGCCGCCGCCCTCGCCGCCGCCGCCCGCGCCGCCGCCACCACCGGCACCGCCGCCGCCGGCGCCGCCACCGCCCCCTGCGCCCCCGCCTCCGCCGAAGAGGATGCCGAGGCCGCCCCCACCCCCAGCGCCACCGCCGCCGGCTCCGCCACCGCCGCCCGTGCCGGTGGTGCGGTTGATGCGGATGCTCTGGGCCCGGATCGAGCCGTCGGAGGCCTTTGACCCCTGGATGATCACCACGTCCCCGGGGCGAACCTGGTGCACGTTGGAGGTGATGGCTCGGGTCACCTGCGCGCCCGGCGCCGCCGTGACCTTGATCGTGTTGCCCTGAGCGTCGGTGAGGTACAGCGTCTGGCCGTCGATCGTCGAGACCTGGCCGAAGGTGGCGCCACCACCACCACCACCGCCGCCGCCGAACCCGCCGCCGCCGCGGAAGCCGCCACCCGCGCCGCCGCCACCCAGCCCGGCGCCCGCGCCGGCCGCCGCGGCTCGCGCCTGACGCCCAGCTGCTCCACCGGAGCCCGAGCTCTGACCCTTCTCGACCTCGACGCCGACCAGGAACCCCACGCCGCCGAGCAGCAGGCCGAATAGCGCCACGGTCAGCGGGTTGAGCAGGCGCCGGCGCTGGCGTCGGGGCAGCTCCTCGTCGGGGTCGAAGGGGTCGTCCTCATGCCAATCCTCTTCGCCCTCCGGCCAGTCCTCTTCGGCCGGCTCATGGGGAGCGCCCGACGCGTAGTGCTCGGCGGTGCTGGTCTCGTCGTCGGCGATCGTCATCTCGTCCTCCTCTGCGCCGGGCGGGTCGACCGGCGGCGGGCCCGGGGGTGGGGTTGGCGCGCCGTGATGCGGGTTCTCACTCAAAGCGAAGCGCCTCGATCGGTTGCAGTCCCGCCGCGCGGCTGGCGGGGTAGGTGCCAAAGAACAGGCCGGCGGCGACCGCCGCGCCGAAGGCAAGGAAGATCGAGTACAGCGCGACCACGGGGTGTACTCCAGCGATCGTGAACTGGCTTCCGATCACGCCTACCAGGACCCCGAGCACGCCTCCGAAGAGCGACACCAGCACGGCCTCGATCAGAAACTGGGACAGGATGTCGCTGTGGCGGGCGCCGATCGCCTTGCGGATCCCGATCTCGCGCGTGCGTTCGGTCACGCTCACCAGCATGATGTTCATCACGCCGATCCCCCCCACCAGCAGCGAGATCGCCGCCACCTCGCCCAGCAGCGTGGTGAACACGTCGCTGGTGGTGCTCGAGGTCTGCAGAATCGCGCCCTGGTTGATGACCCGAAAGTCGGTGTTGCGCCCGTTGGTGATCCGGTGGCGCTGATCGAGGATGGCCGTGACCTCGTTGGAAGCGGCGTCGAGGCTCTGGCGCGACCGCGCCTGCACGATGATCTGGTTGAGGTTGCCGTAGCCGGTGAGCGTGTCCTGGACGGCGCTGAGCGGCGCCACCGCGAAGTCGTCCTGGTCCAGCGCGCCGTTTGACCCCTTGGAGTTGGTGACGCCGATCACCTGGAAGCTCGCCCCGTTGATCTGAACCGTCTGGCCAACCGGGTTGGACGCGCCGAACAGGTTGGTGACCACCGTGGGGCCGAGCACCACTACGCGGCGGTGGGCGGTCAGGTCGTCCTGGCCGAAGAACGACCCGGCAGCCATGGTGTAGTTGCGGGCGCCCGAGTAGGAGGGGGTCGAGCCCTGGAACTGGCCCGGCTGGTAGCTGACGCCGTTATAGATCGCGGTCACACTGGCGTTGACCACCGGCGAGACGGTCAGCACGTCGGGGGCGTTGACCGGATCGGAGAGCGCCTGGGCGTCTCCCTGGGTGAGCGGCATGAGCTGGGAGGTGTTGGTGCGCGAGCCGCCGAACCCGCCCACGCGCAGGACGAGCAGGACATTGGTGCCGAGCGCCTCGATGCGCTTCTGGATCGCCCGCGAAGAGCCGTTGCCCACGGCGATGAGGATGATCACCGAGCCGACGCCGATCGTCATGCCCAGGATGGTCAGGCTCGAGCGCAGCTTGTTGGCGAGCAGCCCGCTGAGCGCGATCCGCAGCGACTCGAGTCCGATCACCGCAGGCCCTCCCGGGACGGCGGGCCGGTGACCGGCGCTACGCGCTCGTCGGTGGTGACGAGCCCGTCGCTGAGCGTCACGATCCGCTTGGCGCGGCCGGCGACATCGGCCTCGTGCGTGATCAGCACCACCGTGCGCCCGCTCGCGTTCAGGCGGCCGAAGACGCGCAGGATCTCGGCGGTGGAGGCGTTGTCGAGGTTGCCGGTCGGCTCGTCGGCGAGGACCAGCGCCGGGTTGGTGACGATCGCCCGGGCCACGGCGGCCCGCTGCTGCTGGCCGCCCGAGAGCTCGCTGGGCTGGTGGCGGGCGCGGTCCCCGAGCCCCACCGCCTGCAGGGCCCGCAGCGCCCGCGCCCGCCGGTCGGCGCGCCCCAGGCCGGCGTAGGCGAGCGGGAGCTCGACGTTGGACAGCGCGGTGGCCCGGGGCACGAGGTTGTAGGTCTGAAAGACGAAGCCGATCTTGCGGTTGCGCACGTCGGCCAGCTCGTCGGGCTCGAACTGGCGCACGTCGATCCCGTCCAGCCGATAGGCGCCCGTGGTGGGCAGGTCCAGGCAGCCGAGGATGTTCATCAGCGTGGACTTGCCGCTGCCCGAGCTGCCCATGATCGCCACGTAGTCCCCGCGCTCGATGCGCAGCGTGATCCCCCGCAGGGCGGGGACCCGAATCTGGCCCAGCTGGTAGGTCTTGGTCACCTCGCGCACGTCGATGACGAAGCGCCGCCGGCCCGGGCCGGCGGAGCGGGGACGACCGGGTGCGCCGGCGTGCGACCGCCCGTCGGGTCCGTGCGGCCGGCCCACCTCGACGGCGCGGCGGACGAGCGGCCGGGTGGCGGGGGCGCCCTCCGGGGAAGGACGCGGCCGAGCGCGCCGGGCGCCGATCCTCATCGTCCCGGCCCGCCGCCGCCGAAGCCGCCGCCGCCGAAGCCCCCGCCGCCCCCGCCGAAGCCGCCGCCGCCGCGGAAGCCCCCGCTGCCGCCGGCGCCCGCCCCGCCGGGTCCTGCCCCACCGGCGGCACCGCCGAAGCCGGCCCCGCCCGCGCCGGTACCGGCGAGGCTCGTGGTCCTGACCACGACCTGTTCCCCGGGCGATAGCCCGCTCAATATCTCAACCGTGTTGTCGCCGCGCAGGCCGGTCACCACCGGCTGGGTGACCTTGCGGCCCGAGCGCAACACGGTCACGGTCTCGGTTCCGCCCGAGCGAGACAGCGCCGCCGGCGTGATCGACACCGCGCCGTCGACCTGGGAGACGATGACCTGGGCCGAGGCGGTCATGCCGGGCTTCAGTCCCTTGGCCGACTGGTCGAGCTGGAGCGTGACGTTGTAGGAGACCACGCCGCTGTTGGTGGTGGCCACCGGCTCTATCGAGATCACGTGCGCCGCCAGCTTGGTGTTGGGGAGGGCGTCGATCGAGATCGTGGCGGCCTGGTTTAGCTCGACCTTCGCCGCGTCGGTCTCGCTGAAGGGCACCTTGACCTGCAGGCCGTGCAGACCGGTCAGGACGATGAACGGGCTGGAGGACCCCGAGCCTCCGCTCGAGCTGGTGCTCGACGTACTCGCGCCGGCCCCGCCGGCCGCGCCGGCCGCGCCCGCCCCCCCGGCCGAGGACGAGCCGCCCGCCGAGCTCGACGCGCCCGTGGTGGCGGCGCTGCCCCCCGCCGACCCGCCGCCGACGAACTCTCCGCGCCGTTCGTTGATCTGGGCCACGGCGCCATCGGCCGGCGAGACCAGCCGGGTCTCGGCGAGGGTCTGCTGGGCGCTGCGCAGCTGGGCGGTGGCGATGTCCACGGCGGCGAAGGCGGCGGCCAGGTCGCCGGGGTGGGGGCCCTGGGCCTTGACCGCGTTGGCGGCCAGCGTCGCGCCCAGCGCGTGCTGGGCGGTCCTGAGCTGGTTGGCGGCCTGGCCGGTGGCCTGGGCGTCCTTGGCCTGACCGTTGCGCTGCCCCTGTTGGGCGGTGACCAGGGCAGTGCGGGCGGTGGCCACCGCCTGCTGGTCCTTGACGCCGCCGGTCGCCTCGTTGTTGCGGGCGCCGCTCACGGCGGCCTGATCGGGCACCAGCTTGGCCTGGTCGGAGTTGACCCTGCTCTGGTCGCTGGTGACCGCCGAGCGGTCCAGGCTCAGCTTGGCCTGATCGGTGGACAGCCGGGTCTGGTCCTGCTGGAGCTGGAAGGCGTCGGCGGAGCAGGTGGCGCTGGTCGAACCGCCGCCTCCCCCGCCCCCGCTCGAGGTGGTGCAGCCGTCGGAGAACTGCTTTTGCTGGTCGGCGGCGACCTGGCTCTGATCGGCGTTGACCTGGTTTTGGTCGGCGGTCTGGGCGCTCTGGTCAGCGGCGAGCTGGTTCTGGTCGGCGGCGAGCTGGTTCTGGTCGAAGCGCTGCTGGTTTACCGCCGAGTTGACCAGGCTGCGCAGGCTGGTGACGTCCCGGCTCTGGGCTTGGCGGGCCAGCGTGAACGCCCTCTGGGCCTGGCCCACCGACGCCCCCAGTGCGTTGGCGTCGGCGGTGGCCACCGCTCGGGCGGCATCGAGCGAGCGCTGCGCGCTCAGGACCTCGCCTTCGCTCTGACTGGCGAGCGCCCGCGCCTGATCAACCTCCTGGGGCGTGAGCAGGACGCGCGCCTTGGTGACGTTGGCCTGGGACTGGGCGAGACTCCCCTGGGCCTGGCTTACGCCGATCTGCGCGTCGCGCGCGTCGACCTGAGCGAGAACGTCTCCGCGCCGGACCCGCTGGCCCGGGCGCACCAGCACGCGGTCCAGGCGCCCGCCCGACTTGAAATTGAGGTTGACCTGGCGCGGCGACTGGAGCGCACCGGTGCCCGAGACCGTCTGCTGGACGACCCCGCGCTCGGCGGTGAACACGCGCTGCTGGGTCGCGGGGCCGGCGGGGGGTCCGACCAGCAGGGTCCCGACCCCGACGGCGATCACCGCCAGGCCGGCGAGCACCCCGTTGAGCCACGGACGCGGCAGGCGAGAGGCGACCGTCGGTGCCGGGGCGGTGATCGTCGACATCAGGATGCGTTCCTTGCGATTCTCCGGCGAGTAGACCGAGTGGCGGTAAGACCTGGGTAAGACGCTGCCCCCAGCCGGTCGCCCCCCGGTCCGCGCACCTGTCTCCGGACCCCGTCGTGCAGAGCCAGAACCGTACTCTGGGCCCCGGCCTACCGCTATCGCCCGCGCGGGCTCGGCCCTGCCACCACACGGGCCCCGCTAGCGTAGGCCGCTTCCCGACCCCGCTGGAGCCGACGAGGAGACATGGACTTCGAGCTGACCGACGAGCAGAAGCTGATCCGCGAGACCGCCCGCGAGTTCACCAATCGCGAGATCGTCGACCGTTCGCGCGAGAACGCGCGCAACCACCACTTCGACCTCGAGCTGGTCGCCAAGCTCGCCGAGCAGGGATACCTGGGGGCAATCGTCCCGCGCGAGTACGGAGGTGCGGGCCTCGACTACGTCACCTACGGACTGATCGTGGAGGAGATCGGCCGCGGCGACTCGGCGATGCGCACCGTCGTCTCGGTGCAGACCTCGCTCGTATGCTCGGCGATCCTGCGCTGGGGTACCGAGGAGCAGAAGCGCCACTACCTGCCGAAGCTGTGCTCGGGCGAGTGGCTGGGGTGCTTTGGCCTGACCGAGCCCGACACCGGATCGGACGCCGCCAACCAGAAGACCCGCGCCCGGCGGACCGACGACGGCTGGGTGATCCACGGCTCGAAGATGTGGATCTCGATGGGCGACCACGCGCGCGTGGCGCTGATCTTCGCCCAGACCGACCCCGAGCTCGCCCACCGCGGCGTCGCCTGCTTCTTGGTCGACACCGACCAGCCGGGCTTTGAGCCCACCGAGATCCACGGCAAGATGGGCCTGCACGCCTCGGACACCGCGGCCATCACGCTCGACGACGTGCAGGTAGCCGAGGACGGGGTCCTCGGGGAGGTCGGCGACGGTTTCAAGGTGGCCATGTCGGCGCTCGATTCGGGGCGCTACAGCGTCGCCGCCGGGTGCGTGGGCATATGCCAGGGCTGCGTGGACGAGTCGGTGCGCTACTCCACCGAGCGCGAGCAGTTCGGCCGTCCCATCGCCAGCTTCCAGCTGGTCCAGGCGATGATCGCCGACATGGTGGTCAAGGCCGACGCGGCCCGGATGCTGGTGTGGCGAGCTGGCTTTCTCAAGGACGCTGGGCGGCCCAACACCACCGAGACCTCGATCGCCAAGCTGTTTGCCACCGAGGCGGCGGTGGAGTGCGCCAACACGGCGATCCAGGTGCACGGCGGGGCCGGCTACGTCGACGACCATCCCGTCGAGCGCTACTTCCGCGACGTGCGCGTCACCACCCTGTACGAGGGCACCTCGCAGATCCAGCAGCTGATCATCGGGCGGGCGGCCACCGGGATCAACGCCCTCGTCCCGTCGTGAGCGACGCCGGCGGCGCCGGCGGGCGGGCGGGGGACGCGGGCGAACCGCCGGCGGACCCGATCGCGGTGCTCGGCGCGGGGACGATGGGCGCCGGGATCGCCCAGCTCGCCTGCCTGGCGGGCGCGCGCACGCTGCTGCACGACCCGGTGGCCGAGGCGCTCGACCGGGGCCTGCAGGCGGTACCCAGGAACCTGCGCCGGGGCGCCGAGCGCGGGCGCTGGAGCGAGCCAGAGGCCGAGGCGGCGGCGGCGCGCCTGGAGCCCGCGCCAAGCCTGGAGGACCTCGCCCCCGCCGAGTTGGTGATCGAGGCCGCGCCCGAGTCGCTCGAGCTAAAGCGCGAGCTGTTCGGACGCCTGTCGGAGCTGGTGGGCCCCGAGTGCGTGCTGGCCACCAACACCAGCTCGCTTCCGGTGACCGCGATCGCCTCGGCGACGAAGCGACCCGAGCGAGTGGTCGGGATGCACTTCTTCAACCCCGCCCCGCTGATGCGCCTGCTCGAGGTGGTGGCCGGCGCGGACTCCTCCCGCGCCGCCCTCGACCGCGCCCGAGCGGTCGGCGAGGCGATGGGCAAGCACGTGATCGAGGCGACCGACGGCCCCGGCTTCCTGGTCAACCGCTGCAACCGTCCCTTCGGGCTCGAGGCCCTGCGCCTGCTGGCCGAGGGGATCGCCGACGTGCCGACCATCGATCGCATCTGCCGGATGGGCGGCGGCTTTCGCATGGGCCCCTTCGAGCTCATGGACCTGGTGGGCGTCGACGTGGGACTGGAGGTATCGAAGAGCTTCTACGAGCTGAGCTTCGGCGAGCCGCGCTGGCGCCCGTCGTTGATCACCCAGCGCATGGTCGACGCCGGCCGTCACGGACGCAAGACGGGACGGGGCTACTACGACTACGGCGACGGTCCCCACCGCCCCGACGACCCCGAGCCTCCCGCCGTCGGCGGGGGCGACGGGATCGTCGTCATCGTCGGCGCGGGCACGCTGGTGGAGGAGCTGCTGGCCGCCGCGGGCGCCGCTGGCTGGGACGCGCGGGGGCTGGAAGACGCGGGGTCCGGACCTGTCGAGCTGGTGGTGGACTGCACCCTGGGCGGATACGAGGAGGGCTTTCCCGAAGGACCCGAAGTGTTGCTGTGCGACCACGCGTCGCTGGCCTCGATCGCTGGGCCCGAGAGCCAGGCCGTCGGCTTTCACACGCTGCCGCCGCTGGACGAGTCCCGGCTGGTGGAGCTCACCCGGCGGTCGCATTCGGCGCCCGAGGCGGCGGCCGCCGCGGAACGCTTCTTCGCCTCGCTGGGCAAGCACGTGGAGTGGGTGGGCGACGCGCCCGGGCTGGTGCTCGGGCGGATCGTCTGCCAGGTGATAAACGAGTCCGCGTTCGCCCTGGGCGAAGGCGTCGGGAGCGCCGCCGACATCGACGCCGGCATGGTGCTGGGCCTCAACCACCCGCGCGGGCCGCTGGCCTGGGCGGACCAGATCGACATCGCCCATGTGCTCAACGTGCTTCAGGGCCTTCACCTCGAGTACGAGGAGGAGCGCTACCGCACGGCCCCGGCCCTGTCACGCCTGCTGCACGAAGGGCGGATGGGCCGCCTCGACGGCGCCGGCTTCCACGACTACGGGTCGGCCGGCTGACATCCGGGCGACCGCGGTCGTGGCGATCTCACGTTCCCGGCGCCGCGACCGTTTGACCCCGGTGAGCACGGCGGCCGTCAGCCTCCCCCCCTTTCAGCGCTTCCTCGACGCCCACCGCGCCGAGGTGTGGCGCTTCTTGGTCGCCTCGGTGGGGCCCTCCGAGGCGGATGACTGCTTTCAGGAGACGTTCATCGCCGCGCTGCGCGCCTACCCCCGGCTGCCGGCCGACTCCAACCTGCGCGCCTGGGTGCTGACGATCGCCCATCACAAGGCGGTGGACGCCCACCGCGCCCGGCGCCGGCGCCCGCTGCCCAGCGAGGCGGTCGAGGGGTCTCCCGACGCCGGCCACGCAACCGCGCGGTCAAACCCCGGACCGCCCCACGCCGCGGCGCCCGCCGAGCTTCCCGACGGCGAGCTGTGGGGCGCGGTGCGCGAGCTTCCGCCCCGCCAGCGCGCCGCCGTCCTGTTGCGATACCTCGGCGACCTATCGCACGCCGAGGCGGCGGCGGCGATCGGCTGCTCGGAGGAGGCGGCCCGACGCTCTTTGCACGAAGCACTCAAACGACTGAGGGAGGTATGGAGACCATGACTTCCGACTTGCGCGACCTCGAGCGCGCGCTGCGACGCGGCCCCACCCAGGGCGCCGGCGATGACCGCCGGGCGGCCTCCGAGCTGGCCCAGCGCGCGGTGCGCGAGGGCGCCGCCGACATCGCCTACGCGATGATCGACTCGCCGCTGGGGGCGCTGCTGCTGGCGGGCACCCGCCGAGGATTGGTCAAGCTCGCCTACACCCCCCAGGGCCCGGACCCCGTGCTCCAGGCGCTGGCTCGGCGGGTGTCGCCCCGGCTGATCGAGGCGCCGGGTTCGCTCGACGAGCCGCGGCGCCAACTCGAGCAGTACTTCAGCGGCGAGCGGCACGAGTTCGAGCTGGCGCTCGATCGCCGCCTGATGAGCCCCTTCGCCCGTCGGGTGCTGTCGGTGACCGCCGCGATCCCCTATGGCTCGGCGAGCACCTACCTGGACGTGGCCCGGCGCGCCGGCAGCCCACGCGGCTATCGCGCCGCCGGAAACGCGCTGGGGGCCAACCCGATCCCGATCGTCATCCCCTGCCACCGCGTGCTGCACCGCACCGGAGGCCTCGGCGGCTACGGGGGCGGCCTCGAGCGCAAGCGCTGGCTGCTTGAGCTCGAGCGCGGCGAGTGACGGGCTCCCGGAACCTCAGTGGGGCTGGGGAAACTGCGAGCGCATCATCGCGTCCCACAGCCGGTCCGGCGCGAGCGCCCGCTGGGCGAGCAGCAGGCGGGCCGAGATCGTGATCACGTAGCGTGGCCGCGGCCGGCGTGAGGTGATCGCCTTCTCGATCGCGCCCGCCACCGCCCCCGGGCCCGCCCCCAGCTTGCTCATCGGCCCGCTCTCATAGACCTTCTTGGTCGCCTGGGCAACGGCGGCGTTGAACTCGGCGTAGGGCGAGCCGTCGCCCGCCTGCCCGCCCGGGTCCGAGCCGGCCTCCTCAAGCGCCCCCACCGCGGCGTCGCCGAAGCTGGTGTGGATCAGCCCGGGCTCGATCAGCACCACCGCGATGCCAAAGCCCTTGAGCTCGAAGCGCATGGCGTCGCTCAGCGCCTCGAGCGCGTACTTGGTGGCGTGGTAGATGCCGCCGCCGGGGAACACCAGGCGCCCGCCCATCGAGGAGACGTTGACGATCCGCCCGCGCCGCTCGCGCCGCATACCGGGCAGCACCAGCTGGGCCAGCCGCAGGGCGCCGAACACGTTGGTCTCGAACTGCCGGCGCACGAGGTCCAGCGGAACGCTCTCCACCGCGCCGCTCTGGCTGTAGCCGGCGTTGTTGACCAGGGCGAAGATCGGACCGTGCTCGGCCTCGATCGCGCCGACCGCGGCCCGCATGGACTGCTCGTCGGTTACGTCGAGGGCGAGCGTGCGCGCCCCCGCCTCCTGAAGGTCGGCGATCGTCTCGGGCCGCCGCGCCGTGGCGTACACCGTGTGCCCGGAGCCGGCGAGCCGCTCCGCGGTGGCCCGGCCGATCCCCGACGAGCAGCCGGTGATGAGGATCGCGTCAGAGGTGGCGGCGGAGGCCTTCTCGTGCATGGGGGCACCCTCGCCGATCGGACGTCGGCGCGCAACCCGCCGCCACCGAGAATTCCTTGCCGAGCTCCGGGCGCCGGGCGCCGGGCGCCGGGCGCCGGGCCTCACGGCCACCGGCGGTCCAGGTGGCTGGCGGTGGCGGCCCGGATGGGTTAGCGTCGCCGAGCTGACTCGGATCCGCGATTGCGGCCCGTGGGGTCCGGGCAGGACACGCGGAGGGAGAAAACCATGCCCCAGCAGCACATGGACCGGCTCAACGCCGTGGATGCGGCCTTCGTGCACCAGGAAGACCCCTGCAAGCACATGCACATCGGCGGGGTGGCGGTGTTCGATGGCCCACCTCCGCGTCACGACGAGTTCGTCGCGCACATCGAGTCGCGGCTCCCGCTCGTGCCCCGCTATCGCCAGAAGCTCGCCGCCCCGCCGCTCGGGCTCGGTCGCCAGCGCTGGATCGACGACCCGACCTTCAACCTCCAGTACCACGTCCGGCACACCGCGCTTCCCCGACCGGGTGACGAGGACCGTCTGTGCCGGCTCACCGGCCGGGTCTTCTCCCAGGCGCTGGCTCCGTCGCCGCGCTGGGCGACTGGGCTCGAGGCCTGGGCACCCTCCCGGTGCGGCTGGCCGGCGCCCTGGCCCGTCCGGAGAAGGCGCTGGCCGACGCGCGCGACGTGCTCGAAGGCATCGCCGAGATCGCCGTGCAGGGGGTGGCCCAGCCCGCCCCCGACACGCCTTTGAACATCGAGATCGGCCCCCACCGCAGCGTGATGTTCGAGTCCGCCTCGCTGGCCGAGCTCAAGGAGATCAAGGACGCCCTGGGGGGGACGGTCAACGACGTCGTGCTCGCGGTGGTGGCCGGGGCGCTCGGCCGCTTCTTTCACAGCCGCGGTCTGCGCACCGAGGGGCTGGAGCTGCGCGCCTGCGTGCCGATCTCGATCCGGGGGCGCGAGGACACGGGGACCCTCGGCAACCGCCTCACCCAGGTGACCACGCCGCTGCCGATCTATGTCGCCGACCCCGTCCAGCGCCTGCGTCGGGTGCGCCGCTCGATGGGCGACGTCAAGGAGTCCAAGCAGGCCCTGGGCGCGCGCACGATCTCCGAGCTGCAGGACTTTGCTCCCCCGACGATCCTCGCCCAGGCCTCGCGCCTGAACTTCTCCTCGCGCTTTTACAACGTGCTGGTCACCAACGTGCCGGGGCCCCAGATGCCGCTGTATGTGCTCGGTCGCGAGCTACGCGCGATCTATCCGGTGGCGTTCCTGGCCGGCGACCGCGCCCTGGCCATCGCCGCGATGTCCTACAACGGCAGGGTCGACTTCGGGCTGATCGCCGACTTGGACGCGGTGCCCGATCTGGACGTGCTCGCCCGAGCGCACCGAGACTCCCTGGCCGAGCTGGTGACCGCCGCCCGCGAGGCCGCGACCCCCACCACCAAGGCCACCGGCCGGTCCTCGGCCAAGCGCCGAGCGCCCGCTGCGGGGCGAAACGGCCGCTCGGCGACGCTCGAATCCGGCCGGGTGTGAGCCCCGCCCCCTCCGGCGGGGAGTCGGCGGCGGTCGCCGCACCGCCGGGGGTAAAGCCGGGCAAGCGCCTGCGGCCCCGGCTCCACTACGAGCTCTTGACCTGCGGCTGGCGCGGGCACGAGCTGGTGGGAACCGACGCCGCCGAGCTCCGTCCCCAGGATCGCCTGTATGCCCTGGAGGCCGGCGGGACGCGCTGGCACCGCTGCCTGCGCTGTGACAGCTGGCTTCCCATCGTCCCGCCCGGGCATCCGCGCCGGCGCCATCCCCCCGAACGCTCGGAGATCGAGCTGCCGCTACGGGGGCGCCCGCTGCGCGACAAGATCGTCCTGCGGCTGATCGCCATCGACCGGGCCTTTCACTTCCTGGTGCTGGGCGCCGTGGCGATCGCGCTGTGGGTGTTCGCCGCCCACGAGCACGAGCTGCGCGACACCTTCTACAAGGTGCTGTCCGACCTCCAGGGACCGGTGGCCGCCTCCACCCAGCACCCGGTGGGGTGGGCGGGAAAGATCCACGACCTGCTCTCCGCCCGGGTGGGCACGCTCCACGCCGTGGCCCTGGCCGCCGCCGGCTACGCGGCGCTCGAGGGCGTCGAGGCGGTCGGCCTGTGGTTCGCCAGGCGCTGGGCCGAGTACCTGACCTTCCTGGCCACCACCGGGCTGCTGCCGCTCGAGGTCTACGAGCTCGCCCACCGCTTCTCGGTGCTGAAGATCATCGGCCTGATCATCAACCTCGCCGTAGTCGTCTACCTGCTGCGGGCCAAGCGGCTGTTCGGCTTGCGCGGGGGCGGGGCGGCCGAGCGGACCGAGCGCGAGCGCGATCTGGGCTGGGCGGCGGTGGAGCGAAACTCGGCCGTCCCGGCGCTGGTGGAGGCGCCTCGGGCGCGCGGCTCGCTAGCGTAGGCCCGCGATGCAGGCGGTCACCTTCCAGGGTCCGGGACAGGTCGCGCTCGAGGAGCGCCCCGAGCCCGAGCTGCTGGCGCCCGACGACGCCGTCGTGCGGGTCAAGGCCACCGGGGTGTGCGGGTCTGACCTGCACATCTACCACGGCCGCGTGGTGATCGAGGAGGGCTTCACGCTCGGACACGAGTACGTCGGCGAGGTGGTGGCGGCCGGCGACGCGGTCACCAGCGTGGCGGTCGGCGATCGCGTCCTCGGATGCTTTCAGTGCGCCTGCGGGGCGTGCTTCTTCTGCCGCCGCGGCGAGTACCACAAGTGCGACGAGTCGCGGACCTTCGGCCACGGGGCAACGCTCGGGAACCTGGCCGGCACCCAGGCCGAGCTCGCGCTGGTGCCCCGCGCCAACCTGACCCTGCGCCGGGTGCCCGCCGGCCTCTCCGACGAGGCGGCGCTGTTCGCGGGCGACGTGATGGGCACCGGCTATCACGCGGCGGTGAGCGCTCCCGTCCGGCCCGGCGACACCGTGGCGGTGCTGGGGCTGGGCCCGGTCGGGCTGTGCGCGGTGCAGGCCGCCCGCGTGGCGGGGGCCGCCGAGGTGGTCGCGGTCGACTCGGTGGCCGAGCGCCTGGCGATGGCCGAGCAGTTCGGCGCCCGGCCGGTGCACCTCACCGACCAGGACCCGCGGGCGGAAGTCAAGTCCGCCACCGAGGGCCGCGGCGTCGATGTCGCCGTCGACGCTGTCGGAGACCCCCGGGCGCTCGAGCTAGCGATCCGGCTCGCGCGCAAGTCCGGGACGGTGTCGGTGGTCGGCGTCTACGCCGAGCGGTGCGAGGTGCACATGGGGCTGGCCTGGATCAAGGCCCTGACCGTGCGCACCGGGCATGCCAACGTGATCGCCCACCTGGACCCCGTGCTGGCGCTGATGGCCGCCGGGCGGCTGGACCCCGCGCCGCTGGTCACCCACCACCTGCCGCTGGCCGAGGCCCCCCAGGCCTACGCGCTCTACGATCGGCGCGAGGCGCTGAAGATCGTGCTGGAGCCGTGACCGCCGCCACCACCCTGCCCGACGCGGTGCTGCCCGAGGTGCGCGAGTTCCTCGCCGCCGAGCACCTGCTGCTGATCGACGGAGAGCGCGTCGCCGCCGCCGACGGACGCACCTTCGAGACCCTTGACCCGGCCACCGGTGGGCGCCTGGCCGAGGTCGCCCACGCTGGTTCCGAGGACGTCGACCGCGCCGCTCGCGCGGCGCGCGCCGCGTTCGCCGAGGACTCGGACTGGCGGCGGATGTCGGCCGCCGACCGCGGGCGTCGCCTGGAGCGGCTCGCCGCCCTGGTCGAGGATCACGCCGAGGAGCTCGCCCAGCTCGAGACGTTGGACAACGGCAAGCCGGTGAAGTACGCCCGCGCGGTCGATGTCGCCTCGGCCGCCTCCCATCTGCGCTACTTCGCCGGGTGGCCCACCAAGGTCCAGGGCAACGTGATCCCGGTCGAGACGCCCCACACGCTCTGCTACACGCTGAGCGAGCCGGTCGGCGTCTGCGGGCAGATCATCCCCTGGAACTACCCGCTGCTGATGGCGGCGTGGAAGGTCGCGCCGGCCCTGGCCGCCGGCTGCACCTCGGTGCTCAAGCCGGCCGAGCAGACCCCGCTCAGCGCGCTGCGCCTGGGGGAGCTGGCGCTCGAGGCGGGCATTCCGGCCGGGGTGCTCAACGTCATCACCGGCGACGGCGAGACCGGCGCCGCGCTGGTCGAGCACCCCGAGGTGGACAAGATCGCCTTCACCGGCTCGACCGCGGTGGGGCGCGAGATCGGGGCCAAGGCCGGTCGCGCGCTCAAGCGCCTTACGCTCGAGCTGGGCGGCAAGTCGCCCAACATCATCCTCCCCGACGCCGACCTCGAGGCGGCGATCAAGGGCTCCTTTCAGGCCATCTACTTCAACGCCGGGCAGGCGTGCAACGCGGGCTCACGCCTGTTCGTGCCGCACCAGCGCTTCGACGAGGTCGTCTCGGCGCTGGCCGAGCAGGCGGCCCAGACCACGCCCGGGCCCGGGCTGGAGAAGGGGACCTTCGTCGGCCCCCTGGTCTCGGCCGAGCAGCACGAGCGCGTCGCCGGCTACATCGACCGCGGGCGGGACGAGGGCGCCGAGCTGGTGGCCGGCGGGGGTACCGACCTGGGCGACGGCGGCTTCTTCGTAGAACCAACGCTGTTTACGGCCACCTCCGACGACCTCCAAATAGCTCGCGAGGAGATCTTCGGGCCCGTGCTCGTCGCCCTGCCCTACGAGTCCCTGGAGGAGGTTGCCGAGCGCGCCAACGACACCGACTACGGCCTGGCCGCCGGCGTGTGGACCCGCGACGTGGCCAACGCGCACCGGCTCGCCTCGCTGCTGCGCGCCGGCTCGGTGTACGTGAACACCTGGAGCCCGAGCGACCCCGGCGCCCCGTTCGGGGGCTTCAAGGCCTCGGGCATCGGGCGCGAGCACGGCCACGATGGCCTGCGGGCCTACCTGGAGACCAAGACGGTCTGGGTTTCGCTGCGCTGAGCGCGCCCCGCAGGGCGCGCCCATCCCGCGGCGCGTGAGGGCGATTCACTGGCTGGCCGTCGAGGGTGGGTAGTCACAAACCTCTCAGGTCGTTCGTTGTTGAGGTGATGGCACGTCGGAGGAGGCGATTTGGTGCCAGAGAGGGGGCATTGCTCGCGGCAGCGGCGCTCTTGCTCTGCGCTGCCCCCAACGCCGGTGCGACCACCTCGTTCATGTGGACGGGCGGCTCAGGCACCAACTGGAGCACGGCGGCCAACTGGGGCGGTACGGCTCCCGCAGCGGCCGATGGCACTGTCGACCTCACCTTCCCCGGCACGGCGTGCACGCCCGCCTGCGCAACCACAACCGACGACATCGCCAACCTCACGGTTGGCACACTGACGCTTGCCAACAAAGTCGTCGCCTCTTCGGGCGGGCCCCCGCCACCTCCCCAGTCGCCGAGCAGCTACTCGGTCACGGGCAGCCAGGCGCTCACGCTCACCGGCGGCATCGACGTCGTTACCAGCAGCACCGGCTCGGGCACCGGGGTGAGCTCCTCGCCGATGGACGTCTCTGTCCCCATCGTCCTCGGCGCCGACAACTCGTGGTCGCTGGGAGCCGACTCGTCGCTGGGAATGCCCGACGCGATCACCGGCGCCCACGCCCTCAACGTCGCGCTCGCGGGGTCTTTCGGGATGCAGTCGGTCGAGGTTGGGCCCCTGACGATCACCGGCTCGGGTGGCGCGGCAGGCGTGTTCTTCGGAGCGCCAGGGGTCGACGGCGATCTCAACGGCACGAGCGGCCAACCCGTTAATCTGAGCCATGTCTTCCTGGAGGAACGGGGCACTACCGGCCCGCTGACGTTCAGCGACGGATACCTGCTCGTCGGTATTCCTGGGTTCGGGGGCCAGCTGCACACAACCGGCGCGCTGACGCTTAGCGGTGCGACCAGCGTCGAGTTCGACGAGCCGCCGCCGGGCGCCAGCTCGCCGGAGATCACGACCGCCGGCGCCGCCAACCTCGGCTCGGCCACGCTGAGAATCGCCGAGTCCTGCCCGTCGCCGGGCACGGTCTTCACGCTCGTCCAGGCGCAGGGCGGCATCTCGGGAGTGTTTACCGATCTGACCGGCGCCCCGATCACCAACGGCGAGACGATCCAGCCCGCCGCCGGCTCGTGTGGAAGCTCGAGTTCGCCGTTGCCGCTTCGCATCGACTACGCGGCCAACGCCGTGACCGCGACCGTGCTGTCCTCCGCCGCGTCCAGCCAGCAGAGTTCGAGTTCTGCCTCCCAGCAACCGCTCGCCAACCCAAGTGTCCCCAATCCATACCCCGGCCCTGGGCCGACCTCGCCGCCGGCCCCGCTGACGGCCGGCGTGGACGCCGGGAGGACGGCGCGCGAACTGCTGGATGGAATGGTCCTCTTCTCGCGCAGACAGCGGCACGCCCACAGCAGCGGCTTGCTCACCTCTCGCGGAGCGGCCCTGTCGTTTACCGGCCTTGAATCAGGCGTGCTCCAGGTCCACCTCGTCGACCGCTCGCCCGCTCCAGCGCACACTGGGCGTGCCGTCGCCGCCGCAACCACCATCGCGCGCGGCGCACAGCGCGTCGGCGCCTCGGGTAGGGCCGCGGTGACGCTGCGGGCCACACCGAGAGGGAAGCTTCTCCTCCGCCGAGCTCGTCGCCAGCGCCGAAGCGTCAAGCTGTTGCTGGCGGCACGACTGGTGCCCGCGAGCGGAACGCCGATTAGCCGCACACTCGCGGTCAGACTGCGCCCCTGACGGGAAACGAGCGGCGCACTTGATCCGGCCCGTGCCCGGGGCGACGCCACGGCCGTAGCTCTACGGCGTGATCGCCGCGCTCGAGCCTCACGCCGACGAGCTCCGGCTCAAGGGCTCCGGCCGAGGCTAAGGAGCGCGGCTACTCGGCGGCCGAGGGCTCGGCGCTGCGCGCGGCCACCGGCTCCCACTGCGCCTCGGCGAGGTCTCCCTGGGGCATGCCCTCGGGGGTGGGCACCTCGGGGGTGTCGCGCAGATACCACTCGGCGTCCAGGGCGGCCACACAGCCCGAGCCGGCGGCGGTGACCGCCTGGCGGTAGGTGCGGTCGACCAGGTCGCCGGCGGCGAACACGCCCGGGCGGTTGGTCCGGGTGGACTTGCCCTCGGTGAGCACGTAGCCGTCCTCGTCGCTGTGCACCTGATCCCGCACGATCTCCGACTGGGGCACGTGGCCGATGGCCACGAAGGCGCCGTCGGCCGCCAGCTCGCGCTGCTCGCCGCTGTCCACGTGGCGCAGGTGGGCGGTGGCCAGGGCATCGCCCTCGCCCGCCGCGAGCTCCTCGACCACATAGGGGGTCAGGAACTCGATGTTGTCCTCCTCGCGCGCGCGCTCGAGCATGATCTTCGAGGCCCGGAACTCCTCGCGGCGATGCACCACGGTGACCTTGGCGGCGAACTTGGACAGGAAGATCGCCTCCTCCATCGCCGAGTCCCCGCCTCCGACGACGATCACGTGCTTGTCCTTGAAGAATGCGGCGTCGCAGGTGGCGCAGTAGGACACGCCGCGGCCAGCGAGCTCCTCCTCACCGCGAATCTCCAGCTTGCGGTGCTCGGCCCCCATGGCCAGGATCACGGTGCGCGCCCGGTGCTCGTCGGAGCCCACCCACACGCGGTGCACCCCGCCGGGCTCGGAGGCCAGCTTCACCTTGGTGACCTGGTCGGTCAGATAACGCGCGCCGAAGCGCTCGGCCTGGTCGCGCAGCTGCTGCATCATCTCCGGGCCCTGAACGCCGTCGGGGTAGCCGGGGTAGTTCTCGACGTCGGTGGTCTGCTGCAGCAACCCGCCCCACATGAACCCCTCGATCACCAGCGGCGAGAGGTTGGCGCGCGCGGTATACAGCGCGGCGGTGTAGCCCGCCGGCCCACTGCCCACGATGATCACGTTCTCGACCTCTGGCATCGGCCCTCGTTTCTTACCCGGCGTCAGCTCTCTGCTTCTTACTTTACTTTTTATAGTATAGAGCCTCGGCGCGGGCGGTGCCGCCCCCGCCGGGACGGGGCGCCCGCGGCGGGGCACCGCCGACGTGCGCCCCAGCGCTCACGCCGGCGCCGGCCGGCGGTGGGCCTCGGTCCGCGCGCGGGCCACCTCCCCCACCCATTCGCGCACCGTGCGCCGCAGCTGGAAGTAGGCGACGAGCCCCGGCACGCTCGGCAGCCAGAAGGCGAACAGGCGGTACATGAGCACGGCCACCAGGGCCAGGCTGCCGCTGACCCCGAAGGCCGCGAAGGCGCCGATCATCCCCCCGTCGACGGCGCCGATGCCGCCGGGGACGGGCAGCAGGTTGGCGAGCAGGCCGACGAAGTAGGCCTGGATGAGCACGGCCACCGGCGGCGGCTCGCCAAACGCCCGAAAGCACGCGTACAGCACGCCGATGTTGAACGCCCACCAGCCCACCGTCCCCAACAGCGCCCAATCCGGGTGCCGCAGCTTGTAGAGGGCAAAGCGCACGCCGCCCGAAAGCGAGGCCGGACCGGTGGCCAGGCGCCGCAGCAAGCCCGCCAGGCGCTGGTTCTTGGGGGTGAAGCGGCCCAGGCGCCGCTCCAGGTCCTCGGGCACCAGCCCGATGGCCAGGAACACGACGATCACGGCGATGCCGAGGATCGCCGGCACGACCGTGACGGCGAACGGGTTAGGGCCGTGGAACAGGTGGGTGCGCAGCCCCAGCCCGCACACGACCATGGCCACCATGTAGACGAGGTACATGATGACCAGGAACGCGATCATCCGCTCGGCCACCTCGCGCCGGTCCATCCCCGAGCGCCGCAGCGCCCACGCGGTCAGCACCACCCCGCCCGCGCCGCCGGCGGCGAACAGCCGCGTCGCCGCCAGGCTGGCCATCGTGATCTTGTAGCTGTCGCGGTAGCTGATCGGCGACCCCGGGGGTACGTGGATCCCCTGAAAGATCGCGATGTAGCTGGCCATCGAGACCACCTGCATCGCCGCGGCCACCCCCAGCCACCAGGCATTGCCCTCGGCCAGGCGGTCCCACGTGCCCTTGACCCCGCTGAGCTGGGGTAGGACGAAGTACAGGAAGGCGGCGACCGAGACGATGAAGATCCCCCCGGCGATGAGCCGGTTGCGCGTGACGTGCACACGCGGCATGTCCTCTTCCTCGACCGCGTCGAAGCGCTCGCGCAGCGAGCGCCGCTCGTGCAGGATGCGCTCGCACTCCTCCTGGCTCACCTGCCCCGGAGCGGCGCCCGGCGCGTGCGTAGCCGGCGCCTCGGCCTCGACCGCGGGCTCGGGGCCGTCGGGCATCTCGTTGGGGGCGGCCCCCGCCTGACTGCCCGAGCGGATCGGTCGCTCGCTCGTCATGTTTGTGCGTGGGCCAGCGCCTCGAGCCGCTGGATCGCGCGCCCCGCCGCCGAGAGCGCGGGCGCCGCGCGGTGACCGTGGCGGTAGATCAGCTCACACAGGACCACGCCGCCGATCAGGTCGATCAGGTAGTGCTCGCCCAGATAGACGAGGGCGAACCCCAGCGCCGCGGTATAGGTCCACCCCACCGCGCCCGGTAGCGACCCGGCCTCGGAGAGCAGGTGAGCCGCCATTACGGATGTCGCAAAGTGCAACGAGGGCATCGCCGCCAGCGGGTTGCCTCCGAGCACACTGTAAAGGGGGCCCCAGCGGTCCCGCCAGAACTGCTCCCCGTACTCGGCCATCATGCGCCGCACCGCGGGCTCGTGCGCCTTGCCCCTCCCGTCCGCGGCGTCCTCGCCGTCGGTCGCCCACCACGGGGGCGCGGTGGGGGCCAGGTGGTAGGCGATCGAGCCGAGGTCGAAGACCGCGTACATCATCACCGCGCCGCGCTCGAACAGCTGCGGCCGGCGCAGGAGCAGGTAGAGCACCGTGGCGTGGGGCACCATGAACCACATCCAGTGCGTCCACACCAGCGGTTTGTCAAAGGGCCGGATCTGGCGAGGGCGCCCGAGCGCCCGCTGCAGGCGCAGGGTCGGCGTCTCGCCCAGCCCCAGGAGGCGATCGAGCACCAGCGGGTAGTCGACGTGCACGCGGGCGGCCTGGGCGGCGGGATCGTCATGCGGGGTCTTGTACGCGTAGGCGTAGGCCCACATCTGAAGCGCGCATATGCCCACGTCGCGCGCCCGCGAGCGCCGCGCCGCGACGGCCAGCGCGATCGGCGACAGGCCGGCGATCAGGGGGATGGCCGACGGCGCCAAGCGCACACGCCGGCGCACGATCGGGGCCGTAACCCCCACGGCCACGACCGCCCACGCGCTCGCTCGGATGGCGCTCGACAGCCGCAAGGCGCGGCCGAGTATAGGCGCGGGTCGGGACCCCGCCGGGGCCTTGGGCCCCTGCTCAGCGCGCCCGGGCGGCGGCCGCCTCGCGCACCAGCGCGTCGATCAGGCGGCTCTTCTCATCGGCCTCGGGGTGCCACTGCACGCCGAGCACGAACTGGCGATCGGGGGCCTCGAGCGCCTCGGGCAGATCGTCGAGCACCGACCATCCGGTGATGCGCAGGTCACGCCCCAGCGATTCGATGCCCTGGTGGTGGTGGGACTTGGTCGAATGCAGCTCCTCGCCGGCGGCGCGCGCGGCCAGCGACCCGGGCTCCAGGCGCACGTCGTGATCGGCGCCCTCGAACGTCCCCGGCTCGCGGCGGTGCTCGTGGTGGCCGTAGTGCTCGGGGAGGTCCTGCAGCAGGGTTCCACCCTGGGCGACGTTGATCAGCTGCATCCCTCGGCAGATCCCGAGCACGGGCAGGTCGCGCTCGATCGCCGCCCGGGTGAGGGCGACCTCGAACGCGTCGCGCTCGGGCACCGTGCCCTTGGTCTCCGGGTGAGGCTCCTCGCCGTAGGCCCCGGGGTCGATGTCGGCGCCGCCGGCGAGGACCAGCGCGTCGAGCAGCTCGAGCGCCTCGTCGGGATCCTCGGCCAGCGCCGCGTCGGGGGGCAGCATGACCGCCATCCCGCCCGCCCGCTGGATGGCGGCGATGTAGCTGCGAGGCAGCAGCATGGCCTGCTGGTCCCAGTAGCTCCACCGCGCGCGCTCGAGCCCGGTGCCGATGCCGATCCGCGGCCGACCCATGCGCCCTACGGTATCGGCGTCCCCGGATTCCGCGGCCGGGGTCATAGGATGGACCCCGTCCGATCCCACCAGGAGCAATCGTGAGCGATTCCGCCAACGGCGCAGACGACCCGGGGCCCGAGCTGGCCCAGGAGTACGAGACCGTCAACCTCTGGCGCCAGGAGGGCGCCGCCACGATCGAGCTCAACCGCCCCCAGCGGCTCAACGCGTGGAACCGTCAGTTCGGCCTCGACCTGCTCGCCGCCGTCCAGACGGTGGCCGAGGACGACTCGGTGCGCGCGGTCGTCGTGCGCGGCGCGGGCCGTGGGTTCTCCTCCGGCGCCGACCTCAAGGACCAGGCCGGGGCCACCGACACCACCCCCGGGGGTCACCTCGACGTCCGCAGTGTGCTGGACGAGGTCTACCACCCGATCATCACCACCATCCGCCGGATGCCCAAGCCGGCGCTGGCCGCCGTGCGCGGCCCGGCGGTGGGCATCGGCTGCTCGCTGGCGCTGACCTGCGACCTGATCGTGGCCGCCGAGTCCGCCTACTTCATGCTCGGCTTCGTCAACATCGGCCTGGTGCCCGACGGCGGCTCCTCGGTGCTGGTGCCCACCCGCGTGGGGATGGCCCGAGCGACCGAGATGGCGCTGCTCGGCGAGCGCGTGCCGGCCGCTCAGGCGCTTCAGTGGGGGCTGATCAACCGCGTGGTGGCCGACCAGGACTTCGACGCCGAGGTCGGGGCGCTGGGCGCGCGCCTGGCGGCCGGGCCCACCCGCTCCTACGCCGGCACCAAGCGCCAGCTCAACGCGTGGCTCTACGGACGCATGGACGATCAGCTCGAGCTCGAGGCCAACATCCAGCAGGAGATGGCGGCCAGCGGCGACTTCCTGGAGGGCGTCACCGCCTTCGTCGAGAAGCGCGACGCTCGCTTTCAGGGCGCCTGACCCCAGCCCCGGCGTGGGCCTCGCGCCGGCGCGGTCTGAATAGAATCGGCGCGCCTTGGCCCGCGCCACGTCGCCTTCGCACCGCCGCACCCTGCGCTGCCTGCTGGTCGTGGCGCTCGCGCTCGGCGCCCTCGCGCTGCTGGCGGCGCCCGCCCTGGGGGGCACCTTCACCCCCCAGACCGGCGGCTCGCCCAACGCCAATCGCATCGACTCGCTGTATCGGGTCGCACTGTGGATCGCCTTGGTGATCTTCTTCGCCGTCGAGGGGGCGCTGGTCTATTCCCTGGTCCGCTTCCGGGCCCGCCGGGGCGCCATGGCCGCCCAGATCCGCGGCCACGCCCGGCTGGAGATGGGCTGGACGGTGGGGGCGGCGGTGATCCTGGTGGCGCTGGCCGTGCTCACCTTCGCCAAGCTCGACTCGATCCGCACCCCGCCCAACTCGGGTCCGGGCGAAGCCCAGCTGGCGGGCCGGCCCGCGCTCTACGCCACGCTGGACCGCCGCCTGCCGCCCAACGGCAAATCGCTGAACATCCAGGTCAACGGCCAGCAGTACCTGTGGCGCTTTACCTATCCCGGGGGCGGTCCTACCGGCTTCGGCGGGCCCTACAGCTACCAGGAGATGGTGGTGCCCACCGACACCACGGTGACCCTCGACGTGGTCTCCCAGGACGTGGCGCACTCGTGGTGGATCCCGGCGCTGGGGGGCAAGGTCGACGCCGTGCCCGGCTACGTCAACCACACCTGGTTCAAGATCCACAAGCCGGGGCTCTACGCCGGTGAGTGCGCCGAGATGTGCGGGCGCCGCCACGCCGACATGATCGCCGTCGTGCGCGCCGTGGATCCCGACCGCTTCGAGGCCTGGCTGGCCCAGCGCCAGGCCGACATCCAAGCCGCCAACAAGGCCGCCGAGTCCGCCCGCGCCCGCATCGCGCGCCAGGGCGGCCTCGCCGGATCGCCCTAGCCCCGAGACCCAGACCGCCCGAGAGAGAGGAAATGGCCACCGCCGAGCACGCCATCCCCCGGCCCCAGATCGTCGCCCGCGGCGTCCAGGCGCCCGCCCGCGGATGGACCAGCTGGATCACCACCACCGACCACAAGCGGATCGGGATTCTGTACATGGTCACCACCTTCGCGTTCTTCCTCCTCGGCGGGGTGGAAGCGCTGCTGATGCGCCTGCAGCTGACCTCGCCCCACAACACGCTGGTCACGCCGCAGTCGTTCAACCAACTGTTCACGCTGCACGGCTCGACGATGATCTTCCTCTTCGTCGTGCCGATGATGGCCGGGATCGGCAACTACCTGCTCCCGCTGATGATCGGGGCGCGCGACATGGCCTTCCCCCGGCTGAACGCCCTGTCCTACTGGCTGCTGCTGGCCGGGGGGATCGTCTTCTACAGCTCGCTGTTCTTCAGCGCGCCCGAGGCGGGCTGGACCTCATACGCCCCGCTGTCGAGCTCGGCCTACATTCCCAACAACGGCGTCGACGCCTGGATCTATCTCATCCACCTCACCGGGCTGTCCTCGATCCTGGGGGCGATCAACTTCTACGCCACGATCGCCAACATGCGCGCGCCGGGCATGGGCTGGGGCCGCCTGCCGCTGTTCGTGTGGGGGCTGCTCACCTACTCGGTGCTGATCATCGTCGCCATGCCGCTGATCGCCGTGGCGGTGACGCTGCTGCTCACCGCCCGCCACTTCGGCACCCACTTCTATGACCCGTCCAACGGCGGCTCGCCGCTGTTATGGCAGCACCTGTTCTGGTTCTTCGGCCACCCCGAGGTCTACATCATGGTGCTGCCCGCGTTCGGGATCATCTCCGAGATCCTGCCCGTGTTCGCGCGCAAACCGATCTTCGGTTACAAGGCGATCGCCGCCTCGACGGTCATGATCGCCTTCCTGGGGCTGCTCACGTGGGCCCACCACATGTTCGCCACGCCGACCCCGATCGTGGTGTTCATCTTCGTGATGCTCTCCAGCTACGTGATCGCCGTCCCCACCGGGGTCAAGGTGCTCAACTGGCTCGCCACCCTGTGGCGGGGCACGGTCGAGTTCAAGACCCCCCTGCTGTTTGCGGTGGCGATGATCTCGCTGTTCGTGATCGGCGGGATCTCGGGCGTCTTCTTGGCCATCTTCCCCGTCGACTGGCAGGTCGAGGACACCTACTTCGTCGTCGCCCACCTGCACTACGTGCTGGTGGGCGGCTCGGTGATGGGGATCTTCGCCGGTATCTACTACTGGTTTCCCAAGTTCACCGGGCGCATGCTCGCCGAGGGCCTGGGCAAGCTCTCCTGCGCACTGATGTGGCTGGGCATCAACCTGACGTTCTTGATCCAGCACTCGCTGGGCCTGGACGGGATGCCCCGCCGGGTCTACGAGTACCCGGACATCGCCCACTTCCAGCTCTACAACATCATCTCCACCGTGGGGTCGTTCACCCTCGCCCTCGGGGTGCTGGTGACGGTGGTCAACGTCGCCCGCTCGTTGCGCCATGGCGTGGTCGCCGGGCCCGACCCCTGGCGGGGCAACACGCTGGAGTGGTTCGTCCCCTCGCCCCCGCCGGCCAACAACTTCGATGTCATCCCCCGGGTGCGCTCGGTCGAGCCGATGAAGGACATCCGCCGCCAGATCGAGCGCCAGTCGCCGGTGGCCGACCAGGCGCCGGCGCCCACCCCGACTCCGGCCGTGCCCGCCTAGCTACCCTGACCCGCCCCATGTCGCCCGCCCCCGTAAGCCCCGCCCAGAGCCCCGCCGCCCCGCTGGCCCTGGGTGCCGTGGCCCCCGCCCCCGCCGGGCCCCTGGCCGCCGGGCGCCAGCTGCTCGCCGACTACCTGGAGCTCACCAAGCCCAAGGTCCAGAGCCTGCTGCTGCTCACCACCGCCGCCACCATGTACGTGGCCGGCGACCCCGCGGTGGCCACCGTCGCCCTCACCTGCCTGGGGGGCTATCTGTCCGCCGGCGGGGCGGGCGCCATCAACCACTACTTCGACCGCGACATCGACGCCCAGATGGCGCGCACCGCCTCGCGCCCGGTGCCCTCCGGGCGCGTGGCCCCCGGGGCGGCGCTGGCCTTCGGCGTGCTGCTCGGCGCCGCCGCCTTTGCCGAGCTGGCGCTGGCGGTCAACCTGCTGGCCGCCGGCCTGGCCCTGGCCGGGTTCGTCGGCTACGTCGGCGTCTACACGGTGTGGCTAAAGCGCCGCACGCCCCAGAACATCGTCATCGGCGGCGCCGCGGGCGCCGTGCCGCCGCTGGTGGGGTGGGCGGCGACCACCGGGCACCTGAGCGGGACCGCGCTGTACCTGTTCGCGATCGTCTTCTTCTGGACCCCGCCCCACTTCTGGGCGCTGAGCCTGCTCATGCGGGGCGAATACGAGCGCGTCGGCGTGCCGATGCTGCCCGTGGTCCGCGGCGAGCGCGAGACGCGCCGCCAGATCCTGCTCTACTCGATCCTGCTCTACGCGGTCTCCCAGCTGCCGTTCTGCGCCGGCGGCTTTGGGGCCATCTACCTCGGCGCCTCGCTGCTGTTGGGGCTGACCTTCATCGCCGGGGCCTGGCGCCTGGTGCGCCGCGCCGACCGTCGCGCGGCGCTGTCCCTGTACCTGTTCTCCCTGGCCTACCTGGCGCTGCTGTTCTTGGCGATGGTGGCCGACGCCCACCTGTCGTGAGCCCGAGCGAGGAGATCCGATGACCCGACGCCTCGCCCGCCGCAACATCCGCACCGGCCTGATCCTGGGCACGATCTGCCTGTTCACCTTCGGCCTGACCTTCCTGGCCGCCTATCTGTACGTCGCCGCATGAGCCCCCGCGGGCCCGAGCCGCCCCCCGTCGGGGAGGAGATCCACCTCCCCGGCCCCTCGCTGCTTCCGGTGGGCCTGGCCGTGGGGATCACCCTGACGATCATCGGGCTGACGCTGACGCCGATCTTCACCGTCGCCGGCGCCGTGCTCACCGTGGTGCTCGTCGTGCGCTGGATCCGGGAGACCCGGCGCGAGATCGGCGAGCTGCCGATCGATCCGCACTAGGGCTGGAAGTTCCGCAGCCGACCTGAGCGCGACCTTCCCCGCAGAGCTCAGGCGCTGGCCGCGCCGGCGGGCATGTCCGAGGTCGCGCCCTCTCCGGTCCAGCAGCGCACGATGTCGCGCATCGCCAGCACGCCGCAGATGTCGCCCCGGTCGACCACGACCAGGTGGCGGAAGTTGCCTTGCACCATCGCCGCCGCCGCCTCCTCCAGCGACCACTCGGGCGAGGCCACCACCAGGGAGGAGGTCAGGTGCTGGCCCACCCGCTCGGTGTCGGGATCCTGGCCGGCGCCGATCGACTCCAGCACGTCGCGCTCGGTGATGATCGCGGGACCGGCCCCGTCGGGGTCCATGATCACCGCGGCGCCCACGCGCCGCTCGGCCATCAGGCGCGCGGCGTCCCGCAGGGTGTGATCGGGACCAACGGACAGGACCGTCTTGCTCATCCCTTCGCGCACGCGCATTCACGGGCCTCCTCGATCGATCTTGCAACTATTGGCGCAATGTACGCCGCCGCCTCGGCCAGCGCAAGGGGCGCGCCGGCTTCGCCCGGCGGCGTCGCAGCGTCCGTGCGCCATCTTGACGGCCGCCCGCCGCTCGCGCCGCCCGCCCGATTGACAGAGTGTCCGAAAGGTGGCATCCGTTCCGCTTCCCTACCCTCCACCGATGCCCTCCGCCTCCCCCTCCCCCGATCGCGAGCGCGACCAGCCCGGCCAGCGGCCCGCTACCCGCCGCCACCGCGCGCTGCTGTTCACCGACGCGGCCGCGATCGTGCGCGCCGAGTACGCCTCGGACCTGTCCCTCGACGACGTCGCCCGGCGCATCGCCTCCTCGCGCCGCCAGCTCCAGCGCGCCTTCGCCGAGGCCGGCCAGACCACGTTTCGCGGCCATCTGACCGCGGTGCGCATGGAGCGCGCGGCCGAGCTGCTCGCCTCGCTGCCGCTGCCGGTGCGCGAGGTGGCCGCCCGCGTCGGCTATCGCCAGCCGGCCCAGTTCGCCAAGGCGTTTCGCCGCCACCACCGCCAGGGGCCGTCCGAGTATCGACGCGCGGCGCGACGGCCCGCGGCGGCCCTGGCCACCGCCGATGGGGGCATGTCCCATGAGCCCGCCGCCACACCAGAGCGCCAACCGCCCGGGCGCACCGAGGAGGAGGAGCCCGCCCCTCCCCCCTCTCCGCCCGGGTCCGAGGCGCTGACCGGCTGCGGGTCCTCCGGCGGCTCACCGGCGAGCTGAGGGCGACGCCGGTTTCCTGAGACCGGGCACCCAGCCACTCAAATAGGATCCGCTCCCTTCATGGAGCGCTCGGGAGCCGCCATGCGTAACCGGCCCGTGCTCGTGGCCTTCGTCCTGGGGGCGGTCGCCGCCGCGATCGGCATCGCCCTGGGGCTGACCATTCACTGGTTCCCCGCCCAGGCCTCCACCCAGGCCAAGAAGATCGACACGCTCTACGACGTGCTGGTGGTGGCCTCGGTGCCGATCTTCGTGCTGGTCACCACGGTGGTGCTGTTCTCGGTCTGGCGCTTTCGCATGCGGCCGGGCGAGGAGGAGCGCGACGGTCCGCCGATCCACGGCAACACCAAGCTCGAGGTCCTGTGGACGGCGTTTCCCGCCGCACTGCTGATCTCGCTGTGCAGCTACGCCTACGTGGTCCTGCGCGACGTCGAGAAGAAGCCCTCGGGCGGGGCGACGGAGATGAACGTCGACGTCACCGGTCAGCAGTTCGAGTGGAAGTTCTCCTACCCGGCCTCCACCACCGGCGGCGCCCCGGTGCAGGCCACCCAGCTGTACCTGCCCCAGGGCCAGCCGGTCCGCTTCAACGTGCGCAGCCTGGACGTGATCCACGCCTTCTACGTGCCCGCCTTTCGCCTTCAGATCGATGCCGTCCCGGGCCAGACGACAAACCTGCGCGCCACGCCCAGCCGCCTGGGCACCTACGTCTTCGCGTGCGCCGAGCTGTGCGGGCTGGGGCACCCCGCCATGCGCACCAGCGTCCACGTGGTCAGCCCGGCCGCCTTTCGCGCCTGGCTGCGCTCCCAGCAGCAGCCAGCCGGCGGGCAGGGCCCGCCCCCGGGCGGGCCGGGCGCACCACCCGGCCCGGGCGCCCCCGCCCCGGCCGCGGCGGGCACCGGCGCCCCGGCCGCCGCCCGGCGGGCCGGGCGCTCAGACGCCAGACGGCGAGCGGACGCGGGCGCCCGCGGCGCGGATACCCTTGCGGGGGCGGGACGCCCCGCCGGATCCTAGGAAGGAGGAGCAGCACCCACGATGGCCGCCAAGCTACGGGCACCAGGGTTCTACCGGGCCGGCACGTTCACCCTGGGCGGGGTCGTCTTCTCCCTCGCGCTCACCTACCTGGTGCGCATGTCCTACGGGCACGGGCGCTTTCACCACTTCATCGCGCCCAACGCGATCCTCACGGTCTCGCTGATCGCCGCGCCGCTGGCGTTCCTGGTCGGCCTGGGGGCCTTTGACTACTGGTTTTACTGGGCGGCGGGCAAGCCCACCCGACCCGAGGACCACTCCAGCCACGGCGCCCACAGCTGGCGCGACTACTTCCGGGTCAACACCGACCACAAGGTGATCGGGATCCAGTACACGGTCACCTCGTTCTTCTTTTTGCTCGTGGGCGGGCTGATGGCGATGCTGATGCGCGCCGAGCTGGCCCAGCCCGGGTCGCAGTTCGTGGACTCCAACACGTTTAACGGCCTGTTCTCGGTCCACGCCTCGCTGCTGATCTTCCTGTTCATCATCCCGGTGTTCGCCGGCCTGGCCAACTTCGTGCTGCCGTTGATGATCGGCGCGCCCGACATGGCCTTCCCGCGACTGAACGCCCTGTCCTACTGGCTGCTGCCGATCGCCGGCTTGATGATGATCGCCAGCTTCTTCGCCCCCGGCGGTTCGTTCGCCTCGGGGTGGACGGCCTATGCCCCGCTCTCGGACACCGCCCCCATCGGACAGGTGTTCTTCACCTTGGCGGTGCAGTTCGCGGGGGCGTCGTCGATCGCCACGGCCCTGAACTTCCTGGTGACCATCATCACCATGCGCGCCCCGGGGATGAGCTTCTTCCGCATGCCCCTGCTGGTGTGGGCGAACTTCGCCACCTCGCTGCTGGTGGTCATCGCCACGCCGTTCATCGCCTCCTCGCAGTTCTTCATCCTGCTCGACCGGGGCCTGGGCTTTAACTTCTTCAACGCGGGACGCGGGGGCGACGTGCTCATGTACCAGCACGTCTTCTGGTTCTACTCGCACCCGGCGGTCTACATCATGATGCTGCCCGGGTTCGGGATCGTCTCCGAGATCATCGCGGTCAAGTCGCGAAAACCGATCTTCGGCTACCGGATGATGGCCTTCTCGCTGGTGGCCATCGTCGTGCTGGGGTTCACCGTGTGGGCCCACCACATGTTCGTCTCGGGCATGCAGGCGTGGATCCGGATCCCGATGATGATCACCACGGCGATCATCGCCGTGCCCACCGGGATCAAGATCTTCTCCTGGCTGGCCACGCTATGGAAAGGGGTGCTTCACCTCGACACGCCGATGCTGTTCGCGCTCGGCTTCCTGACCATGTTCACGCTGGGCGGGATCAGCGGCGTGATGCTGGCCATGGTGCCCCTGGACATCCACGTCTCGGACACCTACTTCATCGTGGCCCATATCCACTACGTGCTGTTCGGCGGATCGCTGTTTACGATCTTCGCCGGGGTCTACTACTGGTTCCCCAAGATGACCGGGCGAATGTTCGATGAGCGCCTGGGGCGGATGCACTTCTGGCTGACGTTCATCTTCTTCAACCTCACCTTCGCCCCCATGCACATCATCGGGCTCCAGGGCATGCCCCGGCGGGTGGCCGACTACTCCAGCCAGTACGCGGGCTGGAACCTGGTCATCTCGCTGTCGAGCTTCGTCCTCGGGGCCTCGATCCTGATCTTCGTCTACAACATCGTCTCCAGCTGGCGAGGGGGGCCGCGCGCCCCCGCCAACCCGTGGCGGGGCATGACGCTCGAGTGGCAGGTCTCCTCGCCGCCGCCGATCTTCAACTTCGACGCTGTGCCCACCGTCGTCGGCGGCCCCTACGAGTACGGGGTGCCCGGGGCGGTGCACGGCATCTTCAAGGGCGGCGCCGAGGTCAAGCCGGCGCCCGCCGGGACCGTGGCCAGACCGGCGCGCGAATGAGCGCCGACGCACGAGAGAGCGGCTCGGAGCGACTCGTGCTCGTCGTCGCCAACGAGACGATCGGCGGTCAGGCGCTGCTCGACGCCGTGCACCGGCACGCCCAGGATGGCGCGCGCTTCGTCGTCTGCGTGCCCCGCAGCGGACCCAAGCACGGCAACATCATCTACGACGACACCGTCTTTCAGGCGGCCCAGGTGCGCGTCGATCTGGCCCGCTCGTTCCTGCGCAACGAGGGCATCGAGGCGGTCGGCGAGGTCGGCGACCCCGACCCCTACGCCGCCACCATCGACGCCGTGCACGAGTACTCGCCCGACGAGATCATCATCTCTACCCATCCAGAGACCCGGTCGGGATGGCTCAGGCGCTCGCTGGTCGAGCGCATCGAGCAGGCCACCGGTCTCCCGGTCGAGCACGTGCTCGTCGACCTGGACAAGGAGAGCCTGCCGTTCACCGTGACGCTGGTGGTGGCCAACCGCACCGCCTCGGACGCGGCGCTCATCCGCCGGCTCAAGGAGAAGGCCTCCGACGAGCACCACCTGTTCATCGTCGTCATCCCCCAGGAGGGCGGACAGGGCGCCGCGGCGGCGGCCGCTCGCGGGCGCCTGGATCAGGTGCTTCAGCTGCTGCGCGACGAGGGGCTTCTATGCGCCGGGATGATCGGCGACCCCGACCCCTATACGGCGACCATGAACGCGCTGCACTTCTTCCGCATCGGCGAGGTCGTCATCTCCACCTTCGACGAGCACCGATCGGGGTGGTTGCGCACCCACCTGGTCGAGCGCGTGCGCAACGCCACCGAGGCGCCGGTCGAGCACGTCGTGTCCGAGCGCCGCCGCGACGCCACCCCCGCCGAGCCGGCCGCGAGCGCGTAGGGGTTAGTCATGGAAGCCGCCAGTGCCTCCGTCACCACCGCCGATCACGAGCACCACGGTCCGCCGCCGGCCAACCGCAGCTCCCGGGTCGAGGCCCAGACCCTGGGGATGCTGCTTTTCATCATCTCGGAGATCATGGTCTTCGGGGCGTTCTTCACCGCCTACTTCTTCATTCGGGTGGTCAAGGGCGACCACTGGTTCCCGTTCCACGGCGACGTGCTGCCGGTGGCGGTCGCCGGGGTCAACACGGCGATCCTGCTCTCGTCGTCGCTGACCATGCACTGGGCACAGACGTCGATCAAGCACGACAACCGCTTTGGCCTGAAGGCGGGGATCCTCAGCACGTTCCTGCTCGGCCTGACCTTCCTGTTCGTGCAGGTAAACGAGTACGTGCATGTGGGCTTCTCGCCCCGCGACCACGCCCAGGGGACGATCTTCTACGGGCTCACCGGACTGCACGGCGCCCACGTGTTCATCGGGCTGACGCTGCTGGCGATGGTGACCGTGCGCTCGTTCCGGGGTCACTACTCCTCCAAGGAGCATCGGGGGGTCGAGGTGCCCGGGATCTACTGGCACTTCGTCGACGCGATGTGGATCATCGTCTACTCGTCGGTCTACGTCCTCTAGGGCAATGACCCCGCGGAGGCGCGGGAGCGACCCCCTGGGGCCGGACGGCTGGGTCACGCGCGTGCTCAAGCCGCTGCGCTCCGAGCCCGACGCGTTTCGCTTCCTGATCTACGTGGTGGTGGTCGCCGCGGTGGTGGTCGGGCTCGTGCTGGTCGTGCGGGCGGTTGTGTGAGGCGCGGCGGGTTCTGCGTTCGCCGGGCGGTGGCGGGCGCAGACCCAGCGAGGGCGGCCCGGAGGCCGCCCTCGTGGTTTCGGTTTTGGACTTCTAGCTCAGCCGGCGATTGCGGCTATCTGCCATCCGGTGCCGCTGAATGAACCCGTTACGTATTCGTCGGTCCCAAAATTGTCGTAGTAACCGACGATCTGGCTGCAGAAGTTCGTCGCACCGACACTCGCAGCGCAGTTCACCGCACCTGGGCTGCTGCCCGCGGTCTGGATGACCGGTGTCACATTCACCGCTCGCTGGGAGACATTGACATCGCTTCCCAGCCGGTTGAACCGTAGAAGGTAGCAATGTGTCGCCGGACACCCGCTGACGCCACCAGGCGCCTGGGCGAGGATGCTGAACTCGCTTCCCGACGCGGCTGTGCAGTTGCTGTTGGTATCGCACGTCGCTCCACCTATTAGCGGTCGGGCATTGTTCAGCCCGACCAGCCCCGTCACCGGGTTGGTCAGCGCCGACTGAATCGCCGAAAACGCCCCAGGGATTGCGGACGCCGCCTGAACCAACGCGGCCAGGCTCGCCTTCGTGTTGTTGAGATCGGCAGTGGTGGCGCCAAGAGCAGCAGAGACGGCGTTGATCGCCGAGCTGAGCTGTCGCCCGGTGCGCTTGATGTTGTTCTGAGCGCCCTGAAGCTGTCTGCTCAGGGTTCGAAACGACTTCTTGGTGGCGAACTTGCTGCCAGCGGCATCCGCCACCGCCGGTGCCCCGGCCAGTGAAATTGAGACAGCGGCTATGAGGACCGCCATCGAAGGCTTACGCACTTCTCCTTCTCCTCTCCGGGAGACGCTGTCTCCCGTATCGACGTACCTCCCCCGTCCCGCCCACAGGCGGTCCCGAGTCGGGCTAGTGCGAGACTAACCGCCCCATCCCTACCAGTCACCGCGGATATCCGTCCATCTTGCGAGGATTTCTGCGTACCCAGTTTTGGGCTGGGCCTGCGCTTCCCGGACGAGCTCGCTTTCGGATCTAGTCCGTCCGCCGGCTCGGCCGGCGAACGCCCGTGCCTACTTGACCACCAGGGTGCCCACCATGCCGGCCTGACGGTGACTGTCGACCTGGCAGTAGAACGTGTAGCTGCCGGGCTTGAGCGTGGCGTGGAACTGGGCCACCCCGCTGGCGATGATCGGCGAGGCCGCGCTCGCCGGTGCCCCGTTGCCCTCGAGCGCGATGTTGTGTTGGATCCCGGACTTGTTGGCCATCTTGATCGTCACCGAACCGGGCTTGGCGGTCGCCTTGTTGGTCAGGTAGGCCAGCTGACCGGACGGATCGGCGTCGATCTCCAGGCTCCCACCGGCCTCGACCGCCGGCGTCCCCGCGCCGGGGGCCTGGACCGCGGTGGCCAGCAGGCGGCGTCGAGGTTGGGGCCCACGTTGCCCTTCGTGCTCGCCCGGGCCAGCGTGTGGCAGGAGCCGCACTTGGAGACGAACAGCTTCTTGCCGTTGATCAGGTTGGCGTCGCTGTGCTTTACCTGACAGCCGGCCAGGGCCGCCAGGCCAACTGCCGTGGTCCCCACCAGGGCCAGCTGCGCGACTCTCGGGCGCGCGAGCAGCAGGACGCGAACCGGGGAGGAACGGGGGGCCATGGGCGCGGGAACTCTATCCGAGCGTTCTGGCGCTCAGCCGCCCGCTCCGGGCGCCAACTCGTGCTCGGGCGGGGGCGCTAGCTCGTCCAGCCTACCCTGTGCCGCGGCGATCACCGAGCCCGCGACGCCCTCCCACGAATAGCGGGCGCGACAGACCTCGACCAGCGCCTCGCGCGTCCTCGCGCGCAGCTCCTCGGGAGCGGTCAGCCACGCCACCAGCCGCTCGGCCAGCGCCCGGACGACCTCGCCCTGCAGCCCGAACGAAAGCCAGCCGGCGACCTCGGGCGGTACCGCCTCGGCCAGCGCCCGGGTGACCTCGGCGAGCCCGGAGTGGTCGGCGCTGATCGGGAAGGCCGCGCAGGCGGCCCCCTCCACCGTCACCATCCCAAACGCCTCGGGGAACGTGCTCGGCACCACCTGGGCCTCGCACGCCGGCAGCAGGTCGGCGAGCTCGGCGTGCTCGAGGCGTCCGGTCAGCACGACCTGCTCGCCCAGGCGGGCCGCCGCGGCCAGGTAGCGCTCGCGCTCCTCGCCCTGAAGGCCCTCCAGGAAGTCGAGAACCATGTGCAAGGGCGCAGCCGGGCCGCCTTCCAGCGCGCGTCCCTGCTGGGCGATCTCGGCCACCTGGTCCAGATCGCCGGCGATCAGCGCGGCCAATAGGCGTTCGAAGCCCTCGCGGTAGGCACCGAAGCCGACCACCACCAGGCGCGCGCGGGGGACGCGATCGAGCACCAGCGGCCAGGCCATGAGAAGGACGTCGACCCCCTTGGAGACGATCAGCTTCCCCACGAAGGAGACGAGCACGTCGTCCTCGGGATCCAAGCGAGAGAGCGCCATGCCCGCGGCGATCTTGTCGCGGGCAAACGCGTCGGCGGGTCCCCCGACGGGGGCAACGGTGCCGGCCAGCAGCCGCTCGGTCAGCTGCCCGAGCCCGGCCGCCGCCGCGGCCGGCTCGCGGGGAACGAACTGGTTGACGTCCACGCCGGGCGGTCCCAGCCGCGTGCGCGCCGGCAGGTCGGGGTCCTCCATGGCCTCCCACAGGCTCTCGGCGGTGTGGCGGGAGCCGACCAGGATCGCGCTGGCCCCCGCCAGGCCTTCGCGGGCGGCGGGCATGAAGCGCTCGCGGTGGGGCTTGACCGTGTACTCGAGCGCGCTGCCGTGGACCTTGACCGCGTAGGGCACGCCGGTGTCGGCCAGGCCCCGGGCGAGGATCACGGGCCCCATCACCAGGTGGTTGGCCAGCGCCACATCCGGGTGCGCCCCCGCGGCGACCGCGGCCACCGCGGTGACATTTCGGGCCACGTAGTGGTCGACCTCCTCGTCGGTGCACTCGCCAAACGGCTTGGCCTCAAAGCCCTCGTAGCGGTCAGCCACGTAGGTGGGCAGCAGCGTCCCGATGTCGGGCCGGTAGGCGACGCAGCGCGCCGGCGACCGGCGCTCCTGCAGTCGCAACTCGCCGTCCTCCCAGGTGCCGATGGCGTCGACGAACTCGAAGCGCTCCATGTGTCGGTCCTGGCTGACGACGTGCACCTCGTGGCCCAGGCCGACGAGCGCCTCGGCGAGCTTGGCGTTGTAGACGTTGGAGCCCGTGCCGCCCAGCAGGTAGCCGTGGAAGATCAGGATTCGCACGGCCGGCAGCCTACGCGTTTTGGGCCCGCGGCCGGGGGTTTGGCGTCTCGGGCCTCCGCTAGAGTGCGCGCGTGCCAATCCATCAGCGCTACCGCCTGCGCTCCCCGTCGGGGCGCGAGGCCGTGCTCGAGGCCGAGCCCGACCGCGTATACGTCGATCGCCAGACCGGGGAGGAGATGGAGGTCACCGGCATGGTCCTGCCGCTGGCGCCCTCGCCCTCCCAGCTGCCATGGGCGGTGGAGAACCTGCGCTCCTGCTCCTGGTGCGGTCAGCTGGCACAAAAGGACCTCAACGACTGCCCCCATTGCGGCCGCCGCATGGCCGCCTTCGTGGCGTGAGGCCGCCCGGCCGCATCCTGCCCGCCGTCGCCACCCTGGGCGTGTTCGGCCTGGGCGTCGGCCTGGGCGCCTGCGGCGGATCGAAGGTCTCAGACGCGGTTCCCAAGACCGTGCCCGAACTGACCGCGCCGCCCAACAGCGCCTCGGCCCCCGCGTCCACCACCGGCACGACCTCGACCACTAGCACGAGCACCACGGGGACCGACACCACGTCGACCGACACGAGCGGAACCGGTGGCACCAGCGCCGGCGGGACGGACACCGGATCCGGCGCCGGGTCGGGTTCGGGCGGTGCATCCTCCGGCGGCTCGGGCGCCGGCACCGGCGGCTCGGGCAGCGGCGGCGGCAGCGGCGGCAGCTCCGGCGGCAGCTCGTCGGGCGCGGGCTCCGGCGGAGCGGCCGCTCCCTAGTCAGTCGGGCCGCGGCGCGACGCCGCGCCCCTAGGGCGTGGAGATCAGCGTGGCCGTGAAGGTCAGGCGCGCCGTCTTGTACAGGCAGAAGTACTGGGTGTTCTGACCCACGCGCTGCTGGGCGGTCTGCTGCGTCGTGTTGTTGCACTGCTTCTTCTGCCGGCTCGCCCGCCAGGACGTCGAGTTGGAGAAGCCGATGGCCAGCGCCGGCGCCCAGGTGGGCACCGTCAGGGCCACCACCCAGCCCTTCTTTACCGGGATCGTCGTGTCGAGCGGGAACTGCGTCGTCTGACCGAAATAGGACTGGAGCTGGACCACGGGACTCACGGCCATCACCTGGTAGAAGAGCTTCTTGCGCGGGCGCAGGATCGTGATCTGGGCCGAGGCGGGGCCGCCCTCGTTGGTGTTGAAGAACGTGGTCTGCTTCTTGTTGGGCTTGCCCAGGGTGATCGACCAGGCCACGATCCGCCCGTCGCGGGGGATCGTGTCCGGGCCCCGGGAGGTGCTCGTCTTGGCCTGATAGCCGCTCGTTCGGCTCACGGCCAGGCACGGGCTGGAGGGGCAGGCGGGGGTAGCCGAGCTCGAGGAGAAGCCGATCTCGCTGATCCGGGCGCTCGCCGAGGGCGCCAGCGCCAGCGCCAGCGCCGGCACGCATAGTGCGGTTATCGCTCGTCTCATCATCGTCATTCAACACGAGCGACCGGTCGGGGTCGCGGCCGGCGGTGGCGTTTCGGGAGAAAGTTGCACGTGCAATAGACTCCGCGGCCGGGATGCCGGCGATCGAGGCAACCAAGCTCGAGCGCGAGTTCAAGGGCGGTCTCAGGGCGGTGGACGGCATCGACCTGGCGGTCGCGCCGGGCGAGGTCTACGCCTTCCTGGGCCCAAACGGGGCGGGCAAGACCACCACGGTGCGCATGCTCGTCACCCTGCTGCGCCCCACCGGGGGCGAGGCTCGGGTGGCCGGCTTCGACGTCGCCCGCCAGCCCGCCGAGGTGCGGCGGCGGATCGGGGTGGCCCTTCAAGAGGCCGCGCTGGACCTGCTCATGACCGGGCGCGAGCTGATCGAGCTGCAGGCCACCCTGCACGGCATCGACCCCCGGTCGGTGCGCTCGCGGGGCGACGAGCTGCTCGAGCGGGTCGGGCTGACCGAGGCCCGCGATCGCCGGGTGGGCACCTATTCCGGGGGGATGCGCCGGCGCCTGGATCTGGCCATGGCGCTGATCCACGAGCCCCAGGTGCTGTTCCTGGACGAGCCCACCACCGGCCTGGATCCGGTTTCGCGCCTGACCCTGTGGGACGAGGTGCGGCGGCTCAAGGGCGAGGGCACCACCGTGTTTTTGACCACCCAGTACCTCGAGGAGGCCGACCAACTCGCCGACCGGCTGTCGATCATCAGCGCCGGCAAGCTGGTGGCCGAGGGCACCCCCGGCGAGCTCAAGGCCCAGGTCGGCCGGCCGCACCTGGACATCACACTCTCCGACGGCGCCGACCCGGGCGACGCTAACCGGGTGCTGGAGCGCTTCGGCGAGCTCCAGCCGCCCGGGCCGGACTGCCACTTCTCGCTGCGGGTGGGCCACGGCGCCGCCGACATCGCTCCGGTGGTGCGGGCCCTGGACGAGGCCGGCCTGCGGGTCGCCTCGCTACAGGTGATCGAACCCTCGCTCGACGACGTCTTCGTGGCCAAGACGGGGCGCCACCTGGAAGGCGCCTCCGAGCAACGGGAAGCGGCCGCTGACGCGGCCGGGTCCGATGGCGACCGCTGAGGCCGCGGTCCCCCGGGTCGCCGTCGGCCGCGCGGCGCCCGGCCTGGCCATCACGGTGCTGGCGCTGGGCCGGCGGGCGCTGCGCAACTCGTTGCGCCGGCCCCAGTTCCTGGCCCCGCTGATCGTCTTTCCCTCGCTGATGCTGGCGGTCAACGTCGGCGGGCTCAGCCGCACCACCAGCCTGCCCGGCTTTCCGCACGTGCACGGGTTCCTGGACTTCCAGCTCGCCGCCGCGCTGGTCCAGTCGCTGATGCTGGGCGGCGTGAGCGCCGGCATCGCCACCGCGCTGGAGATCGAGGGCGGCTTCTTTGATCGCCTGATCGCCGCCCCGATCCCGCGGGTGGCGATCGTGCTCGGGCGCCTGCTGGCGACCGGCGCGCTGGCCGCGGGCCAGGTGGCCTACTTCCTCGCCCTGGGCCTGACCTTCGGCGGCCACATCGAGGGGGGCATCGCCGGCGTGGTCCTGGTGCTGGCGATCGGCGTGGTGGCGGGAGTCGGCTTCGGGGGGATCGGGGTGATGCTCGCGCTGCGGGCGCGCAACGCCTCCACCGTCCAGGGGATCTTCCCCATCGTGTTCGTGGTGCTGTTCATCTCGGATGCCTTCTTTCCCCAGAACCTCCTGTCCTCCCCCGCCGACGCGGTGGCGGCCTACAACCCGCTCAGCTACGTCGCCGACGGGATGCGCAATCCGATCATCGCCTCGATCTCGGCCACCAAGGTGATCGACGGGCTGATCGCCGCCGCCGGTATCGCCGTGGTGGCGATGGCGCTGTCGGTGTGGGCGTTGCGGGGAAGGCTGCGCGAGGAATGACCGCCTCCCTGCGCGCGATGGGCGCCCTGGTGCGGCGCGCGCTAAACGAGATCCTGCGGGTCCCGGGGGGCGCGATCCCCGGCGTGCTGGCCCCCACCATCTTCATGCTCGGCCTGTCGGCCGTGTTCGGCAAGGCCTCGCACCTGCCCGGCTTTACGGCGTCTGACTTTCGCACCTTCATCGTGCCCGTCGGCTTCCTCCAGGGGGCCAGCTTCACCGGCGCCGCCACCGGGGTCAACCTGGCCCGCGACATCGAGCAGGGGTGGTTTGACCGCCTGCTGCTCTCCCCCACCCCGCGGCCGGTACTGCTCGCCGGCCTGGTCGGGTCGGCTTCGCTGCGGGCGCTGATGCCCGCCAGCTTCCTGCTCGTGGTGGCGCTGATCGTCGGGGTCCACTGGCCCGGCGTGCTCGGGCTGGTGGTGGCGGGCGCGCTGGTGATGGGCCTGGCGTGCGTGATGGCCCTGTGGGCGGTAATGCTCGCGCTGCGCTTTCGCACCCAGCAGGCGGCGCCGCTGATGCAGATCGGCGGCTTCATCGCCGTGCTGTTCACCACCGCCTATGCCCCCCAGGCGCTGCTCACCGGCTGGCTGCGCGACGTGGCTCGGATCAACCCGGTCACCCACGTCCTAGACGGCGTGCGCCAGGGCTTCGTCGCCCAGGTCACCTGGGGAAAGACCTGGCCCGCCTTCGTCGCCGTGGCCGGGCTGATGCTCGTGCTGGGAGCGCTCGCGGTGCGCGGCCTGCGCCGCGTCGGGGTCTAGCTGCGGTGCGCGCTCTGCGCCGCCTTACGCGTGTTAGCGTGCGCATTTGGCCCTCGGTGAGTGCGCACGGCAGCCTCTGAAGGAGGAGGTCGAGCAGCAAGCCGGGGCACACGATGTAAGAGGAGGACGTTTATGCCTAGGTGGACCGGCCGTGCGGTGATGGCACTGGCCATAGTGGGCGCGGCGACGGCCGCCGGCTGCGGGACGAAGACGATCAAGCCCGAGGCGGCCGAGAACTACGTGCGCACCCAGGAGAAGGACGCGCTGGGCGGTGAGCCGAAGTCGGTCAAGTGCCCGAACGACGTCGAAGCCAAGGTGGGAGGCACCATGACCTGCAATGTGACGTTCGCCAACGACAATGAGGGTAAGGCGACCCTTCACATTACGGGCATTCAGGGAGACACAGTCCTCTTTGCCCCCCTCACCAAGGCCGACATTGAGGGAGACACCGGGGGCGGCACGAGCACGACCGGCACCGAGACGACCGGGACGGACACCACCGGCACGGACACCACCGGCACCGACACCACCGGCACCGAGACGACCGGCACCGACACCACCGGCGGCTCGGGTGGCGGCACGCCCTAGTACGGCGGGCGACCGCAGCGAGATTTGGGGCGCGCCGGAAGACCGGCGCGCCCCATTCGTCCGGCTATTGCCCCTCGAACGTAGCGTGCCCGGGGCCGCGCTCCAGGAACGAGCGCACCGCGCCGCGCAGGTCCTCGGTGTCGAACAGCGCCCCGGCCAGGTCGGGCACGACTTCGTCGGCTGCCCGGGGACCGCCGCGCTCGGCGGCCGCCACGATCGCCTTGGTGGCGGCGTGGGCGCGCCACCAGCCCAAAGCGCGCCGACTCGGCCGCCAGCAGCAGGTCGCACGCGAGCGAGAGCTCAAACGCGGCGGTCAGGCACAGCGCGTGGGCGGCGAACACGGTGGGGAACTCGAGCGCCTCGACGCGGTGGATCAGGTCGAGCAGCGAGCGCCACAGCTCGGCGCCCGCTTCGCCCGACAGGCCGTCGAACAGGTGCACGTCCACGCCAGCGGAGACCGCCCGCCCCTCGGCGCGCACCAAGACGCCGCGCGGCGGCTCCCCCTCCAGCTCGGCGACCGCGCCCGCCAGGCCGTCCATCATCGCCCGGTCGAACAGGTTCAGCGGCGGCGCATCGAGGGTGAGCACGGCCAGGCCGCCGTCGCGCTCCAGGCGCACCGGGTCGACCGTCATGCGCCGTTCATCCGCGCAGCTCGTCGGCCGCCGCCGCGATCTCGGTCTCGTCGCCGGGCCCCGGCACCCAGGGCAGGCGCAACGGGTCGCCCTCATAGCGCGGAATCACGTGGATGTGAAAGTGAAAGATCGTCTGCCACGCCGCCCGGCCGAGCGAGTTGAGCAGGTTCACCCCGTCGGCTCCGAGCCGGTCGACCGCCCGCCCGGCCAGCCGCTGGGCGGCCACGGCGCAGGCGCACAGATCCTCGGCGGAGACCTCGTGCAGGTCGCGCGCGTGCGCGCGGGGGACCACCAGCGCGTGGCCCCGGGTGGCCGGATTGATGTCCATGAAGCTGACCGTGCGCTCGTCGGAGTCGACGATCTGGGCCGACAGCTCCCCGGCCACGATCTTGCAGAACAGGCAGTCCTCCGCCACGGCGAAGAAGACTATTGGCCCCTGTCGGGCCCCGTCTCCTGGGCGTCCGCCCGCTCGGCCCTGCGCGCGCGAAGGTAGGCCACGGCCCCAGCGCGGTCGGTGATCTCGCCGGCGTACTGGGCTTCGGCCAGCTCGTCGAGCAGCTCGCCGATCGCCGGTCCGGGGGCGAGCGAGAGCTCGCGCGCCAGCTCGTCGCCCCGGAGCACGGGGGCGGGCGGCCCCTGCGCGCGCCAGCGCAGGGCGGCCCCCAGGACCTCGCGCGTGAGCTCGGTGTGCGCCGCGATCGCCGGCTGGGCGTTGGCGCCGCGGGTGGCCAGCCGGTCGGCGAGCGAGAGCAGCGTGACGTCGACCTCCACCGGGTCGCAGGCGCGCAGGTAGCGGTGCAGGACCCGCAGGGAGAGCGGGCGCTCGTGCACCAGGAAGCCGAGCCGGAGGTGGTGGCGGGTCAGATCGGCCACGTGGCGGCGCAAGCGCTCCGAGGAGCGCAGCCGGCCCAGCACCTCCTCGGCCATGCGGGCGCCGACCTCGTCGTGACCGAGAAACGTCACCCGCCCCTCGGGGGTCACCGCGCGGGTGGTGGGCTTGGCCGCGTCGTGCAGCAGCGCACCGAGGCGCAGCGCCTCGCCGCGCGAGAGCGAGTCGGCCAGCGGCTCGTCGAGCAGCGCCGCCACCGCGCCGCCGTGCTGGGGACCCACGGCGGCCGCCGGGTCGCGCTGCAGCTCGATCACGCCGCCGAGCACGGCGAGCGTGTGGTCGTGCACGTCGAGGTGGTGAAAGCGGGTCTGCTCGACTCCGTGCAGGGCCGACAGCTCGGGCAGGACCACGTCGGTGGCCCCCACCTCCTCCATCAGGCGCAGGCCGGCGAGCGCCGCCTCGGCGACCACGATCCGCCGCAGCTCAAAAAACAGCCGCTCGCCCGCCACCCGCTGGAGCCCCGGCGCCCGCTCGCGCGCCGCCCGCACGCTCGCGGCCTCGGCGTCAAAGCCCAGCTCGCACGCCACCCGCGCCAGCCGCAGCACGCGGAGCGGGTCGTCGACGAACGCCTGCGGGCTGACCATCCGCACCCGGCGGCGGCGCAGATCCTCGGCGCCCCCGGTGGGGTCCACCAGCTCCCCGCCGGCGAGCGGCTCGCCCAGCGCGTTGATGGTGAAGTCGCGTCGGCGCAGATCGGCCTCGACGCTGCCGCCGTGCAACGGGGTGATGTCGACCTGCCAACCCTCTCCCACCACCCGCCAGGCGCCGTGGGCCTCTGAGAGCTCGAACGCGGCGGCCGACGCCGCCCGCCCCAGGCGCCGGGCGGCCGCGCCCAGGTCGCCCGCCAGCACCAGGTCGAGGTCGTCGGTGGGCCGGCCCAGGAGCCGGTCGCGCACCGTCCCGCCCACCACCCACGCCCCGGTGCCCTCGAGCGCCGCTCGAGCGACTTCCCGCGCCTGGGCGGCGCTTCCGCGCAGCTCGGGTCCCGGGGCGCTCAGGCCGGCTCCCCGTCGCGGTGGTAGGCGCGCGGTACGCGGGGCAGCAGTCCACAGGTGACCTCGTAGTTGATCGTCGCCAGCCGGCGGGCCACCTCCTCGGCGGTGATCTGCTCGCCTCCGTCGGGGCCGATGAGCACGGCCTCCTCGCCGGGGTGAACGCTCGGCTCGGGCCCCAGGTCGACGATGACGTTGTCCATGCTCACCGTCCCCACCTGGGGGTAGCGCCGCCCTCCGATCAGGGCGTCGGCGTTGTTGGTCAGCGCCCGGCGCCAGCCGTCGCCGTAGCCGATCGGCAGCACGCCGAGCGTCGTGTCGCGCTCGGCGATGAACCGCCGTCCATAGCCGGCGCTCTGCCCCGCGACGCAGGGCTTGACGTCGGCCACCCAGCTGCGCAGCTCGAGTGCCGGCTCGAGGGCCCGCGCCGCCGGGTCGGCGTTGAGGGGATCCAGCCCATAGACGGCGATGCCGCAGCGCACCATGTCGAAGTGGGCGGCGGCGTCGCGCAGCGTGGCGGCGCTGTTGGCCGCGTGCACGAGCACCCCGGGATGGCGCTCCTTGACCTCGCTGACCCATTCGCAGAAGCGCCCCAGTTGCTCGCCGAAGAACGCGTCGTTGGGCTCGTCGGCGGTGGCGAAGTGAGTCATCGCCCCGGCCGGCGCAAGCCCCGGCGAGCTAGCCGCCGCGTCAAGCACGGCGCTCGCCTCGCGCGGGTCGCGCGTGCCCAGCCGGCCCATGCCGGTGTCGAGCTTTACGTGCACCCGTACTTGATCCGGTCCGGCGGGGCGTGGCCCCGTCGCCTGGCGTTGGGCGGCGTGCTCGGCGAGGCGCGCCACGAAGCCCGCACGCCAGGCCACGATGTCGGCGCCGGCGTCGAGCGCCGTCCCGATCTCCTCGCCGCTGAGCGCCCCCATCACCAGGATCGGCCCCCCGAGGCCGGCCCGACGCAGCTCGGCAGCCTCGTGGGCGGTGGCCACGGCCAGCCACGAGGCGCCGCCGGCCAGGGCGGCCCGGGCGCTGGGGACCGCGCCGTGGCCGTAGCCGTCGGCCTTGACCACGGCGCACAGGGTCGTGGCCTCATCCAGCTCGCGGCGCAGCCGAGCACAGTTGCGCTCGATGGCCGCAAGGTTTACTCGGGCCAGCGCGCGCGGGGCCACTAGCGCCCGGCGAGCGCCTCGAGCACGTCTAGGCGGGTGACCACTCCCACGAAACGGCCGTGCTCGACGACGGGGAGCCGGTTGTGGCGCTTCTCGGCGATCACCCGTCCGGCCTCATCGACGCTGGTCTCCGGCGTGACCGTCACCGGGTCGGGGGTCATCATGTCCGAGACCTTGGAGGCGACCGCCTTGCGCAGCCGGTCCTCGAAATGCTTGAGCGGCTCCAGGAACACCACGCCCCCGAACAGCTCGATGTAGTGAGGCAGGTGCAGGTCTCGGCCCTCCTCGGAGATGACCAGGTCCGCCTCGGTCACGATCCCCACGCAGCGCCCGCCCTCATTGACCACCGGGACCCCGGGGAGCTCGTGCTCGCGCAGCAGGTGCACCACGGACTCCACCGTGTCGTCGGGCGAGACGGTGACCGTGTCCCGGTGCATGACGTCGGCTACGGTGGCCACGGCGGCCAGATTATCCGAGGCCCGCGACACGGCGGGGATCAGCGGCCCAGGGCCTGAGGCAGCGCGGCGATCACGTCAGAGGCGATCACCCCGTCCGGGCCGGCGGGTACGGCGGCCAGGCGCCCGGCCTCGGCGTGGATCAGGACCGCGGCGCACACCGCGGTGAACGGGTCAAGGCCCTTGGCCAGGATCGCCGCCACGACCCCCGAGAGCACGTCGCCCGTCCCGGCCGTGGCCAGCGCCGAGCAGCCGCCGCGGCTCACCCCCACCCGACCGTCGGGCGCGGCGACCAGCGTGTCGTCGCCCTTTAGCACCAGGATCGCCTGGGCCCGATCCGCCGCCTCGCGGGCGTGGTGAAGGCGCCGGCGGGCCACCTCGCCGCTGTCGATCTCCAGCAGCCGGCCCAGCTCGCCCGCGTGCGGCGTCAGCACCGTCGGCGCCTCTCGGCCGGCCAGCGATCCCAGGTGACCGGCATGGGCATTGAGGCCGTCGGCGTCCAGGAGCAGGGGCACCGGGGCGCGGGCGGCCAGATCGCGGGCCAGGGCGAGGCTGTGCTCCTCGCGCCCCAGCCCGGGGCCGAGCACCAACGCCCCGCCGCGGCGCTCGGTCTCCTCCAGGACCGCCTCGGCCGCCGACTCGGTCAGCGCGCCGTCGCGGTCCGGGAGCGCCATGGTCATGACCTCCAGCAGCCGCGCTTCGAGGACGGTGTCCAGCGAGGCGGGGGCGCCCACCGTGACGTATCCGGCGCCCGCTCGCATCGCCGCCTCGGAGGCCAGGCAGGGGGCGCCGGTCAGCCCGGTCGAGCCCCCCACGACGAGCACGTAGCCGGAGCTGAACTTAGTCGCACCGCGCTCCCGCCGGGGGACCTGGCGGCGCACCTCGGGCGCGATCAAGCCGACCGCGGGCGCGACCGGCGCGCCGGCGGGGATGCCGATCTCGATCACCCGGACCTCGCCGGCGTGATCTTTGCCCGGGCTGATCCACAACCCGGGCTTGGCCGCGTGAAAGGTGGCGGTGGCCGCGGCCGAGATCACGACGCCGGGCACCTCGCCCGTGGAGGCGTCCACGCCGGTAGGGACGTCGGCGGCCACCACGGGGACACCCGAGTCGTTGATCGCCTGCACCGTCTCGCCGATCTCGCCGCGGGGGCCCCCCGAGGACCCGGTGCCCAGCAGGGCGTCCACGGCGACCGCGCAGCCCCCCAGACCCCGGGGGGAGAACGGCACCGGGCCCTCACCGGGCAGCCGGCGCAGGTTCTCGGCGGCGTCGCCGCGCAGCCTCTGAGGATCGCCCACGAACAGCACATCGACCTCGCGCCCGGCCTGGCGCAGCGCTCGCGCGGCGACCAGGCCGTCGCCGCCGTTGTTGCCCTTCCCGCTCACCACGGCCACGCGGCCGTCGGGGGCGACCTTCTCGACCACCCGGGCCAGGCCGGTGCCGGCTCGCTCCATCAAGTCGAGCGACGGGACGCCGCGCTCTTCGATCGCCCAGCGGTCGGTGGCCCGCATCCCTTCCGCATCGGGCAGCGGCTCGAGCCACGAAGCGAGCGTCACGACGACGGGCCGCTCACCGAGCGGTGGTCGAGCGGTCGGCCCGGGCCAGCGTCGCCACCGCCGCGGCGAGGTCGCGCGTATGGGTGAGCGAGATCCGCACGTCGACTCCGAGCTCCTGGGCGCGCCGCCCCGCGACGCCGTGGAGGCGCAGACCGACCCGATCGCCGCCGGCGAGCACCTCGATATCGCGCGGAGCCAGATGGCTGAGACCGAGCGCCTTGGTCACCGCCTCCTTGGCGCAAAAGCGCGCCGCCAGGTGGCGCGCCGGCCGCGCGCGAGCGCCGGCGTACGAACGCTCGCCCTCGGTGAACAGCCGGTCGCCCAGCCGGGGACGGCGATCCAGCGCCCGCTCGATGCGGGCGATCTCCAGCAGATCGACGCCGGCGCCGTGCACAAGGCGAACGCTACCGCCTGCCGGCGCCCGGACGATCGGGCGACCGGTGCGGCGGACGCGAGCTCAGCGGCTGGCCGCCAGCACCACGGCGGTGGCAAAGCAGGCCAGCGCGCCGGCTCTGACCGCCCAGGCCGCCGTCCCCCCCGGACGTCCGGTGACGATCCCCTTGATGGCCACCCCCATGAGCACGGCGGCCACGGTGGTCAGCGCGATCGCCAGGGCTCGCAGCACGGCCCGGTTCGGCCGCGCTACTCGACGGTGACGGTCTTGGCCAGGTTGCGCGGCTGATCGACGTTCAGGCCGCGCCGGCAGGCGATGTGGTAGGCGAGCAGCTGCAGGGGGATCACGGCCAGGATGGGCTGGAGCATCCAGTCTACGGCCGGCACGGCGATGGTCGCCTCGGCGTGCTGGACCACCCGCTCGTCGCCCGCGCTGCGGATCGCCACTACCTCGGCCCCGCGCGCGCGTACCTCCTGGATGTTGGAGATCACCTTGTCCAGGACCGGGGAGTCGGTGGCCACGCACACCACCGGCGTGTGGTCGCCGAGCAGCGCGATCGGCCCGTGCTTCATCTCACCGGCCGCATAGGCGTCGGTGGAGATGTAGGAGATCTCCTTGAGCTTGAGTGCTCCCTCGAGCGCCACCGGCAGGCCCACGTGGCGGCCCAGGTAGAGGAAGAACTCCGACCTCCAGTACTGGTCGGCGATCTCCTCCACGTGCCCGTTGAGCGACCCCATCAGCTCGGTGATGCAGTGGGGCAGGCGCTTGAGCTCGGACACCAGCTCGCCGATGCGCTCGGGGTCCAGGGTGCCGCGCAACTCGGCCAGCCGCAGGCCGAGGAGATACATGATCGCCACCTGACAGACGAACGTCTTGGTGGCGGCCACCCCGATCTCCATCCCGGCACGGGTGAACAGCACGCCGTCGGCGTCGCGGGTGCCCTGCGAGCCCATGATGTTGGTGAGGGCCACCACCCGCGCCCCGCGCTCGTGGGCCAGGCGCATCGCGGCGAGGGTGTCGGCGGTCTCCCCCGACTGGGTGATGCCCACCACCAGGTCGCCGGGCCCGACGACCGGATTGCGGTAGCGGTACTCGGAGGCGATGTCGATCTCCACCGGCAGCCGCGCCCACTCCTCGATCGCGTAGCGGCCGATCAGACCGGCGTGGTAAGAGGTGCCGCAGGCGACGATGACGATGCGCCGGATGCCCTGGAGCAGGCTCTCGTCCATGACGCCCTCGTCGGTCAGGTCGACCCCGTGCTGGCGCGCCGTGCGGTCGGCGATGGTCTCGGCCACCGCGTCGGCCTGCTCGTGGATCTCCTTGAGCATGAAGGTGTCAAAGCCGCCCTTCTCGGCGGTGTCGGCGTCCCAGTCGACCTCCTCGATCGCCCGGTCCACCGGCTCGCCCTCGGCGGTGACGATGTCAACGTCGTCGGGGCGCAGGACGATGATCTCGTCGGTGCGCAGGAACTGCACGCGACGCGTCTCGGCCAGGAAGGCAGCCACCGAGGAGGCGATGAACTGCTCGCCCTCGCCGCGACCGACGACCAGCGGGCACTCCTTGCGGGCGCCGACCAGGACGTCGGGATCCTCGACGCTCATGGCCACGAAGGCGAAGTGGCCCTCGAGCTCGGCGTAGGCGGCGCGCACGGCGGAGGGGAGGTCCCCGTCGAGGTTGCGCGCGATCAGGTGGGCGATCACCTCGGCGTCGGTCTCGGAGGTAAAGACGCTGCCCTGCTCGGTCATGCGCTGCTTGAGGGCCATGTAGTTCTCGACGATGCCGTTGACCACCACGTGCACCCGGCCGTCGGTGGAGTCGTGCGGGTGGGCGTTGGCCTCGGACACCCGGCCGTGGGTGGCCCAGCGGGTGTGGCCGATGCCCACGGTGGCCGGGCGGGTGGCCACGGCCACGGCGCCGTTGGGCTGAGGATCGCCGGCCCGATCGACCGCCTCGCGCAGCGCTCCCAGATTGCCCACCGCGCGCACCGAGTCGACGTTCTCGCCCGAGATCATCGAGATGCCGGCGCTGTCATAGCCGCGGTATTCCAGCGCCTGCAGACCGGCCAACAGGAGGTCCTGGACGGGCCGCTTGCCTACGTAGCCGATGATTCCGCACACGTCGTGTCTCCTTTCTCTGACGAGCCCCGCCGTCTGGGCCCGCCGGCACGAGGCAAGCGGTACAAGCGGAGAAATCGACTGTACCAGCGCCCCTGCTAGCCGCAAAAGGGCTGGGTGTTAGGGCCCCGTTGACGGGCGATTAGCCGCCGTTGGCGCCTGCCAGCTCGGACTCGATCAGCCCTACCAGCCGCGCGCTGACGGCGTCGGCCTCCTCGCGCGTGGGGGCCTCGACCATCACTCGCACCAGCGGCTCGGTGCCGCTCGGGCGCACCAGCACCCGCCCGCGACCCTCCAGCGCCGCGCCCTCGCGCTCGATCGCCGCCGCCACCTCGCCGGCGTCGTCGAGGGCGCCGCGGTCGCCCACGCGCACGTTGACGAGCACTTGGGGCAGCTTTTCCATCGCCCGGCGGTCGGCCAGATCACTCCCGGCGAGCGCTTCGAGCGTGAGCAGGGCGCTGGCGATCCCGTCCCCGGTCGGGCTGAATCCCATCTCGATCACGTGCCCGGACTGCTCGCCTCCCAGCGCCCAGTCGCGGGAGCGCAGCTCCTCCAGTACGTAGCGGTCGCCGACCGCAGTGGTGGCCACCTCGATACCCGCCGCCGCCATCGCCTGATGAAAGCCGTAGTTGGTCATCACGGTAACCGCCACCCCATCTCCGGGCAGCCGGCCTCGCTCGCGCAGGTGCAGGGCGGCGAGGGCGAGCAGCTCGTCGCCGTCCACCACGCCGCCGCGTCGATCGACGGCCAGCACGCGGTCGCCGTCGCCGTCGAAGCCAAAGCCCACGTCCGCGCCTTCGGCGCCGACCCGCTCGATCAGGCCTTCGAGATGGGTGGACCCGCAGCCGGCGTTTATGTTGCGCCCGTCGGGCTCGTCGGCGATCACCGTCACCCGTGCCCCGAGGCGGCGGAATATCTCCGGGCCCACCCGGTAGGTGGCGCCGTTGGCGCAGTCCAGCACGACGCCTACCTCCGACAGGTCGAGGTCGGAGAAGCGCAGCTGGAGCTCGCGCAGGTAGTCGTCGCGGGTCCCGTGCAGGTCGCGCACGCGACCGATTCGGGGTGTCTCGACCGGGGGGCGCTGGACGCGACTGGCGGCGTCGTCCTCGAGCGCCGCCTCGATTCGGCTCTCGGTCTCGTCGGAGAGCTTGAAGCCGTCGGCGCCGAAGAACTTGATCCCGTTGTCCTGAAACGGATTGTGCGAGGCCGACAGGACGGCGGCCAGGTCAAAGCCATAGCGGCGGACGAGCAGCGGCGCGGCCGGGGTGGGCAGCACGCCGCCGAGCAGCACGTCGCCGCCGGCGGCGCTGACGCCCGCGGCCATCGCCGCCTGCAGCATCTCGCCCGACTCGCGGGTGTCGCGAATGATCAGGACCTGGGGGCGCGGCGCCTGGGCGTCGGCGGTGGCCGCGCGGGCCAGGGCCAGGGCGAGCTCGGGGCTCAGCAGGTCGCCCGCGACACCGCGCACACCGTCGGTGCCAAACAGCTTGCGCGCCACGGCGGCGGGGGCGCGCTCAGCGCTTGGAGAACTGCGGCCGCTTGCGCGCCTTCTTCAGGCCCGCCTTCTTGCGCTCCTTGGCGCGCGCGTCGCGCGTGAGGAAGCCGCGGCGCTTGAGCTCGCCGCGCAGGTTGGGGTCGGCCTCCAGCAGCGCGCGCGAGATGCCGTGGCGCAGCGCTCCCGCCTGGGCCGAGACCCCGCCGCCGTGCAGGCGGGCGACGACGTCCATGCGCTCCTCGTAGCCGACGGTCTCGAGCGGCTGACGGATGTTGCGCCGGAGCGTGGGTCGGGGGAAGTGCTCGTCCAGCGCACGGCCGTTGACCGTGTAGGTGCCCTTGCCCGGCCGCAGGATGACGCGGGCGATCGCGGTCTTGCGCTTTCCCGTCGCCCGATAACGGGCGCCGGCGGCAAGGTCGATGGCCGCCGCGGTGATGGGGGCGGGGGCCTCTTCCTCTTCCTCGATCGGCGCCGCCTCGGGCTCCTCGACCGCCGGGGCCAGGTCCTCGGCGTAGTCGGCGCCCAGCGCCTCGGCCCCCTGGGCGTCCGCCCCCAGCGGGTCCGCGCCCTCGGGGACGATGTCCACCTCGAGGTCGGCCCCGGGCACCTCGGGCCGAGCCCGCGCGGTCCCAGCCTCGGTCGAGGCCTCCTCGCGGGTCGCCTCGGCCGCAGGAGGCTTGGCCTCTTCAGCCCGCGGCGCCTCTTCGGCCGCCGGCTCCTGGGCCTCTTCGGCCGCCGGCTCCTGGGCCTCTTCGGCCGCCGGCTCCTGGGCCTCTTCGGCCGCCGGCTCGGCCGGAGCCTGCTCGGGCGGGGTCTCGGCGGGCTCCGACGCCGGTGCCTCGGGGGTCTTCTCGGCGGCGGGCTGCTCGGCTTTTTCCTCGGCCTCGGCTTCGGGGGCGGCCTCGGTGGGCTCGTCCGGTGGGCGCTCCTCGCGCGGCTTCTTGGCCATCAGCTGCGGATCTCCATGGGTTCGGGTTTCTGGGCGGCGTGGGGGTGGTCGGGGCCGGCGTAGACCTTGAGCTTGGTCAGCTGCTTTCGGGCGAGCCGGTTGCGAGGCATCATCCCGCGAACGGCGCGGCGGATGATCTCCTCGGGCCGACGGGTGAGCTCGTCCTCGAAGGTCCGGACCTTGAGCCCGCCCGGATAGCCGGAATGGCGGTAGTAGCGCTTGTCGGCCCGCTTGTTGCCGGTCACGGTGATCTTCTCGGCGTTGACCACCACGACGAAGTCACCCGTGTCGATGTGCGGCGTATATTCGGGCTTGTTCTTGCCCCGCAGGGCGTCGGCGATCTGGGTGGCCAGGCGCCCGAGGGTGCGCCCGTCGGCGTCGACGAGCAGCCAGTTGCGCTGGCGCTCGGCGGGCGTGGCTACGTAGGTCTTCATTGGCGCGAAAAAACGCCACGCGCTGGGGGCGCGCGGCGCAGCCATGATAGGCCATGCCGTCCTCAGGCCCCTATGGGCGGGGGATCTGGCCTGGCACCTCGACCGCCTGCTGGAACGTTGGACGGTTGACCCAGGCCAGCAGCCGCTGGGTGATCGCCCCCAGCGGGCGAAACCAGATCGCGTCGTAGCAGGCCTGGTCGCCGTCGCGCCCGGCCTGCTGGCAGACGGCGTCGCCCCCGTAGAGCTGGGCGGCGCTGACGCCCAGCGCGTCGCGCAGCGAGCTCTCGAGCGCCGCCCGGCAGGCGGCCAACGAGCCGTTTCCGCAATAGACCCGCGACATGTCGGGCGCCGGGGCGGCCGGGCGCCGCCGCCCGGGCCGGCGTCGCGGCCGCCGCTTGGCCCGGTGGCGCTTGCGCCGGTGGGCGACGCCTCGGGGGGCCCGGCGGCGGCGAGCCGCCCGGCGGCGCTTGGGCTTCCTGGGCTTGGGCTTGACCGCCCGGCGGGGGCTGAGCACGTCCCTCAGGTCCTCGAGGGCGTATCCCTCCCAGCCGCCCTGCCAGGAGGACCCGACGTGGTCGCCGTCGTTGTTTGGGTCGTTGGTCAGCCGGTTCATGCGCTGGACGTCGGCGAACAGCTTCGGGCCCAGCACCGGCTCGAACTCGGCGTGCATCCAGCGCGGCCACCAGGCGTCGAGGATGCGGATGGCCTGTGCGTGGTCGTAGGTGCCGCTGCGCGTGGGATCGATGCGGTGTCCGCCGTCGGCGACCCAGGCGCGCAGCTCGTCGACCGCGTGGCGCAGGGTCGGATCGGCCGGCTCGCCGATGACCCGCAGCGCGTAGGGCAGCACGGCGTCGGCGCGCAGGTCGACGGTGGCGGCGTCCTCCATCGCCGAGGCCAGCTGCGGCAGCGTCGCGCGATGGGTCGCGGCCAGCGCATGGACCCGGTCGGCGAGCAGCTTCTGACGGTAGGTGGCGGTGTAGCCCCAGTTGTCGTCGGCCGCGCGATAGCCCGGGGCCTGCTTGTTGTTCCAGTCGGCCGCCCACTCCTGATCGAGGAACTGGGGGTGCTCGGCGGGCGCCGTGAACGCCGCCAGGGTCAGGGCGTCGGGGTGATAGTCGCGCCACTCGTACCGGGGCTGGCCCAGGATCGGCAGGTCGGGGTCGGTCCCGGCGGCACGGCGGGGGTTCCAGCCGGAGTTCTGATAGGCGACGTGGTGGGCGTCGACGTAGAACCAGTTGAACGTGTAGCCGATCAGCGAGGCCGCGCGCTGGAAGTCCGCCGGGGTGCGCATCCGCGCCGGATCGTTGAAGTAGGAGAACGCCAGGCCCGCGTCGGGCTCGTGCAGGTAGGTCGAGCGCAGCCTGGTGTAGGCGACGGGGCGCACGCCGATCGTGCCCCGGCCGACGACCAGGCCCAGTCGCGTGCGCTGCGCCCGCAGCGTCTCCTGTCCCGCCGGCGTGTTGTCGGCGGCAGTGGGCTGCCAGGAGTTGGTGCGGTCGAGGATCTCCATGGGCACGCAGCGATCGCCGTCGCGGTAGCCGGTGGAGGCCGTCGTGGGCGGCCCGCCGGCGGGGTCGCAGAGGTCCAGGGCGAAGGTGTCGACGATGTCCTGGGCCGAGGTCGTCGCGCTCCAGGCGTAGTCGGTGCCGTGGCCGATCTGCACGTAGAGGTTGACCCCGGGAAAGGCAACCCCGCGCGCCGACAGGCCCGGCGCCTGGAGCTCCTGCTCCATCAGCACCTCGGGGGTGAAGTAGCCGGTCTGAGGGCCGAACACCGCCAGCGGGTGCCCGCCGGCCGCGTCGCGGCCCGAGATCAACAGCGCGTTTGACATCGCGTGGGGGAAGGCGAGCAGCCCCTGCCGGGCGCGCGCCAGAGCGCCGGAGGCCGACGCGGCGCCCGGCCGCGGGGCCGAGGCGCGCGCCGCGTCCGAGCCGGCGCTGGTGCCCGGCACGCCGGGGACCGCCTGGGTTCCCGAGCCCGAGCCGGCGACCTGGATGTCGGGGCGGGCGAGGGAGCCGCGGTCAAACAGGGCCAGCGCCGGGCTGGGATGACGCGGGACGGGCGGGGAGGCAAAGCGCCGGCCGCGCACGGTGGTGGGCGCGTCGCGGACGTCGGCCGAGCGAAAGTCGTTCCACGCCCGCCAGCCGCCGGCTGAGCCGAAGCGGGCCTGGGCGTCCTCGAGCGTCTGGGCGCCGTCGAGCTCTGCGCCGCCGCCGACGCCGAAGATCGCCCCGATCACCCCGGCGGTGGCCACCGTGTCGGTGGGCTTCCAGTCGGTCGGGCCCTCGGGATGGCCGATCGCCGCGTACTCGCCGGGCATCTTGGAGGGGTCGGCGCGGGCCTCGGTGATGTACTGGTTGATCCCCGCCACGTACTGGTCAAGCTCCGAGCGCAGTTGGGCGGACTCGGCCTCGAAGCCCGGGCGGGGAGCGTCGATCTGGCGCTGCAGGTCGGACTCGGTGTAGGGGGCCACCCGCCACATCAGGTGGTCGAAGGCACGGTTGGCCGGGCTTCCGCCGACGAAGGACGACAGCTGAGCGCGCCCCAGGTGGCGAAAGACGTCGATGAAGAACAGGCGGTCCTCGGCGGTGGCGTAGCCGATGCCGAACATCGCGCCGGCGCGGGTGGCGCCGTAGACGTGGGGCACGCCGTAGGCGTCGCGGACGATCGTCACGTCGGCACGCGGGCTATAGGTGCGCTCGGCCTGGCCCAACGGGACGCCGAAGGTGGCGTCCTTGAAGTAGCGCCCCAGGTCCCCCGCGCCCAGCCCGCGGTAGCCGTAGAGCAGGTCGCGGTACATGGCCAGCTGGTCGTCGGTGTGCGGGGGTCGCGCGCCGCCGGCCTCGAACTGCCCGAGCTGGATGAGGTTGTCCAGGCCGCCCTGGCCCGCGGGCAGCACGTTGCGAAACCCGCCGGCGTCGAACTGCCCGTAGGGCAGCGGCGCGGGCCCCGAGGGGCTGGTCAGGGCCGGAAGCCCCTGCCGAGGCTGAGCCGAAGATCCCCGTGGGGTCTGGCTGGCAAGCGAAGCGGCCGGCGCGGCCAGCCCGGCCAGCAGCGCGACCAGCGCGCCGGGCCCCAGCAGCCTCCTCCCCCGAGCAAGCACGCCGGTGACGCTAGCGCCCTCGCCGCCACCCGGCGCCGGACGCCACACGCCCGCGTCCGGCGATCCGACCTAGGTTCCGCTCACGCTGACGTTGGCTGCCTCGCGGGTCGGCAGCACGAGCGTCGGGGGATCGAACTGGATGCCGCTGGGGACGTTGCTCGGCCTCAGGTAGGGCTGGTCGACCTGCGTGAGGTCCAGCCGGACGCGGTGCCCCGGGGGCAGGCGCCACTGATTCCCGTACAGCGGCAGGCGGATGGTGCCCGCCGGCGCGTCGTAGGCGGGGGTGTCGAGGCGATAGACGCCGCGCGTCATCAGCAGCGTCGTCCCGTCCGGGGCGACGTCCCAGACGCGGGCGTCGAGCTGGGCGCTCGGCCCCCCGGTCATCGTGTAGGGAACCTTCACGTACCCCAGCCCGACGTAGGTCAGGGCGCTGGAGACCGGCTGGGAGACTGCGCTGTAGTCGGGCGAGGGGCCCGGCGAGGTGCGACAGGGCTGCCCGCTTATGCCCACCACGCCGGGCAGGACGGGGTCGGTGGCCGGGCCGTTGGGGTCCACCCCGCGACCGGTCGAGGTCAGGATGTCGCCCCGCTCATAGCCAATGGCCAGCGCGCCCGCCGAGAGCCCCTCGGGGGTCGTGGCGCTCAGCTCCTGCGCCTGGTTGTCGTTGTTGCCCGAGGTGGCGTCGTTGCCGCACACGGTGGGCTCGCTGGTCACGGTCGTCGTCTGGCGGTGCGACCCCGGCAGCTGCTCGGACAGGAACTGCCAGGCCTGGGCGTTGAGCCGGTGCCAGGTCTGGGGCTTGTTCTGTCCGCGCGAGTGCCCCACGTCGGCGACCGTCAGGCTCACCGGCCAGCGGGCGTCCAGGCGCTTGAGCAGCTTGTACTGGCGGAAGGACTCGACCGCCTCGAACAGGTCGTCGGTCCACCCCTGGATCGAGAAGACCGCCACCTCGCGCCCGCTCGTCTGCGCCGCCCAGTCCTGGTAGTAGGAGCCCCGGAAGTGGGTGAGCCCCCGGCGGATCTGGGCCGCCAGCGGGTCCTCGGCGCCGGCGAGGTCATAGGGCTCGCCCTGGATCACGCCGCGATGAAACCAGGAGGTGATGTTGATCGGACCCTCCTCGGACGGCGTCGTCGTGGTGCCCTGCTCAAACACGCCGGTGGCATCCCCGAGCGCGGTTAGGCCGGTGACGTAGCTCAGCTTGACCACGCCGAAGGGGTTGCCCGCTCCGGTGGCGCTGTCGCTGTGGCCCTGCGAGGACTCATAGATGTCGTTGCCCGTGGGGCCGCCGCCGTGGCCGTTGGGCGCCAGGCTGTAGGCCTGGTCGGTCCACGGGTACTTGGGCACGGCGACCTGCAGCTGGAGCACCGGCAGCGTGGGGTCGACGCTATGGGGAAAGCTCCACACCGGCTGGCTCGCCTGAAGCCAGCTCTCGCCCCCGCCGTAGGAGCCACCGCTGACCGCGACCTGATTGGGGTCGAGGTCGGGATGAGACGCCGCCGCCAGCGCCGCCAGCCACTGGCTGTCGCGGATCTCGAACTCCCGGCTCTTCAGGTGGATCGTGCCGCTGGGCAGGTCGACCGAGCCCTGCGGGCTGCCGGATGGTGTGTTGGGCTCATAGCTGGCGTCGGGTCCGTCGTCGCGAAAGCCGCGCGGGGTGTAGGTGAGCACGTAGAAGCCGTGCTCGGCGAACCAGTGGCTGTTCCAGTGGAACTTGTCCGCGCCGTCGCCCTCGTTGGTGGTGGACTCCCACTCGTGCTTGTTGTTGCCAAAGCCGTTAAAGAGCAGGATCAGGGGATGGGAGGCGCCGGTCCCGGTCGCGGGCAGCGTGAGGTCGACGTCGAGCTTCGAGCCGTCGAAGCTGGGCACCTCGCCGGAGCAGATCTGCTGGTCGCCGTAGGCCGGACAGCTCCCGTCGGGCGCCGGGTTGAGGAAATGCAAGCTAGGTGCCGCGGCGCCCGCGCCCGGCGGCGCGATCGCCACCAGGACCAGCCAGCCCACGATCGAAATCGATGCCGCGAGACCTCTGACCATTGCACCCCTCCCAGGGATCGCCCGTTCCTCCCCTGCGAGGGTCGCCCTTACCCAGAACTGCTCCCGCCCACACGCCCGGCCGCCGCGGGCTATCCATCGCCTTGCGGGCCGCGGCGCCGGCGGCGTCGCCGCCGGGCGGAGGCCCTACTCCCACTCGATCGTGCCGGGGGGCTTTGAGGTGATATCCAGGACGACGCGGTTGACCTCGCGCAGCTCGTTGATCATGCGCGAGGCGATCGTCTCCAGCAGGTCGTAGGGCAATCGGGCCCAGTCGGCGGTCATCGCGTCGTCTGAGGTCACGGCGCGGATCACGACGACGTTGCCGTAGGTGCGCTCGTCGCCCTGTACGCCCACCGTGCGCACGTCGGGCAGCACGCAGAAGGACTGCCACAGCTCGCGGTACAGGCCCGCCTTGCGGATCTCCTCCTGGAGGATGTGGTCGGCGTCGCGCAGCAGGTCCAGGCGCTCGCGGGTCGCCTCGCCGCCCACGACGCGGATGGCCAGCCCCGGCCCGGGGAACGGCTGGCGCCACACCAGCCGTTCGGGCAGCCCCAGCTCGGCGCCGACGGCGCGGACCTCGTCCTTGAACAGCGTGCGCAGGGGCTCGACCAGCTCGAACTGCAGGTCCTGGGGCAGGCCGCCCACGTTGTGGTGGGACTTGATCGTGGCCGCTCCGGTGCCCCCGCCGGACTCGATCACGTCCGAGTACAGCGTGCCCTGGACCAGGTACCGAACCGCGGCCGTGCCCCCGGAGAGCTTGCCCGCCTCCTCCTCGAAGACGCGGATGAACTCCTCGCCGATCGCCTTGCGCTTGGTCTCGGGGTCGGTCACCCCGCGCAGCCGGGCCAGGAAGCGCTCCTCGGCGTCGACGGCGACGAGCGGGACCTTGAACGTGTCGCGGAAGGCGTGGATGACCTGTTGGCCCTCGTTTTTTCGCATCAGGCCGTGGTCGACGAACACGCAGGTGAGCTGATCGCCGACCGCGCGGTGCACCAACAGGGCCGCCACCGACGAATCGACCCCTCCCGACAGGCCGCAGATCACGCGCCCGTCGGCGACCTGAGCGCGGATGCGCTCTATCTGCTCATCGACAATCGACGCCGGCGACCACGATGTGTCGCAGCCGCACACGTCGATCAGAAAGCGACGCAGGATGTCCTGGCCGTAGGGGGTGTGGACCACCTCGGGGTGAAACTGGATCCCGTAGACGTTGCGCTCGGTGTCCTCCAGCGCCGCCACCGGCGACTCGCTGGAGGAGGCCAGCGCGGCAAAGCCGGGGGGCGGGGCCAGGACGGTGTCGCGGTGCGACATCCAGCACGTCTGCTCGGCCGGGAGGCCGGCCAACAGCCGGCCCGGCTCGCGCACGGTGAGCTCGGAGCGACCGAACTCGCCCACCTCGGCGGCTTCGACGCGCCCGCCGAGCTCGAAGGCCAGCAGCTGCATGCCGTAGCAGATGCCCAGCACCGGTACCCCGAGGTCGAGCAGCTCTGACTCCAGGCGCGGCGCCTGGGGGGCGTAGACCGACGCGGGCCCGCCGGAGAGGATCAGGCCCTTGGGCTTGCGGCGGGCGATCTCGGCCGCGCCCAGGTGGTGGGGAAGGAGCTCGGAGAAGACGCCGCACTCGCGCACGCGGCGGGCGATCAGCTGCGAGTACTGGCCGCCGTAGTCGAGCACCACCACCTCGTCCAGGGCCCGCGGTGGGCGGACCCGGGCGGGATCGCGCTCGACCAGCTCGCTGGCCGCCGTGGCGGCGGTGACCACCCCGTCGGCCGTGGCGCTCATCGGCGCTTACTCATTGACCAGCGCCGCCGCCTTGCCGTGGCCGTTGGCCCCCATGCCCACGCCCTGGGCGCGCTGGAGCTGCTTGCCCTCGGTCTGCAGGGCGGGGGCCACCATCAGCTCGGCTCGGTTGAACTCGGGGATGTCCTTGTAGCCGCAGGTGGCCATCGAGGTGCGCAGGCCGCCCATCAGGTTGAACGTCCCGTCGTTCTCGCGGGCGGGCCCGACGAGGATCTCCTGCAAGGTGCCGTTCTGGGTGGTGGCCACCCTCGCGCCGCGGGGCAGGGTGGGATGGAAGGTGGCCATCCCCCAGTGAAACCCGCGCCCGGGCGCCTCGTGGGCGCGGGCCAGGGGCGAGCCGACCATCACCGCGTCGGCGCCGCAGGCGATCGCCTTGGCCACGTCGCCGCCGTTGCGCATGCCCCCGTCGGCGATCACCTGGCAGTAGTCGCCGGTCTCGAGCATGTGGGTCGAGCGGGCGGCGGCCACGTCGGCGATCGCGGTGGCCTGGGGCACGCCGATGCCGAGCACGCCCCGGGTGGTGCAGGCGGCGCCGGGACCGACGCCCACCAGCACGCCGGCCGCGCCGGTGCGCATGAGGTGAAGCCCGGTGTGAAACGAGGCACAGCCGCCAACGATCACCGGCACGTCGAGGGTGGGGATGAACTCCTTGAGGTTGAGCGGCTCGCTGGTGGAGGACACGTGCTCGCCCGAGACCACCGTGCCCTGGATGACGAGGATGTCCAGCCCCGCCTCGAGCGCGGTCTCGTAGTACTTGCGCACCCGCTGGGGCGTGAGCGAGGCCGCCACCGGCACCCCGTGCTCGCGGACCTCGGCAATGCGCTGAGCGATCAGCTCCTCGCGCACCGGCGCGCCGTAGATCTCCTGCATCTCGCGGGTGGCGATCGCGTCGGGCAGGCCGGCGATGCGCTCGAGTTGCTCGTCGGCGTTCTCATAGCGAGTGAAGATCCCCTCGAGGTTGAGGACCGCCAGGCCGCCGAGCCGGCCGATGATCCCCGCCGTGGTCGGCGAGACCACGCCGTCCATGGCCGACGCGAGCAGCGGGAGCTCAAAGCGGTAGTCGCCCAGCTTCCAGGAGATGTCGATGTCGTCGGGGTCGCGCGTGCGCCGGGAGGGCACGATCGCGATGTCGTCCAAGCCGTATGCGCGACGGGCCTTCTTGCCGCGCCCGATCTCTACTTCCATTTGACGATCCTAGGTTTGACGGCGGACGGAGGGAGCAAAAGACCCCGCCCAGGCGGGGTCGTGGAGGGTGCGTTTCGGCGTTGCGCCGGCTCGATCTGGCGGCGGACGGGCAGGCCCCGAGGATAGCAGCGGGACCCCGCCCCGCTGGGGGGCGAAAAGCACCGCAAACAGCGGCTTATGCCACGGGCGCGCCGGCCTCGATCGGCTCGACGCTGACCTCGCCTAGGAGCCGCTGGACCTCGCGGGGATCGATTAGCCCGGCGCCCAGGTGGCGGGTCGACTCGGCCCCGCAGGCGACGCCGAAGCGCAGGCAATCCTCGGTTCCCCCCTCGGTGTAGCGGCAGGCGACGAAGCCGGCCAGGAAGGCGTCGCCCGAGCCCACCGCGGCCACCGGCTCGCGGGGCTCGATCGTGGCCCGCAGGAGCGCCTGTGCGCCGTCGATCGGCACCTGGGCGAAGGCGCCGTTCTCCACCGTCATGATCGCCTCGCGGGCGCCGAGCGAGGCGATCTCGCGCACCGCCGCGCAGCGGTCGCGGTCGTCGTTGAACTCGTGGCCCACGAGCTCCTCGGCCTCGAGCACGTTGGGGGAGACGACGTTGGGCTCGGCCCGCACCGCGTGGCGCAGCGGGTCGCCGTCGGTGTCCACCACCGTGCTCACCCCGAGCTTGTGCAGCTCGCGGATCAGACGAGCGTAGATGTCGGCGTCCACCCCGCGGGGCAGCGAGCCGGCGAACACCACTATGGCCGCTCCCCGCGCCAGGTACAGCAGCTTGTCGGAGAACAGCTCCACCTCGTGCGTGGACACCGTCGGCCCGCGCTGGTTGATCTCGGTGGTCTGGCCGGTGGTGGGGTCGAGGACCGCGGTGTTGGTACGCGACTCCTCGCGGATGCGCACGAAGTCGTTGAGGATCGCCTCGTCGGTCAGCTGCTCGACGATCTGGGTGCCGGTCGGCCCACCGGTGAACCCGGTGGCGATCACCGGCTGGCCCAGCGACTTGAGGGTGCGGGCGATGTTGACGCCCTTGCCCCCGGCCATCGTGTGCTGCTCGACGGTGCGGTGACGTCGCCCCAGGCGGAAGTTGGGGACCGACAGGGACTTGTCGATCGCCGCGTTGAGCGTGACCGTGATGATCATGCGTCGCGCCTGGAGGCGATCGGCTCCCGCTCGTCCTCCCCGGCGGCCACCTGGTGATGGCGCGTCATCCGCCGACGCATCAGCACGAGCAGGAGGCTACACCCAACGAGACCACAGGCGAGGAGGATGGTCACGGGGCGGGCGAAGTAGTCGCCCAGGCGCTCGGACAGGGTGGCCTTGGACACCGGGCGCGCGGTGACCACCGGGACCTCGGCCACCGGGCGCCCGCGGACGCTGATCACGGCGGTGCCCACCCGGGCCCCGGCGGCCAGCGGCCCGTTGACGCTGCGGGGCACTTCCCGCAGGGCAAGCGTGGGACGCTCGCCGGGCCCCACCTCCGCGGTGCGGCCCGCCCCGGCCAGGAGCGCCACCGACTGCCCCGAGCGGTAGCGCAGCCGCGCGCGGGCCAGCGTCTGGCCGCGCCGCACGACGACGGCCCGGTGGTAGCGGTCCAGGCCATAGGCCAGCAGCGCCAGCGTGTCCTGGTCGCGCGCCTGCTCGGAGGGATCGCCCAGGACCGCGCTGACCATGCGCACGCCCTCGCGCCGCGCCGCCCCCACCAGCACGTAGCCGGCCTGGTTGGTGTGGCCGGTCTTGACCCCCACCACCCACGGCACGCGGCCCACCAAGGTGTTGCGGTTGGCCACCGTGCGCGGGCGCGCCCCGCTGCGCAGCTCGATGCGGGGAAGGGCCACGGTGTGGGCGAAGAAGCGGTTGCGTAGCAGGCGCCGGGCGAGCGCGGCCAGATCCGCGGCCGAGGAGTAGTTGCCGCTGACGTCGAGCCCCACCGGCGTGGCGTAGTGGGTGTGGGCGAGCCCGAGCTGCTGGGCCCTGGCGTTCATGGCGGCGACGAACGCCGGCGCCGACCCGGCTATGCGCCGGGCGAGGGTGGTGGCGGCGTCGTTGGCGCTGGGGAGCAGCACCGCGCGCAGCAGGTCTGCCACCGTCAGGCGCTCGCCCGGTTGGAGCCCCAGGACCGACTCGGCGGGCAGGGGGTGGTAGGGCACCGCCGCCAGCTGAGCCTGAAGCGGCTCGCGCTCGAGCGCGAGCAGCGCGGTCATCAGCTTGGTCGTCGAGGCGATCGGCAGCCGGCGGTTGGGCGAGTGGGCGGCCAGGACCACCCCGCTCTCGGGCGCCACGAGGATCCACGCGCGCGCGTGCAGGCGGGGCGCCGGCGCCGAGCGGGGCGAGGCGGCGTCGGCCACCGGGGCGCCGATCAGCGCGAACAGCACGGCGACGGGCGCGGCCAGCCCCCGCGACCGGCCCCTGCGGAGCCTCACCGCAGCCTGAGGCGCTGCCCGACTCGCAGCGTGTTGGGATCGATCTTCGGGTTGAGGTGCTTGAGCCGCGCGAGCGGCAGGTGGCTGCGCTGGGCGATCGCGGAGAGGGTGTCGCCCGAACGCACGACGACGGACTGAGGACCGTGGGGTCGAACGGGTGGCGGAGGCCACCAGGCGGGCCAGTGCGCCGGCCTGGCCGGGGCCGAGGGGGCAAGGTGCCGGCGCGGCGCCCGAGGCTGAGCGGCGACGAGCCTGAGGCGCTGTCCGGGCACCAGGGTGCTGGGATCGACGCCGGGGTTGAGCTGCTGGAGCTGGGCCAGCGGCAGGTGGGTGTGAAGCGCGACGCTCAACAAGGTGTCGCCCGAGCGCACCCGGTAGTAGTGATGGCCGTGCAGGCGGGTGGCCGCCGGAGTGGACCCACCACTCGAGGCGCCGCGGTGCTTGCCCGCCGCGCCCACCACGATCACCACGATCACCCCACTGAGCGCGAGCGCGACGGGCGCCAGAAAGCGCGCCGGACTGCGATACCCCATGGCCCGTTCGCCCATGGCTCAGCCGATGATATAGCCCGATTGCAGGCGCTAACGGCGTGACAGGCATCGCCCGCGCCGCCCGCACGGCCTCAGCCGGAGAGGCTCCAGGCCAGGGAGCGCAGCCGTTGGGCCTCGGCCGCCGCCGCGCGCTCGGGCGGGCCCCCGCCCTCGAGGTGGGCGTCGGCGATCGACCTCGACGCGGTGATCAGCGCCGCGGCGGGCCCGGGGCCGAACGCCGGGCCCAGCTCCTCGACATCGCCGCCCTGGGTCCCCACCCCGGGGAGCAGGAAGATCGCCTCGGGCATCAGCTCGCGGGCCCGGGCGAGGTGCTCGGGGGCGGTGGCTCCGAGCACCGCTCCGACGTCGGCCAGGCCGCTGCGCGCTCCCCGCTCCCCCGCCCCCGCCACCATCTCTGCCAGGCGCTCCCACAGGGGGCGGCCGTCGGAGAGCTCGAGGTCCTGGACGTCGGCCGCGCCGGCGTTGGAGGTGCGCACAAGCACGAACAGGCCGGCGCCGGCGCGCCGGGCGCGGTCAAGGAACGGCTCCAGCGCGTCGCCTCCCAGGAGCGGGCTGACCGTGGTGGCGTCGGCGCCGAGCCCGGCGCCGGCGGCCCCGGGCGGCTCGTCTTGGCCGACCAGCGCCTGAGCGTAGGCGTGGGCCGACACCGGGACGTCGCCGCGCTTTCCGTCAGCGATCACGAGCAGGCTCGCCGAGCGGGCGTGGGCGGCGACGTCGAACAGCACGCGCCAGCCCGCGGGGCCCAGCCGCTCGAAGCAGGCGAGCTGGAGCTTGGCCGCCACGCACTGGGATGCGACCGCGTCGATCAGGGCCCGGCAGTGATCGAGGACGCTCTGGGCCAGGGCGTCCGCCCGCGAGCTCGCCCCTCCCGCGTCGGGGCCCGGCTCGAGCGCCCGCCAGAGCCGCTCGGGGTCGGGGTCAAGCCCCACCACCAGCTGGGACTCGCGCTCGGCGACGCGGGCGGCCAGACGGTCGCCGAAGTGGCGCGGCGAGGGGGCGGCGAGGTCGGACACGTTCGCTGGACTCAGGAGCCCCGGACCGCTCGCTTGAGCGCCGCCCCCGGGCTGAAGCGAGGAATCCTCACGGCGGGGATGCGCATGCGCTCGCCGGTGCGCGGATTGATGCCCTCGCGGGCGCCGCGCTCGCTTACGGAGAAGCGGCCGAAGCCCGAGACGGTGAGCTCTCCACCGCCGCGCAGGGTCATCTCCACCGCCTCGATCACCGCGTCGACGGCACGGGTGGCCTGCTCGCGCGAGATCTCGGCACGGTCGGCCACCTGCTCTACGAGCTCGTGCTTTCTCACCGGCGATCGACCGTAGCCTCGCCGTCAGACGGCGCGAGCAGTCCGAGCGCTCGGCGCAGGTCGTGGCGCACCAGCGCCTCCGTGGTCCCGGGGGGCCGCGAGAGCTGGACGACCAGCCCGTAGCCGCCCGCGCGCTCGGTCAACGTCCCCGCGGTCCCGCCTCGGTGTCGGGCCGAGGGGCGCTCGCCGGCGAGCAGGTTGCCCTCGCCGTCGAGCAGGGCGATCGCCTCCACGCCGGGGGTCAGAGCGCCCAGATATTCCAGCGCTCGGTCGGGCTCCAGGGTGTCGGTCATCCGCGACGGCGAGAATAGGGGCGATGTCGCTCCAGCGCCTGGCCTGGCTGCTGGCCACCCTCACGGGACTGGTCACCGCCCTGCTGCTGTTCATCACCGGCTACTACGGCTACGCCGGCGTGAGCCTGGCCGTCGCCGTGTCGGCGGCGATCAACCTGCGCTAGGGAGCCCACGTCATCGCCCCGGCAACTCGGTGCCCGGGCGCACCCGGTCCTCGGGCTCGAGGTGGATGAGCACGTCGGTGTCGCGCAGCCGTGCGCCGATCGCGTCCTGGAGCACATGGGCGGTCTCGTGGGCGTCCTCCAGCGTCGTCCCGGCGCGGAACTGCACGTGCATGTCGATGTAGCGCCGGGCCCCCGCCCGGCGGGAGCGCAGGCGGTGAAAGCCGGCCACCCCGTGGGCCCGTCCCAGGGCGACCACCGTCTCGCGGACGAGCTGCATCTCCTGGGGGGGAAGGGCCTCGTCGACCAGCACCCGCGAGGAGCGCAGCACGAGGCGGACGCCGGCGGCCACGATCGCCGCCGCCACCGCCAGCGCGATCGCCGGATCCAGCCAGCGGGCGCCGGTGATCTGCACGAGCACGAGCCCGACCATCACGGCGGCCGAGGTGGCGGCGTCGGTGCGCAGGTGGAAGGCGTCCCCGGCCAGCGCCGCCGACTCCGTCTCGCGGGCCCGACGCGCGAGCAGCGAGGAGACCGCCACGTTGGCCACCGCCGAGATCGCCACCACGACGATTCCGAATCCGAGGGCGTGCACGCGCGCGCCCTCCACCAGCCGCCGGACCGACTCGTAGACGATCACGCCGGCGCCGAGCAGGATCAGCACACCCTCGATCGCGGCGGCGAGGTTCTCGAGCTTCTCGTGGCCGTAGAGATGATCGGCGTCGGCCGGCTCGTCGGCCTTGCGTACCGACAGGAACGCGACCACCGATGCGATCAGGTCGATGCACGAGTGCACGGCCTCGGTGAGCACCGCCACCGACCCGGTCACCGCCCCCGCCACCAGCTTGAGCACGATCAGGGCGCTGTTGGAGGCGACCGAGACGCCCGCCGCGCCCAGCTTGGACGCGCCCGGCGCGCCGGCCCCGGGCGTGCCGTCCGCCGAGCCGCTCATCGCCCCAGCCACTCCCGCAGGGCGCGCGCCGCCCGGCCCCGGTGGCTGATGGCGTCCTTCTCGGTCGGGCTGAGCTGCGCCATGGTCAGTCCCGCCGGGCCGTCGTCGGGCAGGAAGGCGGGGTCATAGCCAAAGCCGCCGTCTCCGCGCGGCGCCGGGGCGAGCCGGCCGTTGCACCGCCCGACGAACACTCGCTCGTCGCCGCCGGGGTCGACGAAGGCCAGCGCGCACACGTAGGCCAGGCCGCTTCCCGCGGGCGCCTCGGAGAGCAGCTTGGCCAGGTTGTCCTCGTCGCTGGCCGCCGGACCGGCATAGCGCGCCGAACGCACCCCCGGCGCACCGCCGAGCGCCTGGGCCTCGATGCCCGAGTCGTCGGCGATCGCCGGACCGGCGCAGGCCAACGCCACCGCCCGCGCCTTGGCCAGCGCGTTGTCCTCAAAGGTGGAGCCGGTCTCGGGCGGCAACGCCACCTCCTCGGGCGCCGCCACCAGCTCGTGGCCGGCCAGCAGGCGCTCGAACTCGCGCAGCTTGTGGGGGTTTCGCGTGGCCAGCAGCAGCCTCACGGCGCCGCGGCGGCCACCGCTTGGTCCTGGGCCTCGCGCAGCGCCCCGATGCCGCCCGCCGCCAGCGCCAGCAGCTCGTCGAGGTGGGCGCGCGAGAGCGGCGTGCGCTCGGCGGTGGCCTGGACCTCGACCAGGCCGCCTTCGCCCGTCATGACCACGTTGGCGTCGACCTCGGCGCTGGAGTCCTCCACGTAGTCGAGGTCCAGGATGGGAACCCCGTCCACGATGCCGCAGGAGACGGCGGCCACCGAGCCGGTGAGCGGCGGGCGCCCCAGCGCCCCCGATCGCTCCAGCCTGCGGCAGGCGAGCGCGAGCGCCACGTAGGCCCCGGTGATGGCCGCGCAGCGCGTGCCGCCGTCGGCCTGGAGCACGTCGCAGTCGAGGTAGACCGTGCGCTCCCCCAGCGCTTCGAAGTCGACCACGCCGCGCAGCGAGCGCCCGATCAGACGCTGGATCTCGACCGTGCGGCCGTCGGGCCGGCCCCGGGAGACGTCGCGTTGCTTTCGCTCACCGGTGGAGGCGGGCAGCATTCCGTACTCGGCGGTGACCCAGCCGCGCCCGCCTCCGGCCAGCCAGCGCGGCACGCTCTCCTGCACCGACGCGGTGCAGATCACGCGCGTGACGCCGCAGCTGATCAACGCCGAACCCGAGGCGGGGCCGATGAAGTCGGGCTCGACCTTGACCGGGCGCAGCTGATCGAATGCGCGGCCGTCGTGACGCGCCGTGGCGGGCGCCGGGCCCGGAGCGGTGGGGAGGTCCGAGGCCACGCCGGATCAGGCGGCCGCCTCGCGCGAACCGACGGTCACGTCCCAGTCCGGGAGGTCGATGTGCTCGACCTCGCCCAGCGGCATCTGCAAAAAGCGCGTGCCGACCTCGACGAAGGCTTCCACGTCGCCGGTGCACAGGAAGCGGTAGTCGCCCTCGCCGCCCCGGGGGTGGGCCAGCGAGTGCTCGACCAAAACCCGCTCGACCTCGCCCGCCAGCGCCCGGCCCGAGGTGACCAGGCGCACCCGAGGACCCAACATACGCCGGAGCATCGGGGCCACCAGCGGATAGTGGGTGCAGCCCAGGATCACGGTGTCCACCCGGGCGGCGACCAGCGGCCGGCAGTAGCCCCGCACGGTCTCCACCACCCGCTGGTCGAAGGGAAAGCCGCCCTGGATGATGGGCGCCAGATCGGGACACGCCACCTTGGTCAGCGTCGCCTTCGGCGCGTGGGCGCCCAGCGCTCGATCGTAGGCTCCGCTGGCCACGGTCGCGGGCGTCGCCAGCAGGCCGACCCGGCCGGTGGGGGTGTGCGCGGCGGCCAGGCGCGACTCGGGCTCCACCACGGCGAGCACGTCGACCTCGGGCGCCCATGCGGCCAGCTGCTCGCGCAGCGCCCCTAGCGCCGCCGAGGTGGCCGCGTTGCAGGCCACCACCATCAGCTTGGCGTCGCGGGCCAACAGCTCCCGGGCGATCTGCAGCGAGAACCGCTGCAGCTCGCCCGGCTCGCGCTGGCCGTAGGGAAACCGAGCGGTGTCGCCCAGGTAGAGGAAGTCCTCATGGGGCAGGTGCACGAGCAGCTCGTGCAGCACGGTGAGGCCACCCACCCCGGAGTCGAACACGCCCACCGGGCGCCGCGGGCTGATCGTGCTGGCGTCGGGCATCCCGGCCATGATCCCAGAATGCCGGTCGATCAAATCCGAGCGCTGGTGGTCTCCAACATGCGCGCCGACGGCGCGGCGCCCGGTCGCGGAAGCTTCGTCCGAGACCAGGCGGCAGCGCTGGCAGCCCGCCCCGACCTCGAGGTCGAGCTATTCGAGTTCGAGCCCGGGCCGCGGGCGCTGGCCGCCGCGGCCGGCGCCCTACGTCGCGGCTTCGGCAGACAGCGCTTCGACGTAGTCCACGCCCACTTCGGGCTCACCCAGTGGCCGGCGTTCGCCGCCCGCGCTCGGGCGCGGGCGGTCACCCTGCACGGCACCGACCTGCGCCACCCGCGCACGCGGGTGCTGACCGCCGCCGCGCTGGGGCGCATGGACCTGGTCGCCTGCGCCTCGGCGCCGCTGTGTCGTGACCTGCCCGCGCGGGCCCGGGCCCGGGCGCGGGCGCTGGCGGTGCTGCCCTGCGGGGTGAGCACGCAGCGCTTCGTCCCGATCGATCGCTCCCAGGCACGCGCCCGGTTGGGCCTGGATCCCGACGGGCCCTACATCCTGTTCCCGGCCGCGCCCGAGCGGGCGGTCAAGCGCCACGATCGAGCCGCGGCCGTGGTCGGCGGCGTGCCCCTCCTCACCGCCGGCGCGGTGGCGCCGGAGGAGATGCCGCTGTGGATCAACGCCGCCAACGCCGTGCTGGTGCCCTCAGACGCCGAGGGCTTTGGCCTGGCCGTGCTCGAGGCGCTGGCGTGTGAGGTCCCGGTGCTGGCCACGCCGGTGGGCATCCACCCGGTGGCGCTACGCGACCTGCCCGGGACGCTGTGCGCCCCGTTTGATCCCGGCGTCTGGCGCGCGGCGCTGCGGCCGCACCTGGGCGAGCCCGATCCCCGGATCGGCGGCCGGGGGCGAGCCGAGCTGTTCTCGGCCCCGCGCATGGCCGAGCGCGTCGAGCTCGCCTGGCGCGCGGTGCTGGGGGCCGCGGCGGCCGGCGGATCGCCCCTGCCCGGCCGTTAGCATGACCGCGATGCCGCGATTTCCCCGCATAGGGAGGCGGGACCACGGGGCGGACGCCCCCGCCGACGGCGGTCCCGAGGGTCAGACCACGGCCATGCCCGCGGCGGTAGCCAGCTCGGGCGAGGCGCCCACGCTGGAAGCCGCCGCGGTCGTCGATCCCGCCGCCGGGGCGCCGGCGCCGGCGCCGGTCGGCGAGCCCGTCCCGGCCGCGCCGCCAAAGCCCGATCGAAGCCGGATGCGTCGTCGCCTGCGCTACCTGCGCCACGCCCGCGAGCTCGCCTACCGCGACCTGGGCGGTCTGATGTTCGAGCTGTGGCGGTTCGGCCGCTCGCGCGACGACCTGGTGCTCGCCAAGCTGCAGCGCCTGAGCGAGATCGAGACCGAGATCGTGTCTCTGGAAGTCGCGCTGGAGGAACCGGGAGACGTGCTCGTCGTGCACGAGCCGGGCGTCGCGGCCTGCCCCAACTGCGGCGAGCTGCACGGGACCGGAGCCAACTTCTGCCCCAACTGCGGATGGCCCTTCGGAGCCGCAGCGGCCGCGGTGCCCGCCCCGGCGGCCCCGGCACCGGTCCCCGCTCCCGCCGCCCAGGCCCCCGCTCCACCCGGCGCGCCTCCGCCCGCGGCGCCGCCTGAGACGGCGACGGCCTACGGCGCCGGGACCGCCGAGCAGCCCACGGCCCCGGTGCCGCCCGCATCCGAGCCGACGCCGCCCGCCGCCGCGCCGGACAGCTCGCCGCCGGCCGAGCCGCCCCCCGCTCCGGGGGGCCCCGGCGGCCCGCCCCAACCGTGAGCACGCCGCCGGCGGACCCCGGGGGGCCGACCCCGGGCGAGCAACCGCCCGTGCCCGCGGAGGCGAGTCCCGCCGCCCCGGACCGCTGCCCGCGCTGCGGCACCCCGCTTCTGCCCGGGCAGTACTGGTGTCTGGCCTGCGGCTTTGCCGCGCGCACCCAGGTGGCCACCGCGCCGCGCTGGAGGTGGCCGATCGTGGCCCTGGTGCTCGCCGGAGTGCTCGCACTCGCCGGCGTGGTCTACGGCTTCGTCAAGCTCTCGGAGGAGACGGGCAAGGCGCCGGCCACCGGATCCAGCGGGCCGACCGGCCCCACCATCGCGATCCCCGCCGTGCCCACCGGCCCCACGCAGCCCGCGCCGGCCGCCACCGGCCCGACCGGGCCGACCGCCGGCCCCACCGCGGCCACCGGGCCCACCGGCCCGACCACGCCGGCGTCGACCCCGGCTCCCGGCGCCACGTTCTCCACGGTGAGCCTGGCGGCCGACCCCAATGGAGCGCTGCGCTACGACAAGGCCTCGGCCAGGGCGCGCGCCGGCAAGGTCACGATCGACTTCGCCAACCGCTCCCAGATCGCCCACAACGTGACCGTCTCCGCCGGGGCGAGGACGCTTAAGGCCACCAAGACGATCACCGCGTCCAGCGCGAAGGTCACGCTGACCCTGAAGGCCGGCACCTACACCTACTACTGCTCGGTCGACGCCCACCGGGCGGCGGGGATGCAGGGCTCCCTGGTCGTCCACTAGGGCCCACGCCCCCCGGAGCCCTAGGACCGGGCCAGGGCGCTCCAGCGCTCGGCCAGGCGCCCCCGTACCGCGCTGGCCGCGGGGTGGCGCGCCACCTCCCAGCCCGAGTCCGGCGGGGGCTTTACCAGCTCCCGCAGGACAACCGCCACCGAGGCGGCCAGCGCGCCGAGGTCATAGCCGCCCTCCAGCACCAGGCCGAGTCCGACGCCCAGCTCGGCGGCCAGCCGATGCAGCGAACGGGTCATCGCCACGAACCCCATCTCGGTGACGGCGCCCGCGGCGAGCGGATCGGCGCGGTGGGCGTCGAACCCGGCGGAGACCAGGATCAGGTCCGGTCGGTATTCGCGCGCCACCGGGACCACCACGTGCTCGACCAGCGACGCGTAGACGTCGTCGCCGGTCCCGTGCGCCACCGGGAGGTTGATCGTGTAGCCCTCGCCCGGCCCGGCGCCGCGGTCCTCGAACGGACCGCTGCCGGGGTACAGCGGCCAGCCGTGAATCGAGACGTACAGGACCTGGTCGCTGTCGTGGAATATGTCGTTGGTGCCGTTTCCGTGGTGGATGTCCCAGTCGAGGATGAGCACCCGCTCGGCGGCGCCGCGGTCGAGTGCATCGCGCGCCGCCACGGCGACGTTGTTGAACAGACAGAAGCCCATCGCGGCGCCCGCCTCGGCGTGATGACCAGGCGGCCGATGCGCCGAGATCCCCCGCTCGTGTTCGCCCGAGAGCAGCCGGGCGGCCAGCTCGACCGCCCCGCCGGCCGCGTGCAGGGCGGCGCGGTAGGAGCCCGCGCTCGTCGCCGTGTCGGCGTCGATCGTCCCTCCCCCCTGCGCCGAGAGCCGCTCGATCGAGTCGACGTGGGCGGCGCGGTGCACCGCCTCTAGCTGAGCGCGCGAGGCCGCGGACGAGTCCTCGCGATCGAGGCCCGGCCACCCCTCCCGGTCGAGCTCTCGCTCGATCGCGGTGATCCGCGCCGGGCGCTCGGGATGGGGCCCAGGGTCGTGCTCGAGCGAGGACGGATGGCCGAGATAGAGCACCTGGCTCATCGAGATACGGTACCCACGGATGCCGGCGACCGGGCGCATCGAGGCCGACGTGGCGGTCGTGGGCGCGGGCGGCGCCGGGCTGTTTGCCGCGCTGTCCGCGGTCGAGCACGGGGCGCGGGTGGCGTTGGTGTCGGCCACGCCGTTGGCCGAGACGGCGAGCTACTGGGCCCAGGGGGGTCTGGCCGCCGCGCTGGCGCCGGGTGACAGCCCCGAGCAACACCTGCAGGACACCGTCACGGCGGGGCGCGGGGCGGTGCGCCCGTCGGCGGCCGAGGTGCTGTGTCGCGAGGCGCCGGACCGGGTGCGCGACCTGGAGCGCCTCGGGGTCGCCTTCGACGCCGACCGCACCGGACGCCTCCTGCTCGCGCTGGAGGGAGGCCACTCGCGGCGGCGCGTCGTGCACGCCGGCGGGAGCGCCACCGGGCGCCGTGTTGTGCGTCAGCTCTCGGCCCGAGTGGCCGAGGCGCCCGAGGTCCAAGTGCTCGAGCGGGCGCGGGCCACCGCGCTGCTGACCGCGGACGGGAGATGCGTGGGGCTGGCGTGCGAGGACAGCCGCCAGGTGTCCGCGCGCGCCGTGATCCTGGCTACCGGCGGGGCGGCTGCCCTGTGGCGGCGCACCACCAACCCTCCGGGCTCGCTGGGCATCGGGCTCCTGCTCGCCCACGCGGCGGGGGCGGCGCTGGCCGACCTCGAGCTCGTGCAATTTCACCCCACCGCAGTGATCGGCGTGCCCGGCCGCGAGGGCTTTCTCATCACTGAGGCGATACGCGGCGAGGGCGCGACCCTGCACGACTCGAGCGGCGAGCGCTTCGTCGACGAGCTCGCTCCCCGGGACGAGGTGGCCCGGGCGATCGATCGCCAGCTCGAGCTCACCGGCCAGCACGCGGTCCTGCTCGACATGCGGGCGATCGACCCGGCGAGCTTTCCCAACGTCTTCTCCGCCCTGGCCGACGCCGGGCTGGACGCCACGCGCGAGCGGGTCCCGGTGGCGCCGGCCGTCCACTACTCGATGGGCGGAATCCTCACCGACCTGCAGGGACGCTCGACCCTCAGCGGGCTCTATGCGGTGGGCGAGTCGGGGTGCACGGGTCTGCACGGCGCCAACCGCCTGGCCTCGAACTCGCTGAGCGAGTGCTTCGTCTTCGCCCGGCGGGCGGCGCAGGCCGGGCTGTCCGAGCCCCCGCCGGCCGGGGGGGCAAGCGCGGCCGCGCTGACGGGCTCGCCCCTGCCCGCCCCCGAGACCCGCGAGGCAATGTGGCGCCACGCCGGCCTGCGTCGCACGCGCCAGGGGCTCGCGGCGCTGGCCGCCGATCGCCATCCCCTGGCTCGGCTGATCGCCGCCGGGGCGCTGGCCCGCCAGGAGACGCGCGGATCGCACGTGCGCGTGGATTTTCCCGACCTCGACCCGGACCTCGATGGCTGCCACGCCGTGATCCCGGGCCGCAGTCCCGAGCCGCGGTTCGAGCGCTGGGACTAGCCGAAATCCCCGTAAACCGGGGCCAGCCGGACATACTGGCGACGTAATTAACCCGGACTTAATATTCGTCTCGTTTCGATCTTCACAAACCCGCCGGATACTGGTGGGGCTCGCCCATGGGAGGGGCGAGGAGTGACTCGCCAAACGGGAACGGCGGGAGGGAGGGAAGGTCGATGTATCAGTTCAGTCGCGCCATCTATAGGGAGTTGGCCCCGATGGTCGCCCGCTCGCCCGTCCACGGCGAGGTGCGGCCGCGCGATCAGGCCCATGTCCTGCGCTGCTGTGAGGCCGCGGTCGAGCGGCTGGTGACGGACCGCCACTACTTCGCGCGTCCGGCCCGCTCCCTGTTCAACGACATCCGCAGCTATTTCCCCATGGGCTCGCAGATCCAGGTGTTCCGCGTCGTAAGCCACTACCTGGATCTCGCCCAGGAGTTCGCCGCCCGCCAACCCCGGGCCGGTTACGACGCCAACGGCGACCCGCTGGTATGCCGCGCCACCACACGCAAGGGCACGCCGTGTCAGCGCACCCCGCTACCGCACAACGGCTACTGCCCTTCGCATCAGCACCTGGCGGCCACCGAGGACACCGAGGCGATCGCCGCCTGAGCGTGCGGACGCGCTAGCCAACGCGCAAAGGGGATAGCGGGCGCACAGACGCGATAGCGTCGGCTGCCCATGCGGCTGGGCGTCGATGTCGGCGGCACCTTCACCGACGCCGTGCTGGTCGCCGACGGCCAGCTCCACACCGGCAAGGCCCCCACCACGCCGGCCGATCAGTCCCGCGGTGTGATCGATGCGGTCGAGGTCGTGCTCGACCGGGCGGGCGCCGAGCCGGGTGACGTGCGCGGCTTCGCCCACGGGATGACGGTGACCACCAACGCCCTGCTCGAGGGGCGCGGCGCGCGCACGGCGCTGCTGGCCACCGAGGGGTTTTGCGACCTGGTCGCGCTGGGACGCCAGGCCCGTCCCCACCTCTATCGCCTGTGCGAGCAGCCCCCCGCCCCGCTCGCCCCGTCCGAGCTGCGCCGCGACGTGCCCGAGCGCACGACGCCCCAGGGAACCGTGCGAGCGCTCGACGAGCCCGAGGTCGTGGAGATGCTCCGGTGCCTGGCCGCCGAGGCGCCCGAGGCCGTCGCGGTCGTGCTCCTGCACGCCTACGCGCACCCCGAGCACGAACGCCGACTGGGGGAGCTCCTGGCCGCCCACCTCCCCGGGGTGCACGTCTCGCTCTCGCACGAGGTGGTCGGGACGTTTCGCGAGTTCGAGCGGGCGGCCACCACCGAGGTCGACGCCGCCCTGTCGCCGCTGCTGGCCGGCTACCTCGAGCGGATGGTGGGCCGCGGGCGCGAGCGCGGCCTGCCTCCGCCGTCGATCATGCAGTCCTCGGGGGGCCTGGCCAGCGCCGCCGCGGCCGCGGCCCACGCCGCGGTGACGGTGCTGTCGGGGCCGGCGGGCGGCGCGGCGGGGGCGGCACTGCTGGCCCGCGCCGCCGGGCACCCGGATGCCCTGTGCCTGGACATGGGGGGCACATCGTGCGACGTCTGCGTCGTAGAAGGCGGCTCGGTGCGCGAGACCACTGGGCGCACGGTGGCCGGGCGGCCCCTGGCCCTGCCGATGCTCGACGTGCACACGGTCGGCGCCGGCGGCGGCTCGATCGCGTGGCGCGACCCCGGCGGCGCGCTGCGGGTGGGGCCCCATTCGGCGGGGGCCGACCCCGGGCCGGCCTGCTATGGGCGCGGCGGGAGCGCCGCCACCGTCACCGACGCCAACCTGGTGCTGGGCTACCTCGATGAGAGAGCCCCGCTGGCCGGCGGCGTCCGCCTGCGGCGCGACCGCGCGCAGACGGCCGTGTCCGCCCTGGCGCACGAGCTGGGGATGGGGCCGGCGGCGTGCGCGGAGGGGATCGTGCGGGTGGCCAACGCCGAGATGGTGCGCGCCCTGCGGGTGATGACCGTCGAGCGGGGGGTGGATCCACGGCGCCAGTGCCTGCTCGCCTTCGGCGGGGCGGGCCCCCTGCACGCGGCGGCGTTGGCTGAGGCGCTCGAGATCGAGCGGGTGCTCTGTCCCCGCGCCTCCGGGGTGCTCTCGGCCCTGGGGCTGGCCGCCGCCGAGCGCCGCGCCGACGCTCAACGCAGCCTCCTGCGCCCGTTGGGGGAGCTCGACGGGGCGACGCTGGGCGCCGAGATCGACGCGCTGGCGCGCCGGGCGGCCCAGACCCTGGGCGGCGAGGGCTCGGTGCGGGCCGAGTTTGACCTGCGCTACCGCGGGCAGTCGTTTGAGCTCACCATCCCGGGCGAGGAGCGCCCCCTGCCCGCCGCGCTGGGGGTCGCGTTCGAGGCCGCCCACCGCGAGCGCTACGGCTTCAGAGACCCCGAGGGGGAGATCGAGCTGGTCACCTTGCGCGCCTCCGTGCACCAACCGGCGCCCGAGATCGCTCTGACCCGGCCCCGGGCCGAGCGCCCCCGGCCGGGGGACGGCCCTCGGGGCGCCGGGGGCCGGGGCCGGCCCGCCGCGGGGGCCTCGGTCTCCCAGCGCGACGTCTACTTTCACGGCCGGCCGCGGGCCACGGCGATGCTGTCCGGGCCGCCCGATGAGGAGGGCCTCGACGGTCCCGCGGTGATCGCCCTTAACGAGGCGACGGTGGTGGTGCCCCCCGGATGGCGGGCGCGCGCCGATGCGGCCGGGACGTCGATCCTGGAGCGCCAGTGAGCGTCCCGGGCCTCGATCCGATCGGTCTCCAGGTCCTCCTCGGCGGCCTGCGGGCGGCGTGCGAGGAGATGGGCGCGGTGCTCGTGCGCTCGGCGCACTCGGCCAACATCAAGGAGCGCCGCGACGCCTCGACCGCCCTCTTTGACGCGCGCGCGCGCATGGTGATGCAGGCCGAGCACATCCCGGTGCACCTGGGGGCGATGCCGGCCGCGGTGGCCGCGGTGCGCGACCGCGACCACCAGCCCCAGCGCTCGTGGGTGCTCAACGACCCCTACGCGGGCGGAACGCATCTCCCCGACATCACCGTGGTCACGCCCGCGTTCGCCGCGGGCGAGCTGATCGGGTTCGCCGCCAGCAGGGCCCACCACGCCGACGTCGGCGGACGCCTGCCGGGCTCGATGCCGGCGGACAGCACGCGGCTGGGCGAGGAGGGCGTGGTGATCGAGGCTCAGGTGCTCGGCGAGGCGGCGATCGGGGCGCTGTCCGAGCGCATGCGCCAGCCCGCCCAGCGGCGGGCCGACCTGCGCGCCCAGTTGGCCGCCAACCGGCTGGGGGCGAGCCGTCTGGCGGCGCTGGCCCAGGACATCGGGCCCCGGCGCCTGCTCGCCGCGATCGAAGAGGTGCTCGACTACGCCGAGCGGCGCACGCGCGCCTGCCTGGCGGCGCTGCCCGACGGCACCCGCCGGGCCCGCGACGTGCTCGAGGCACCCGAGGGTGACCTCGAGCTGTGTTTGGCCGCGACGGTGGCCGGGGACGAGCTCGTGCTGGACTTCGCCGGCAGCGCCGCGCGCCATCGCGGAAACCTCAACTGCCCGCTGGCGGTGACCGAGTCGGCGTGCTATTTCGCCGTGCGGGTGCTCACCGACCCGGACATCCCCCCCAGCGCGGGCGCCTACCGGCCGATCACCGTGCGCGCCCCCGCCGGGGGGCTGCTCAACGCCGTACCCGAGCCGGGCCGGCCACCCGAGGACGCGCCGGCGGTGGTGGCCGGAAACGTGGAGACCTCCTCGCGGGTGGCCGACCTGGTGCTGGGCGCCTTTGGCCGCGCGCTGGGCCAGGGGACCATGAACAACCTGACCCTGGGAAACGCCCGCTTCACCTACTACGAGACGCTCGGCGGCGGCCAGGGCGCGTGCCCCGACGCGCCCGGGCCCAGCGGCGTGCACGTGGCGATGAGCAACACCCTCAACACGCCGGTCGAGGCGCTCGAGCTCGAGTTCCCGCTGCGGGTCACCCGCTACGCGCTGCGCGCGGGCTCGGGTGGGGCGGGGCGCTTTCCCGGCGGCGACGGGGTCATCCGCGAACTCGAGGCGCTCGAGCCGATGGACTTCTCGCTGATCACCGAGCGCCGGCGCCACGCGCCCGCCGGGGCCGAGGGCGGGCGCCCGGGCGCCCGGGGACGCAACCTGCTCGCCGGGCGCGAGCTCCCGGCCAAGGCCCAGGGCCGGCTGGACGCCGGACAGCGCCTGCGCATCGAGACGCCGGGGGGCGGCGGCCACGGAGGCACGCCCGAGGGGGACGGGGCCGCCCCGTGAGCGAGCGCGTCGGCTTCATCGGGCTGGGGATCATGGGCTCGCGGATGGCCGCCAACGTGGCGCGCGCGGGCTTCGAGCTGACCGTGTTCAACCGTACGCGCGCCACCGCCGAGCGCTTCGCCCAGGGCCACCGGGCGGCGGTGGCCGACAGCCCGGCCGAGGTGGGCGCCGCCAGCGACCTGGTGGTCACGATGGTCGTCGACGGGCGCCAGGTCGAGGAGGTCCTGCTCGGGGCCCGTGGGGTCATCCATGGGGCCCGGGGCGGGACGCTGTGCGTGGACATGTCGACGATCGGGCGGGCGTGGGCGCGCAGGCTGGGCCAGCGCCTGGGCGAGCGAGGCCTGGCCATGCTCGACGCGCCGGTGACCGGATCGGCCCCCCGCGCCGAGGACGGGACCCTGACCATCATGGTGGGGGGCGAGCCCGGCGATCTCGACCGCGCCCGCGGTCTCCTGGGGGCGATGGGGAGCCTGATCGTGCCCGCCGGCCCGCTGGGCAACGGCCAGATGGTCAAGCTGATCAACAACGCGGTGGCGGCCGCCAACGCCGCGGTGGTGGCCCAGGCGCTGCTGGTGGGCGCGGCCACCGGGGTGGACCTCGACGCGCTGGAGGCGGTCCTGCGCGCCGGCTCGGGCGCCTCGACGATGCTCGAGCTCAAGGCGACGCCGATGCGCGAGCACGACTATCGCCCGCTGTTCAAGCTCGCCCACATGCTCAAGGACATCGACCTGTGCCTGGCCGAGGCCGGGACGGCCGCCGTCCCGTTCCCGGCCGCCGCCGAGACCCGGGACCTGCTCGCCGCGGCGGCCGCCCAGGGGCACGCCGAGGACGACTTCTGCGCCCTGCTCGAGGCGGTCCAGGTGCTGGCGGGTCGGCGCCTGTAAAACACAAAACCCCTCCAAGGGAGGGGAATTTTGGGATTCCGAGCCCCTGTCGTAGACTACCCGCCGATCTCGCGGCAAGCCCGTCCCGCCGACGGTTCGCGGCGAATCCCCCGTAGTCGAAGTTCTCTTACGCCAATGCCAGTTGCCTTCAAGGAATGGGCGGTTACCGTCCGCGCGCTCGCCGAGGGAGAGCAGCTCGTCACCCTGCGAAAGGGCGGCATCCGGGAGTCCGGAAAGCACTTCCAGGTCGAGCACGAGCGCTTCTTCCTGTACCCCACGTTTGACCACCAGCGCCACGACCTGGTGCGCGAGTCCCACCAGCCCGAGTTGCGCCGGGCGCTGGAGGAGGGGGTGTGGAGCGACGGCGAGCCGCCGCCGCACACGCTGACCCGCGACGGCGGCATCCCCCAGCCCGACCGGGTCCGGATCCGCGCCTGGGCAGAGGTCGCCGACCAGTTCACGATCGCCGACCCGCGCTGCGTCGACGCGCTCTCGCCGTTTTACGTGTGGACCCCGGACTACGCCGAGAAGCGCCTGGCCTGGAAGCGCCGCCACCCCCTGCACGTGCTGCTGCTGCGCACCTACCGGATTCCGCGCCCCGTCACGGTGAAGGTCAGGGACGAGTACGGCGGATGTCGCTCCTGGCTGGAGCTCCAGCGCGACCTCCCGTTCGAGGGCACCCCCGTGCTCTCCGATCAGGAGTTTGAGCGGGCCAGCGAGGAGATCCAGGGGATCGCCCGCGACGGCGGGGTCCCCGCGCTGGCCTAGCGCCGGCGCGCCCCGAGCCTCCACGCGCTCGCGTCGGGCGGCCCGCGGTGGCCTGGCTCGAGACCGAATCGCCCTCGTTCACCGCCCGGCACGACGCCGTCGATGCCCAGGACGCCGTCGAGGTGCTCGAGCTGCTCGAGGGTACGCGCGAGCGCCTGGGCTCGGTGTTCCCGGCGCTGCCCGAGCAGGTCGCGGTCGTGCTCCACGGCTCGCCGCTGGCGCTGGCCCTCGCCCAGCCCTACCTGCCCGTGCTGCGGGCGCTGACCGCGCCCGCCGGCCGACGCTATCTCGCCGGCTGGTTCTCGGTCTCGGAGCTCCACGTCCTCTGCCCGCGGCTGCTGGAGGAACGCGCCTCCCAGGTGCCCGGCTCGCGCGAGATGCTGATGCTCGCCCCCGCGGCGCTGTACGCCCACCTGACCGTGGCCCACAACAACCCCCTGCTGCCGCCGCCGTTTCGCCCCGGCAGCCTGCTGCGCCACCTCCAATGGGGCTGGTTGACCGCCGGAGCGGCCCAATACTTCTCGGGCCAGACCGGCTACGCGCGGCCGGCGATCGCCCGGCGCCTACGCGAGGGGTCGGCGCCCGCGTTCCCCCCCGGCCTGCGCGACGCAGCCCTGCTCGGCGGCAGCGTGCTGGACCTCCTGGTGCGTCGGCGGGGCGTACGGGCGGCGGTGGAGCTGGCCGTGGCGCTGCACCCGGCGGGCCCCCGGCGGGCGCTGGTGCAGGCCTTCGACGGCGCGCCGCTGATGGAGATCGAGGGCGGCTGGCGCGCCCACCTGGGACACATGGCCGAACCGTGAGGGGCCCGGCGCCGAGCCGGAAAAGGACAGCCCCGCCACAGGGTGACGGGGCGGAGCTGTCCGCTTGGCGGGCGCTCCTCTGCTGGGAGGGGGAGAGGGACACTCCGCCGGGGCCGGTCCGAGCTGGGAGGACTCAGACCGCTTATACGCGAGCTCCCCTGGCCACGCTCGCAGGCTGCCAGCAGAAGGCCGCAAGGGCGACCCTAGAACCCCCACCGGCGGCCCGTCAATCCCCAGAACGGAAATCCCCCCAAACGGGGAGGGTTGCCCCGGTGCTGGAGCCGCGTTAGGTCACGTTGGTGACCACCCACGCCAGCGCACCCGCCAGCGCCACACCCGCCAGCAGCGCGGCGATCAGGCGCAGGGGCGCCGGCCGCGGCGGCGCCTCGGCCTCGGCCGCGGCGTCCGGCACCGCGAGCAGCTCGCGGGCGGTGGCCACCCCCGACTGGGGCACCAGCACGTCGCGGGGACCGGCGGCGAGGAAGTCGGGCACGTCAAAGCCGCGCGTGCGCTTGAGCAGGGAGGGGATGCCCTCTTCGAGGAGCATTCCTTGAATGAGCTCGGCCTCGGCCTGGTTGCGGGCTGCGCCCGCCCGCACCAGCGGCCCCCGCGCGTACTCGGGCCTGATCTTGCGCGCCCGCGCATGGCGCTCGGTGACCGGCGACTCCGAGTCGACGCCGGCGAAGACCAGCGGCATGCCGCAGCGCCGACAGAAGCGCTCGCTCAGCGGGTGGGCGGTGGCGCAGCCCGGGCAGAGCAGCGGCAGCTCGGTCATCGTCCTAGGACACCTCGAGGACGACCTCTGATACCTCGCCGGAGACGATGCGGTAGGCGCGGACCTGGGGCTCATCGCCGGCCACCCCGACGATCAGATACAGGGAGTCGGGATACAGGGCCAGGTTGATGTCGGTCTGGGAGGGATAGGGGTCGCTGCGGGTGTGGGAGTGGTAGATCGCGCCCAGGTCCCATCCGCGGTCCTCGATCTCGGTCTGGATGCGGTACTGCTCCATCCCGTCGATCTCGTAGCGCAGCGGGCTGGCGGCGGAGTTGGTGGCGCGGTAGACGGCCACCGCGCGCCCGTCCTCGGAGGCGATCATCCCACAGCACTCGTTGGGCGCCTCCGCGCGGGCGTGGGCGATGACCTGCTCGAGCAGCTCGGGCGCGATGCGCATCGCACCCAATTTAGAGTCAGGGGATCCCCGGGGCCGACCGGCGCGGCGAGTAGGTGCCGGTTTCCAGCGCCTCGGGCAGCGGTTCACGCCCCCGGGCCAAGCGCAGGGCGACCAGGTGCTGGCCCTCGGCGGCCGTGATCGAGGCGACGGTCTGGATCGCGCGCCCGTCGGTCAGGCGCCCCAGCGCCTGGGCCTGGGCGGCCAGGCCGACCGCCTCCAGCCCGACGGCGAAGGCCAGGATCTCCCGGGCGCCGCGGGCGGCGCCCAGACCGGGCAGGTAGTGGTCGACGTCCGACAGGCGGCGCGGCTCGGGCGGCAGCGTGCCCTGGCTGGCTCTCACCAGCCCGCCGAGCGCCTCCGCGTGGCGGCGCTCGTGGTCGTGCAGGACACCCAGCAGCCGGCGGGTGCCCGCGTCCAGCCCGGGCCGTGACCGGGCGATGGCGTAGGCCAGGGCCAGGGCTTGCTCGACCGCCACCAGCGCAAAGAGCTCGTCGCGGTCCTCGGCCCGGGCGGCCGGGGCGGCGGCCAGCCGCCAGCCGCCCCACAGGGCGAGCGCGGCGCCACCCGCCAGCCCCGCGCGCGCCAGCTCGCGCCGGCGCGGGGCGCCGGCGGCGGCCTGGCCGTGGCCTAGGAGTGGCCCCATACGAACGCCTGGGTGAGCGCCGGCAGATCGGCGAGCCCGCCCATCACCGCCAGGTGCTCGGCCTCGCAGGCCAAGATCGCCGCCGCGGTGGTCCGTGGCCCGGCCCGCCCCAGCTTGGGCAGCGCATCGATGTAGGCCGCCACCGCCACGTTCTCGATGTGGACGGCGTAGCGCAGGGCGTCGGCCTCGCCGCGCAAGGGCGCCGGCCGATAGCGAGGCGACGCGCGGTGAGGGGTGATGCCGAGGCGCTCGAGCTGCGCCAACAGCGCCCCGGCATGGGCGTCCTCCTGCTCGGCCAGGCGCTCGCCCAGTGCGCGCCGGGCGGGGCTCAGCTGCGCGAGCATCGCCCGGTAGGCGCGGGCAAAGCCGTACTCCAGATTGAGCAGCCCGTTGAGCGTGTCCCCGTCGGCCTGGGCGATCGACTGGTTAAAGCCGTAGCCCGGCGGCGCCGGGCTTCCGCCGCAACCGCTGGCCGCCGACGTGCAGGCGCCCGCCGCCGCGCCCACCAGGGCGCGCCGGGAAAGCGCTACCACCAGACGGTCGACTCGAGGTTCTCGATCTCGTCGACCGGGCGGGTGTAGATGCCGGACGACAGGTATTTCCAGCCGTCGTCGGCGACCACGAAGACGACGTTGCCCTCCTCGAGCTCGGCCGCGATGCGCACGGCCACGCGCGCGATCGCTCCGCTGGAGACCCCCGCGAACAATCCTTCCTCGGCCAGCAGCTTGCGTGTCCACAGGATCGCGTCGCGGTTGGTGACGAAGATCTTGCGGTCGAGCAGCGCCAGGTCGATGATCGGCGGGATGAAGCCGTCGTCCAGCGAGCGCAGGCCCTGGACCGGCTCGCCCTGCATCGGCTCGGCGGCGACGATCTTGACCTCGTCGCCCAGCTGCTCCTTCAGGCGCCGACCGTTGCCCATCAGCGTCCCCCCCGTGCCCAGCCCGGCCACGAAGGCGGCCACCTCGTCGAGCTCCTCGAGGATCTCCACCGCGGTGCCGTGGTAGTGGCAGAGCGGGTTGGCCTCGTTGCCGTACTGGTAGGGCATGTAGTAGGAGGAGTCGGCCTGCGCCATCTCCAGCGCCAGCTCGACCGCTCCGTTGGATCCCTTGGCCCCTTCGGAGTAGACGATCTGGGAGCCGTACATCTCGAGCAGCTGGGTGCGCTCGCGGGTCACGTTGTCGGGCATCACCACCTTCAGCGGATAGCCCTTGCGGGAGCAGATCATCCCCAGCGAGATCCCGGTGTTGCCCGAGGTGGGCTCGAGGATCGTCTGTCCGGGGCCGATCGCCCCCCGCGCCTCGGCGTCCTCAATCAGCGCCCGGGCCACGCGATCCTTGAGCGAGCCGGTGGGGTTGGCGCTCTCGAGCTTGGCCCACAGCCGCACCCCCGGCTTGGGCGACAGGCGCTTTAGCTCGACCAGCGGCGTATTGCCGATCGCCTGGACGATGTCGCCGTAGCGGCCTCCGCAGGGCCGGTTCTCCAGGTACGGCACGCCCATTACTTTACGAAGTATAGGGAGGGCGTGACCCCGCGTGCGGGCGCCGCGGACGGGGCGCGGACGCGCCCGGTAGCCCGCTCTCAGGCCCCGCCGGCGCCCCCCGCCATCGCCGGCAGGATCACCAGCGTGTCGTCGCCCCCCACCGGCGTGCGCAGGCCGTCGAGCACGCGCACGTCCTCGTCGTTGAGATAGACGTTGACGTAGCGGTTGAGCTCGCCGTCGGGGGAGAAGAGCTGGCTTTCGGTCTGGGGATGACTGCGGGCCAGGTCGCGCAGCACGGCGCCGACGTCGTCGCCCTGGGCGATGACCTCCTTCTCGCCGCCCACCGACGGGCGCAGCACGGGAGGGATGCGGATGGTGGCCACGCCGGCAGCGTATCCGGGCGCCGTCACCCGGGGATGCCCGCCGTCGGCCCTAGCCGGCGGCGGCGCAGAACGCCTCGTAGTCGGGGAAGACGCCCATCTCCTCGTCGGAGATCTCCGCCGGGTCGCGCGAGCAGACCGGGCAGTCGGGGTCGCGGCGGACCTTGAGCTCGGTGAACGTGGCGCCCAGCGCCTCGTAGAGAAGCAGACGCCCGACCAGCGGCTCGCCGGCCCCGACGATCAGCTTGACCACCTCGGTGGCCTGCAGCAGCCCCATCGTCCCGGGCAGCACCCCGAGCACCCCATTGGCCCCGCAGGACGGGGCGAGCTCGACCGGCGGCGGCACCGGGTACAGGCAGCGGTAGCACGGCCCCTCGTGGGGCTTGAACACCGACAGCTGCCCGTCGAAGCCAAGGATCGACGCCGACACCACCGGGATGCCGAGCCGCACGGTGGCGTCGTTGAGCAGGTAGCGCGTGGGGAAGTTGTCCAGGCCGTCGACCACCACGTCCCAGGCGCGGGCCTGGAGGACGTCCATGATGTTCTCGGCCCCCAGGCGAGTGGGGAACTTGACCACCCGCACGTCGGGGTTGATGGCGCGCATGGTCTCCTCGGCCGAGTCGACCTTGGACGTGCCGATGCGGTCGGTGGTGTGGATGACCTGGCGCTGGAGATTGGACAGGTCGACCTCGTCGTTGTCGACGATGCCGATCGTGCCCACGCCGGCGGCCGCCAGGTACAGCGCGGCGGGCGAGCCCAATCCGCCGGCGCCGAGCAGCAGCACGCTGGAATCGAGCAGCTTCTGCTGGCCCTCGGCGCCGACCTCGGGAATCAGCAGGTGGCGCGAGTAGCGCTCGCGCTGCTCGGTGGTGAGCGCGCGCGGGACCTCGACCTCATAGCCGCGGTCCTTCCACAACGTGATCCCGCCGGTCATCGACTCGACGTGCTCGTAGCCGAGCTGCTGGCTGAGCGTGTGGGCCGCCAGCGCCGAGCGGTTGCCCGAGGCGCAGTAGAGGACCACCCGCTGCGAGCGGTCGGGGACCGCTCCCTCGATCCGCGACTCCAGATAGCCGCGGGGCACGTGCCGGGCGCCGGGGAGATGGCCCGAGTTGAACTCCTCGGTCTCGCGCACGTCGACGAGCGCCACGCCGTCGTCGACGAGGTCGTGGACCTCGGCCGGATCGACCTCGTTGATTTGCCCCTTGATCTGCCGGATCAGCTCCGCGCCCGAAGGGCTCATCGCGCAAACTCCTAAATTCGGGGTGGCTTTCTCATCACTTCAGAAAGTATAGCGCCGGAGCGCCCCCGCCGAGCCGGCGCGGTAGGGCCTGCGCCGCCCCCACATGGTTTCGCTTAACTGCCAGTGCATGACGCGCCGTCTGCAGCTGGGACTCGCCTTGGCCTGCATCGCCGCGGCGGCCCTGGCGCTGGCCCTGGCGCTGACCGGACCGCCGCGCTCGGGCGGCGGAGCCGCCGAGGCCTCGTCCCAGGGCTTTGACGGCGCGTTGCTACCCCGCGGGCTGCCGCCCCGCGACTTCACGCTCTCCGACGAGCGCGGGCGGCGCGTGTCGCTGCACGACTACCGCGGCGGGGTGGCGCTGGTCACCTTCATGCACGCGCTGTGCCACGCGAGCTGCCCGATCGTCGCCCAGCAGATCCGCGGCGCGTTCGACGACCTCGGCCGCAGCGTGCCCGCATTCGCGGTGAGCGTGTCCCCGGCCGAGGACACCGCCGCCGCCGCCCGCGCCTTTCTCGCCCGCCAGCACGTCGCCGGCCGGCTGCGCTTCCTGCTCGGCTCGCCCGCCCAACTCGCGCCCGTGTGGCGCGCCTTCGCCATCGCCCCCCAGCGCGGCAGCAGCGACACCCACACCGTTCACGTCTTCCTACTCGACCGTCGCGGCGTGCCCCGGGTCGGCTTTCCCCAGCAGGCGATCACCCCGGAGACCATCGCCCACGACATCCGCCGGCTCGAGCGCGAGCGCTGATACCCTACCTCGCAGGTAGGTTTTTGGCACGATGATGTTTTCCACCAAGGCGGAGTACGGCGTGCGGGTGATGGTCGAGCTCGCGCGCCGCGGCGGTGAGGACCCAGTCCCACTGGCCGAGATCGCCGATCACGAGGACCTGCCGCTGGCCTACCTCGAGCACCTGGTCGCCCGCCTGCGCAAGGCCGAACTGGTATGCAGCCGCCGCGGCGCCCGCGGCGGCTACATGCTCGCGCGCCCGGCCACCGAGATAACCATGGCCGAGGTGATCGAGGCACTGGAGGGCTCGATCGCCCCGATCGAGTGCATCACCACGGGGGCCGACGGCAGCCTCCGGTGCGCCCGCGAGAGCCCCGGGGCACGCGGGGCCAAGGACCTGCTCCCCTGCCCGACCAAGCTGTTGTGGACGCGGGTGCACTCGGAGATCGTCCGCACCCTGCAAGAGACCTCCCTGGCCGACCTGACCCCCGCCCAACCCAGGCCGGTGGCGGTCTAGCCGCCCCCCGCCCTACCGACGAGAAGCGATGGCTGACCTAGAGATACGCAACCTGCACGTCCGCACCGAGGAGCGCGAGATCCTGCGCGGCGTGGACCTCTCGGTCTCCCGGGGCGAGATCCACGCCCTGATGGGACCCAACGGCTCGGGCAAGTCGACCCTGGCCAACACCCTGCTTGGGCATCCCGCCTACGAGATCACCGAGGGCTCGATCTTCTTTGCCGGCCAGGACATCACCGAGGCCGAGCCCCACGAGCGCGCCCGCGCCGGCCTGTTCCTCGCCTTTCAGTATCCGGTCGCCATCCCCGGCGTGTCGGTGGCCAACTTCCTGCGCATGGCGATCAACGCCCAAAGCGAAGAGCCGATCGCCATGAAGGAGTTCCGCCAGCGCCTGGAGCGCGCGGTGGAGCTGCTCGACGTCGAGCGCACCTTCACCTCCCGCCACCTGAACGAGGGCTTCTCCGGGGGAGAGAAGAAGCGCGCCGAGATCCTCCAGCTGGCGGTGCTGCGACCCACCCTGGCCGTACTGGACGAGACCGACTCGGGGCTGGACATCGACGCCCTGCGCACGGTCGCCGAGGGTGTCGATCGCCTCCACGCCGAGCACGGCCTCGGCGTCCTGATCATCACCCACTACCAGCGCATCCTCCACTATGTGACCCCGCACTTCGTGCACGTGATGCTCGACGGCCGGATCGTGCTCGAGGGCGGCGTCGAGCTCGTGGAGCGCCTGGAGCGCGAGGGCTATGACCAGATCCGCCAGGAGGTTGGCGCCGGTGCCTGAGGATCGAGCCCGCCCCAAGCCCGGCACCAGCCGCGAGGCCACGCTAAACCACGCGCTGGCCGGGGCCGGAGCGGCCGACGGGCGCTCGCTGGAGGAGCTGCGCGAGGCCGCGCTGGCCTTCTACGAGGCGGCCGAGCCGCCGGTGTGGCGCCGGTCGGGGTTCTGGACCACGAGCCTGCGCGACCTCGATCTGGCGAGCCTGGAGCCCCGCCACGCCGATCCCCAGGCCGGCATCCCGGCGGTGGTGGCCGAGGCGATCGGCGAACGGCCGCGGGGCGGCCTGTTGGTCCAGCGCGGGGCCACGGTCGTCCACTGCCAGCTCGACGAGGGGCTCGCCGCCGCCGGCGTCGTGCTGTGCCCCCTGGAGCAGGCCGCACGCGAGCACCCCGAGCTGTTCGCCCGCTACTACCTGCGCTCGCTGACCTACGATCGCGACAAGCTCGAGGCGGCCAACGCCGCCCTATGGAGCGGCGGGGCGTTCCTGTACGTCCCCGACGGCGTGCGGGTCGAACACCCGTTCCAGCTCGCCTACACGATCGACGCCGGCCAGAGCGCCCAATACGCCCACACGCTGGCGATCGGGGGCGCCGGCGCGGAGTTTCGCCTGCAGGAGTACGACGTGGCCGGCCCGATCGAGGGCCAGGCCCTGCACGCCGGGGCGTTCGAGCTCTACCTCGAGGACGGCGCCCGCTGCCGGCTGGCCCACTACTCCGACTGGGGCCCGGGGGAGGTCTTTGACGTCTCCAAGGCGGTGGTCAGCGTCGGACGCGACGCCTACTGCCACTGGCTGCCCGCCCTGCTGGGGGGACATCTGACGCGCCAGCACCTGGAGCTGGCGGTGCGCGAGCCCGGCGGCGACATGGCCTTTCGCGGGCTGTTCTTCACCGAGGGCACCGAGCACCTGGACCTGTTCGGCGTCGACCTGCACGAGACCGGCCCGTCGGGCGGCGACGTGCACTGGCGCGGCGCGGCCACCGGCCACAGCCGGGCGAGCTTCGAGGGCCTGATCCAGATCGCCCCGGGCGCCCAGCAGACCCATACCTACCTGCAGATCCACTCGATGATGCTCTCCCCCGAGGCCAAGATCGACGCGATCCCCTCGGTGCTGGTGGCCGCCGACGACGTCTCGGCCTCCCACGGGGGCACGGTCGGCGAGCTCGACGAGACGGCGATCTTCTACATGCAAAGCCGCGGGTTGACCCGCCCCCAGGCGGTGCGGGTGATCATCGAGGGGTTCTTCGAGCCGCTGATCGGCGAGCTCGAGGACGAGGCGCTCGAGGAGCTGGTGCGCGAGCGGATCGCGGGCAAGCTGCAGGCCGCCGAAGACGACATCCGCGCCTACGCCGCCAGCCGATGACCGCCGGTCCGTCCATCGCCAGTGCCCGCGCCGAGGCGGCCCCCGCCGGCCCCGGGGCCCCGCTCCCCGTCCCCCTGGACATCCGCGGCGACTTTCCCATCCTGGCCCGCGAGATCGACGGGCGCCGGCTGGTGTACCTGGACTCGGCGGCCACCTCCCAGAAGCCCGAGTCGGTGATCGCCGCCATCGACGACTACTACCGGGCCCACAACGCCAACATCCACCGCGGCGTCTACACCCTGGCCCAGGAGGCCACCGATCTGTTCGAGGGCGCCCGCCAGCGCGTCGCCGCCTTCGTCGGGGGCGAGCCCGCGACCACGATCTTCACCCGCAACGCGACCGAGGCGATCAACCTCGTCGCCTACTCCTGGGGACGGACCCACCTGGGCCCTGGCGACGCGGTGCTGATCACCCAGATGGAGCATCACTCCAACATCGTCCCCTGGCAGCTGCTGTGCGCCGAGCGCGGCGCCGAGCTGCGCTACCTGGAGGTGTCCGACAGCGGCCAGCTGTCGCTGGCCCAGCTGGAGTCAGAGCTGGCCCGCGGGGATGTGCGCCTGGTCGCCGTGGCCCATGTCTCCAACGTGCTGGGCACCATCAACCCGATCGCCGAGATCGTCGCCCGCGCCCGCGCCGCCGGCGCCGTGTCGCTCATCGACGGCTCCCAGGCGGTGCCCCAGCTGACGGTCGACGTCTCCGCGGTGGGGGCCGACTTCTATGCCTGGACGGGCCACAAGGCGCTCGGTCCGACCGGGATCGGCGTGCTCCAGGGGCGCGCCGAGCTGCTGGAGGCGATGCCCCCCTTCCTGGCCGGCGGGGACATGATCGCCTCGGTCGATTTTCAATCCTCGACCTGGAACGAGCTTCCGTGGAAGTTCGAGGCCGGGACCTCGATGATCGCCGAGGCGGTGGGGCTGGGCGCGGCCGTCGACTACCTGACGGGGCTGGGCATGGAGCGCGTGCGCGCGCACGAGCGGGCGCTGGTCGCCGAGACCCTCGAGCGCCTGGCCGGGCTGCCCGACCTGCGCGTGTTGGGGCCGGCCGACGCCGACGCCCGCGGCGGCGTGGTCTCGTTTGTCATCGAGGGCATCCACCCCCACGACATCGCCGAGCTGCTCAATCGCCAGGGGGTGAGCATTCGCGCCGGCCACCACTGCGCCATGCCGCTCATGCGCCGCCTCGGCGTCCCCGCCACGGCCCGCGCGAGCTTCGGGCCCTACAACGTCTCCGCAGACGTGGACGCGCTCGCCGACGCGCTCGCCGGGGCTCGCCGAACGTTTGAGCTCTAGCGTCGATGGACGACCTCTACCGCGACTTCATCCTCGAGCACTACAAGCGGCCTCGCAACTTCGGCGAGCTCGAGCCGCGCGACCTCGAGGCCCACGACTACAACCCGCTGTGCGGCGATGAGATGGGTGTCCACATCCGGCTGGACGGGGACCGGATCGCCGCCCTGCGCTTCCACGGCCATGGGTGCGCGATCTCCCAGGCGGCGGCCTCGATCGCCTCGGAGGAGCTGATCGGCATGCGCCGCCAGGAGGCCGCCGGCCTCGACGCCGACTGGATGCTCGAGCTGCTCGGCATCCCGATCTCGGCCACCCGGCGCAAGTGCGCCCTGCTCAACCTCAAGGTGATGCGCGGCGCGCTCACCGGGGACGCCAGCTGGCCGCCCGAGGGCGACGACGGCGCCTAGCGTCGCTTGTGCCCCGCTCCTAGCCCGCCTCGGCGTCGGGCCCGACCCGCAGCACGTACAGCGGCCACTCGCCCGGCACGCCCTTGAGCTCGTGCACGCCGTGGGCGACGAACTCGAGCCCCGAGCCGGCGAGGACCTCCTTGACCGCCCCCGAGACCATCAGCTGGCCCGGGGGCGCCAGCGCGGCGATCCGGGCGCCGATGTGCACGGCCAGGCCGCCGATGTCCTCGCCCAGCAGCTCGACTTCGCCGACGTGCGCGCCGGCGCGTAATCGCACGCCGAGCACGTCTACGCCCTCGATCGCCGCCCGGGCCGCCGCCATCGCCCGCGCGGGCAGATCGAAGCTGGCCAGCGCGCCGTCGCCGGTGCTCTTGATGAAGCGCCCACCGGCGCGGCCGATCTCTCGACGCACGATCTCCTCCTGCTGGGTGAGCAGCAGCCGCCAGCGGCTATCCGTCAGGCGCGCGGCGGTCTTGGTCGAGTCCACGATGTCGGTGAACAGGATCGTCGCCAGCGCCCGTTCGACCGGGCGCCGTCCGCGGCGTCCGGTGAGGAACTCCTCGATCTCGCCCAGCATGCGCTCGTCGGGCTCGGTCCAGCCCATCGTGTCCGTGCCCTCGACCTCGATCAGACGAGCGCCGGGGATCGCCGCGGCCAGCGCCCGCCCGTGCTCGACCGGCACGAAGGTATTTCCCCGTTTGTGCAGGACGAGCGTCGGCGCCTTGATGCGCGCCAGCGCGTCGCTGACGTCGGTCTCGGCCATCACGCGCACCAGCTCTCGAGCTCCCCGGGGCGATGTGCAGTTGCGCTCGAGCCGGGCCGCCCAGCGCATGAACCGCTCGTCGTCCACGGCGCTGGGGGCGTAGACGCCGCCCACGATCAGGCCCTTGCCCCACTCGCGCTCGATCAGCTCTTCGACCCGTTGCCGGCGGTCGGGGGTGAGCAGCTCGCTCCCGCGGGGGGCGACGTCGTTGAGGACCAGGGCCGAGACCCGATCGGGATAGGTGGCGGCGAACAGGGCAAACAGCGCGCCCCCCTCGGCGCCCCCGAAGAAGGCCGGCTTGGCAAAGCCGCACGCGTCGATCACCGCCATTACGTCCTCCAGGTAGTGCTCGATACGAGGGGGCTCCTCGGCGGGATCCGAGGCCCCGGTGCCCCGCCGGTCGAACATCGCCACGCGGGCGTAGGAGCCCACCCACTCAAAGAAGCGCCGGATCAGCGGCTCCTCCCAGTAGATCTCGACGTGCCCGGCGGGTCCGCCGGCAAACACCAGGTCGATCGGGCCCTGGCCAAACACCTGGTAGGCGACGCGCACCTCCCCCGCCCGCGCGTACTGAGTGTCGGGTATCCGCACGGAGCCGAGAATAGGGCCGGGCGGCGCCGCGCGAAAGGGCCGCTCAGGCGCGCAGGGTGCGGCGCTCGGTGGCCCGGCCGAACGAGGCCGACATGACGATGCGGGTCCCCCGGCGTGCCCGCAGGCGCACCCGGTAGGTGCGACAGCCGGCGAGGTCGCGGCCGCGCACGCGGTGCGCGCGTCCCCGGCGGGGACGCAGGATTAGCGTCACCCGCGCGCGGTGGGCCAAGGTGAAGCTCAGCGTGCGTCGCACCCCCGCGCCCACCACGCGCACCCGGGAGATCAGCGCGCCGCGGCGCAGGCGCCCGCGCCGCGCTAGCGGGGGGCTGGGGCAGCTGCGGCGGGTGGGGCCGGCGGGGACGATCGGGCCCACGCTGGGCGCCGGGCCGTTGAACACGTCGTCGCCGAGCGAGCTCAGGTCCGAGGCGCCGGCGTAGCCGAGATGGGGCAGTCCGAACAGGTCCTCGGAGGTGCGCAGCAGCGAGTAGTGGTTGTACTTGCTCGAGGTGCGCGTGCCGGGGATCGTGTAGGGCGAGAGCACGAGCGCCGCCGTGCGGCCTCCGCCGGATCCGTTGGTTGTGCCGCCGGCGTTGGGGGTGTTGGCCGAACGCTCCCCGCAGCAGGCGGTGGCGTCGCTGGTGGCCGCCTCGTCGAAGACGATCACCAGGGCGCCGTCGGCGAACGCAGGCGACGAGGTGATCTGGGGCACCCACTGGGCCAGGAACTGGTCGATGCTGGCCAGGCCGCCGGGCTGGCCGTCGATGCAGGGGCTGTCGTGGCCGTCGTGGCACAGGTTGGGCGAGATGAACGCGTAGTTGGGGGTGGTGGCAGCCGAGCGCAGGTCGGCGCCGAGCAGGTCGAGCGGCACCACGCGGGCGTCGCAGTCGACCTGGTTGTCGATGATCGAGTGGAAGTAGACGAACGGGTTATGGCGGGCGGCGTACTGGTCGCCGGCGCGTGCGGTCTGGGTGGTGTCGGGCGCGCCGAGGGCGGGGTGGCGGCAGGTCTTGGGCTCGGTGGTCGAGTTGCCCATGTCCTCCATGTAGCCGCGCCAGCTGAGCCCCTTGGCCTGCAGCTGATTGACGATCGTCTGCACCGAGGCCGGGTAGACCGATCCCGCGCCCATCGCCTGGCCGTCGGGACCCGGGCCGCCCGGGAGCAAGTCCACGTAGGCGGGCGCGTCGGCCTGGGTGTAGGGGTTGGGCCCCTGGCCCCCGATCATCGCGATGTAGTCGTCCAGGCTGGCGTGCCCGATCGCGTAGTAGTTGGGGATGAACGCCCCCCGGGCGGGCAGCGTGCGGGCCAGGTACGGGGCGGGCGACGCCGGGCCAAAGCTGGTGTCGGCGCTCTCGTTCTCGAGCACGATGACGAACAGGTGGTGGATCGGCGGAAGCGCGCCGGCGTCCGGCGCAGCCGCCAGAGAGCCCAGCGCCACCAGCACGAGGGCCAGCCAGCGCCGAAGCGGCCGACGACGGTGCAGGGTCACGGACCGGACGCTAGCCGCTCGCCCGCTCCCCGCGCGTCAACTGCCGGTAAAGGGCCGGGCGGGGCAGCCGCTGACTGGACGGCCGCCCTGGCGGGTAGAATCCCTACTGTGCCGGACGGGATTATCGGCGGACGACGGGGCGGTGGTCTCGTGCGGACCGCGACAAGCACCCGGGCGCGCTAGCCTCAAGCCATGGCCACCATCGATCGCATCTCCAAGCCGAGCCCCGTCGTCGAGGACGAGCAGGGCCAGCTGCGCGCGCGCACCGGCATCTCCCAGAAGGTGATCGAAGAGCTCTCGAAGATCAAGGGCGAGCCCGACTGGATGCGCGAGAAGCGGCTGCGCGCGTTCGAGATCTTCGAGCGCAAGCCGATGCCCACCTGGGGCGTGGACCTGTCCGAGCTGAACTTCGACGACCTCGTCCTCTACAGCCCGCCCACCGCCGGCCGTTACAACAGCTGGGACGAGGTCCCCCAGGAGATGAAGGAGACCTACGAGAACCTCGGCATCCCCCAGGCCGAGCGCGAGCACCTGGCCGGGGTGGTCGGCGTCTGGCGCCAAGAGCCCGTCTACGAGGGGCTCAAGGAGGAGTACGCCAAGCAGGGGATCCTGTTCTGCTCGATGGACACGGCCGTGACGAAGTACCCCGAGCTCGTGCAGCGCTACTTCATGAACAAGTGCGTGCCCCCGCAGGACAACAAGTTCTCGGCCCTGCACGGCGCCGTGTGGTCGGGCGGCTCGTTCGTCTACGTGCCCAAGGGGGTCAAGGTCGATCTTCCGCTGCAGGCCTACTTCCGCATGGAGGGGGCCGGCGAGGGCACATTCGAGCACACCCTGATCGTCGCCGACGAGGGCTCCGAGGTGAACTACATCGAAGGATGCACCGCCCAGACCTACTCGGTCAACTCGATGCACTCGGCGGTGGTCGAGATCTTCGTCCACGAGGGCGCCAAGGCCCGCTACACGACCGTGCAGAACTGGTCCAAGGACGTCTACAACCTCAACACCAAGCGCGCCGTGGTCGACGCCGAGGGGACGGTGGAGTGGGTCGGGGGCTCGATGGGCGCCAAGTACGTGATGCTCTATCCCGGCTCGTTCCTGCGCGGCGAGGGCGCGCGCGCCGACCATCTCAACGTCGGCGTCGCCGGAGGCAACGTGCACAAGGACACCGGCGCCAAGGTGGTGCACCTGGCGCCCAACACGACCTCGAACATCCTGGCCAAGTCGATCTCCAAGGACGGCGGCATCATGGGCTACCGCGGGCTGGTGCGCATGGGTCACCACTCGGAGGGCTCCAAGGCTCGCGTGCAGTGCGACGGCCTGATGATGGACGGGATCTCGCGCTCGGACACCTGGCCCGACATCCAGATCCAGAACCCGCACGTGACGGTGGCCCACGAGGCCACGGTGGGGCGCATCTCCGACGACCAGCTGTTCTACATGCAGTCGCGCGGCTTCACCGAGGACGAGGGCGCCGCGATGATCGTCAACGGCTTCATCGAGCCGGTCACCAAGGAGCTCCCGATGGAATACGCCGTCGAGCTCAACCGGCTGATCCAGCTCGAGATGGTCGGCTCGATCGGCTAGCGCCGTCGCAACCGGACGCGCGTCGGGACCACCGCGCCGCATCCCACCGGGTGCGCGCGGGTTAAGGCCGTCGGCCCTGCTTCCGATCAACCTTCAGTGAGCGCCGCGCCCAAGCCAACCCCCCTGGCCGTGCTCGCCCGCCGTGCCCGGGCGCTGGCGGTGGTTGTGGGCTGCGTCGCGGGCCTATCGACGCTCGCCGCCCCGGCCGCGGGCGCCCGCGGCCTCGCGCCGTGGCAGAGCGCCCCTCACGCGGCCGCGGTGGACTATCTCGGGCTGGCCCGCCAGGGCGTGGCCCGCACATCGGCGTGGCGAAATCGGCGCTATCGCTGGTACAACGAGTGGCTCAACGACCGCAAGCGCTATCCGCAGGCGACGATCTGGGGCATCGTCCCCCTCTTTGAGGCCCTGGACGGGATCGCCGTGGCCTCGCCCACCAAGGCCAATCGCGCCGCGGTGGTGGCCTTCGCCCGGCACGCCGAGCGCTACTTCGACCGCCACCTCTCCCCCCACGGCGGCTATGCCCCCTACCCCGACGAGCGGGGCCGACCCCAGACGTGGTTCGACGACAACGGCTGGTGGGGGCTGGCGTTCATGGACGCCTACCGCGCCACCGGCAATCGGCGCTATGTCGGCGACGCCCAGCGGGCGTTCGACTACGCCGCGGCCGCCGGGTGGGATCCATCGGTGGGCGGGCTGTGGTGGAACACCGGGCACCCGTACAAGTCCGGTGAGGCGTTCGCCTCCCAGACCCTGCTGGGCGCCGAGCTCTACGTCGCCACCCACCGCGCCGGCACCCTGGCCACGGTGGACCGCTACGTCTCCTGGTCAGACAGCCAGCTGCGCGCCGACGACGGGATCCTGTACGTAAAGAGCGAGCGCGAGCCGATCCCGATGCCCTACGAGGAGGGCCCGGTGACCCTCGCCGAGCAGCTGCTGTGCCAGGCGACGGCACAGAACGAGCGCTGCCAGAAGGCGGGCCAGATGGCCGAGCGGCTCGTCGAGCGCTTCCCCGAGCTGGCGATGGGCCCCCAGTTCGACGCGATCTACCTGCACACCATGCTCCAGTACGGCCAGCTGGCCAACGACGGCCGCTGGCTGGAGATGGCCAGGTTCGAGGCCGATCGCGCGCTGGCCAACGCCGGTTCCGGCGGCGGCCTGTACCTGCGGGCCTGGGACGGCTCGGACATGGCCGCCCACCAGGCCCGTCCGGGGATGTTGCGCACCCACGCCGCCACGGTCGAGCTGTTCGCCTGGCTGGCGGCCACCCCCGGGCACTAGCCACAGCGACGGCGGGGCGGGCACCAGGCCCGCCCCGCTTGGTCGCTATGGCGCGGTGGTTGCCGCTACTTCTTGCAGGGAATCGAGGTCGTCGCCGTGGCGACCTGTCCTGCCTCGCTGGTGAACTCCACCGACACCTTGCGCTTGCCGCCGGTGCATCCCCCTTGGGACTCGAGGTAGCCGACCTTCTTGGCCTTCTTGCCCTTCCTGCCCTTCTTCTTGGGGCTGGACAGGGCCTTGGGGAACGTCGTGTCTACCGACACCACGGAGTTGTCGATGCCGGGCGCCGGGTGCAGCAGGTCGGACGGGACGTCGAACTCGTCGCCGAAGCTCCCGCCGCTCTTGGTCAGCACGGTGGGAATCGCCCGGGCGACGCTAAGCGGGCAGTCGGGAGGACCACCCTTGATGAACAGGGCCTGCGCGCCAGCGCCAGCGCTGTAGGCGGTGACGCTCAAGCGGCACGGCAGCTGCGAGGACTTCGTGGCCGGGTCGGTCGACGGGCCGGCGAGGTTATCGACGGTTCCGGAGCCGACCTTTGAGCCCCTCGGGCAGCCGCTGTCGCTGGGCGGGGTCTTGGCGTTGATCTGGCTCGCCGTGCACTTCGGGAACGCCTCGCCGTGGGCGACGATCCCGGCGAAGATGAACTTGTAGTGCTTGATCGCCGACGGGCGCTGACCCGAGGCCTCGCCGACGGTGTACTTGATGTTCAACGAAACCGGGACGGGCTTCTTCTTGGAGCCCGCCTTGGTGGGATTGGTCGAGGCGCTCACCGAATAGGTGTTGACCTGGGCGGCAGCCGCCACGCTGACCACCACGAGTGCGACCAGACCCACGGCCGCGATGATTTTCTTGCGCATTCTTCCTCCTGAAGTGGGAAAAGGCAGGGGACGCTTACGGCGCCGTCCGTGGCTCCGCGTGCGGTTGGGGGTTTATCCAACCCTAAACACGATGGGCATGTCAAAGGTGCGTCTGGGCCCCTGCGCTAGCGTGGCCGGCCGTGCGCCCGCCGGTAGCCGACATCGCCGCGCCGCCGTTTCCGCCGCGGATGCCGTGGATCAACCTGGCCTCTGGGCGCGGGGACCAGGAGCTCAGCGGACCGATGCTGATCGAGTTCTGGGACTTCTGTCGCGTGCACTCCCTGCGCACGCTGCCCTACCTGCGCGCCTGGCACGAGCGCTACGCCGGACAGGGGCTGCGGGTGATCGGCGTGCACTGCGGCGGCTACCCACCGTCGCGCGACGAGCGAGAAGTGCGCTCGGCGGTGAAGCGCCTGGGGATCGACTATCCGGTGCTGATCGACTCCGAGCTTGAGCTCTGGCGGCTCTACGAGAACGCGGGCTGGCCCGCGCGCTACCTGTTCGACGCGGCCGGGATGCTGTTCGACTACCACTACGGCGAGGGCGCTTACCGGGACGCCGAGCTCGCGATCCAGGAGCTGTTGGGGACGGCCCGCGAGCCGGTCGCCCCGGTGCGCCCCGAGGACGCACCCGACGCGGCACTGGTGGCTCCGACCCCCGAGCGCCCCGGCGCGTGGTCGGGGGAATACGAGGCGGGCGGCGTGTGGGCGGTGCTCGAGGGCGAGGGAGAGGTGCGCGCCAACGGTCGCACCCTGGCCGTGCGCCACGCCGGCTGCTTTGCCCTGATCGAGCACGACCGCCACCGCTCGGGGCGGCTTGACCTCGAGGTCGGCCCGGGCGTCGCTTGCCACGCGGTGTGCTTCACCGCCGGCCTGGAGCCGGCGGTGAGTCCCGCCGCCTACTCGGGCGCCTAGCACGGACTAACCCCGAGTTGTGCCGACACCTTTAGGGGTGTTGTGAAGGCGGACGCCCCGGCCAGCTGGCCGGGGCGTCCGTGCGCTCTTTCAGGCTGCTTAGTCGACCAAAACAAACCACCTGAAGGGAGTGCGCGTGTCTGATGATGACGTGCTGGTCGGCTACCGCCGGCGGCTGTTTGTGCTCGCTGGGGAGATCGGGGTCAGGCCGGCGTGCCGGGCGATGGGGGTCCACCACTCGACTTTCTATCGGTGGAAGCGCGGCGTGGACCGGTGGGGCCTGGAGGCCTTGAATGTTCGCGAGCGCCGGCGGCCGCGGATGCCCAACCAGATCGGCCCGCATCTCGAGCAGCAGATCGTGGCGTTCTCGCTCGGGCACCCCGGGTTTGGGCCCAGACGGATCTCGGCCGAGCTGGCTCGGCCCAAGTGGGGTGGCATCCAGCTTTCTGAGCATGGGGTTTGGCGCGTGCTCTGCCGGGTCGGTCTGAACACCCGCTCAAGACGGTTGGCGCTGATCGCGCGTCACGCCGACCGCTATGAGCGAAAGCCCGACCTGGCGCCGCCCGAGCTGCATATCGACGCCACAGAGCCCGGGGAGAAGGTCCAGATGGACTGTTTTTACGTCGGTCGGCTATCGGGCACCAAGGGAACCGTCTGGCAGTACTCGGCGATCGACGTCGCCTCGGCTTATGCCTGGGCCGAGCTTCACACCTCTGAGCGAAACCCGCGCTCCCAGCACTGCCAGCGCCTCCTTCACCGCGTCGCCTCAGAGCTCAAGACCGCCGGCTGGAAACTCAAAGAGGTCACCACCGACAACGGATCCGAGTTCAGATCCAAGGACTTCGGAAAGATCGTTGGCCAGCTCGGCGCCCACCAACGGTTCATCAAGGCCGGCCGGCCCAACTCCAACGGATGCGTCGAGCGCCTCCAACTGACAATCCTCGAGGAGTGCTGGCGACCCTCCTTCGCTCGCTCCCTTGTTCCCAAGAGCACCGCCCTGGCCCAAGACCTCGACGAATACCTGGCCTACTACAACACCGACCGCGCCCACACCGGGCGCCTCACCCACGGACAAATCCCCGCCGACATAGTCTTCGGCGCCCACAAGACGAGCACGGTCAAATGAGCACCAACCGTCGCTACATCTCGGGAATAGGACGGCCTAGCACCCGGCTCGCGGCCGCCGTCAGCGCGGCGCGCCCGGCTCCCGCGCCAGACCGACCACGTCGGCCAGCGCCTCGGGGTCGAGCAGGCGGCGCCCGGTCGGCTCGGCTCCCTCCTCGAGCTCCAGACAGGTCCCCGGCCAGAACGGGCTGCTCGGTCCCAGGCGGGCGGCGAAGCGCCGCTCGAGCACCCAGCTCCCGCTGTTGTGCAGCCGTCGGCCGGCGCCCGGGGCCCAGTCGCCGCCTTCCTCGCCGGGCAGCGGCCCGAACCGGTGGGTGTGCCCGAAGATCACGTGCCGGGCGGGCGGGGCCAGCCGGCGCACCACCTCGGCCATGCCCTGCACGCCGGCGCGTCGGATCTGCTCGCGCGAGAGGTCGGGCGAGACCGGCCCCAGCCCGGCGCGGTTAAGCGCCGCGACACCGAGGGGAAAGCCCCGCGCCAGCAGGCGCGCGCGCAGGGGACGGTGCCCGTCGCCGGTGAGCAGCATCCACGCGCGCACCGATCCCGGGCCCGGCATGCGCCTCAGGCCGCCGCGCTCGGCGAGCTCGGACATCCACGCGTACAGGGGAGCGAGCCGGGCCTCGTAGTCCTCGGGCTCCAGCGGCCCGTCGCCCAGGGGGCCGACCAGGCGCGACATCAGTCCGGCGGCCAGCCGCTCGAAGGTGGGCACCGTGGCGTGACAGTCGACGTAGTGGCCGTGGGTGGCCCACACGCCGTCGGCCAGCCAGGCTCCGGGGTAGGCCACCGTGACCTGGGCGGGGGCGAGCAGTGCGGCCACCGCCTCGGCCAGCGGCGAGGCGACGGCCGGCGCCACCCGCTGCTCGAGGCCCAGGGGCGCGGGCGGGGCCTGGGCCCCGCGCCCCCGCAGCCACGGGGTGACCAGCTCGTAGTCGTGGTTGCCCGCCACCAGCAGCAGCTCGCGGGCGCCCATGGCGTCGCCAAGCGCGCGCAGGATGGGGGCTGCCGCGGTCAGCGCATCGCGCGCCGGTCCGTGGCGGAGCTCGAGCACATCGCCCAGGAGCACCAGGCGCTCGGCCTCGGCGACCGCTTCCAGCAGGGCGTCGCGGGGGCGCTCGCGGCGCAGCAGGTCAATCCCGGTGCGCGCCCCCAGGTGCAGGTCGGAGACGATCAGTGTCCCCACGACGAAGCGGCCGGCGGGCCGCCGTTCCTCCTCAGGCCGGCCGGGGGGCGGCCGCTTGGCGGATCGGCTTGGGGAGCATGAAGCGGACGTCCTCGGAGATCACCTCGAGCTCGGAGACGTCGTCCACTCCGCGGGCGCGAAAGAGCTCGACCAGGCGCTGCACGAGCTCCTCGGGGGCACTGGCGCCGGAGCTGATCCCCACCACCCGCTTTTCCTGCAGCCACTGCTCGCGCACGCCCGCCTCGTTTTCGATCAGGTGCGACTCGGCGCCGTAGTCGCGCGCCACCTCCACCAGGCGCTGCGAGTTTGACGAGTTGCTCGAGCCGATTACCAGCACCAGGTCGCACTGCGCGGCCAGCTGCTTGACCGCCGCCTGGCGGTTGGTGGTCGCGTAACAGATGTCGTCGGTGCGGGGGCCGACGATACGGGGGAAGCGCTCGCGCAGGCGATCGATGATCGCCTGCGTCTCGTCGACCGACAGCGTGGTCTGCGAGACGTAGGCCACGCGCTCGGGATCGGGCACCTCCAGGCGGGCGGCGTCCTCCTCGCTCTCCACCAGGACGATGTTCTCGGGGGCCTCCCCCATCGTCCCCTCGACCTCCTCGTGCCCGCCGTGGCCGATGAGGATGATCGTGTAGCCGTCGGCGGCGAAGCGCTTGGCCTCCACGTGCACCTTGGTGACCAGCGGGCAGGTGGCGTCGATGGTGCGCAGCCTGCGCTCGCGGGCGTTGCGATGCACCTGGGGGGAGACCCCGTGGGCCGAGAACACGGTCAGCGAGCCCTCGGGCACCTCGGTCTCCTCGTCGACGAAGATCGCCCCTCGCGCCCGCAGCTGCTCGACCACGTGCTTGTTGTGGACGATCTCCTTGCGCACGTACACCGGAGCGCCGTGCATCTCCAGCGCACGCTCGACGGTCTGCACCGCCCGATCGACCCCGGCACAGTAGCCGCGCGGCGCGGCGAGCAGGAGCTTGTGGACGGTGCTGGCGCCCTCGAGGACGGAGGTCGGCATCCGTCGATTGTAGGCGCCCGGTCCGTGCGCTGACCGGGCGACCGGCGCCGGTCCGCTCACATGCCGCCCAATAGCTTGAGCACCGTCTGACCCGTCACCTGCAGGCTGCCCTGGGAGAGCTGGTCGGGGCGATCGCAGGCGCGGTGCCAGCAGGGGTAGTCGAAGTCGATGAGGTCGACGGCGGGGATCCCCGCCCGCGCAAACGGCGTGTGGTCGTCGAGGATCTCCCCCGTGGTGCGGTCCGGGAACGCCGTGCCGTCCCCGACTGCCGCCGCCGCCGCTCGCAGCCGCGCCCACAGGCCCCGGTCAGAGCCCGCCTCCCGCGGGATGCTCAGCCGGCGGTTGGCGACGAAGTCGAGCAGGATCATCGCCCCGACCTCCCGGCGATGGGCGGCGACGTAGGCCTTGCTGCCGCGGTCTCCGCCCGAGTAGAAGTCGGGCGATCCGGGGGGCGCCTCCTCCCCGTCAAAGAGCACGAAGCGCAGCTGGTGGCCGCCGGGGCGGCGCGCGCGCCGGAGGTCGCGCGCCAGCTCGACCACAGCGGCGGTGCCGCCCGCGCCGTCGTTGGCCCCGACGTAACCGTTGCCTCCACGGGGTGCGGTCCCGGGGATGTCCTTGGTGTCGTAGTGGGCGCCGAGGACCACGGCCGGGAGCCGGCCCGGCAGGGTGCCGATGATGTTCTGCAGCCCGGGATGGGCGGGGCCCAGCGGCTCAAAGCGGCCGTGGGGAAGCTCGCGGCGCAGGCGCGCGGCGAGCTGGCGCAGGGTGGGCGAGCCGGCCGGCCGGGGACCGATCGCCACCTGCGTGAGCAGCTCGCGCCACGCGCGGCGGGCGTCGAAGCGGGCGCTTCGCCGGCCCCCAAGCGTGGCGGCGCCCAGGTCGCGATCGGCGGCGCGATGGGCCGTGGCGCCGAGCTCGCCCAGGAACCCGAAGCCGGTGGCCGCGGCCCAGATGAAGGCCCCGGCGACCAGGAGCTGGGCGCCGAGCACCGCGGTGAGCAGGCCAAGCCGGCGCGGACTCCGGCGCACCGCGGGCACTGGCGTGGGCGCCGAGGCGGGGTCCTCAGTCGTTCTGGGTCACCGCCTCCAGCAGGTGGGCGAACTTGCGCCGGGCCTCCTCTCGCCGGGTGGGCACGTGCTCGCTGGGGACGCCGTCGGGGGGCGGGTCATAGCCGCGCAGGATCAGGCGCGCGACGCTCGCGCGGTGCACCTCGTCGGGTCCGTCGTAAAAACGCGCTCCGCGCGCATACCGGTACATCGCCTCGAGCGGCAGGTCGGCGGAGTAGCCCAGCGAGCCGTGGGCCTGGAGCGCCCGGTCGATCACGTCGTGCAGGACCTGGGCGCCGAAGAACTTGATCAGCGAGATCTCCTTGCGCGCCGCGACGGCGCCCTGGGTGTCCATCAGCCAGGCCGCGTGCAGGGTCATGAGCCTGGCGGCCTGCATCTCGGCCGCCGAGTCGGCGATCCAGTTCTGCACGGTCTGCTTGTCGGCGAGCAGGGAGCCGTGGGTAAAGCGCGAGAGGGCGCGCTCGCAAAGCATGTCGAACGCCCGCTGACTCACCCCCAGCCAGCGCATGCAGTGGTGTATGCGCCCCGGGCCCAGCCGCTGCTGGGCGATCAAAAACCCGGCGCCGCGGTGGCCGAGGAGGTTCTCGGCCGGCACCCGAACGTCCTCATAGACGATCTCGGCGTGACCGCCGAGGCGTCCGAACGCGGGCTCGGGGTGCTCCATCGTGGGCACGTCGCGCAGGATGTTCACGCCAGGGGCGTCGGTGGGGACGATCAGCATCGAGGCTCGCTGGTGGGGTCGGGCGTCGGGGTCGGTGACCGCCATGACGATCAGGAAGTCGGCCACCGAGGCATTGGACGAGAACCACTTGTGGCCGTTGATCACCCATTCCTCGCCGTCGCGCACCGCGCTCGTCTGCAACAGCGTGGGATCGGCGCCCGCGCCCGGCTCGGTCATCGAGAACGCCGAGCGCAGGTCGCCGGCCAGCAGCGGCGCCAGCCAGCGCTCCTTCTGCTCCTCGCTCCCGGCCAGGGCCAGGATCTCGGAGTTGCCCGAGTCGGGCGCCTGGTTGCCAAACGCCTGCGGGGCATAGGCAGAGGAGCCGAGGATCTCGTGCATGAGACCGAGCTTTACCTGCCCGAATCCCTGGCCCCCCAGCTCGGGCGGCAGGTGGGCAGCCCACAGCCCCCGCTCCTTGACCCGCTCCTGCAGCGGGGCGATCGCCCGGTCGAGCTGATCGAGCTCCAGTCCCAGGGTCTCCAGCGGCCAGATCTCCTCGCGCACGAACGCGCGCATCCAATCCAGATGCTCCTGGAACTCGGGCTCGGTTGAGAACTCCCACGCCATCGCGCCTCTCCTCGGTCGCTCGCGGCGCCCACGCTAGCGGACGCTCCCGGCGCCCCGGGCCGGCCCGCCCCGAGGCCCCGGGCGAGGCCGGCGCCTCAGCCGCCTGCGCTGATGCGGGCCGCGGCGCGCCGGCCGCTGCGCACGGCGCCCTCCATGTAGCCCCAGTACTCGTGGGTGTGCTCGCCGGCCAGGTGAAGAGCCCCGACCGGGCGACGAAGCACGCGCCAGAAGCGGTCGACCTGGCCGGGGGCGAACGCGGTGTAGGTACCGCCGGTATAGGGCTCCTTGGCCCAGGCCACCGTCGTCGCGGCGCCCAGCAGCCCGGATGCCCCGGGGTAGATGGTCTGAACCTGGGCCGCGGCCTCGGCGAGGCGCTGGTGGTCGGGGAGCTCCTGAAAGCGCCGGCCGGGCCCGGCGACGGTGTAGAGGAGCAGGATCCCGCGGCCACCGCGCTGGGCGTTGGTGGCATCCCAGGTGGTGGAGATGCCCAGGTCGGTGAGGGTGTCGCCGCTGAACCCGGCCCGCAGCCAGAACCGATTGGCGTACTGCAACAGGGTCTTGGTGCCCACCCCGTACTGGAGCTCGGCGATCGCGGCGGCGAGCCGGCCGGGAAGGCGTGGCGAGAAGCTCACGCGTCGCAGCGGCGGCAGGGGGGTGGCCAGCACGCAGCGGCTAGCGCTCAGCGTCTCCCCCGCCGCCCGGACCCGCACGCCCTCGCGGCTCCAGGAGACGTGGTCCACCGGTGCCCCCAAATGGACGTGGCCCGATATCGCCCGGGCCAGGGCGCGCGGGAGGCGGTCGTTGCCCCCCCGGATGCGAAACGCCTCGATGCCCGATTCGGGGATGTCCGGTCCCACCGAGTTGGCCGCCGCCACCGCCAGCAGCGAGAGCCGGTCCGACTCCACCGTGTAGTCGTCGCCCAGCGTGTCGTGCTCGATGAGCATGCGCGCCGTGGGCGAGAGGCGAAGGCCATCCAGGAACGAGGCCACCGAGCGGTGGTCAAGCGAGGCGCCGGCGGCCACCGGGTCGGTGGGGTTCAAGCGGTCGGCCAGCGCCGCGATCGCCCGATCGAACCGATCCATCTCCCGCTGCACCGCCGGCGTCTGGACCGTCGAGCGGCGGGCCAGGCGTCCGGCGAAATAGGTCGCGGCCGGATTGTCGCTGCCCACCCGGCGCAGGTCGTCGAGAGCGAGTCCGAAGTGGCGCGCGTAGCCGCGCATCGCGGTGTGGCTGGTGTCGATGTATTCCCCGCCGGCCTCGGCGGTCTGCCCCCCGGCAAAGCCCCGCAGCGTGTGCACCCGCCCCCCCACCCGACGACGGGCCTCGAGCACCGCCACGTCCCAGCCGGCCCGATGCAGCTCATACGCCGCCGTCAGCCCGGCCAACCCGCCTCCCACCACCACCACGCGGCGCCGCGGCCGGCGTCGCTTGGCCCCCGCGGCGGACGGGAGCGCCACGCCGGCACCGGCCATCGCGCCGGCGCCGACCAGCAGCCGGCGGCGGGTGAGGCGGGCGCCGCCACCGCGGGCGCCGGCGCCGGGATGAAGCTCAGCGCTCATCGTCCGCCGATCGCGCGTAGCCGGGGTGGGCGACATTGAGCTTGGCCGCCACGGACTGGCGCAGGACCGAGAGCGCCTGGTCGAGGCGATCGTCGAGCTCGCCGGCGCGGATGGCCTGCGCGAGTCTGCCTTGAGCGGCGCGCAGCTCTGCGCGATCGGCGGGCGGGCGAAGCCCGCGGTGAGCACAGGGGTCCTCGAGGCCGGCGGCACCCGGCCCGAGCAACGCCGAGACGCGCAGCGCCTCTTCGATCACCGGGCGCTCTCCCGCGCGCAGCTCGCGGGCGACCATGGCGCAGGCGTTGGCCGCCACCAGCAGCCCAAAGCGCTGCGAGCGCTCGACCGCGGAGACGAGCCCGGAGAGGTGGGCGGCGACCGCGTCCAGGAGCTCGGGCGCGTCTGGGCGATCCTGCACCGAAGGATTATGGCCCGAGCATGTCCAGCAGGTCCCATTCGGCTTCGCAGGCCCGTCGGCCGATCGCCGCGTGCTCGAGCGAGGCCCGCCGCCCCGAAAGGTGCACGTCGGCCTGGGCCACGCAGATGACCCCCCAGCGGGCGTTGCCGCACACCTCCCAGAAGCGCAGCTCATCGAGTCCGATCCGCACTCCGTCCGCGGCCGCGTAGGCGTCGAGCAAGCGCTCGCGCGTGGTCACCCCGGCCGCCGGCAACGCGTCGTCGCCAAATCGCCAGGAGCGGATGCATAACCAGCCCAGGTCCTCGGCCGGATCGCCGGCGTGGCAGAGCTCCCAGTCCAGCAGCCCTACCAGGCCGCCTTCGTCGACCATCAGGTTGCCCATCCGCAGGTCACCGTGGACCAGCGCGGGGGGCCGCGGCGGGGGCAGACGCGCCCGCAGCCAGCGCAGCCCCAGCTCGAGCGCCGGGTGGGGCTGGGCGAGCCGGTCGAGTTGGTCCTCCAGCGCCTCGACGGCCGCCAGCGCGGGGGGGTGCTCGGGCGCATGCAGCTCGGGCAGCTCGGACAGGGGCACGGCGTGGGTGGCGGCCGCCGCGCGCGCGATGTCGTCGCCCAGGCGTTCGCGCGCGGTCGCGTAGCGCTCGTGGGAGAGCAGCCGGCGGGGGATCGACTCGCCGCTCAGCCGGGTCATCACCAGGCCCGTGCCGTCGGCGGTGATCCAGTGGACGCGGGGGGCGGGTACGCCGTGGGCGCCGGCGGCTCGCAAGGCGGCGAATTCGCGCGCGCGCCCGGCAGGGTCCTCGACCCCCGGCGGGTCGCGGCGCAGCACCAGCTCAAGGCGCTCGGCGCCAAGCAGGACGTCAAACCCCCACAGCTCGCGCGAGGATCCGCCCAGGAGCGCCTCCAGGCCCTCGACGCGTGCGCCGGGCCCCAGATGCTCGCGGACCTCGGCCTGCAGCTCGGCGAGGAGCTCGGGGTGGGCGGCGGTGACGTTCATTGGGTTACGTTGACGCGAGCGTAGATCACGGCGAGGAGTGAGGCACGTGTCAGAACGATGGTTTTCCGAGCAGGAGTTGCGCGAGCTCTCGCGCCCGACCATGGACCGGGCCATCGAGGCTCTGGATGCCGGGCGCGGCGAGGAGGCGCGGGCGCTGTGTGAGGAGATGAAGAACGAGTGGCTGATGCTCCACGACCTGATGGCCGAGTCGATCCTCGGCCTGATCAGCTTCGTGCAGGAGCGGATGGGGGACGAGGGGGTCCAGGCCGCCTGGGAGACGTCGATGGAGAAGGGCTGGCGCCGGCACAACGACGCGATCCGCGCGCTCGACCGGCGCGCGCTGGTGTACCTGCTGGCGGCGACCTGGCGCGCGCACTCGGCCTCCGGCATGGGAGAACACCCGGGCGCCTTTGAGATCTCCGAAGACGAGGAGAAGGTGACGTTTCGCATGAACCCGTGCGGGTCGGGCCAGCGTCTGGTACGCCGAGGCCTGTACGAGCGCCACGGGTACGGAAAGACCCGGGAGGCCCACCCGTGGTCCTACGGACGCCGGGACTTTCCCCTCTACTGCACGCACTGCTCGTTCATGAACGAGTGGCTGCCGATCCAGTGGAGCAGTTTTCCGCTCTACCCCTCGGACCCGCCCGAGGACTACCACCGCGATCCGTGCACCTGGTACTGGTACAAGGATCCCGAAGACATACCCGAGCGCCACTGGCAGCGCTACGGGGCCGTCAAGTCCGGACGCGAACCGGGCTAAGCGAAGCGGCAGACGGGGCGCGCCGAGGTCTGTAGGCTGGGCCGGCGAGGCGAGGCGAAGGTCCTCGGCTCGCCGCGCGATTGGCGGAGGAGCAAATGCCCCAGCAGCATCTCGATCGATTGAGTGCGGTGGACGCCTCGTTCCTGCATCAGGAGGGGCCGACGTCGCACATGCACGTCGGCGCCCTCACCGTGTTCGAGGGCCCTCCCCCGGACATGGCCGACTTTCTCGACGGGATCCGTGGCCGGCTGCATCTGGTGCCGCGCTACCGGCACAAGCTCGCCCACCCTCCGCTCGAGAGCGGTCGACCGGTGTGGGTCGATGATCCCAACTTCAACCTCGAATATCACGTGCGCCACACCGCCCTGCCGGGGCCCGGGGGCGAGTCCGAGCTGCTGCGGCTGGTGGGTCGCATCTTCAGCCAGAGCCTGGACCGCAGCCGTCCGCTGTGGGAGCTGTGGATGGTCGAGGGCCTGCAGGGCGGCCGCTGCGCGCTGATCTCCAAGTCCCACCACTCCCTGATCGACGGCATCGCCGGGGTCGATCTGGCCACCGTCATGTTCGACACGACACCCACGCCGAAGCCGCAGGCCCACTCCGGTCAGGCGTGGCAGGCCCACGCCGAGCCCAGCGGGATCGAGCTGCTCGCCGCGGGCCTGCGCGGAGCCGTGCGCGCCGGCCTGGAGGTGGCGGGGCGCGCGGTCGACGCCGCCTCGCACCCCGACCGGGCGCTGGCCGAGCTGCGCGAGGCGGCCGAGGGCCTGGGCGAGGTCGTGTGGGCGGGGCTGAACCCGGCGCCCGAGACGCCGCTGAACGTCGAGATCGGCCCGCACCGGCGCTTCGTGGGAGTGCCCAATCGCCTAGACGACTTCAAGGTGGTCAAGAACGCGTTCGGGGGCACGGTCAACGACGTGGTGCTGGCCGTAGTGACGGGCGCCCTGCGGCGTTTTCTGACCTCCCGGGGCGTGCGCACAGAGGGGCTAGAGCTGCGTGCCCTGGTCCCCGTCTCCACCCGCACGGACTCCCAGCGCGACACCCTCGGCAACCAGATCGTGGCGATGCGGGGCCCGCTGCCCGTCTACATCGAGGATCCGATCCAGCGCCTGCAGGTCGTCAGCCGGGCGATGGACGGGCTCAAGGAGAGCAAGATGGCGGTGGGCGCCGAGGTGCTGGCCAGCGTGGAGAGCTTTGCCCCTCCGACCGTGCTCGCCCAGGCGTCCCGGATCAACTTCTCCACCCGGCTGTTCAACCTGATCGTGACCAACGTGCCCGGCCCGCAGTTCCCGCTCTACGTCCTCGGGCGCGAGATGGAGCAGGTGTTTCCGATCGCGTTCCTGCCCCGCGACCACGCGATGGCGATCGCGATCATGTCCTACCACGGGCAGATGAACTTCGGCCTGCTGGCCGACTACGACGCGATGCCCGACCTGGACGCGTTCGCGGCGTGGATCCAGGAGAGCCTGCTCGACCTGGTCGACCTCGCGCGCGAAGCCGGTGGCTCGCCGGAACCGAAGGGCGACGGGACAGCTCGCCCGCGCGCCGGGGCCGGCGTCTGATCCCCGAGCGGAGCGCGCGGCCGAGGCCGAGGCAGGCTCAGCGCCGGGTGCGCGCGCGCCGGCGCCGGTGCGGCTTATGGCGGCGGCGAGCCGGCAGCACGCGCACGGTGGCCTGGGCCCGTGACGGGGTCGCCTGGCGGTTGCCCGCCCGATCGACGGCGATGGTGTAGAAGCCATAACGCGTACGGGGGCGCACGCTCACCGAGCGCGAGCTGGCCCCAGTCACCGCGACGCGGGTAAACCGCCGGCCGTTGACCGACTGCCAGAGCTCGAAGTGGTCGATGCCCGCGGGGATCAGACCCGGCGGCGCCGGGTCACTGCCGGTCCAGCGCACGGTGATTCTGCGCTTGCGGGTCTGGGCGGGAAGGGCGAGCACGCGAGAGGTCGGCGGTCGGTGGTCGACCACCCGGGCCGCGGCGACCGCCCTCCCGGCGTCGAGGATCCCCCAGCCGAGGTCCTGGGTCCAACCGCCGCTCGGGCTGCGGGCAGTCTGCTTAATGATGCGCAGGATCTCGGCCACGCCGAGATCGGGATTGAGGTGGCGGATGAGCGCCCCGACCGCGGTGACGATCGGCGTCGCCATCGATGTTCCCTGCAGGTAGGCGTAACGCGAGTCGCCCTGGAAGCTGGTGCGGCAGTTCAGACACGGGAGCTGGGGCGGCGGCCCGAGCGAACCGGTGTCGATCATCGTCGGGTTGCCCGGGAAGGCGCCGAACAGCCCCGGCGGCCCGGCGCGGTCGGCGAAGGAGCCGTAGGCGGCGAGCGAGATCTGGGTGCCGAAGCCGGCAAAACTCGCCCGCTGGTCGGAGAAGTTGGCCGCGGTCACGTCGAGCCCCTTGCCCTGATCGATCACCGGCCCGGAGCCGGTCGGCTGCAGGACGTTGGCCGGGTCGCCCTGCTCGGTGGTCGGCTGGTCGGCCGCCGCGGCGGCCATCACCACGTTGTGGGCGTAGGCGTAGTTGATCGCGTCGACCACCGCGGGCGCCGCCGGCGAGCTGCCGCTGGTGCCGAAGCTCATGTTGAGCGCGTCGACGTGACGATCGGTGGCGTCGACGATCGCCTGGGCGACGCCCGCGTCTGAGAGATCGTCCTTTTCGATCAGCAGACCGCAGTTGGCCCCCGCCCCGGCCAGCCCGACGCCGTTGTTGGTGGCCGCACAGGCCAGCGAGGAGACGTGGGTGCCGTGGCCGACCTGGTCGGTGGTGGGCGGGCCATCGCCGGGGATGGAGTCGAACAGGCCGGTGGAGACGATCTTGGAGGTGAGCTCGGGGTGGCCGGCGTCGACGCCGGTGTCGATCACGCCCACCAGCGCCCCGTCGCCGCTGGTGACATCCCAGGCGGCGGGCAGGTCCTGGCGCGACGCCCACCACTGCACGGTCGTGCCCGGCGGCGTCCCCGACGCCGTCTCGGGAGCGGTCAGGGCCGGATCGTTGGGGGCGAAGCGAAGCTGGGCCCGGCGTTCGCGCGAGATCGCCCGCACGTTCGGATCGGCTGCTCGCAGCGCCCGCGCGAAGGCCGGAAACGAGGCCCCGGACGGAGGCCGCACGGTGACCAGGCCGATCTGGGGGATCTGGGGACCGGCGCGATGCGCGCCGGCGCGGGCCAGGAGCGCGGTGACCGCGGCCGAGCGGGCGCGTCGGCCGCCGGGGCCCCCCAGCGAGACCAGCACCCGGCCGGTGTAGGCGCTGCCGGCCGGCTGCAGGGCCCAGGCCGCTCCCGGCGGCGCCGCCCCGGCCGGGCCCGATAGTGCACCCGCGGCTAGGGCCGCCGCCGCGGTGGCCGGGATCAGCCGGGACGGGCGTGGCATCGAGCCAGCATAGGTCGCCGGCGTAAGAGGCAGGTCAACGCGCGGCGCAGCGCGGGCTCAGAAGCCCAGAGCGAACTTGGCTTCTTCGCTCATCTTCTCCGGCGACCAGGGCGGCGAGAAGACCATCGTGGACTGCACCGAAGCCACGTCGTCGAGCTCGCCCACGAACTCCTCGATCTGCTCGGACACCTGGGGTCCGATCGGGCAGCCCGGCGACGTGAGCGTGAAGGTCACGTGGACCTGGCCGTCCTCGATCTCGACGTCGTAGATCAGCCCGAGCTCGACGAAATCGAGTCCCAGCTCGGGATCGATCACGTTGGTCAGGGCCTCGGTTACCTCTTCGACGCTGGGCATCCCTGCGAGTCTAGTGCGGCGCCGTCGCCAGACGCCTGATGATACGTTTCGCCCCTATCGTCACGTTTGACGAACAGCGCCTAGTGGTGCGTTGCCGGGGAGACGAGGACCGCAGCACACAGAGCCTGCGGCGAGCCCCCCTGTCGCGGGCCCTGATGGCCTCCGGCAGCGTGACGGTGCACATGGCCGAGCTGGCGTTTGCCGACTCCTCGCTGATGCTCGACCTGACGATGCTGGCCCGCCGCCTGCGCAAGGGTGGGCGCGAGCTGACCGTGCGCGACCCCCAGCCGCAGATCCTGCGGCTGATCGAGCTGGTCGGTCTGCATCGGCTGCCCGGGGTGGTCGTCGAGTCGGTCGGCGCCCCGGACGGACGCTGGGCCCTCACCGCCCAGGACATCCGCCCGTCCCCGGTGGGCTAGGCCCACCCCGCCGGCCACGGCCCACGCCGCCGGGCGGCGGGCGCGACCCGGCGCAAGGGCCGCGCCGCCCGGGCGCCGAGAGGGTGTGCCGATAGCCTGTGGTGGGTGATCCTGGCCGCGCTCGTGGTAGTGCTCGTGGTCGTGCCGATCGCCGAGATCTGGGTGATCATCAAGGTCGGCGAGGCGATCGGCACCGCTCCCACGATCGGGCTCCTGATCCTCGACGCCGTGCTGGGCAGCCTGCTCGTGCGCTCGCAGGGGCGCGCGGCGTGGCGGCGCTTCACCGACGCGCTGGCGGCCGGGCGGGTGCCCGCCCGCGAGACCCTCGACGGGGTGCTGGTGATCTTCGGCGGAGCACTGGTGATCGCCCCCGGCTTTCTCACCGACGCGATCGGCGCGCTGTTTTTGCTTCCCCCCTCGCGCGCCGCCTTGCGACGGGCCGTCACCCGCCGCATGACCGGCGGTCTGCTCGGGGCGGCCGGGGCGCGCCTGGCGCGCAGGCGCCGGCCGCCGTCGACGCCGCCCCCGTACGACGTGGACGGCACTGCGGTCGACGCCGAGGGCCAGCGCCGGCTGCGGTGAGCGCGGGCAAGGAACCAGAGGGACCGCGCCACGGGGTCGGGGCGGGATTCGCCGACGCGCTGAGCTTCGCCTTTGCCGACGCCGCCGTCGAGCTGTGCGGCCTGGTGCGCCTGTCGGTATCCGATCCGGGCGCGGAGCCCTCCCGACCCCTGCACGCCGCCGCGCTCGTCCTGGGCGCCGGCGGCCGGGCGCCGGTGGCCCTGCACGGGCAGGCGCCCGGGGAGCCGCCCCAGGGATGGGACGAGCTCCTGACCGGAGAGCGAGGGCTCGGGGCACGCGCGTTTCCCTCCGGGGAGGGGTGGTCGCTGCAGGCCAGCGGGCCCGGCGCGCGCCTCGAGCTTCAATTCGAGCCCCTGGCCCCCGCCGCCGCGACCGGGTTCCCGGAGGTGCCGAGCGGCGCTCACGGCCTGGAGCTCGAGGTCCAGCCCGGCCGCGTTCAGGGCACGCTGGAGGTGGACGGCGCCGAGGCCAAGCTGCACGCGGTCGCCCAGCGCACCCGCGAGTGGGGAGCCCCGGACTGGAAGCGTCTGAGCCTCGTGCGCTCGCTCGGCCTGTGGCAGGAGGACGGGGGCGGGGCCCTGGCGCTGGCGGCGCGCCCGGCCGGCGCCGCGGGGCACGGGGAGGAGAGCACCGCCGGCTTCGTCTTCGCGCCCGAGCCGCCGGCGGCGGTGCCGATCGCCGACGCCCGCCTGTCGGCGACCACCGATACCGGCGGGGCGCTGGTGCGCGCGGGTCTCGAGCTGTGGGAGGGCGAGGACAGCGACTTTCCGCGCCGCGCGGGCGGGCAGGCGGTGACCGGGGCCGAGCTGCCCACGGCGGGTATGAGCCTCACCTGCAGCTTTCTGCGGGGCTGGATGGACGGGCACGCCGCGGTTGGGGTCTACCGGGTACTGGCCCCCGAGGGCTCGGCGGGCGGGCGCGCGGGCGAGCGGTGATCGAGGCGGTCGTCACGGACTTCGGCGGCGTTCTGACCACGCCCCTGACGCAGGCCTTCGCCGCGATCCAGAACGAGGCCGGGATCCCCCTCGACGCGCTGGGCCGGGCGCTGGGCGCCCTGGCCGAGCGCCACGGGGTAAACCCCCTGTTCGAGCTGGAGACCGGGCGGCTGACCGAGTCGGAGTTCATGGAGGGCCTGCGCGGCGCGCTGCGCGACCAGCTCGGGCGCAAGATCGAGATACACCGCTTCGGCGAGCGCTACTTCCACCACCTGCAGCCCAACCAGGAGCTGATCGACTACATGCGCGGCCTGCGCGAGCGGGGCTACCGGATGGCGCTGCTCACCAACAACGTGCGCGAGTGGGAGCCGCTGTGGCGGGCGATGCTGCCCGTGGACGAGATCTTCGAGCTGGTGGTCGATTCCGCGTTCGTGGGCATGCGCAAGCCCGAGCCGGGGATCTACGAACTGACGCTGAAGCGGCTTGGCCTACCCGCGCCGGCGTGTCTGTTCCTGGACGACGTCGAGCTCAACTGCAGCGCGGCGGCGGCGCTGGGGATGTCGGCCGTGCACTTTCGCCACAACGACCAGGCGGTCGCGGAGGTCGAGCACCGCCTTGCCGAAGGGGGCCGACCGCGCCCCGGATCCGATCAATTGTCCGAGCCGAGCCGGTCCCAGAGGTAGAGCTCGAGGCACTCGGCGGCCAGCTCGACGCAACGCTCTTCGGACAGGCGCGGCAGTACCGTCTCCAGCGCCTGCTCCTCGGCCACCCCAGCCTGGAAGGCCTCCTCACCGCGGAAGCCGGCGGCGATCTTCAGCGCCTCGCGCCGGTTCTCGCCCAGGGAGGGGAACACGTTGACCAGGAAGTCGGAGTTGGCGATCGGCTGGCCGACTTCCAGCGAGGCGTGCCAGGCGGCCAGCATCGAGAGGTCCTCCTCGTCGAGCTCGGACACCGCCTTGGCGTAGTGGGCCACCAGATCGCGCTCGGGGATGTCGTCCACCCACGCCCGCACCACCTCGCCGACCAGCTGGCGCCGCGCCTCACGGCCGACCGACTCGGCAATCACACGGATGGTGTCCTGGGGTTCGATGAAGCAGAGGTGCATCGCGGCTCGCGCTCCCGGGCTGACGGGTGGAACGAGCCAACTGTAGGTCGCACGTCAGACGGCAAATCGAGGCAAACGGCGGCCTAGAGCCCCAGCGCACCGAGCGCGCGGGCCTCGGCGGACGGATCGGCGACGGCGTCGGAAAAGCCGGCGTGCACCCGCTCGCCCCGCTGCCAGCCGGCCAGGGCCAGGTCCAGCGCCTCGAGCGGAACCTCACAGGTGCTGGCCAGGTCGGCGGCGCGGCGCTCGAGCAGGCGCGGCTCGGCGATGCCAAACGCGCGCTTGGCGCCGACGCTGGTCTCGTCGGCACCGTCGAAGCGCAGCCCCGGCGCGCGCAGCTCGACGCGGCCCAGGCGCCCCAGCACGACCAGCAGCTCGTAGCGTCCTGCGCGGTGAAGCCCCGGGAGCGCGAGCCGCTCGAACACCCGGTCAAAGCGACGTTCGGGGCTCCAACCGGGGTCCCCGGTGAACGCCGCCTGCGCCGACCCCCAGCGCGACGTCCAGGCCCGGAAGGCCTCCAGCGTGCGCGTGCCGCGGGCGGGGTCGTGGCTGGTGCGCGGCCCGGTGCGCGCCGTTCCGAGCTCGGGCAGAAAGCCGTTCTCCCAGGCGGCCGCGAGCTCCTCGATGGCGGCGAACGGATCGGGCTCCTCCAGCGGCGCGAGGTAGACGATCAGGAACGCCAGGGCCATGGCCCGCTCAACGTCGGCCAGGGTGGCCACGCGCGCGTAGGGGCCCGGGGGATCGAGCGCCAGCGCCGCCAGGCGGCCAGCGGCGAACGCCAGCTCGGAAACCAGACGTCGCGCGTCCCCCGACGCCCGCAGACCGGGGAGCAGGGTGCTCGCGAAGTCGTCGACGCTAGCCCGGGGCACGCGCCTGACCCGCAGCTCTGCGCCCTGGCGGCGCGAGGGGCCCGCGGTGCCCCGGCGTCCGCCGGCTCCCTTGGGGCGCTGCGGTCGCGCGGCGCCGGGCGGCACCGGGCCCGAAGACGGAAGCTGCTCCCGGCAGATCGGGCAGCGCTCGATGAAGCGGTTATGGCGACAGAAGGTCGGCACGGCCCGATCAGCGGCGGCGCCGCACTGAGTCAGCCCCGTTTCCGACCGCGCGCACTTGCCGGCGCAGTGTACGCCCGGAGCGGCGGATGTCCGGAGCTCGCGCCGACGGCGACCGCCCGCCCCGGGGCGGGCGGTCGCTCGGCTCAGGCGGTTTGGGTCAGCGGTGCTTGGCGGGCTTCTTCTTGCTCGGCTTTCTGATCAGCGAGCAGCCCTTGAACCGCTTGTGGATCAGGGTGGCCGAGACGACCGAGTAGGCCGGTCGCGGGCAGCCGGCGGTGTTGGTCACCGCCGCATCGAAGCGCTGGCGACCGCGGTCGACCGTCCACTGGAATATGTAGACGCGCCTGATCTTGCCGATGTGGGCGAGCTTGAACATGTAGGACATGGCCTTCGCCGCGCGCGCCTCGCCCTTGCGGCCGCCGGGGAAGGCGCGGCCGAAGGAGACGATCCCGCCGGTCTCGGTAAGCCACAGCTGACCCGGCACCAGACGGGCCACCGCACGGGTGCGGCTGCTCGAGTGGCGGTTGGTGTCCGAGTAGTTGTGCAGGCCCCAGATCTTGGGCATGTTGCGGTTCCCGACCGCGCGTTTGAAGTCGCGGATGTAGCGCAGGGTCGGCGAGATCTTGTTGGCGTCGAGCACGTCTAGCCCGGCGATCGTGCAGCCCCGGCACACCGACTTCAGCGCCAGGTAGAAGGCGGCGGCCTGCCGGGCCGACGGGCTGCGGAACTTCACGCCCGGCGAGCTGACCGTGCCGCGGTTGGCCTCGTTGTAGGGCTGAAACTCCCTCACGTCGGGCCCCGTGCCGGGACCGTCCAGGGCGATGAACCTGGACACCGCGGACTTGTAGGCGCCGGTCGAGGGCACCCGGTTGGGCGAGCGGCTCGAATGCCAGAAGGCGACCAGCGGCGTGACGCCGGACGCCTTGGCCTTGGCGATCCAGGAGTTGACCGAGGCCAGGTCCCTGCCGTGCCCCGGGTTGGCGGCGTCGTAGGGCACGATGTAGCGCGCGATGCGTACGTGCAGCGCCTTCCAGTAGGGATTGGTGAACATCTGGTAGTGGTCGTCGCCGAAGCCGACAGCGGCGGCCTGGCTGGCGACCGGCAGGGCGGCCATCCCCACCAGGCCCAACAGCAGCGGCAGCAGGATGCGCTTGCGCAAGTTCATCTAGCCCTTCTCGTCTCGGGGTCGGAAAAAACGGGAACGGGGGCCGGACCAGGCGCGGTCCAAGGGCCCCCGCACGCCTCACTGGTTCCCGGGTTTCAACAGATTGGAACCCGGCAGGTTGCGGAGCCTAGAGCAAGCGGCCTAAGCGGCGCCTAAGCGCTCGATCCCGCCCAGGAACAGGGCGGAGGCGAAGGCCCCCGCCCCCTCGACGTCAGGGGGATGACGCTCGACCATCCGCACGCCGATCTCGAACGCGGCGCCCACCATCGCCGCGGCCAGGTATTCGATGTCCAGCTCGGGCAGCGTCCCGCCGTCCGCCGCGGCGTGCAGGTCGTCGCGCAGCTCCTCCATTCCGGCGCCGAGCTGGGGCTCGTCGAACATGGTCCGGATCGTGCTGGCGTTGCGGCGAATGAGCTCGAAGGTCGGACGATCCTCGGCCAGGAAGCGAAAGTAGGCCAGGTAGGCCCCGTGGACGAACTGCTCCAGGCTGCCCGCCGACCGGCGGGCGGCGCGCACCCGCGCGCGAGCCTCGATCGCGCTCTCCTCCAACAGGGCGCGAAACACCGACTCCTTGTCGGGGAAGTAGTTATAGAACGTGCCCGAGGCCAGCCCGGTGCGGCGTACGATGTCGCGCACCCCCGCGGCGTCATAGCCGATGTCGGCGAACACCTCGCCGGCGGCGCGCAGGATCGCGGCGCGATTGGCGGCCTTGGTCTGCTCTCGCCTGCCCGCGGGGAGCGGGGCGGCGACGGCGGGCTCGCTCACGCTGCGGCCGACTCGGAGGCCGGAGCGCCGGGCGCCCGGGGCGCCACGGGCAGGGCAAAGCCGGCGGCGCGAGCGCGCTCGGCGCCCGCGCGGCGCTCCTTGGCCAGCGCGTGAAGGTAGTCGTCGAAGTCGACCTGGATCGTGTGGCGTTTGGAAGCCACGTAGCGCTTGCGCATGGCGTCCTGGTCGCGGCGGATGTCTTCGCGCAGCTGGTCCGGCGCCGGAAGGCGATAGTCGCCGCGCAGGTAGTCGCATACCCACCGGCCCTGGGCCTCGGCCAGCGGCATGATCGCCCCCAGCGGCTGGAGCAGACCGATGAAGAAGAGATTGGGGACGTCGGGCAAGAAGACGCGCCGGAAGAGCTCGATGCGGTTGTCGGGCGCCGAGATGAAGTCCGGGTCAAAGAACGGGAACGTGATCTGGTAGCCGGTGCAGTAGATGACGTAGTCGGCGTGGACCGCGGTGCCGTCGGCGAAGCGCACGTGCTCGCCTTCCAGGGCGGCGATGTTGGCCTGGGGGGTGATCGTGCCGTGGACGATGCGGTCGAGGATGCGCCCGGAGACGGTGGGGTGGGCCTCGCCGAACTTGTGGTCGGGCGTGGGCAGCCCGTAGTTCTCCATCGGTCCCGTCGCCGAGGTGATCGCGCGCTGGATCACGGCCCGCCGTAGCCGCCAGGGCAGCCGGGGGTTGGAGAAGATCGGGTGCTTGCGGTCGACCGGGCGGCCGGCCAGGTACTTGGGCACCACCCACGCCCCCCGCCGGGCGGCCAGGTAGGTGTTGCGGGCGACATAGCTCGACTCCACCGCGATGTCCATCGCGCTGTTGCCCATGCCCACGATGACGACGTCCCGGTCGGCCAGGATGCCGTTGTCGCGGTAGGAATGGGCGTGCATCTGCACGCCTTTGAAATCCTCAGAGCCCGGGAACGGGGGCTCGGGCCAGCGGGGGTTCCAGTGGTGGCCGTTGGCCACCAGCAGCGCGTCGTAACGGCGGCTTTGGCCGTCCTCCAGGCGCACGTCCCACACCCCGTCCGGACCGCGAGCGGCGTGCTCGACGCCTGTGTCGAAGGTGATCTTGTGGCGAAATCCGAAGTGGTCGACGTAGTCGTTGAAGTACTTGGCGATATGGGTGTGGTGGGGGAAGTCGGGGATCGACTTGGGCATCGGGTAGTCGGCGTACTGCATGCGCTCGCGCGAGGTGTTGATGAACAGGCCGCGGTAGGCGGCCGACATCCCGTTGCGGTTGCCGAACACCCAATTGCCGCCCACCTGATCTGACTTCTCAAAGCAGTCGAAGTCGAGTCCGCGCTCGTACAGCGCCTTGGTGGCGGCGATCCCCGACGAGCCGGCGCCGATCACGCAGGCGGTGGGAAGGCGAGAATGGCGGTCGTTCATCGAGCGGCTGGATGCGGTGAGGGTGAGCTGGCGCGCGCGGCGTAAGGCGCCGCGGGTCTCCCGCGACCCCACCCTAGGCGAAAGTGACGGGGGCGTCAAGTTTGGCCCAGGCCGGCTCGCGCCCGGCGCAAGCGGGACGCCGGAGATCGATAGGCTCGCGCCGAGGTCCAATGAGCGCACCCCCGGCCAGAGGAGAACCACGCTCGCGCGCAAAGGGCGCGGCCCTGGTCTTCACCGGTGTGCTCGGGGCGCTCGTGGCGGTGGTCGTCCTGCTGGTGATCGTGGCCCTGGTGACCGGGGTGGTGCGCGCCTTTCGCCAGCCGAGCGAGAGCATGGCGCCCACGATCAAGCGCAACCAGCACCTGATCACCACCGGCCTGGGGTTTCCGTTCTCGAGCACCGTGCACCGGGGCGACATCGTGGTCTTGCACCCCTCGGTGGGTCTTGACCGGCCCGAGCAGGCCTGTGCGATCTCCCGCGAGCCCGCCGATGGACACCCCTGCGCCCGCGCGCTTACCCAGCAGAGCTCGTCCAAGGTGATAAAGCGCGTGGTCGCGGTCGGCGGCGACCGCATAAGGGTCGTCGCCGGGCGCGTCTACATCGACGGCGTGGCGAGCAAGGAGCCCTACGCCCGCACCGCGGCGGGCTGTCTCGGCTGCGAGCTGCCCCGGGAGATCACCGTCCCGCCGGGCCAGGTGTTCGTCATGGGCGATAACCGCCCTAGCAGCGACGACAGCCGGTTCTGGGGGCCCGTACCCATGGGCTGGGTCATCGGACGCAAGCTGCTGGTCTACTGAGCGGCCTCAGGCCGCCCGGGAGCGGCCTCAGGCGGCCCGGCGCCCTCCGCGCTCGGGGGTCATCGCCCCGCTGGCGTGGTTCGGCGGACCCTCGGGGCCCTCGTCCTGGGGCTCGACGTTGCCCGAGCGCACGGGCTCGTGCCAGGCGGGACCCGCCAGGTAGCGCTCGACCATCCGCGCGCACTGGCGCCCCTCGTTGATCGCCCACACGATCAGCGACTGGCCGCGGCGGGCGTCGCCGGCGGCGAACACGCCGGGCACCGAGCTCTCATATGGGGGCCGGGTACGCACGTTCGAGCGCTTGTCGCGCTCCACTCCGAGCCCCTCGAGCAGCTCCTGCTCGGGCCCCAGGAACCCCATCGCCAGCAGCACCAGATCGGCCTCGATCTCGCGCTCGGTGCCGGGCACCGGCTCAAACGGGGGCGCGTCGGCCGCCCGCGCGATGTGCAGGGCCCCAACCCGGCCGTCGGCGTCGCCGGAGAAATGGGTGGTGGTGACCGAGTAGGCCTGCTTGCCGCGCTCGAGCGACTGGGCCTCCTCCATCGCATAGGAGAGGCGGAACTTGGCCGGCCACAGGGGCCAGGGAGTGCGGTCGTTGGGCCGGAGCTTCGGCGGCTCGGGCAGCAGCTCGAGCTGGACGATCGACTCGGCCCCTTCGCGCACGGCGTTGCCGACGCAGTCGGCGCCGGTGTCACCCCCGCCGATCACCACGACGCGCTTGCCCGCGGCGGTGAGTGCGCGCGCGGGCGGCGCCGGCGTGGCGGGCGCCAGGCGGGTCAGCTCGCGCGCCACCCAGCGGTTGCGCTCGTAGAGATAGTCCATGGCGAAGTGGATCCCGTCGAGCTCGCGGCCGGGGACGGGCAGATCGCGCGGCACGCGGGCGCCGGTGGCCAGCACCACCGCCTCGAAGCGATCGCGCAGCTCGCCCACCGTCACGTCGCGGCCCACGTCGACGCCGCAGCGCAACTCGACGCCCTCGTCGAGCAGCTGCTGCACGCGGCGCTCGACCACGCGCTTGTCGATCTTGAAGTCGGGCACCCCGAAGCGCACCAGGCCCCCGGCCGCCTCGTCGCGCTCGAACAGCACGACCGTGTGGCCGGCGCGACGCAGCTGCTGGGCGGCGGCCATCCCGGCCGGCCCCGAGCCGACGACCGCCACCGCGCGGCCGGTCTCATAGGGAGGCGGCTCGGCCCGCACCCAGCCCTCCTCCCAGGCGCGGTCGATGATCGAGTTCTCGATCTGCTTGATCGACACCGCGTCGCCCTCGCGGATCTCCAGTACGCAGGCGGGCTCGCAGGGGGCGGGGCACAGGCGCCCGGTGAACTCGGGGAAGTTGTTGGTCGCGTGCAGCTGGCGGATGGCGTCGGCCCAGCGGTCGCGGTAGACGAGGTCGTTCCAGTCCGGGATCAGGTTGCCCAGCGGACAGCCGTTGTGGCAGAAGGGAACGCCGCACTCCATGCAGCGCGCGCCCTGCTCCCGGAGCTCGGGCACCGGCCGGGTGACCAGGAACTCGTCGTAGTCGCGCGCGCGCTCGCGCGCGTCGCGGTACGGAAGCCCGGCACGCTCGATCTTCAGAAAGGCGCCCAGCTCGCCCATCCGGCGCTCCTACTCGCCGTCGCCCTCGCGCACGTGGGGCGAGCCGATGACGTCCACCGACTCGCCGGCGAACTCGTCGGCACCGGGCGGGCCGCGGCGGGCTTGCTCCTCGGCCGCCTGCTCCTCCAGGACGCGCTTGTAGTCGGTGGGGAACACCTTGACGAAGGAGGCCAGCAACTCGCCGAAGCCGTCCAGCACCCGCTGTCCCACCGGCGAGCCGGTGCGGCGCACGTGCTCGGCGATCAGCTCGCGCAGCTCGATGGCGTCGGCCTCATCGGGACGCTCCAGGTCGACCAGCGCGTGGTTGCAGCGGGCGGCGAAGTCGCCGTCTTCGTCGAGCACGTAGGCCAGTCCCCCGCTCATCCCGGCGGCGAAGTTGCGCCCGGTCGGGCCGAGCACCACCACGCGTCCCCCGGTCATGTACTCGCAGCCGTGATCGCCCACGCCCTCGACCACCGCGCTGGCGCCCGAGTTGCGCACCGCGAAGCGCTCCCCGGCCAGCCCCCTGAAGAAGGCGCGTCCAGCGGTCGCTCCGTAGAGGACGGTGTTGCCGATGATCACGTTCTCCTCGGCGCGGTAGGCGGCTCGCTCGGGCGGGCGCACGGCCAGGATCCCGCCGGACAGGCCCTTGCCCGTGTAGTCGTTGGCTTCGCCCCACAGCTCGAAGGTCACGCCGTGCGCCAGCCAGCCGCCGAAGCTCTGGCCGGCCGAGCCGCGCAGGGTCACCCGAATCGAGCCCTCGGGCAGCCCGTCGGCCCCGTGGGTCGACGCGATCCGGCTGGACAGGATGCCCCCCACGCAGCGGTGGACGTTGCGTACCGGGATGTCGATCTCGACCGGCTCCACCGCCTCGCGCTCGATCGCCTGCTTGGCCTGGCGCAGCAGCTCCCAGTCCAGCGCGCCGTCGAGCACCGGCTCCGGGGGACGCACCCGGCGGCGCGGGGTGCCCTCCGGCAGCTCGACGAACGCCAGCACGTGGGAGAGGTCCACCCCGCGCGCCTTCCAGTGGTCGATCGCCTCATCGGGCTCGAGCAGATCCGCGCGCCCGACGAGCTCGTCCATCGAGCGCAGCCCGAGCGAGGCGAGGATGTCGCGCAGCTCCTCGGCCACCAGGAAGAAGTAGTTGACCACGTGCTCGGGCACGCCCTGGAAGCGCTCGACCAGGGCCGGGTCCTGGGTGGCGATCCCTACCGGACAGGTGTTGAGGTGGCAGGCGCGCATCATGATGCAGCCCAACGCGATCAGCGGGGCGGTGGAGAAGCCCATCTCGTCGGCGCCGAGCATGGCCGCGATCGCCACGTCGCGCCCGGTCTTGAGCTGGCCGTCGGTCTGCACCACGATGCGCGAGCGCAGGTCGTTGCGCAGCAGCGTCTGCTGGGTCTCGGCCAAGCCGATCTCCCAGGGCACACCGGCGGCCTGGATCGAGGACAGAGGCGACGCGCCGGTGCCGCCGTCGTGACCGGAGATGAGCACGTGGTCGGCGTTGGCCTTGGCCACGCCGGCCGCCACCGTGCCCACCCCGACCTCGGCCACCAGCTTGACCGACACCGACGCCTCGGGGTTCGAGCAGCGCAGGTCGTAGATCAGCTGCTTGAGGTCCTCGATCGAGTAGATGTCGTGGTGGGGGGGCGGGGAGATCAGGCCCACGCCGGGCGTCGAGTGCCGGATCCAGCCGATGTAGCGGTCGACCTTGTGTCCGGGGAGCTGCCCGCCCTCGCCGGGCTTGGCCCCCTGGGCCATCTTGATCTGCAGCTGGTCGGCGTTGACCAGGTAGTGGATGGTGACCCCGAAGCGGCCCGAGGCGACCTGCTTGATCGCCGAGCGTCTCCAGTCCCCGCCGTCGACCGGACGCGGGAAGCGCCCGGGGTCCTCTCCCCCTTCGCCCGTGTTCGAGCGCCCCCCGATGCGGTTCATGGCCATGGCCAGCGTCTCGTGGGCGGGCGTGGAGATCGAGCCCAGCGACATCGCGCCGGTGGAGAAGCGCTTGACGATCTCCGACGCCGGCTCGACCTCCTCTAGGGGGACGGGCCGCTCGGCCTGGCGCAGGCGGATGAGCCCGCGCAGGGCGGCCCGGCGGGCGGCCTCGTCGTTGACCATCCGCGAGTAGCCCAGGTACTGCTCCCAAGCCGCGCTGTCGCGGATGCCCTCGGGGGCCCCGCCGTTGCGCGTGGCGGGCGCGCGTACCGCGTGCTGGAGCTCGGCGATCGTCTCGGGGTTCCACATGTGGAACTCGCCGTCGCGGCGCCAGGCGTAGACGCCGCCCACCGGCAGCAGCTCGCCGTCGGGTCTGGGGTAGGCGCGGGCGTGGCGCTCTAGCGCCTCGCGGGCGAGCACGTCGATCCCGATGCCGCCGATGCGCGAGGCGGTGCCGGTGAAGTAGCGGTCGATGAGCTCGCGCTCGAGGCCCACCGCCTCGAAGATCTGCGCGCCGCAGTAGGACTGGATGGTCGAGATCCCCATCTTGGAGATCGTCTTGAGCAGGCCCTTGCCCAGCGCCTTGACCACGGACTCCCGCGAAGTCTGGTAGTCGAGCTCGTCGGGGAGCATGCCGTCCTCGACCAGCCGCTCGAGCGTCTCGAACAGCACGTAGGGGTTGATGGCGCTCGCCCCGTAGCCGATCAGCGTGGCGAAGTGGTGGACCTCGCGCGGCTCGCCAGACTCGAGCACCAGCCCGACGCGCAGGCGCGTGCCCAGGCGCACGAGGTGGTGGTGGACCGCCGCCACCGCCAGCAGCGACGGGATGGCCGCCCGGTCGGGACCCAGGGCGCGGTCGGAGAGGACCACGATGTTGACGCCGAGCGGGATGCAATCGCTCGCCTCATCGCAGATGCGAGCCACCGCGCGGTGCATGCCCTCGACCCCCTCGGACACCGGCCAGGTGATGTCGATCGTGTGCGCCTCGAAGACCTGGTGATGGACCTGGCGCAGGCGCTCGAGCTCGTGGCTGGTCAGGATCGGCTGGTCGAGCACGAGCTGGTGGGCATGCTCGGGCGACTCGGCCAGGAGGTTGCTCTCGGAGCCCAGGATGGTGCGCAGGCTCATGACCACCTCCTCGCGGATCGGGTCGATGGGCGGGTTGGTCACCTGGGCGAAGAGCTGCTTGAAGTAGGAGAACAGCGGCGGGTGCTGATCGGAGAGCACCGCCAGGGAGAGGTCGTTGCCCATCGAGCCCACCGGCTCCACGCCGTTGACCGCCATCGGCGTCAGCAGGACGCGCAGATCCTCCTGGGAGTAGCCGAACGCCAGCTGGCGCAGGCGCAGCGGCTCGGCCCGGTGCTCGGGCACCGAGCGAGGCTCGGGCAGGTCGTCGAAGTGCACCACGTTGCGCTCGAACCACTCGTCGTAGGGCTGCTGGCTGGAGACGGTGCGCTTGACCTCGCCGTCGTCGACGATGCGCCCCTGCTCGAGGTCGACCAGGAAGAGCTTGCCCGGCTGCAGGCGGCCGAGCCGCTTGACGTTCCCCGGGGCCACCCCCAGCAGGCCGCATTCGGAGCCCAGCAGGACGTGGCCGTCGTTGGTCTCCAGCCAGCGCCCCGGGCGCAGGCCGTTGCGGTCCAGCGTGGCGCCCACCACGCGTCCGTCGGTGAACGCCACCGCGGCCGGGCCGTCCCAGGGCTCCATGTAGCAGGAGTGAAAAGCGTAGAACCCGCACAGCTCTGGCGGCAGGTCCTCGCGCCCTTCGTAGGCCTCGGGGATCATCATCATCACCGCGTGGGGCAACGAGCGCCCGGCGAGCATCAGCAGCTCGAGCACGTTGTCGAACGTCGCCGAGTCCGAGCCCCCGGGGCGCACCACCGGGAGCACCTTGGCCAAGTCGTCTCCGAACAGCTCCGAGGCCAGCTCACTCTCGCGCGCGCGCATCCAGTTGACGTTGCCCATCAGGGTGTTGATCTCGCCGTTGTGGGCGATGACCCGATAGGGATGGGCGAGCTCCCAGCTCGGGAACGTGTTGGTGGAGAAGCGCGAGTGCACCAACGCCATCGCGCTGCGCAGCCGCCCATCGGTCAGATCGGGATAGAACCCGGGGAGCTGATGGGCGATGAGCATGCCCTTGTAGACCAGCGTGCGCGAGGAGAAGCTGGCCATGTACAGGTCGGGTCCCGACGCCAGCTCGCATACCCGCCGGATGACGTAGAGCTTGCGCTCGAAGGCGTCCTGGTCGATGTCGTGCTCGGGGCCCGCGGCCACGAACAGCTGGCGGATGAGGGGCTGGCACGCCGCCGCGGTGCTGCCGACGTGCTCTCCATCGACCGGGACGTCGCGCCACCCAAGGACCTCCTGGCCCTCCAGGCGAGTGTTGTGCTCGAGCAGCTGCTCGAGCTTGGCGCGGCGCGCCTCGTCGCGCGGCAAGAAACAGACGGCGACGCCGTAGCGGCCCGGGGCGGGCAGCTCGAAGTCGACGACCGAGCGCAGGAAGGCGTCGGGCGTCTGGAGCAGCATCCCCGCCCCGTCTCCGGTACGCGGATCGGCGCCGGTGGCCCCGCGGTGCTCGAGGTTCTCCAGCGCGAGCAGCCCGCGGTCGATCACCTCCCGCGTGGGATGGTTGTCCAGGCGCGCCACGAGGGCTACGCCGCAGGCGTCATGTTCGAAGCGAGGGTCGTAGAGACCCGGGGCCTGACCAGGCGTGACGTGACGGCTCATATGAGTGCTCCCCGGGACGGCGGCGCGGGCACCTGAGGCGGGAAAACAGCGTAGCAGCGGCGCTCCCGGCAAAGAAGGTCCGCTCGGGGCGCCCACGGCCCATATCCTCTGGGGCCGAACCGGGCTGTGGTCCGTGCGCGGACCCGCCGGCCCAGCGACCAGGGGTCGCGATGCACACGCCGTATGACTGAAATCACCTCGTCGGGGAATGATCAACCCGAAGCCGGCCGAAACGGCCCGGGGTCCAGGACGACCGCCATCATCGCCGGGCCGTCCGGATAGCGCTTGTCCCCATGCCGTCCACGATTCCCCAGATCGAGCTCACCCTTCCCGCCCGGGCCGAGAACGTCGCCGTGGTGCGCCACGCTCTGGGCGCGCTGGGCGAAACGCTCGACATCGATACGGGCACCCTCTCCGACATCAAGCTCGCGATCACCGAGGCGTGCACGAACGTCGTGGTCCACGCCTATAACGGGGACGAGGGGCCGATGGAGATCGAGGCGTCGATCGGTCCCGAGCGCAAGCTGACGGTGGTGGTGCGCGACGAGGGCCGCGGCATCGCGCCGCGCCCCAACAGTCCGGGGCTGGGCCTCGGCCTACCGCTGATCGCCACGCTGTCGGAGACGGTCGCGCTCGGCAGCGGCGAGGACGACTGCACCGAGGTGCGCATGACCTTCCGCCTGGACGCATCCGACGGCCAGCGTCCCCGCAGGGACGGCTAACGTGACCCCGCCGCGGGGGGGTGAGGGGACCCGAACCAACTCGGCCCGCGTAAGGGTGGTCAGCGGTCCGCTGGTGGCCCCGGTCATGGGTCGCGTGGTGGCCATGCTCGCCGCCCGCGCCGACTGCCCGGTCGACCGCCTGGACGATGCCCTGCTGGTGGTCGACACGCTGGCCGCCCACAGCGCCGAGCACGTTCCCGATGGGCGGGTGACGATGAACGTCTCCAGCCGGGCGGGCGAGCTGGAGTTGCGACTCGGCCCGCTGGTCGCGCCCGGCGGCCAGGCGATCCTCGAGCGCGCCGCGATCCCGGGCCTGGGCAACGTACTTGAACGCGTGTCCGACTCGATTTCGGTGCAGGAGGGCGAGGACGGAACACAGACGCTGCTCATCGGCCTGAGGTTCGCCGTCGGCGCGTCCAGCCCCTCGGGGCGGGGATAGACTCAGCGGGCCCGACATGCCGAACGACTTCAGGGTCATAGACGAGAAGCTCGACGACGCCCGCCAGGCGGTAGCCGTCAGCGGCGAGATCGATCTGTTCACCGCGCCGGAGTTCAAGCAGCGCGTCACCGAGCTGATCGACACGGGCACCTCTCAGCTGGTGATCGACCTGACCCAGACGGCGGGCGGCTGACCGATCCCGCGGTGCTCGAGCGCATCGCCGAGCTGGCAATCCCCCCGGCCTGGAGCGACGTCTGGATCTGCCCCTATCCAGGCGGCCACATCCAGGCGACGGGTACCGACGCTGCCGGCAGGTCGAGCACGGCCTCCTCCACGGGCCCCTGGATCGCGGGCTCGTCCCCGTCGACGTCCATCGGCATCAGCGCGGGGGCGATGGTCAGACCATCGCGAAAGCGGTCGAATACGCGGGGATCGATGTACGAGGCCCGGGCCACCGCCGGGGTGTTGCCGAGGTAATGCGCGACCTCCTCGGTGGCGCGCACGATCGCGCGCCGGCGCGCGGTCTTCGATCGGCGAGCGGCACCCGAGACGGCGAGGGCCACCGCCGCCAGCACCGTCGCGTTCCAGGTGCGAAAGTCCTTGGCCGAGAAGTCGCCTCGGGTGACCGCCTTGAGATAGTCGTTGATGTCGTCCGAGCGCACCTCGACCCAACGCCTCCCGCTGCGGTAGGCGAGCAGCTTCGGGCCGCCCCCGCGGCGGCGCTTGAGCGCCGTGATCGCGGGTGAAACCCCGGGGTCCTGGACCACCTGGCGGCGGCGCCGCCCGCCCTTGGCCGGATAGTCAAACGCGATCTGCACGCCCCGCGCGCGCACGTGGCGGCGCTGAATCGTGGCCAGGCCGTAGCTGTCGTTGCGCGCCGCATAGTCCTCACCGCCGATGCGAAAGAAGCCGCGGTCCAGGAGCCGCACGGCGCAGGCGAGGACGTGCTCGCGACCGAGGTCGCCGCGGCGCAGATCCTTCTTGACCGCCCGGCGCAGCCTGGGCAGCGCGCGGGCGAACTCGAGCATGTCGTCGAACTTCTGCTGGTCGCGGCGCAGGCGCCAGCGCGGGTGGTAGAGGTACTGCTTGCGACCGGCAGCGTCGGTACCCGTCGCCTGGATGTGGCCGCCTGGATAGGGGCAGATCCAGACGTCGCTCCAGGCCGGGGGGATTGCCAGCTCGGCGATGCGCTCGAGCACCGCGGGATCGGTCAGCCGCCCGCCGTCTGGGTCCAGGTAGCTAAACCCGCGGCCCTGGCGCCGGCGACGAATCCCGGGACCCGAGCAGTCCGAACGGCGCAGGCGGGGGCGACGACCACCCGGAGGCCCGGTCGTGGCCGCGGCGGCGAAGCCGGAGGCCGGGGATGCGGCGGGAGCGGACGTGGGCCCCGGCTACTTGCGGCGGGAGCCCGCGCGCGCCGATCCGCGGGCACGCTTGGCCGTGGACGACTTGCGGGAGGCCGCGGGAGCCCGCTTGGCGCCGGTCTTGGCGCGGGTCTTGGCGCGGGTCTTGGCGCCGGCCTTGGCGCGGGTCTTGGCGCCGGCCTGGGCGCCTCCGCGGCCGGAGCTGGGCCGCTTGGTCGGCGTCGAGCGGCGGGGGCGGCTGGGGCGAGCCCGCGCGCCGGCCCGGCTGGGCTCGCCGGCTCCGTCGGTGTCGCCGGTGCGCCGGCGAACCTCGTTGAGGCTTGCTTTCAAGGCGCTCATCAGGTCGGGCACCTCGCCGGCCGGCTCCTCGGCGACGGGCTGCACCGCGATCTCCTCGCCCTGGGCCTTGCGCTCGATCAGCTCGAGCACCTCCTCGCGATAGGAGTCGTGGTACTTGCCCGGCTCGAACGTTCCGGCGAGCGAGTCGACGAGCTGGCGAGCGATGGTGAGCTCGCGCTCGTTGGTCTTTACGTCCTCCTCGACGTCGAGCTCGTCCAAGCGCTCGGGCGGGACCACCTCGTCGGCGAAGATCATGTCTCGGTCAGGTCGACGAAGTCCTCGATCTCGATCGTCCGCGTCCGCTTGGGATCGAGCGCCTCGAGCTCCTCGGGCTCGATCACCACGTAGCGGTCCGGGGCGATCTCATAGCCCTTGACGATCTCCTCGTAGGGGACCTCTTCGCCGTCGGCGGGGCACACCCGCTTTTGCTGAATGCGGACACCGTCGGCCGCGTGCAGCTGGTGAAAGCGCACCGCCTTTCGCGAGACGGCGCTGTAGAGCTTTACGGGCACGCTGACCAGGCCGAAGCTGATCGCACCGGTCCAAATTGCGCGAGGCATGCCCCCAGTGTTACCCAAAACGCGCCCCGATTCCCACCGGCGCAGGCGCAGTTGCGCCGTGGCGGGGGCCACCGCGGGGTCCGCGGCGGCCGCCCCGGCGCCCCAACGCTAGGCGCTGGCGACGCCCTGGGGCTCGGGGGCCCTTTCGTGCCGACCCTCGCAGAACTCCTCCACCAGCTTGGCGCAGAAGGCGGGGAGGTCGTCGGGCTTGCGGCTGGTGACCAGGCCGTTGTCGACGTGGACCTCCTCATCGACCCAGTTGCCGCCGGCGTTGGTGATGTCGGTCTTGAGGGAAGGCCAAGAGGTCAACGTGCGGTTCTTGACGACGCCCGCTTCCGCGAGCGTCCACGGCGCGTGGCAGATCGCCGCGATCGGCTTCTTGGCGCTGGCGAACGCCAGCACGAAGGAGACCGCGTCGCGGTCGGTGCGCAGCTCGTCGGGGTTGGCCACGCCGCCCGGGAGGATTAGCGCGTCGTAGTCTTCGGCATCGGCCTGGGAGGCGGTCCGGTCGACCGGGAACCGGTCTCCCTTGTCCAGGTGCTCGAATCCCTGGATCTCGCCCTCGCGAAGGGCGACCAGATCGACCTGGGCGCCTTCGTTCTCGGCCGCCTTGCGCGGCTCGGTGAGCTCCACCTGCTCGACTCCGTCGGTGGCCAGGATCGCCACCCGCTTGCCCTTCAGCTTCTCGGCCACGGCTTCCTCCTTCGCTAGATCTCTCAGCGTTGGGTTTCCCCGGCCCCAGCCGCTCAAACCGACGCGGCGGGGCATGCCCCTGGCGCCGAGTAGCGCAAGGCGCCGGCCGGCGCGGGGTAGCACCTCAGCGGCTCGGAGGCTCGATCGGCTCCTCGCGGGGTGGGTCGGGCTCGGGGGTCACCGGCTCGGGCGCGGGCTCGGGCGCCCGCGCCGGATCGGGCTCGGGCACCGACGGGGAGTCGGGCACCGCCGGGGTCGGCGACTCGCCGGGGGCGGGCACGTCCGGCGTCTCGGGCACCACCGGGGTCGGCGTCTCGCCGGGGGCTGGCGAGGGTACCTCCATGGCGCAGGTCTACCCCGGGCCCGCCGGATCCATGCCACCGGGGGCGGGCCCCGCCGGCGCCCACTGCGCCGGGCGGCCGCAGGTCAGCCGGTTAGCGGCGTCTCGGCCAGGTGCTCGCGTAGCTCGACGATCGAGGAGTAGACCGCCAGCGCACCGGCTTCCTCGAGCTCGGCCTTGGAGAACCCACCGGTCAGCACAGCCACGGTCTTCACCTCGGCGCGCCGAGCCGCGATGCAGTCCCAGACCGAGTCGCCGAGCATCGCGGCACCGTCTCCGCTCGCCCGGGCGAGCGCGCTCTGGACGAGGTCGGGTGCGGGCTTGGTTGCGTCCACGTCGGCCGACGTGGTCCAGGCGTCGGCGAGCTCGCGAGCGTCGAGCAGGTCCACGTAGTGCTCAACCTCGTCTTGCTTGGCCGAGCTGGCCAGGATCACTTCCGCCCCGTCGCGCTTGAGGTCCTCGATCAGCTCCCGCGCGCCCTCCAGCGCCGCCACTTCGTGGATGAGCTCTCGGTAGAGGACCTTCTCCGCGCCGCGCACGTCCTCACCGTGGTCATCCTCGAAGCGCTCCCCGGCCAGGCTGGACACCAGCTGATCGCCGCCCTTGCCGATCTCGCGGTGGACGCGCCACAGGGGAAGCGTCACTCCGTGCTGGCGGAAGGCCCGGTACCAGGCCAGCGCGTGGTGGTAGTTGCTGTCTACCAGCGTCCCGTCCACGTCGAGCAGCGCGACCTCGGCCACGACTACTCCTCGGCCGCGGCGCGCAGTCGGGCGAGGGTCTGGCGGATGAGCCGCGACACCTGCATCTGCGAGACGCCGATGCGGGCGCCGATCTCCGCCTGGGTGAGGTCCTCGGCGAAGCGCAGCTGGAGCACCGTGCGCTCGCGCGGGGAGATCGAGGCCAGCAGGGGCGCCAGGGTGGCCCGATGCTCGGCCAG